>DULG01000042.1 GCA_012840485.1 Clostridia bacterium | reverse complement strand
TTCAATTGTTTGTTGAATGATGATTAATTTTTGTAATTCCCTCTTTGTCATATTAATTTCTTCCCTTCTCATACTGACATTATCGCAGAATACTTTTAATATGACAATATCACAGAATAATAACAAAAATTGTAAAATTTTATTGATATTTAAAGTCTAAGGTGGTATAATACACCTATAAAATATAATCGAAAGATTATATTGAACCAAAAAATCAAAGTGAGGGGATTATTAGTTATGTATCAAGACAAAGTGTTAGTATGTAAAGATTGCGGGAAAGAGTTTGTGTGGACGGCAGGAGAACAGCAATTCTATGCAGAGAAGGGTTTTCAGAATGCTCCTGTAAGATGTAAGGCTTGTAGAGAAGCAAAAAAAAGAAGAAACCATCAGTACAATGCTAGAAGAGACAAAAAAGCTTTTGGCATGAGCAGATAATCCCCTTACTTTTTCGCAAGAAAAGTAAAGAGGATTATACAGAAGACACCATTTTGGTGTCTTTTTTACATTTCAAAATTATACTCAGTCATTTTCCACATTGTTAAAAGTGAATTTAAAAGTTATTCACAAACTTATCCACATTATCCACAGATTTTTATTGCACAAATCAAAAATTTCCTCTTTTAAATGTTTTCTGCTTTTAATATTGCAGGAATGTTATTTTTTATGTAGAATTATATTAAGTATAGGATAAATGAGAGGGGTTTGAGACGATGAATATAACTGTAAGCGGTAAAAATGGCATGGCAATAACAGACGGATTGAGAGATGCAGTTATCAAGAATGTAAGCAAGTTGAGCAAATACTTTCCAGAAGACACAGAAGTGAGAACTGTTTTAAGTGTGCAAAAGAACAACCACATTGCGGAAATTACAATACCTTTTAAGGGTATTATATTTAGAGCTGAAGAAATCAGTGATGACATGTATGTCTCAATTGACAAAGTTGTAGATAAAATAGAAAGGCAAATTTTGAAGTATAAAACAAAATTAAAAAGTAGATTTGGTGTCAATCAATCAATAAGATTTGAAATTCCGCCTGTATATCAAGAGGTTAAGGGAGAAGAGGAAGAGAGTTTTTTTGAAATAGTTAAGACAAAGAAATTTCCCATAAAACCTATGTCACCTGAAGAAGCGATTCTTCAAATGAACCTTTTAGGGCATAGCTTCTTTGTATTTACAAATGCTAACACTGATACTATAAATGTCGTATATAAGAGAAAAGATGGGAAATATGGCTTAATAGAGCCTATAGAATAAATTTACATAATGGTTGTCTTAAGTTGGGGGTGGCTCTATCCCCAACTTTTTTGTCTAAAAAGAAGGAATTTTAAATTTTGTATAGAATATATTTAAAATGTGGACAAATTTTAATAGGGTGTGAAGATAATGGGTGAAATAACAAAAGATGCGATAAGCTCGATGGAGAGCTATATCAATAAGATCCAAGGGGTACTGTCTAGCAGGGTTGTTGTGGAAAATAACCAGATAACAGAAATTCATATTTTAGCTGACAGCACCAGAAATGCCAAGCAGATTGCGAGAGATGTGCAGTCTGTCATAATGGCACAGTTTGGAATCGATATAAATCACAAGGTTGTAAGCGTTGCCCAAATTGATACTGGTGCAAAACCGCAAGGAGAACACAGACTTATATTTTCCAGCTATTCCTTTGTGAATAATGGGCTTACCAGTGAAGCAAGAGTTATCCTCACAAGGGGAGATGAAGTCTTTGAAGGATATGCAGAGGGGCCTAATACTGCCATGAACAAGTACAAAATAATTGCCAATGCAACTTTAGATTCTATTTCTAAGTTGATTCCCAAAAACCATTTATTTTTATTGGAAGATGTCGATATATTTAATATAGCGAAAAGCAGGATAATAGTTGTAGGGGTTACTCATGTGACAAATAACCAAGAAGAACTCCTTACCGGGTCTTGTCTTATAAAAAAAGATGAAGGGGAAGCTGTGGTAAAAGCCACATTGGATGCCGTTAACAGGCGTGTAATGTCAATTACGTCCCGTTAGTTATTTTAGTTATTTTAACACCCAAACCGCTTAAAAGTTGCTTAGCGTAGCGTTACCTGAAGCCTAAGGGCAGAAGAGTTATCACAGCAAAGGAGGGTTTCAGGATGAATAAAGCGACACTTATAAAAATATTGTTGGCTTTAATGGCACTCGCATTAGCAGGAGGTGCAAATTTAAAATGGACATAAGCGGTTTGAGGTGTTTTTTAGATTGAAAATAGGAGGTTTATTATGCTTAACAAAAGAGTAAAAATATATATTTCTATAATAATAACATTGGGTCTATTTTTTATTATATATTCTATGTTAAACGTTCCTAGAAATAGAATTGTAGATATAATTTTATTTGGTTTTTTTGCAATTTTAGCTGAATCAATGCCAATACATATAGCAAAAGAAATCAGTGTATCTGTTGCATTCGCTGTTGATTTGATGGCTGTACTTGTTTTTGGCCCATATGAGGGCGCTTTAATTGCTGCAATTGGCATTGCTTTTCAAATTGTGAAGGACCCTGATGGAAGAATAAAACATTTATTCAATTTTCCATACTATAAAACATTATTCAATATGGCAGAATTAGCTTTAAGTGTAGGTATTGGTGGTTTAATATACAAATATACTGGAGGTTTTCCTGGGACTTATGTATATCCTAAATATCTTTTTTCAGCGATATTAGGAGCAATGGTATATTATATATTAAATACTTCTATTGTAGCAGTATTGTTGTCTCTTTTAACAAATAAATCAATTGCATATGTTTTCTCAAAAGAAATTAAATGGATGGTTCCCAACTTTCTCTTTCTTGCTTTTTTAGGCATAGTCATGTCAGAAGCTTTTGTAAGAATAGGGTATATAAGTATCATTTTGCTCTTCATACCCCTTTTTATGATACGATACATGTTTAAGCTATACATGGACTCAAAGCAGTCTTATTACGACACAATAAATGTGCTTGTAAAAGCTCTTGATGCAAAGGATAAATATACAGCGGGTCATTCAAAAAACGTTGAAAAAATTGCGGCTTTACTTTGTAGAGAATTTGGTTTTAGTGAGTCTCACACTGAAATGGTGAGGATTGCAGCACTTTTACACGACATAGGGAAAATTGGAGTAAAGGAAGAGGTTTTAAATAAGCCAGGGAAGTTAACTGATGAAGAATTAAGCTTAATACAAGAACATCCTCAAAAGGGATATGAAATTTTAAAAGAAGTACCCTCTTTAAAAGATGTCTCTGTATGGGTAAGATATCATCATGAGTGGTACGATGGAAGTGGGTATCCAGAAGGATTAAAAGGAGATGAAATACCACTGGAGGCACAGATACTTTCTTTGGCAGATGTTTTTGATGCCTTGGTTTCAGATAGACCCTATCGAAAGGCTTTTTCACAAGAGGAAGCTTACAAGATAATTTTGGAACACGAAGGGACACAGTTTAGTCCTAAAATAATAAATGCCTTCAAAAAAGCTTTTGAAAAGAGCAGGGAGGAGTTTAAACATGATTTTTGATTCCTTAGGGGCTTCTTTAGTTTATGGGACTTTGAGGAAGGGAAAAATAAGTGGGATTGCTGACATTGTGATAAAAAAGCCCAGCCTCTTTATAGCTGCTTTTGTTGTGGAAATGGGGATGTTAAATCTTGCCAATAAATTTCCAATCATTATAGAATATCGCGCTTATATCCACTTCTTTGTATATCTTTTGCTTTTTATGGGATTATGGTACAATAGAGATAACAAGTATTTTAGGATAATAAGCATGGGAGTGCTTTTGAATTTTATTGTGATATTTGCCAATGGCGGGAGAATGCCTGTTTCGGTTGAGGCTTTGAAGATAGCAGGACTTCAGAATCTCATTCCAAATCTTGAGGCAAATAAAATTGCAACTCATCAAGTTTTGACGACTTCTACAAGGCTTAAATTTTTAGCAGATGTTTTGGTATTGCCAAAGCCATATCCAATGCCAAAAGCTTTTAGCATAGGGGATTTGATAATGGCAACAGGTACCTTTTTACTTGTCACAAATGCCATGATTAAAAAGGTGAAGAAAAATGACAGCGCAAGAGAGAAGGAAAAAAATACTTGAAATTTTAAAAGAAGCAAAAGAACCAATATCTGGTTCTGAGCTTGCTAAAAAATTTAATGTCACAAGGCAAATCATTGTACAAGATATAGCTATTTTAAGGGCTAAAGGGATTAAAATATTATCTACTCCTCAAGGATATATGGTGGATAGGATACAGGAAAATAGAGTAAAGAGAGTTTTTGCTGTTAAACATGGATATGACAGGACAGAGGAAGAGTTAAATTTAATAGTTGACAATGGAGGAAAAGTGTTAGATGTGATTGTGGAGCATCCCTATTATGGTGAGATAAAAGGACTTTTAATGCTCTCTTCAAGGTATGATATAAGCAAGTTTATGGAATGTATAAAAGAAGGGAAAGCCACTCTTTTGTCATCTTTGACAGATGGAGTTCATCTCCACACTGTGGAGGCAGAAAATGAAGAGGCACTCAAGAGAATACAAGAGGCTTTAAAAGAAAAAGGTTTTTTGATTGAGGAATGATGTATAAGATTGTAGCCACTTTAAAAATTTTAGGAAAGTGGTTGTTTTATTATTGACATGTGTATATACATCTGTGTATACTATAATTGTGAAAATTAAAGAATGGGGGTTTTAATGTGAAGACAAGAGAAATTACTATTGGAGGACTTTTAGCAGCATTGGCACTTGTTATACCATTGGCTTTTGGAGGAGTATTAGGAATAGTCATTCCGCCTTTCTCAGCCACACTGGCATCCCATGTGCCTGTAATGCTGGCAATGCTTATAAGTCCTATGACAGCAGCATTTGTAGGTATTGTATCTGCGATAGGATTTTTAATTAAGCTAGGACCGGTTATTGCAGCAAGAGCAGCAGTTCATGCCGTCTTTGGTTATGTTGGAGCTAAAATGATACAAAGAGGATATTCTTTTCCCGTGGCGTTAGCCGTTACACTTCCAATACATGCTGTTTTAGAAGCAATTGTGGTGATACCTTTTGGATTTGATTTTTACAAGGCTTTTGTGGTTGTAGGAGTAGGGACAATGATTCATCACACAATAGATTCTGCAATTGCACTGGTTTTATTTTATGCTTTAAATCCCATTTTTAAATTAAAAGCTGTGAACATAAAAAATTAGGGATTTTCTTTTTAGTGTTTTTCAAAGTGTAAAGAAAATCTTTCTAAAGTCTCTGCTTTTATGCTCAAGGTGCATTGCGGAAATATCTTAGTATGTTTTTGCAAAGTTTTGGAAAAGCAACTTCCCATGAGCAGTCTTAAAAAGTGGGCTAATTTGAAAGATTTATCTTAAATATAAAAAAAGAAGTTAACTGTGGTATAAGGAAGAAAGCGATTTTGAAAATTGCCCAAAACGAGCAATAGACACGACTTAGGTGTTCTTTTTTTATGAAGATTATGTGAAGAAAGTGTAAAATATTATTTAAAAAAGCTGCTTTTTATTGTCATAAAGTTTGTATAGTGATATAATATATAGTTGATTAACGATACCTTAGAAGGTGATAAATATGTTGGGCTTGGTTGAAAAAATTTTTGGCAGTTACAGTGAAAGAGAGGTAAGAAGGTTAGAGCCTATTGCAGATAAAGTTTTGTCTTATGAAGACAAGATGGCAAAACTTACAGATGCAGAGCTTAGGGCAAAGACAGATGAGTTTAAAAATAGATTAAAAGATGGAGAAACACTTGATGATATACTTCCGGAAGCTTTTGCCGTTGTGAGAGAGGCTGCTTGGAGAACTCTAAAGATGAAACACTTTAAGGTGCAGGTGATAGGCGGCATTGTACTTCACCAGGGGCGTATAGCTGAAATGAAAACTGGTGAAGGTAAAACCCTTGTCGCAACATTACCTGCATATCTTAATGCTTTAGAGGGAAAAGGAGTTCACATTGTCACTGTCAACGACTACTTGGCAAAAAGAGACCGCGACTGGATGGGCAAGATTTATGAGTTTTTAGGCTTAAGCGTAGGTGTAATACTTCATGACATGGGACCTGAAGAGAGAAAGAAAGCCTATGCTGCTGATATAACTTATGGAACCAATAACGAATTTGGATTTGACTATTTAAGGGACAATATGGTCATATACAAAGAAGACATGGTACAAAGGGGCCTTAATTACGCGATAGTGGACGAGGTAGATAGCATATTGATAGATGAGGCAAGAACTCCTCTCATCATATCTGGTGCAGGGGAAAAGTCCACTGACATGTATAAATTAGCTGATAGATTTGTCAGGACTTTGAGGAAAGATGAAGACTATGTAGTTGATGAAAAAGCAAAGGCTGTAAGTTTGACTGAAAAAGGTGTAGTCAAGGCGGAAAAATTTTTTGGAATTAAAAACCTTGCTGATATAGAAAATATTGAAATCTCTCACCATATAAATCAGGCATTAAAAGCCCATGCCATAATGAAAAGGGATATAGACTATGTGGTAAAAGATGGCCAAGTTATCATAGTAGATGAATTTACCGGAAGATTGATGTTTGGCAGAAGATATAGTGAAGGTCTCCATCAGGCAATAGAGGCAAAAGAAGGAGTAAAGGTTGAAAGGGAAACCAAAACATTAGCTACGATAACATTCCAGAATTATTTTAGAATGTACAAAAAATTAGCTGGTATGACAGGTACTGCTCAAACAGAAGAGCAAGAGTTTAGAGCTATTTACGGCTTGGATGTTGTAGTTATACCAACAAATAAGCCTATGATAAGAATAGACCATCCTGATGTAATATACAAAACAGAAGAAGCCAAATTTAGGGCTGTTGTTGAAGATATTGTAGAGCATCACAAAAAAGGTCAGCCTGTTTTAGTTGGTACTATATCTATTGAAAAATCTGAGAGATTAAGTTCAATGTTAAAAAGAAGAGGAATACCCCATCAGGTGTTAAATGCTAAGTATCACGAAAAAGAAGCAGAGATAATAGCTCAGGCGGGAAGAAAGGGAACAGTTACAATTGCAACAAATATGGCAGGACGTGGTACAGATATTTTACTAGGTGGTAATCCTGAATTTATTGCAAAGAAAAAAATGCTTGATGAAGGTTACTCAAAAGAAATTATCAATGAAGCTGCGGGATATGGCCCTGTTTCAAGTGAAGAAGTTAAAGAAGCCCGAGAAAGATATTTTAAACTTTTAGAAGAAGCTAAAAGGGAAACTGAAAAAGAGCATGATGAGGTTGTGAAGTTAGGTGGCCTTTACATCATAGGTACTGAAAGGCACGAAGCTAGAAGAATAGACAACCAGTTAAGAGGTCGTGCTGGACGTCAAGGAGACCCCGGTGAATCAAGGTTTTATATTTCTTTAGAAGATGACCTTATGAGGCTTTTTGGTTCAGAGAGAGTAAAAAATATGATGGATAGCTTAGGGATAGAGGATGACCAGCCTATAGAGCATAAAATTTTGACAAAGCAGATAGAACAGGCGCAGAAGAAAGTAGAGGGCATAAACTTTGATACTAGGAAACATGTTTTGCAGTATGACGATGTGATGAACAAACAAAGAGAGATAATATATGCCCAGAGGAGAAAAGTCCTTGAAGGTGAAAATTTAAAAGAGTCTATTCTTGAGATGGTAAAGAGCATAATAGAGAGAAATGTAGAAGTTTACACCGCAGGAAGCAAATATCCTGAAGAATGGGATACAAAAGGCTTGTTAGATCATCTTTACGACATGTTCCTTGAAAAAGACAGCGTGGCTATTGATGTTGATATAGATAGGCTTGACAAAGAGGTTTTAACTGACATAATATATGAAGAGGCAGTAAGACAGTATGAGAAAAAAGAGGCAGAAATTGGTCCAGAACAAATGAGGGAAATCGAAAGAATAGTTCTTTTAAGAGTTGTAGATACTAAGTGGATGGACCACATAGACGAAATGGACCAATTGCGTCAAGGCATAGGCTTAAGAGCTTATGGACAAGTGGACCCTCTTATTGAGTACAAAAAAATAGCTTTTGATATGTTTGAAGACTTGATACAAAGCATACAAGAGGATACTGTGAAGTTTTTGTATAACATTCAAGTAAATAAAGACAATAAAATGAAAAGAGAACAGGTTGCAAAACCTATTTCCACTAATGTAGATGCAGAAGAAAAAAAACAGCAACCAGTTGTAAAACAAAAGAAAGTTGGCAGAAATGACCCCTGTCCTTGTGGCAGTGGCAAAAAATACAAAAAATGTTGTGGTGCTAATATAAAATATTAAAAGGAGAGATGGAAATTGTTACAGGACTACAAAGCAGAAGTTTTAAACATGATGGAAGAAATAAAAGAAATGGGGGTTTCTCTTTGACATAGAAGGAATCAAAAGAGAAATAGAGGGAATAGACAAAAAAATGTCTGACCCTTCTTTTTGGAATGACTTAAAAAAATCTCAAGAATTAGCTAAAAGACAAAAGGCTTTAAAAGAACTTTTAGAAGAGTACAATTCTTTAGTTTCGAAGTGGGAAGACCTTATTACGCTTATTGAATTGGGATTGGAAGAAGGAGACGAATCAATAACTGATGAAGTAGATAAGGAATACAAAGAGCTAAAGAAAAAGTTGGAGGAGCTAAAAATAAAAACCCTTCTTAATGGCCCCTATGATAAAAACAACGCCATACTTTCTATTCATGCAGGATCAGGGGGGACAGAGGCTCAGGATTGGGCAGAGATGTTACTTCGAATGTATACAAGGTGGGCAAATGACAGAGGTTTTGAAGTAGAGACCCTTGACTATTTGCAGGGAGAAGAAGCAGGTATCAAAAGTGTAACTCTTATGATAAAAGGGCCTTTTGCCTATGGCTATCTTAAATCAGAGGCTGGTGTTCACCGCCTTGTTAGGATATCTCCTTTTGATGCAGCAGGCAGAAGGCACACTTCTTTTGCTTTAGTGGAGGTATTGCCTGAATTAGAGGATGATATTGAGATTGAAATAAGACCGGAAGATTTAAAAATTGACACTTATAAGTCTTCAGGAGCAGGTGGGCAGCATGTAAACAAGACGGAGTCCGCTGTGAGGATTACTCACCTTCCAACGGGCATAGTTGTTGCTTGCCAAAGTGAGAGGTCTCAGATTCAAAATAGAGAAACTGCCATGAAAATGCTCAAGGCTAAACTTTTAGACCTGATGATGAAGGAAAAGAAAGAAAAAATAGAGGATCTAAAAGGAGAGCATAGAGAGGCGGCATGGGGTAACCAAATAAGGTCCTATGTCTTCCAGCCCTATACCCTTGTTAAAGATCATAGAACAAACTATGAAGAGGGAAATGTAAATGCTGTAATGGATGGAGAAATAGACGGTTTCATAAATGCTTATCTTAAACAAAAATCACAAGGGATATCTTAAAAAGGTATCCCTTTAAGTTTGTGCAAGGAAGGAGTAAATTTATGGATAAAGTAAAAGAAACTTTAAAAAGAGAATTTAACCTTAAAGATTTCCAAGTGGAAAATACTATAAAGCTCATTGATGAGGGAAATACAATTCCTTTTATTGCAAGGTATAGAAAAGAAGCAACAGGTAGTTTGTCAGATGAGGTTTTGAGAAGTTTTTATGATCGCCTTATATATCTTAGAAACTTAGAAGAAAAAAAGCAAGACACTATAAGATTAATTGATGAGCAGGGTAAATTGACACAAGAGATAAAAGAAAAAATTGAAAATGCTACAACTTTGCAAGAAGTAGAGGACATATACAGGCCCTTTAGACCTAAAAGGAGGACAAGGGCTACTATTGCTAAAGAAAATGGGTTAGAACCACTTGCAAAACTTATATCATCAAATGAGATAACAGAAGGAAATGTAGAGGAATATGCAAAGCCATATCTTAATGAAAATGTTCCTTCAATTGAAGAAGCTTACCACGGGGCAATGGATATAATTGCAGAAGATATCTCTGATGATGCTGATATAAGGAAGTACATAAGGAATTTTACATGGAATAATGGAATTATAGTGACTCAAGCATTAAAACAAGAAAGGTCTCCTTATGAGATGTACTATGACTATAAAGAGACTGTAAAGACAATACCTTCCCACAGGATTCTTGCAATAAATAGGGCTGAGAGAGAAAAATACATATCTGTGAAGATTGATATAGACAACGAAAGAATAATAAATAAGCTCATAGAGTGGAAGGTAAATAAAGCTTCAATATTTGCAGAGTATTACATAAAAGCAATAGAAGATTCCTATAAAAGGCTTATTGCACCGTCAATTGAGAGGGAAATAAGAAATTCTCTTACGGAAAAAGCAGAAGAAAAGGCGATAATAGTTTTTAAAGAAAATTTAAAAAGTTTACTGCTTCAGCCTCCAATAAAAGGCCATGTTGTCATGGGATTTGACCCGGCTTATAGGACGGGATGCAAAATTGCTGTTGTAGATGAAACGGGAAAACTTTTGGATACTGCAACAGTATATCCTACCCCTCCTCAAAACGACTTTGAAAATTCCAAAAAAGTTTTAAAAGAGTTGATAGAAAAATACAAAGTCACTTTAATTGCTTTGGGAAATGGAACTGCTTCAAGGGAAAGTGAAATATTTATAGCAAACCTCATAAAAGAACTTCCTCACGATGTAAAATATGTGATAGTGAATGAAGCAGGTGCATCAGTCTATTCTGCTTCTCCAATAGGTACAGAGGAATTTCCAGATATAAACGTAAGTTTGAGAGGAGCTATTTCCCTGGCGCGAAGGCTTCAAGACCCTTTAGCAGAACTTGTAAAGATTGATCCAAAGTCCATCGGGGTAGGACAGTATCAGCACGATGTAGACCAGAAAAAATTAGGCGATGCTTTAAATGGAGTTGTGGAGGATTGTGTAAACAACGTAGGGGTCGATTTAAACACTGCATCAGTTTCTTTATTAAAATACGTTTCAGGCATAAATGCTTCTATTGCTAAAAATATTGTTGAATATAGGAACCAAATAGGAAAATTTACAAGCAGAGGACAACTGAAAAAAGTAAAGAGATTAGGAGAAGCTACTTTTACACAGTGCGCTGGGTTTTTGAGAATTTTAGATGGAGAGAATATTTTTGACTCAACAGCTGTGCACCCAGAACGATATGAAACTTTGGAAAAACTTTTAGATAAGTTTGGATACGAAAAAGAAAAATTAGATAGAAAAATGTTAAAAGATTTTGCTGATTCCTTGGAAGAATACGGTTTAGAGAAAATTTCAGAGGAGTATGACATAGGGTTTCCTACTCTTTATGATATAGTTTCAGAGCTTAGAAAGCCTGGAAGAGACCCAAGAGAGGATTTGCCTAAGCCAATTTTAAGGTCTGATGTTATGACTATAAATGAACTAAAACCAGGGATGGAACTTTTAGGGACAGTCAGAAATGTCACAGACTTTGGTTGTTTTGTGGATATAGGGGTTCACACAGATGGTCTTGTTCATATTTCTGAGATGTCTAAAAGCTATATAAAACATCCACTTGATGTAGTTTCAGTAGGAGACATTGTAAAAGTTAGAGTTTTAGCTGTTGACCTTGAGAGAAATAGAATTTCTCTTTCAATGAAATAAAAATTTTTGATTGAATACCCTCTAAAAATGCATTTCTTCCTCCGAATAATATAGTGAAAATAAAGCAAGTTAACAGAGGAGGAAGGTAGGATGAAAAAAATATTAGTTTTTGCTGTGATTGTCGCTTTTGCTCTTTCTTCAATTTTAACAGGCTATGCAAAGTCAGGAGTAAAATGGAAACATGAGGTAGCGGTCAAGACGGAGACACAGCTTGCAGCAAAAGGGACGACAGAAAATAAGGTAGAAACTCAAACTCAGACTGTGCTTAAACCACAGGAACAAGTACAATCTGAGGAAGAGTTAAAGGAAAAATCACAGGAAGATGAAGAAGAGATAGAAGAAATTGATGAAGAAGATACGGAGGAAAACTCTGATCTGCCACCCGTTATAAAGGATGGAAATACTTTGATCCCTATAAAGGCTATTGCAAAAGGATTAGATGCGAAAGTCAGTTGGGATCCTACTACTAAAACTATTACTATTATAAAAGGAGATAAAACAATACAATATACTTTGGGAGAATCTAAAGCACTAGTAAATGGTGTAGAAGTTGCTATAGATAAAAAAATGAATGAGAATGCAACTTTTGTACCTGTAAAGTTTTTTGCAGAGATTTTAGGAGTAAAGCATGATAAAGTAGAAGAAAAGATACAGGAGGAAATTAAAAAAGAGGAGAAAAATCAAAACAAGATAGAGAAGAAAGAACAAAAGAAAAACTTTCAAGAAAATAGTGATAATAAAAACCAAGAGGATGACAATGAGGAAGATGATTAAAATAAATAATTAAAATAAAGCTGGCTAATTGCCGGCTTTATTTTAATTGACAGCAGGGAATATAATTCCTATAATAAATTATGAACATAAGACCGTAATCTTTTTAAAGGAGGAGGTAGGAAAATGTCAAGGGGAAGACTGATTGGAGGAAATAAAGGCAAAGCTGGTTTTGTGTTTGGTGCTTTTGGGCCAGGCTATAGGAGTGTCATCAGAAGACCTCTCAGAAGAATTATTATTTATGGCATAGGTACTGGTCTGATGTTGGGAGTAGGCAGAGAATATGGAAGGAACTTTTCTTCAAAATTGTTACCTTTTATTAGAGGAAGGGGTAGAAAGTATTTAAATTATGCTGGTGTAGCTGTTTCACAGCTTTATAATTACTTGGCTAGTAAAAGAAAAGGCGGTGTAAACCTATGAAAAATAAAAAAGGTTTAGTTTTAAATTATACTGGAGATGGAAAGGGTAAAACGACAGCTGCTTTAGGACTTGCCTTACGAGCTATTGGACATGGAGAAAAGGTGTATATGATTCAGTTTATGAAAGGCAGCCCTGATTATGGTGAGATAAAAGCAGCAAAATATCTTCCTAATTTTCAAATAGTGCAAAAAGGAAGAAATGCCTTTGTCAAAAAGAATGAACCTCATCCTGAAGATTTAGAACTTGCTAAAGAAGGAATGGAACTTGCCCGCAAAATTATTTCACAAGGAGAGTATGATTTGGTTATATTGGATGAAATAAATGTGGCAGTAGACTATGGTTTAATTAAAGAAGAAGAGGTTTTAAAGCTAATTGAATTAAGACCTGAATGGGTAACTTTAGTTTTGACGGGACGATATGCCCATGACAAGATTTTAGAAAAGGCAGATATGATAAGCTTGGTAAAAGAAGTAAGACATCATTATCAAAGAGGTATTTCTGCTCAGGGGGGTATAGAATATTAAAACTTGATACTCTACTTGCCTCAATATATAATATAAGAGATAGCTATAAATTTATTGAGGTGTAGGTAGATGAAAATTAACAAAACTAATATAGTAAATTTAATTTTAATATTTTTTTTTGTTATTGGCTTGATATCAATTATGGCAACTTTTGGGAAGGACTTGACGGTGTTAATTAGTAATCCTGATAGGTTTAAAAGTTGTATGCACAGTTTTGGAAAACTGGGGATTATCATATTTATAGGGATTCAAATTCTTCAAGTTGTTATATTTGCTATACCAGGAGAAGTGGTACAGGTTGCAGGAGGATACCTCTACGGGGCTTTTTTAGGCACTTTGTACTCTGTAATAGGCATTACAATAGGTTCTCTAATTTGTTTTCTGATTGCCAGGGTTTTAGGCTATAATTTTGTGAGAAGTATTGTTTCAGAGGAAAAGTTGAAAAAGTTTGATTATATTATAAACAACCCAAAAGGAGAGACGGTTCTTTTTTTGTTATTTTTTATACCCGGAATGCCGAAGGATGCCCTTTCTTATATTGCTGGGATTACGCCAGTTAAATTTTACAATTTCTTTATAATTACTCTTTTTGCAAGACTTCCAGGAATATTTTTTTCAGCCTATGTAGGTTCAAATTTAGGTAATAAAAATTATTTTATGGCAGCTTTAGTTACAGTTATTACAGTGGCATTGTTTTTGATAGGAGTTTATAAAAAGGATATTATAATGGAAAAATTAAAGAAATTGCAAAAATAAAAAATAACGTAGCAACCTACAAAGTTTTGGCACTATGCAATAAAGATAAGGATTTCATAAAAATATTTTGTTGTGCTATAATTGTTAATGTATTATGAATTTAGGGGGGAATTATATGTACCTATTAAAAGGTGGAAAAGTCTTGACAATGACTGGTAAAATTTATGAAAAAGGAGATGTGCTCATTGACAGTGGGAAAATTGTCGATGTGGGAGAGAATTTAATTGCTCCTTTAGATGCAGAAGTGATTGATGTACAAGGCTTGACTGTCATGCCTGGATTAATTGACGCTCATTGCCATTTGGGCATGTGGGAAAATGCCATGGGTTTTGAGGGAGCAGATGGAAATGAAGCTACAGACCCTGTAACTCCTCAATTAAGAGCAATTGACGGAATAAATCCAATGGATAAATATTTTGAGGAGGCGTATCAAGCAGGGGTTACAGCTGTGGCAACAGGTCCTGGCAGTGCCAATGTCATAGGAGGGCAATTTGCCGCAATAAAGACGTACGGCAAAAGAATAGACGACATGATAGTAAAAGAACCTGTAGCCATAAAAGTGGCTTTTGGTGAAAATCCCAAGACTGTTTACAACGAGCAGCACAAGATGCCAACTACGAGAATGGCGGTAGCTGCTTTGTTAAGGCAAGCACTTGTGAGAGCTCAAGAGTATATGGAGAAAATGGAAAAGGAAAAGGAAGAGGAAGATAAAAAGCCAGAGAGGGATTTAGGCCTTGAAGCATTGGTAAAAGTGTTAAAAAGAGAGATCCCATTAAAAGCACACGCTCACAGAGCAGACGATATTTTTACAGCTTTGAGAATTGCAAAAGAGTTTAATATTGATATAACTCTCGATCATTGCACTGATGGACATTTGATTGTCGATGAATTAGTTAAGGAAAATGCCAAAGTTATTGTTGGACCTTCACTTTCTGAAAGGTCAAAGATTGAACTTGTAAATTTAAGCTTTAAAACGGCAGGAATTCTTTCAAAAGCAGGTCTTACAGTTGCCATAATGACAGACCATCCTGTAATACCTATAAATTATCTGCCTTTGTGTGCTTCACTAGCTGTGAAAGATGGAATGGAGGAGATGGAAGCTCTAAAGGCTATCACAATAAATCCCGCAAAAATTTTAGGAATTGATGACAGAGTGGGAAGCCTCGAAAAAGGGAAGGACGCTGATATTGTAGTATTTGATGGAGAACCATTAGAGGTAAAAACAAAGACAAAATATGTGTTTATCAATGGCAAATTAGTACATAAAGCATAAGTTGTCAAGAGGCTATTTATTTAGAATCTTCTAAATAAATAGCCTTATTTTTATTAAGTTAAAAAATTTTTTATGCAATTATGGGAAATTATTCTTATTTTTATTCATTTTTTGATTTTATTCACTAGATTTTTACGGTTTTTATAAAAGCATATTGAATAATTATTTAAAGCTGTAAAAAAGGACTAGGTTTTTGATTATTTTTATACAAAACGTTTACATCCACTTTCCTTCATTAAATTGCAAAAGTCATTTTATTAGTTTATACTATAGGTGTATAAAGTCAAGAAATATCAAGGGCAGTAAAAGGTATAGAGGAGGTTACAAAATGGGGGAAAAAGTAAATTCTATACGAGTAACTTCTGAAGTTGGAAAATTACAATCTGTCCTCCTTCACAGACCTGGTAAAGAATTGGAGAGGCTAACACCCGAGTTTTTGAGTGAACTTCTTTTTGATGATATTCCATGGCTTCGAAGAATTCAAGAAGAACACGATAAATTTTCGCAGACTCTGAAGGAAAATGGGGTAAAAGTGCATTATGTAGAAGATTTGCTGGAGGAAGTTTTACAAGACGAGGGTATAAGAGAGTTTTTTATATATGACTTAGTATCTTACATGAATACTTCTTTTCAAATCAAGAAAACAATTACAAATTTCTTAAAGGAAAAAACCCCGCGAGAAATAGTTAATTATGCTATTGTAGGACTTTTAAAAAAAGAAGTGCCTGATGTGGAGCCCCAATCTCTGGTGGATTATGTTTTTAGGGATTCGCCATTTTTTATAAATCCTCTTCCCAATTTTTATTTTATGAGAGATCCTGCAGCGGTCATTGGCAATGGCGCAATAATTAGTAGCATGAAGACAATTGCTAGAAAAAGAGAAGCCATGATTATGAAATACATTTTTAAGTATTCTAAAACTTTAAATGCCTATAATCACCCTTTATTGTACGATTATCGGTCTGAATATCCTATTGAGGGAGGAGATGTGTTAGTTCTCAATGAAAAGGTGATTGCAATAGGAATAAGCGAAAGAACATCTCCTCAAGCGATTGAAGAGATTTCTTTAGCTTTATTGGAGAAAGAAGAGGTAAAAGAAATAATTGCTATAGAAATACCTAAAAAACGGACTTTTATGCATCTTGATACAGTTTTTACTATGTTAGATGTAGATAAGTTTTTGATATACCCCGGTGTAAAAGAGCAGTTAAAAGTTTATAGAATTACAAAAGGAGAAAACAGCAGTATTAAGGTAAGGTCTGAAGAAAACTTTATAAAGGTTTTAGAAAACTCATTAGGATTAGATAAAATTACTTTAATTGAAAGTGGGGGAGGTGATGAGATAACGGGAGCAAGAGAACAGTGGAATGATAGTACTAATACTTTAGCGATTGCACCCGGTGTAGTAATGGCATATAACAGAAATGAAATAACAAATAGTACTTTGGTGAATCATGGGATAAAGGTTATTGAAATTGAAGGGTCTGAATTAGTTAGAGGACGAGGTGGCCCACGGTGCATGTCAATGCCTCTTGAAAGAGAAGATGTGTGAACCTTTTGACTAATAAAAAAAGATAATATAAAATTATATAGTAAAATTGATAAAAGGAGGATATTTATGGCGTTTAATTTAAAAGGTAAAAGCTTATTAACTTTAAAAGATTATACTCCTCAAGAAATAAGATATCTTTTAGACATTGCAAAACAAGTTAAGGCAGAAAAAAAAGCAGGGGTTGTTCATCAAAGATTTGTAGGAAAGACTGTTGCTTTGATTTTTGAAAAAAGGTCCACTAGGACTAGATGCGCTTTTGAAACTGCTTTTGGTGAAGAAGGTGGACATCCAGTATTTTTGTCAACAGATGATATTCAATTAGGTGCTAAAGAATCTATAGAAGATACTGCTAGAGTGTTGGGAAGAATGTTTGATGCAATAGAATTTAGAGGATTCAAACAAGAGACAGTTGAAATTTTGGCAAAATATTCAGGTGTTCCTGTATATAATGGTTTAACTGATGAATATCATCCAACACAGGTTTTAGCTGACCTCATGACTATTGAGGAGGAATTTGGGAGTCTAAAGGGGAGAAAACTTGCATTTGTGGGAGATGGCCGAAACAATATGGCAAATACCTTGGCAGTAGGCTGTGTTAAGATGGGCATGCATTATGTAATTAATTCTCCAAAAGAATTGTGGCCTTCCCAGGAATTTATAGAAGAAATCAAAAAAATGGCAGCTGAAAATGGAGGAATTTTCGAACTTACCAGTGTTCCAGGGGAAGGTCTTGAAGGGGCAGATGCGATTTACACTGATGTATGGGCTTCGATGGGTGAAGAGGCAAAAGCAAAAGAGAGGGAAGCTCTTTTGAGGCCTTATCAGGTTAATGAAGAAATGATGAAAAAGACAGGAAGAGAAGATACTATATTTTTGCACTGTTTACCAGCAGTAAAGGGACAAGAAGTTACTTTTGATGTTATAGAAGGTAAACAATCAAGAGTGTGGGACCAAGCAGAAAATAGAAAACATACAATTAAAGCTATCATGATTGCTACACTGCTTTAAAATTATCACAGGGGAGGACACTATGAAAGAAAAAGTTGTTATTGCTTTAGGAGGGAATGCTCTGCAGGACGTAAACACACCCCCTACTGCAGAAGCACAGATGGAAGTAGTCAGGAGGACAGCGGGGTATTTGGCAGATATAATTGAAAAAGGGTATTCTGTTGTAATAACTCACGGCAATGGACCTCAGGTAGGGAATATAGTCATACAAAATGAAGTCGCATCAAAAATTGTACCTGCAATGCCTTTTGATGTGTGCGGTGCAGAGAGCCAGGGCATGATAGGGTATATGATCCAACAGGCATTAGGAGAGGTTTTGAAGGAGAGAAATATAAGAAGAGAAGTTACCACTATCATAACACAGGTTGTAGTGGATAAAAATGACCCTGCTTTTAAAAAACCTACAAAGCCAATAGGGCCTTTTTATACGAAAGAGGAAACGGAAATATTGATAAAAGAAAAAGGCTATGAAATGATAGAAGATAGTGGTAGAGGGTACAGGAGGGTTGTCCCTTCCCCTGATCCTAAAGAAATTGTAGAAATTAATACAATAAAATTACTTGAAAAAAGCGGGGTAATAGTGATAACAGTTGGCGGTGGAGGAATCCCTGTTATAAGGGAGAATGGCACATTAAAGGGAGTAGCTGCGGTAATAGACAAGGATTTAGCTTCTGAAAAATTAGCGGAGGATATTGACGCAGATGTGCTTTTAATTCTTACAGCTGTTGAAAAAGTGGCAATAAATTATAACAAGCCAAATCAGGAGTTTTTAGATAAGATGACGGTGGAAGAAGCAATAAAATACATGGAGGAAGGCCATTTTGCGCCAGGTAGTATGCTGCCTAAAGTTAAAGCTGCGGTTAGATTTGCAAAGTCAAAACTAGGAAGGAAAGCTATAATTACTTCTTTGGACAAAGCGTTGGAAGCTTTAGAAGGGAAAGGGGGGACAGTTATAACTTTGTGAAAATAAATTAAAAAATTTTTCACAAAGATATTGACAAGGGAAGATAAAAGTGAGAAAATAAAATAGAAAGTTAAAATTGAATAAAATGAAGATAAATCTTCGGGGCAGGGTGAAATTCCCGACCGGCGGTATAGCCCGCGAGCCGCGTAAGCGGTTGATTTGGTGAAATTCCAAAGCCGACAGTAAAAGTCTGGAGGGGAGAAGATTTTCTTTTTGTGTTTATTTTTGTCAAATAAATCACAAAAACTCCTGAAGATTTATCTTCAGGAGTTTTTCAGTAAATTTAGATAAAAATGGAGGGGTTTATTGTGGAAAAAGTCAAGACACAAACCATAGTAAAAGTAGGCTTTTTATCTGCCACAGCTTTTGTACTTATGTATTTAGAATTTCAAGTACCTTTATTTCCAGGTTTTCTCAAGCTAGATTTTAGCGATGTACCCGCATTAATTGCTTCTTTTGCCATTGGGCCTTTATACGGTGTAATGGTGGAGCTTATTAAAAATATCTTGCATGCAACTATTACTCAATCAGGGGGTATAGGGGAGATAGCCAATTTTGCGGTAGGGTCTATATTTGTCTATACGGCAGGTGTGATATATCAGTTTAATAAGACGAGAAAAACTGCTCTTATATCAATGGCCATTGCGACAGTGGTTATGGCTTTTACTGCTTCACTTTTAAATTATTATGTTTTCTTGCCTTTATATCAAAAAGTTATGGGATGGCCCATGAATGCCATCATCAGCATGAGTAGTGCCGCAAACAAAAGTATAGTAGATATAAAGACACTTATAGCTTATGGCATTTTTCCTTTTAATATATTGAAAGGAGTTGTAATTTCACTAATTACTTTGATTATATACAAAAAGATTTCTCCCATTTTAAAGCATTAAGAGTTTCAATAATCCCCAGTAAAATTGGGGATTATTTTGTTTTTAATTTTCTAAAAGATAGTATATAATAAAGTTATAATGAATGGGGTGAGATATAGGTGGAAAAAGTCTACACATCAAATAGCAGAGAAGAAACTATAAAATTAGGTGAAAAATTGGGAAGACTTTTAAAAAAGAGAGATATAATTCTTTTATATGGAGAGTTAGGAAGTGGGAAAACTGTTTTTACAAAAGGGATAGCAAAGGGATTAGAAATAGAGGAACCCATTACCAGCCCCACTTTTACTTTAGTGAATGAACATAGAGGGAGAATTCCTCTCTATCATTTTGATTTATATAGGTTAGATGATTATACAGCTCTTTATGATATAGGTTATGAGGAATATTTTTATGATGAAGGAGTTTGTGCAGTTGAATGGCCCGAAAGGCTAGGGCCCTTACTTCCAAAGGAGAGGCTAGAAGTGGTAATTCAAAAGGAGAAAAATGAGGAAGAAAGAGTTATTCTGTTTAAAGCTTTTGGGAAAAGATATGAAGGGATTTTAAAGGAGATGGACCAATGAAAGTTTTGGCAATAGATTCTTCTTCTAAAACTGCTACTGTTGCCTTAGTAGAGGAGAATGGCGTAATAGGGGAATACTCTATAAATTATCTGAGACATTCAGTAATTTTAATGCCTATGATAGATGAACTATTTAAAAAATGTGAAGTACCGATAAATCAAATAACACATATAGCAGTTTCAGAAGGGCCAGGTTCTTTTACAGGGCTTAGGATTGGTGCTGCTACAGCAAAGGGTTTGGCTCATGCTCTTAACATACCTATTGTAGGAGTATCCTCTCTTTTAGCTTTAGCATATAATGTCAGTGAATTTGAAGGGTTGATATGTCCTATTATAGATGCCTTAAATGAAAATGTTTATGGAATGCTGATACGAGGAGATAATTTTGAAGTTTTAACAGAGGTTGGGGTGTATTCTTTAGAGGAAATTGCAGGTTTAGTGAGGAATTATTCGAGTAAGGTATTGTTTGTAGGAGAAGGTGTTTATTCCTATAAAAATAAATTGCAAGATATAATAGGTAAAAAGGCTTTATTTGCAAAAGATAAGGATAATATGGCAAGAGCTGTCTCTCTAGGAGAGATTGCTATTCAAAAGATAAAAAATGGGGAGGTAGTTAGCTATTTTGATTTTAAGCCAGTGTATATAAGAAAATCGGCTGCTGAGGTTCGATTAATTGGCGAGGGGAGTTAATTAATGGATGTAATTATAAGGCCTATGAGAAAAGAGGATGTAGATGAGGTTTTGGGAATCGAGAAGATGAGCTTCAGTACTCCATGGTCTAAGGAGGCCTTTCTAAGTGAAGTTACTAAAAATAGCTGTGCTAGGTATATAGTCGCTGAGTTAGACAATAAAATTGTAGGTTATGGAGGCTTTTGGGTGGTCGTAGATGAAGGGCATATAACAAATATAGCAGTTCATCCAAACTATAGGTCTCAGGGCATTGGAAGTAAAATAATGGAAGGGTTAATTGACCTAGCTAAAAAGAATGGGATAAATGCAATGACATTAGAAGTGAGAGAATCTAACATTGTGGCACAACATTTATATGCGAAATTTGGCTTTAGACCACTAGGACGAAGAAATGGGTATTACCAGGATAATAACGAGGATGCAATTGTAATGTGGAAATATGATTTATGATGGTGGTGAAAAAATGGACAAAGACATAATTGTTTTAGGTATAGAATCTTCCTGCGATGAGACAGCAGCAGGAGTTGTAAAAAATGGAAAAGAAGTTTTGTCAAATGTAATACATTCTCAAATAGAAATCCACAGAAAATATGGTGGAGTAGTTCCAGAAATAGCTTCAAGAAAGCATATTGAAGTAATATCTTTTGTAGTGGAAGAAGCACTGCAAAAGGCAGGAGTAATTCTTGATGAAATAGATGTGATTGCGGCTACATATGGTCCAGGATTAGTGGGAGCTCTTTTAGTTGGTTTATCCTATGGAAAAGCTTTAGCCTATGCAAAAAGCAAGCCTTTTGTAGGAGTAAATCATATAGAAGGGCATATAGCTGCGAATTACTTGGGAGGTGAATTTGCTCCTCCTTTTATTTGCCTTGTGGCATCCGGGGGACATAGTCATATTGTTTTTGTAAAAGATTATGGAGAGTACGAGGTAATGGGGCAGACAATGGATGACGCAGCAGGAGAAGCTTTTGATAAAGTAGCAAGAGCGTTAGGATTAGGTTATCCGGGAGGACCTGCTATTGAAAAGGCTGCAAAAATGGGCAATAGGTCGGCGATTGAGTTTCCTAAATCTTTTATGGAAGAACGAAATTTTGATTTTAGTTTTAGTGGACTTAAGACTGCAGTGTTGAATTATCTCAATAGACAGAGGCAAAAAGGTGAAGAAATAAATGTCTATGATGTAGCAGCCAGTTTTCAAAGAAATGTGGTAGAAGTTTTAATAAAAAAATTGATAGATGCAGCAAAATCAAAAAATATAGACAAGATCTCCATTGCAGGAGGAGTTGCTTCAAATAGTTTTTTGAGGCAGAAATTAGAGGAAGAGGCTAAAAAAATTGGAGCTAGAGTACACTATCCAGACAAAATATATTGTACAGACAATGGAGCAATGATAGCAACTGCTGCTTATTATGACTTTATAAAAGGCAAAATCTCAGGTTGGGATTTAAATGCTATTCCCTATTTAAAAATTGGTGAAAAAATGTGAGTGTTAAAAATGTGGAAATCTGTCGATAATATTGGTATCTTAACTTTTCATATCTGTGGATAACTTTGTGGATATTGTGCTTAACTATATTTCATTGTATTTACTGGGATGAAATAGAATGAAAATATATTAAAAATAAATTAAAAGCGGTTTTTTTTACCCGCTTAAATTTTCCCATTCTTCATACATTTGTTCTAATTTCTCTTTAAGGGCAGTGTATTCTTTTTGTATTTCTATAATCTCTCCTGTTTTATAAATTTCAACATCACACATCTTTTCTTCTAAATATTTTACCCTTTCTTCAGCTTGATAAATTGAATTTTCAAGATTTTTTAAGTATTCCTTTTGCTGTTTTAATTGCAATTTAGTTAATTTTTCTCTATATTTTTCATTTTTTATTTGAGTTTTTGTCTTTTTAATTGCTTCCTCTTCTTTTTCCTCAAGCTGTTTTTTCTTTTCTATATAATAACTGTAGTTACCTAAGTATATTTCTACACCAGAAGGTGTCAAGATCATCACTTTTGTAGCAATTTTATCTATAAAATATCTGTCATGGGAGACAAATAATAAAGTTCCTGAATAATCTAGTAAAGCCTCTTCCAATACCTCTTTTGCCTTTAAATCTAGATGGTTAGTGGGCTCATCCATCAATAAAAAATTAGCTTTTGAAAGGATGAGTTTTAATAAAGAAAGCCTTGCTTTTTCGCCACCGCTTAAGGTAGAGATGACTTTAAAGACATCTTCTTCTGCAAAAAGAAAAGAAGCTAATAGGGTGCGTACTTCTGTTTGAGTAAGATAAGGATTTTCATCCCATATTTCGTCTAATACTGTTTTTTCATAGTTTAAACTTTTAAATTCTTGCTCATAATAACCTATTATTACGTTTGTGCCAAATTTAATTTCTCCCTCAAATTTGTCAATTTCCCCTACTAATATCTTTAGAAGGGAGGTTTTACCTACACCATTTGGGCCTAAAAGAGCAATTTTTTCTCCTTTTTTTATCTCAAAAGACACATTAGAGAAAATTTGTCTATCAAAGTGCAAAGACAAGTTTTTGACTACCAATACGTCATTTCCACTTTCTAAATCAAAATCAAAGCGCAAATTGAGAGACTTATTGTTTATCACCGGCTTTTCTATTATTTCCATTTTGTCTAAAAGTTTTTGCTTGCTTTCTGCCATTTTTACTGATTTTTCTGTTCTACGGTTTTTTTGAATTTGTATAATTGATCTAATTCTCTTTATCTCTTTTTGTTGTCCTTCATAAGCTTTTAACTTTGCTTCAATTTCTATTTTTTTCTTTTTCAAATATTCTGTATAATTGCCATCATAAATATTTAAATTGTGGTTTTCAATTTCAAATATGCGCATGACAACTTTATCCAAGAAATACCTATCATGGGATATAATTAAAATTGTACCGTTATAAAATTTTAGATATTGTTCCAGCCATTCTATTGAATTTATATCTAAGTGATTAGTAGGTTCGTCCAATAATAGAACATCTGGATTTAAAAGGAGAGTTTTTGCCAACATAAGACGGGTTTTTTGACCACCGCTTAAAGTCGATACAGGTGTATCAAATTGAGACACATCAAAACCTAACCCATTTAAAACTCCCCTTATTTTACTTTCTACAGAATACCCGTCTAATTCCCTGTAATTATCTGTTAAAAGGGAATACTCTAACAAAAGTTTATCAAGTAACAAAGAATCTTTTGTTTGTGAGATTTTTTCCTCTAACGATTTGATTTTCTTTTCCAATTGGAATATTTCATCAAAAACTGTTTTTACTTCTTCGTATATACTTTTTTTAGATTCAATTGCAGTATTTTGCTGGAGGTATCCAATTTTATTTGCAGAAATTGAAATTGTTCCGCTGTCAATGTCACTAAAACCAGCCAAAACATTAAAAAGGGTGGATTTTCCGGCACCGTTTTCGCCAATTACCCCTATTTTATCTCCTTCATTGACTATAAAAGAAATATTTTGTAAAATTACATCGATGCCGTAGCTTTTTGTCACGTTATTTGCTGTTATAATTGCCATAAATATAACCTCCTGTCCATATTAAATATACCAGAAAAAATTGTTTTGTAAAAGTGCAATAAACTATAACTTTTTTTTGATATGTGTCGATAATGAATAATGAGTGCATTTTTGAATGGAAGGTGATGAAGTTGGATATAGCTACAATAGTTGGTATAGTGCTTGGAGTAGGTTCTTTGATTTATGCGTTTACCTTAGAAGGAGGTACTGTTGCTTCTTTAATAGGGGTTTCTGCTGCTATAATAGTTTTTGGAGGTACTATAGGAGCTACTATAACTTCTTATTCTATGGAGGATTTAAAAAAAGTTCCCAAGCTTTTGGCGAGGGCTTTTACAAGTGAAAAAGAAAATTATATTGAGATAATAAAGTATTTTACTTATTTGGCGCAAAAGGCAAGAAGTGAAGGACTTTTAAGCCTCGAATCAGAGATTGAGTCTGAAGAAATAAAAAAATTTGACCCTATTTTAAAGGAAAGTTTAGAATTAGTTGTTGATGGTTCTGATATGGAACTTATTAGAACAACAATGGAAAATAAAATATATATAGAAGATATGGAGGCAAAAAAAGAAGCAGGTATTTTTGAATCTGCAGGTGGTTATGCTCCTACAATGGGTATCATAGGAACAGTTATGGGACTTGTTCATGTGCTCAGTAATTTAAGTGAACCGGATAAACTGGGGCCTGCTATAGCTGTAGCTTTTATTGCTACCCTTTACGGTGTCAGTTCGGCAAACTTATTCTGGCTTCCTATTGCTCAAAAGTTGAAAAATAGAGCGAGGATTAAAAGAACGGAAAGAGAACTAATATTAGAAGGCAGCCTTTCACTACAAGCGGGAGAAAATCCAAAGATATTAGAAAGAAAATTGATGACTTTTATCACAGAAGGACAACGCAAAGCCATACCTCAGAAGGGTGGTGTTGAGTTAAATGAGGAGATTGGAAGATGAATCCAAACCAAACCACGAAAGATGGCTGCTTACTTATTCTGATATGATTACTTTGCTTTTAATATTTTTTATAGTGATGTACACTATAAGTAGCATAAATGCTACTAAATTTGCTCAAATTGCTGGTTCTTTAACCAAGACTTTTACAGGAACGGATTATGTAATAGGGCAGTACAGTGGTAATAGTTTTGTTCCTGGAACTAAAGGGGATAAAAATACTTTAGGAGAAATTGAAAAGCAATTGAGGGGTTTTGTAAAAGAAAACAACCTTCAAGGTATGGTGACCAGCTATATTGACGAGAGAGGACTTGTGATAAGTCTACAAGATTCACTTCTTTTTGATCTAGGTTCTGCTGATGTAAAACCACAAGAGAGAGAGGTTTTGATAAGGATAGGGAAAATGTTAAAAACCTTACCAAATCATATCAGAGTGGAAGGTTTTACAGATAACCTTCCTATACACAACAACAAATTTGATTCTAATTGGGAATTGTCTGTTATAAGAGCTACCAATGTGGTAAAAATATTAGTAAATGAAGTGGGGATAGAGCCAGATAGGATTTCGGCTGTAGGATATGGGGAATATAGGCCTGTTGTTCCAAATGATTCAGAGGAACATAGAAAGCTTAACAGGAGAGTAGATATTGTCATAATGAATACGGAATATAATAAATGGGAGCCTAAGACCCAATGAATTCAAAAAAATTTACAAACATTATAAAGAAATTTAATAATTCCTCATATTCTACTATGTTTTTGTCTCATTGACAAAAAATTTACAATATTATATAATACTATCACATAGTAGAATGAGGTGAGGAGAGTGAGCAAAAAGACTATAGTATCAATGGCTGTAATAAGAAGGCTCCCAAGATATCACAGATATCTTGAAGAACTTCTTAAAAACGATGTAAAGCGTATTTCTTCAAGAGAATTAAGCGAAAAAATGGGGGTTACGGCTTCTCAAATTAGACAGGACTTGAATAATTTTGGAGGGTTTGGACAACAGGGGTACGGATACAATGTTGAGGAACTCTATAATAATTTGACTAGAATTTTAGGGCTTGATAAAACTTACAATACTATCATTATAGGTGCGGGTAATTTAGGGCAAGCGATTGCAAATTATACTAGGTTTGAAAAGTCCGGCTTTAATTTAAAAGGAATTTTTGACATCAACCCTCGTTTATTTGGTCTTAAAATTAGAGATGTTGAAGTGATGGACGTAGAAATAGTAGAAGACTTTATAGCACGGAATAAAATAGATATAGCTATTTTATGTATTCCAAAAGACAATGCTCAATATACTGCCAATAGGTTGGTTAAAGCAGGGATTAAAGCGATTTGGAATTTCTCACCGATAGATTTAAAAGTGCCAGATGATGTGATCTTGGAAAATGTTCATCTAAGTGACAGCCTCTTCACTGTCTCTTATAGATTAAATGAAGAGGAACTCTTTAAGAAGTTAAAAGGAGAAACTTCTAAAATAGATGGATAGTCTTATTCTATCCATCTATTTTAATTTTGGCATGATTTTTGCAAGTAAATTTAGATGAAAATTAAAAAAGAAGGAGGGTTTTTATGGAATTTAAAAATGTTAAAATGGAGTTAAAAGAAGGTACTGCTTTAATTACTATTGATAGACCTAAGTTTTTAAATGCCTTAAATCGAGAAACTCTTAAGGAATTGGACCAAATTTTAGAAGAAGTCAAAGCAAATGAAGAAGCAAAAGCAGTAATAATAACGGGGGCAGGGGAAAAAGCTTTTGTAGCAGGTGCGGACATTTCTGAGATGAAAGATATGAAGCCACTTGAAGCAAAAGAATTTGGTGAGTTTGGACAAAAGGTATTCAGAAAGATTGAACTTATGAAAAAGCCTGTTATTGCTGCTGTTAACGGTTACGCTCTTGGAGGAGGCTGTGAACTGGCAATGGCTTGTGACATAAGGATTGCAAGTCACAATGCAAAATTTGGGCAGCCAGAAGTGGGACTTGGTATTATACCGGGATTTGGAGGTACACAAAGATTACCTCGAATTGTTGGCATATCAAAAGCAAAGGAGCTTATTTACACCGGCGATATGATAGACGCAGAGGAAGCTTTAAGAATAGGTCTTGTTTCAAAAGTGGTAGAACAAAATAAACTTTTAGAAGAAACCTATAAAATTGCGAAAAAGATAATGACAAAAGGGATGATTGCAATAAGTCTTGCAAAAGAAGCGATCAATGCTAGTATTGATACAGTTATTGATACAGGTATGAGTTATGAAGCAAAGGCTTTTGCGGTTTGTTTTGCTACAGAGGACCAAAAAGAAGGTATGGCAGCTTTTTTAGAAAAAAGAGCTCCTAAATTTGTAGGTAAGTGATGTGGGGTAATAAAGGGGGTAGCCCTTTCTTTATAATTTTGAATGTTAAAAAAATATCAAAAAAAGGAGGAGTTTTAATGGATTTTTCATTGACTAAAGAGCAGCAAATGGTAAGAAAAGTGGTGAGAGAATTTGCTGAAAAGGAGATTGCACCTAAAGCAAAGGAAATTGATTTAACGGGTGAATTTCCTCGGGATAATGTCAAAAAAATGGCGAAAGCAGATATGATGGGAATTCCATATCCAAAGGAATATGGAGGAGCAGGAGGAGATTATATAAGTTATATTATTGCAGTGGAAGAGATATCCCGCGCTTGTGCAGCTACAGGCGTAATATTGTCTGCTCATACGTCACTGGCCTGTTTTCCTATTTTCCAGTGGGGAACAAAAGAGCAAAAAGAGAAATACCTAGTACCGTTGGCAAAAGGAGAAAAGTTAGGGGCTTTTGCGCTTACAGAGCCTAATGCTGGAACTGATGCAGCAGCTCAACAAACTACAGCTATATTAGAAGGAGATCATTACATTTTAAATGGTTCTAAAATTTTTATAACCAACGGTGGAATGGCTGATATATATATAGTTTTTGCTATGACTGATAAATCTAAAGGAACTAGAGGGATAAGTGCTTTTATTGTAGAAAAGAATTTTCCTGGTTTTTATATAGGTAAAATAGAGGAAAAAATGGGAATAAGAGGTTCAAGGGCAGCAGAATTGGTATTTGAAGACTGCATAGTGCCTAAAGAAAGCCTTCTTGGCAAAGAAGGAGAAGGGTTTAAGATAGCCATGGTGACTTTGGACGGTGGAAGAATAGGTATTGGTGCTCAAGCTTTGGGAATTGCTCAAGCAGCATTAGAGGAGGTCACAAAATATGTGAAAGAGAGGCAACAATTTGGAAGGCCTATAGGCAAGTTTCAAGGCTTACAGTGGTATATTGCTGAGATGGCTACAAAAGTAAGTGCAGCAAGACATCTTGTATACTATGCTGCATGGAGGAAAGAAAACAATTTAAGTTATACGATGGAAGCAGCTATGGCAAAACTTTTTGCCTCTGAGACAGCCATGGAAGTTACTACAAAAGCAGTGCAAATTTTTGGTGGATACGGATATACAAAAGATTATCCTGTTGAGAGATTAATGAGGGATGCAAAGATAACAGAAATATATGAAGGTACTTCAGAAGTTCAAAAGATGGTCATTGCTTCAAATTTATTAAAGATGTAAGGAGGAATTGCCATGAATATACTTGTGTTTATAAAACAAGTGCCTGATACCAACGAGGTTAAGATAGATCCTGTTACAAAGACCCTTATAAGAGAAGGAGTGCCAAGCATAATAAATCCAGATGATAAAAATGCTTTAGAAGAAGCTATAAGAATTAAGGATGAATACGGAGGAAAGGTTACTGTCATAACAATGGGTCCTTCACAGGCGGAAGAAGCACTTAGAGAAGCTCTTGCTATGGGGGCAGATGAAGCATATCTTTTGACAGATAGAGTATTTGCCGGTGCTGATACCTGTGCAACTGCCAAAACTTTGGCGAAAATGGCTCAAAAACTTGAACATGACATAATATTTTGCGGCAGACAAGCGATAGATGGAGATACTGCACAGGTAGGCCCCCAATTGGCTGAACAGCTTAATATTCCTCAAGTTACATATGTTAAAGAAGTAAAAATAGAAGGGGATGCCCTTATAGTAAAAAGAGCACTTGAGGACGGCTACGAAATGATAAAAGTTAAAATGCCTGTGCTTTTGACGGCGATTAAAGAATTGAATACTCCACGATATCCCTCTATAAAAGGAATATTTGAAGCCTATAGAGAAAAAGAAGTAAAAATTGTGACCGCTGCTGATTTGGGAATTGACCCTCAAGATGTGGGACTTAAAGGTTCTCCAACGAGAGTCATATCTACAACTACTCCAGAAATACAAAGGGCAGGAGAAATCTTTACAGGCAATGTAAAAGAATGTGTACAAAATCTTGTTCAAAGATTAGTTGAAAAGCATCTTATATGAAGGAGGCTGGGAAAATGAGTGAATATAAAGATATATGGATTTTTGCTGAGCAAAGAGAACAAAAATTGATGAACGTATCTTTAGAGATATTAGGAGAAGCTAGAAGACTTGCTGATAAAAAAGGTGTAAAAGCTTGTGCAGTGCTAGTTGGCTATGATGTAAAAAATTTGGCGGATGAATTAATAAAATATGGGGCTGATGCAGTATATGTAATAGATGACCCCCTTCTTAAAAATTATACGACAGATGCTTATACAAAAGTTATCTGTGAACTTGCTTGTGAATTAAAACCAGAGGTAATTTTGTATGGAGCCACATATATAGGAAGAGACCTTGCTCCAAGAATAGCGGCTCGTTTGCGCACTGGTCTTACAGCAGACTGTACAGCCCTTGATATAGACGAAAATGGATTGCTTTTACAGATACGTCCCGCTTTTGGCGGCAATCTCATAGCTACAATAATATGCCCAGAGAGAAGGCCTCAGATGGCCACTGTTAGACCTGGAGTCATGAAAAGAGCCCCAAAGGATGAAAAACGCAAAGGAGAAATCATAGAGATACAAGCAAATATTAAAGAGAGTGACATAAGAACCCAAATCATTGATGTTATAAAAGAGGCAAAAAGTAAAGTAAATATAGAAGAGGCAGATATCATTGTTTCTGGAGGAAGGGGAGTAGGAGGAGCAGAAGGGTTTAAGCTAATTCAGCAATTAGCCGATGCTTTAGGAGGGGTGGTAGGAGCTTCTCGTGCTGCAGTTGATGCAGGATGGATTTCCTCTGACCACCAAGTAGGTCAAACAGGGAAAACCGTAAGGCCAAAGCTCTATATAGCTTGTGGAATTAGTGGGGCGATACAGCACATTGCAGGCATGGGAAATGCAAAAACGATAGTTGCCATAAATAAAAATCCTGATGCACCTATTTTTAAAGTAGCTGATTATGGAATAGTTGGAGATTTATTTAAAGTAATACCGGCATTGATAGAGG
>DULG01000041.1 GCA_012840485.1 Clostridia bacterium | reverse complement strand
TCAAACTCTCAGGTTTATATCCTTACTCTTCTCTACACCTTTTTTTCGCCTCACTGTTCATTTTTCAAGGTCCCTCACTGCTTCACCGCAGCTTCTCTATATTAGCAAATTCTATTACCTTTGTCAAGTGTTTTATCATAGAAATTTATAACTCATAACTTGCTTTTTAAAAACTAGCTCCCTCGTGCGTGTATATACTATATCATAAATATATATTCATGGCAACGCTTAAAAATATCTATTAAACCTGAATAATAGCTATTTAAATGAAAATATCTTATTATTCCATTATAATACTCATTTTTATATGTTTAAACTATCGTAAATCTTGTCTTAAACTGAAGCGGAGGCTCAAGGCCTCCTTATAATCTATACAATTTACTGTTTTTTATTTGTGAGAACATTTTGTTGATTTTGTTGTGTCGCTTGCTGTGTAGCTTGAGACTGTTGATTCAATTTGTTATTGGTATTTATATAATTTAACCTGTTAGTTAACATCGTAACATGCCTTTGCATATCCTGTTGCATCTGTTGGAACATTTGTTTCGCAGCAGGATCCTCTGTAGAACTAGCAAATTGTGCATAGGTCCCAAGAGCCGCTTGAGCTGCAGCAATAGCTTTTTCCATATCACTTTTAACAGTCATAATAATCCTCCTTTTATCTTTTTTCACAAATTATTATTCCAAAAAGGAAGACTATTTAAACTGTTTATTTCTGTAGTCTCTTCAAACAATATACTGCATAATTATCAAAAGAATAATTCCTGGAATACCTAAAAAACCTACAACAAGAGCAGTCACAGGATTTATAGCAATATATAATCCAAGAGATTTTCCTATTAAATTGATAAAAAATAAAATTAAACCACCAATAATTCCATTTATTATAATTCTTAGCAAAATTTTTCTTGGAACTACTAATAACCATCCTAAAAGATAAAGTAAAAACAAGCCAATTAAGTAAGCAATGATTATATTGTATTCAATGCTTATATTCATACAAAAACCCCCTAAGAGTCTACTGTTATATTTATACTTAGGGGGAGGACAAATTATGATAGGAGGGACGAAAAATTATCAAAATTTATTCCCTCTTCTTTTGCTTTTTTCAATAAATATATGTACTTTCTCTTTAAACTCTCTAACCGATATATAGCATAATCTACTAAGTCAGGGTCTGTGACACTTTGAAAATAAATTTCTGCATCTTTCAATTCTTTTATCGTTCGTCTCACTTCATTTACCAATTGATAATTTTCACTACAATTGTAGTCGTATATGTTCTTTGTTGCCGCCATCTCTTTTAAATAGTCAAAAAGCATACCCATAATATACCTCCTCAACCGTATTATTTCCAAAAATACGGTTGAGTATACATCAAAGCACTGCTTTTTTTAAAATCTCAAAAGACTCTCCACTTACTTTTCCCTCTCTCACCGACTTTTCAATAATATCTATCGCCTGCTTCGGCTCCATTCCCTTTCTATAAGGCCTATCTTCTGTCAATGCTTGATACATATCACAAACCGCCATATGTCTATCAATCTCTCCAATTTCGTCACCTTTTAATCCCTCAGGATACCCGCTTCCATCTAATTTCTCGTGATGATTTGCGGCTCATTCTGCTATATCATCTATTCCTCCTATTTCTTTGAGTATTTCTTTAGTATAATAGGTATGAGATTTTATAACCATAAACTCCTCTTCAGTAAGCTTGTCCGGTTTGTCAAGAATAGAATTAGGTA
>DULG01000040.1 GCA_012840485.1 Clostridia bacterium | reverse complement strand
GAGCATTTTGTAGTATAATATCCTCAAAGATATGTTTTTTCACAAGAGACACCCCTTTCTGTGATGTTTTGTTTCCAAGTTCTATTTTATCACAGGGGTTGTCTCTTGTTTTTTTTCACTCAAAAAATCCTACGATAATTTTACACTATGTAAAAGCTACGTATTTTGTACTAGCATCGTACAGAATTATAGATATTATGATAGTTACTTTGCTAAAGGAATTAAAACATTTTGTAAATAAAGAGTAACAAAAAGGTAGGAATAATCAAAAAAGTAGTTGACAATACTTTTTATAAAGGGTATATTAAAGAATAAATAGATATAGTAAAAGGCGATGAAGGAAAGAGTAAAAAGCTTGAACTTTCACAGAGAGTCGGGCGAGGTGCGAACCGATAAAGTTTGGGCTTTTGAAGATGGCTCCGGAGCCGTACTGCCGAAGGCTAGTAGGTTTTACCGGGAACTCCCGTTACAGGGTAGGAGTGTGTTAGCACTCTGTGAGGCATGCGTCGTGAGGCGCATGTGAAGAAGGGTGGTACCGCGACAATCTCGCCCCTTATGTGGAGGCGAGTTTTTTATTTACAAAAAAAGAGGAGGATGGATATGAAAAAGACTTTTTACATTACGACACCTATCTATTATCCCAGTGATAAATTACATATTGGTCATTCATATACTACAGTTGCTGCAGATGCGATGGCAAGGTTTAAAAGGCTTACCGGATATGATGTCAAGTTTTTGACCGGTACTGATGAACATGGGCAAAAAATTCAAAGAATAGCAAGAGAAAAAGGGATGTCTCCTAAAGAATATGTAGACGGGATAGTTGAATGGATAAAAGATTTATGGAAGACAATGGATATAAGTAATGACCAATTTATTCGCACAACCGATAAATATCATGAGGAAATAGTACAAAAAATATTCACGAAATTGTATGAAAAAGGAGATATATACAAAAGCGAATATGAGGGATGGTACTGTACTCCTTGTGAATCTTTCTGGACAGAAAGCCAGCTTGTAGATGGGAAATGCCCAGACTGTGGTAGACCAGTAGAAAGGGTAAAAGAAGAAGGGTATTTTTTTAAATTGTCTAAATATGGGGATAGGCTGTTACAATATTATGATGAACATCCTGATTTTATACAGCCTGAGTCAAGGCGCAATGAGATGATAAACTTTATAAAATCAGGTTTGGAGGATTTGTTTGTCTCAAGGAGTTCGTTTGACTGGGGTATAAAGGTACCTTTTGACCCAAGACATGTGATTTATGTTTGGATAGATGCTTTGTCAAATTACATAACTGCTTTAGGATATTCTACAGACCATGACGACGACTTTAAAAAATACTGGCCAGCAGATGTTCATTTGGTTGGAAAAGAGATAATGAGGTTTCACACAATAATATGGCCAGCAATGCTTATGGCTCTTGACTTGCCCCTTCCTAAAAAAGTGTTTGGACACGGTTGGCTTATACTGGAAGGAGGCAAGATGTCAAAATCTAAAGGCAATGTAGTAGACCCTAAAGAGCTGGTTAGGAAATATGGCGTGGATGCTGTAAGATATTTTCTTTTGAGAGAAGTGCCTTTTGGGGCGGATGGAGTGTTTTCTAATGAAGCTTTGATAAACAGAATAAATTCAGACCTTGCTAATGACCTTGGAAACTTGCTGAGTAGGACTGTTACAATGATTGAAAAATACTTTGAGGGCATTCTGCCAAAGCCTTCACAAAAAGAAGAAGTAGATGATGACCTTATAAATACTGCACAGAATCTACCTAAAACTGTTGAAGAGTACATGGATAAACTTCAGTTTTCCAACGCTTTAATTGAAATATGGAAATTAGTAAGACGAGCTAATAAGTACATTGATGAAACAATGCCTTGGATTTTAGCGAAAGATGAAAGCAAAAAGGAAAGATTGGGTACTGTTTTGTATAATTTAGCGGAAGCTTTGAGATTTATTGCAATACTTATATCTCCTTTTATGCCAAATACCCCGCAAAAAATGTTTGAACAATTAGGAATAGAAAAAGATTTGACGACTTGGGAGAGCTTAAAGTTTGGCTTGTTAAAAGAAGGTACAAAAGTAAAAAGAGGAGAAATTATTTTCCCGAGAATAGATGTAAATAAGGAGCTGAGTGCTATAGAAGAAAAAGCAGAGGAGGAAGAGAAAAAGATAGATTATATCACTATTGAGGATTTTGCAAAAATTCAGCTTAGGGTTGCAGAGATTTTGGAAGCCGAAAAAGTGGAAGGCTCTGACAAGCTTATAAAGATGAAGCTTAAAGTGGGAGAGGAGACAAGGCAAATTGTAGGAGGAATTGCTCGTTATTACACTCCTGAAGAGCTTATAGGAAAGAAAATAATTATTGTATATAATCTGGAGCCAAAGAAACTAAAGGGTATTGAGTCTCAAGGAATGCTTTTAGCAGCATCTACCGAAGGAAAAATGTCCCTTCTTACAGTGGACAGGGATATAGAAAGTGGGGCAAAGATAAGCTAAGGAGTGATAAAATTGTTGGTAGATTCTCACGCTCATCTTGAAGATGAGAAATACGATAGAGATAGAGAAAAAGTTATTGAAGAATGTAAAAAAGACCTCACATTTTTAATAAATGTGGGGTCTAACCTCTTAACTTCTAAACAGTCTATTGAGCTAGCTCATAACTATGACTTTATATATGCTTCTGTTGGAATTCATCCCCATGATGCACAAAGGGAATTTGACAAAGTGGAAGAAATAGAGAGATTAGCTTTACAGGAAAAGGTTGTAGCAATAGGAGAAATAGGGTTAGATTATTATTACGACGACCCTCCCAAAGAGTTTCAAAAAGAGATTTTTATAAAACAAATAAGGCTTGCGAAAAAGCTAAATCTTCCAATAATAATACACGATAGGGATGCTCATGGAGATATACTAGATATATTAAAACAGGAATGGACAAAAGATTTAAGAGGGGTTTTTCACAGTTATTCGGGAAGTGTTGAAATGGCTTTTCAAGTAATTGAAATGAATTTTTACATTTCTTTAGGGGGGCCTGTGACATTTAAAAATGCAAAAAAACCTAAAGAAGTAGCAAAAGCTGTTCCTATTGAAAAACTTTTAATTGAGACAGATAGCCCTTATCTTACTCCTGAGCCTTATAGAGGAAAAAGGAATACACCGGTGTATGTGAAATTTGTAGCGAAAAAAATTGCAGAATTAAGAGAGATGCCTTATGAGGAGGTTTGTAGGATTACTGCTGAAAATGATATAAAACTTTTTAACATCCCTCTCAAATAAAAGTTTTAAAAAACAAACCTCCTGTTTTGAGGGGAGGTATCAAAAGTCAAAAAAATGCGTATAATATCATTGAGTTTGGTTTCCCCATAAATGAAAAATTGTGTATAAAAATTTGACAAATCAATTTAATTGGATTAAAATTACTTACGACTCCCCTAAATTAAATTTTTAACAGGAGGTTATGGGATGGATACAGACAAGTTTAGAAAGCGACTTGGTGAAATAGTTAAAAAACCAGTTGCTCTTCTAACGTTGGCTGCAGTATTCCTATTGATTGTCGGAGCTATAACATACGCAAGCTTAAAAAAGGAAATAACCCTTCAGGATGAAGATAAAAAAATGGTTGTTACAACATTTAAATCAAAAGTTGGAGATTTGTTAGAAGAGAAAAAGATTAAGCTAAGAAAAGAAGACGTAGTAACTCCATCGATAGATACACCTTTAAAAAATGGCATGAAGGTGACTATCAAAAGAGCAGTTCCTATCACTCTTTGTGTAGCAGGAGAAACACGGGAAATTTACACAGCTGCAGATAATATAAGAGAAGTTTTAGAACAGCAAGGCATAACTTTAGGGCCACTGGACAGAGTGAATATGGAACTAGATACGCCAGTCTTTAGTTACATGTATATTGATGTTACACAAGTTAAAGAAGAGATTGTAACAGAAGAAGCAGATATACCATATCAAACAGAAACGGTAAAAGATGACAATATGGAAAGAGGCCAAACAAGATTAGTTCAACAAGGGGAACCGGGGAAAAAACAAATTATCATAAAGGTCCTTTATGAAAATGGCAAAGAAATAGCAAGAAACATACTAGAAGAAAAGATAATTAAAGATCCTATTAACCAGATCGTTCATGTGGGCACAATAGGAGTTTTTACTACTTCAAGAGGAGAAATTGTGAGATACAAAGAAGTGAAAACAATGATAGCTACAGCCTATGATAGCAGTGAAGATAGTACTGGTAAAAAACCCGGCGATCCTGATTACGGTATAACAGCTACGGGAATGAAGGCTACTAGGGGAGTAATAGCTGTGGATCCTAGGGTTATACCATTGGGAACAAGATTGTACGTAGAAGGATATGGGTTTGGAATTGCTGCTGATACTGGTGGTGCGATAAAAGGGAATATAATTGACGTTTATTTTCCAACCCATGAAGAAGTGCAAAAATGGGGAAAAAGATATGTGAAAGTTTATATTTTAAAATAGACAGGGTTTCCCCTGTCTTATTATTTGAGGTGTCGTTATGAAAGTAAAAGGAGTTAATGTAAAAAAAAAGTTGGGTCAAAATTTTATATTTGACAAAAATATTTTAACTAAAATTGTTACTGCTTCAGAAATTACACCAGAGGATTTTGTGTTGGAGATTGGAACGGGATTAGGGACTTTGACAGAAGAATTGGCTAAAAGGGTAAAAAAAGTAGTATCTTTCGAAATTGATAAGGAACTTTATGAAAAAGCAAAAGAAAAACTCTATCTTTGGGATAATGTATTTTTAGTAAATGATGATATAATGAAAGTAGACTTAAATGAAATAGCTAATAAATATTTTGGAAGCAAGCCTTTTAAAGTGGTTGCTAATCTTCCCTATTACATAACTTCTCTTATAATTATGATGCTTTTAGAGTGTAAATTTGTAAAAGAGATAACCGTCTTAGTGCAAAAAGAGGTCGCTGAAAGAATTTGTGCTACACCGGGTACAAAAGACTACGGAATACTAACAATTTTTACAAATTTTAAAGCAAAACCTAAGATACTTTTTAATCTTCCGCCGACTGTTTTTATTCCTCCTCCTAAAGTAGATTCTTCTTTAGTTAAATTGCAAATACTTGATAAACCTTCAGTTGAGGTAAAAGATGAGATGTTATTTTCTAATGTGGTAAAGGCTGCTTTTGGGCAGAGGAGAAAAGTTTTGCCAAATGCTTTAAAAACTTTGGGATTTCCAAGGGAAATTATAGATAAAGCTCTTGCTATGTCTAAGATTTCTTTTCAGAGGAGAGGAGAAACTCTCAGCATAGAAGAGTTTGCCCTTTTGTCAAATGTAATCTATGATTTAATAAACTAAATAGTAATAATAAGCCCCCTTATTTCATAGTATATATTGCAAAGTTATATTTTGATAAAATAAGGGGGAAGAATAAATGTCAATAAATATATATAAAAGGTTTTACATTGTTTTTAATCAAGAAGATAAGGAATGTGCTCTTGGAGATAGGGAAATATCAGGGTATTTGAAGGTAGAATTTAGGGGAAACAGAGGAAGAATAACAGCAGCTTTGCAAAATCTTAATCCGGTTTACTCTTACAATGTCAAGTTATTAAAAGATGATGGAGAAATTACTGTTGTGGATTTTGGAGCGATAAAGGTAGATGACAAAGGTCGGGGCGGGGGAGAGTGGATTTTTAATTTAGAGGATGTGAAAGATTCTGGACTTTCTTGGGAAGAGTTTTCTATAGCATTCATAGAGGCTCGTGATAATGGAAAGATGTTAATACCGCTGGTATCTGTTATAAATAAGAAAAGTGTAAATTGGAAAACTGTCTATCGAAAATATATTTCAAAGATAAAAAGAGAAGAAACTTTGAGAGAAGAGAGTGATAAAAGTGATAAGGAATTTGAACAGGAGGAAATTAAAGATAATTTCTTATCAACCTATGAGGATAAAAAAGATGAAAATTTCAAAAATGATTTTGAGGGAGAAGATAGAGCTTCACAAAGTAGTTTGCCGAATTCTCAATCCGACACCAGTATTTATATTCCTTCGGATGAAGGAACTTATAGCCAAACCGTAAATTCTTTACCAGAACAAGAAAAAGATCTTTATCAGCTGCAAGGAGAGGCAGAAGAGGGGTATATAAAATATTTAAAAGAATATGTGAATAATATAGTTAATTTTCTAGAAGAGGTTCGACCCTTTGAAGAGGACATGAAGGGATATCGGTGGTGGAAAGTAAAAACAGGATATAGAGAAGGAAGCCTAGACCATTATCTTGTGGGATTCGCAAATGATGAAAAGGGAGAATTAAAATACATTGTGTATGGGATGCCAGGATTTTTTACCCTTGCAGATCAGCCATTTGGAGGGATGACGGGATTTGTAGTTTGGAAATCCGTGAAAGAAAATTTCAGAGGAACGAGAGGGCAAGGATATTGGATTTTGCATATTGATGCGAAGACAGGGCAAATTGCTGTTCCTATTGAACCTACACCACCGCCATTGGTATAAAAATAAAAGCGTAGCAGCTACGCTTTTATTTTACCATGAAGTTTTTTAAGTCCTCCTCCAATTTTTTTAAGTTTTCTTCATCATTCGTATGAGGTATTACCGTAAGGATGTTTTCTAAGTTAAGGCTAAAAAGTCCCATTATTGATTTTGCATCTATTAGGTATCGCCCAGAGATTACGTCTATCTCAAAAGGATATTTTGAAGTTTTTTCGACAAAATTTTTTACATTTTCAATCGTAGTTAATTTTACTTTTATTTCCTTCATAACAAATTCCCCCTTATCTACTCTAATTTTATAATAATGGAACAAAAAATTTTTATCAATTGGCTTTTTCAACAAAATTTGCACAGATATTTTAGTAATTAATTTAAAAAATTTAACCCCTCTTATTGAGGGGTATTATTTTACTTCTAAGTTTATCTCATTATCTATATAGAAATTTATTTTGCCGTCTGTTTTTATGTTTATTTGTGTGATTTTACCATCATAAGTGAAGCTTTTGATGTCATAGGGATAAGTTATAACTTGAGTTAAAATTGCGTCTTCTGCTGGGTCCTGATATTTTATTTCAATTTCTAAAATGTTATCTTTTAATGTCTTTATTATTTGAGCCTTTTCAATGTTTATGCTATAACCGCTTGTTCTCATCTTACCGCGAGTTGCAATTATATAGTATATTCCCTTATCTTCTACTAATTTAACAGTGGCATTTTCTTTAATGGTTTCTACCAGAGCTAATATTTTTTGAGGAGGATTTGTAACTTTTTCCAGTCTTATTGGAATCACTTCCTCACTTTTTGTATTTAATATTTCTACAAATATTATATTATTTTTGGAGTCTAATATCAATCTTACTTGATAACCAGTTTGTAAAAAGTCAACTCCTACATATTCACTTCCATTGTAGACTGGAGCATTTTTTAATATATTGAAGGTTTTTTGAACACCGTCGATTTTTACAGTTATAGTATCGCTGTTTATTTCATAAACAGTTGCAATGACATCCCGACCATTCAAATTGTTTCCTATTTTTTCGTCCAACCTTTCAAGCAAAATAGCCATTTCCACTCTTCTCAAAGGGTCATTTGGTTTCAAGTTTTTGCCATCTCCTTGAATAAGACCCTGTTCAATTGCTACATACATATAACCTATGGCATTTTTAGGTATGGCCTTCCAATCATTATAGGACAATACTTTGTCCATACTTTTTTGTGCTTGTTCTTCTAATCCTAGAGCGCGTACCAAGTATTTCGCTATTTCATATCTTTTGGCTTTTTCGCTGGGGTTAAATTTTTTTAATTCTTCTGTAGTTATTATCCCCTTTTGATAAGCAAGAGTGATAAATCCCTTTCCCCACGGAGATTTTTGCCCTTTATATTCCTTAGGCAGTTCAGTTATTTTATTGGCTTCTTCTTCGTACCCCATAGTTCTTAAAATCAAAGCAAGGGCTTCTAAATGAGTGACAGGTTTAGAAGGGTCAAATTTTTTGTCTCCTACTCCTTTTATAAACCCCTTTGCGTACATTTTTTCAATTGCCTTTATTGCCCATGTAAATTCTTGAATATCGTCAAAAGAATATGTGGGCTGGGGTTTTGCATATGCTATTGAAGTAAAGAACAAAGATAAAACTATAGTAATTGAGATAAAAAATTGAAGCTTTTTTGTCATTTAATATTTCACCTCCTTATTTCTCATTATATTTTTCGTCATCTTTCTCATCTTTTTGGGGGTAGTTTTTAATTTCTTTGGAATTTTTATTATTATTTTCCTCTGTATCTTTTAAATCTTCTTTGTCAGGATTAGGAATCGGTACATTTTCTTTTTTTATTTCTGGTTTATCATTGTCATTTATGTTGTTCTCTGGTGTGGGAGGCTTTTCTGAATTGTTTTTGTTTTTCTCTTTTTGCTGAATAACTTTATCTTCCGTAGTTTGTTCTTTTTTCTCTGGCACATTTGGAATTTTTATCTTTTGGTTGTCTTCTTTTTTCTCAACTTTTTTTGAATCTATTTTTATAGGTTTTTCGTTAGTAATTTTAACATTTGGAGAATTATTTTTCTGATTTTCTATATTGCTAGCTTTTTGAGGTTCGGTTTCCTTTTCTTTCATTTTTGTATAAGCTTGTTTTAATTCTTTGAAAAATTCAGGACTGTTAAGTTTGTCTTTTGGTATTTCTATTCCTTTTTCTTTTGCATCTTCCCACAAAATGAGTTTACCCGGAGAAATTTTTTCTTTTTTAGCTTCTTCTCTTTGCATTTCTGTAGATTTTAAAGTTTCTATTTGAATTTTAGAATTTGTATTTTTGATAGTATTTACTGCTTTTTCAATGTCTTCACTTATAATTGATGAATTTTTCAGGGTTACAGTAGTTATTAAGATTATATCTTCTTCCTTTAAAAAGCCGAGTTTTTGAGATTCTTCCACCGTTTTAGTTATGAAAGACGAAATATCAAGGCCTTTATAGGGAAGATTATCTAATATTTTTTTAGCTTCTTCATTTAAAGGAGTAGCATCTATTATTTTACCCTTTCTATCTATGGAAACTTCTATACTGGGGTTTATGTCTATATAAACATAAGCATAGACTTGTGGGGTTTTAAAGTTTATAAAGGCAAAGAGCAAAGCAAAAATTAGAGAAGCTGCTATTATAAATCTAGTAAGACTTTTATAAACTCCCGTACTATCAGGTAAATATATTGCTTCTCCGATATCTACGTCGTGGAAATTTTTTAAGCATTTAAATTCTCCTTTTTCCGTCATAATATAAGTTTTGTTTTTTTCTTTTTGAACAACAATAGCCTTCATATTTTTGACACCTCACTTTCGAGGCTTATGTATTGTTTTAAAATAGGTAAATCTTCGGAAATTATTATTACCAAAGCTATTATATACTTTCTGTGTTTTTCTATAGTTTTACGACTTATTTTTAGAACATCTGTCAATTCTTTTATAGGCAAATTTTTTTTAGTTTTTAGATATGATAAGAGTTCAGGATTTGCGCAAATTGTGTAAGCAATTTTTGTGGCTATTTTTCTTGTATCTGAATGCTTTGGAGATTGTTTAACCAAATCCTCTAGGGTTATATTGTAAAGGCTTAATAAATTTACGAAAGAGATTATCTCGAGTTTTCTGTTTTCTGCTTCATAATCGGTTTCTTTTTCTATGTACAAGTCTAAAGGAACAATATTTTGCTGGCTTTTTCTCAAAAAATCTATGAGACGCCTTTTAATTAGTAAACTAGAAAAGCTCAAAAATGAACCTTTTGTATTATCAAAACTGTCTATAGCTTCATTAAAGGCTATAAGTCCTATGCTTAATTCATCGCTGTTTTTTTCATCTATGTATTTGTTTGTAAATAAGGACAACTGCTTTATAATAAAGGGGGTATATTCCTCAATTAATTTTTCTCTTTCGGCGGGGTCTTTTTTTGCTACATAGACTCTGTCGTTTATATCCAAACTAACCACCCCATTATATTGTTCGAATGGGCTAATTTTTTTAAGGGTATTCTATTAATAATGATTATATATTATAATATAAATGTCAACAAAAAAATGCCAACAGGAGGTATAAAATTGATTACAAAAGAACAGGTATTAAAGGCTTTAAAAAAAGTTTACGACACTGAAATAGGGAGAAGCATAGTAGACCTTGATATGGTGAAGAACATTCAAATAGAAGGGGATAAAGTCATAATTGATATAAACCTTACTGTTAAAGGGTGTCCTCTCCAAGACCAGATTAAAAGAAATGCCATAGAGGAAGTATCAAAACTTGAAGGAGTCTCAGAAGTAATAGTGAATCTTGGGGCTATGACAGAAGAGGAAAGACAAAACTTGGCAAAGAAACTCAGCGGTGGCAAAAAGCCTTTATTTGACAGTACAAAAGTTATAGTGGTAGGTAGTGGTAAAGGTGGTGTAGGGAAATCGACAGTTGCAGTTAACTTGGCTGTTGCTCTTACTAGATTGGGGTTTAGCGTCGGTCTTTTGGACGCGGATGTCTTAGGATTTAGTGTCCCAAGGCTTTTAGGTATTGTGGGAGAAAAGCCTTATGCCTTAGATGAGCACACTATTTTGCCTTTAGAAAGGTTTGGCATAAAAGTAATTTCAATGGGCAATTTTACTGATGAGGACACTCCTTTAATATGGAGAGGGCCTCTTTTGTCAGGGGTAATTGACCAATTTTTTAACGATGTGTACTGGGGAGATTTAGATTATTTAGTATTAGATTTGCCTCCAGGGACGGGAGATATACCTCTTACAGTGATGCAAAAATTGCCGGAAGCAAAATTTGTACTTGTGACAACACCACAGGCTTCAGCTTCCCATGTAGCTGGAAGAATTGGTTACATGGCTAAAAAAGTTAAACTAGAAGTTATAGGAATTGTGGAAAATATGTCGTATTTTGAATGCCCTAACTGCCATCAAAGGTATAATATTTTTGGCGAAGGAGAAACAGAAAAATTGGCGCAAGATTTAGGAACGGAAATACTTGTAAAGATTCCAATAACGGTTAAAGTCAGAGAATTAAGCGATGTAGGTATACCACCTGCTCTTGATGATGGACCAGAGGGACTTCCTTATATTGAGCTGGCGGAAAAAGTTGTGGAGAAAGTAAGGCCTATCAAATAAAAAAGCCTCTTTGTAAGGGTTTGAGCTTGCTGATAAAGTATAATTTTGATTGGCATTTTGTAAGTTTGCTCCAGCGACAAAGCAGGCTAAACTAACGCTCGCTCTCAGACTCCGGCGGGGTTCCGGCCACATTCGACATCCTTGTCTCAGGTGGCCGCTTCCGCCATCCGTGGCTCCAGCCCCGCCTCCGTCATCACACTTGCTAAGTTTAGCTACTGCTTTGTCGCGAGTCGCATTACTTTACAAAATGCCAATCTTACAAAATAGTTTGTCTACAGTCGGAAGCCTCTTTGTGAGGCTTTTTTATTTTGCAAGTTCGTCTTCAGGAATTGTATCAGTCAAGTTTTCAACATATTTTGAGAGATTTTGTATAACTTCTTCATAAGGCAAGCTTTTTTCAAGCCTTATGAATTTTAACCCTTTTTGTTTTGCTTTTCCATAAGAAATGCTGCAAAAAGCTTCAGGCACAGTTATTACTACGTTGGTTTTTTTATCAAGAAGAAAATTTACAACTGCACTTCTTCTTCCTTCCTGTAGATAATATCCCGGATTATCATATTTTTCAGTACCGTCTTTTTCTGTATCAAAAATAATTATATATGGCCCGTCAGGAAGCTTTTCTATATAGCCTTCTTTTGTTATTGTAGCAGCTATTCTCATAAAAAAACCACCTCTTTTTGAGTATAATTTAATTATATCCTTCTTTAGCAAAAAAACAAAATTTTAAATATTGTTTTGGTATATCTTCTATGATATAATACAATATATCATCAACAAGGAGTGAGAAATTTGCTCAAGGGGATAAAATGGCAAATTGTCTTAGTAACTTTTATAATAGCTTTTGGAATATTGTTTGCTAGCTTTCAAATATATCAAAACAAAATTTTACCAGATAAAATTTCAAGAGATATAAAAACAGTTGAATTTGTTAAAGTGGTAACAATTTCTATTGATGACAATGGATACAATATAAAAGTCGAATTAGGTAAAGTGAAAAGTTTGATGGAGACTTACAAAGAAATAGAAAGCAAGATAAATAAATACCCTGTTAAAATAAATATTTTGCTTATTGACAATCCCAGTGATAAGTTGAATAATGTTTATTATAACTGTCAATTTGCAATTTACGAAGCTATACAAAAAGGTGATTATATCAAAATGTATGATACAATAAGAGAAATTTCATATAAAAATAGTGTAATACCATATGTGTATATTGATAAACAAAACATTTATTTGGATTTAAGAGATAATTCGCATTATTTATATAGGATAATACCGCGCTAGATTTACAAGGGGGAAGGCTAGATGGTTAAAGAAATTTTATTGGGAATAGTTATTGCTTTTGGAATATTTGCGATTTTCTTAGGAATTAATGTTACACCATTACTTTTTCTTGTAGGAGCTTTTATAATTCTTAACTATATTATGGAGAATAAAGGGTTAATTTCAGGAAGCAAGAATATCGTAAGACCTGAATCAGAAATATCCTTTGAAGATATTGGCGGACAAAATACAGCTATTTCTGAATTGAAAGAAGCTTTGGATTTTGTAATAGATAGAGAAAAAATATCTAAAATGGGGATAAGACCTATTAAAGGTATATTACTTACAGGACCTCCAGGTACAGGAAAGACATTGTTAGCTAAGGCAGCTGCAAAATATACAAATTCTAGTTTTATAGCTACTTCAGGTAGTGAATTTATAGAAATGTATGCAGGAGTAGGGGCTCAAAGAGTTAGGAATCTCTTTGAGACAGCAAGAAACCTTGCTAGAAAAGAGGGGAAAAACAGTGCAATAATATTTATTGATGAAATTGACATATTGGGGGCACAAAGGGGAACTAATGAAAGCCATCACGAATACGACCAAACTCTTAACCAACTTCTTGTAGAGATGGATGGAATTAAAAGCGATGGAGAGATAAATATCTTAGTAATAGCTGCAACAAATAGACCTGATTTGTTAGATCCTGCTCTTTTGAGACCGGGAAGATTTGACAGGCAAGTAATTGTAGATATGCCTGACAAAAATGGAAGACTACAGATTTTAAAAATTCATACCAAGAATAAACCTTTGGGTGAGGATGTCAATCTTGAGTCTATTGCTGAAGATACTTTTGGTTTTTCAGGAGCTCATTTAGAAAGTCTTTGCAATGAGGCAGCAATTCTTGCTATGAGGGATAATTCTGAAGTTATTTTGCAAAAACACTTTAAAGAGGCAATTGATAAAGTCATTTTAGGAGAAAAAAGTGATAGGAAACCCACAGATGAAGAAATATATAGAGTTGCTGTTCACGAAGCAGGACATGCGATAATAAGTGAAATAGTAAATCCTGAATCAGTTGCAACTGTTACAATTGTACCAAGAGGCAAAGCGCTTGGATTTGTGAGGCAGACAGATAAGGAAGACATGCTTATTTATACAAAAGAACAGCTGGAAAAAGATATAATGGTGACTTTAGGGGGTACAGTAGCTGAACTTTTAGTTTTAGGGAATAGAAGTACTGGTTCTGCTAATGACTTTGAACAAGCGGTTGACATTGCAAAGAAGATGGTGTATACAGGTTTGTCAGATTTAGGTATAGTGAGTAAAGAAGATATTTCCAAAGAAAAAGTTAATGAAGAAGTAAATAGAATTATTAAAGTCCAAGAAGAAAAAGTAAAAGAAATTTTAGAAGGAAAACGGGAAGTATTAGAAGTGATTGCAGATATTTTAAAAAGAGAGGAGACAATATCAGGAGAAAAATTGAGAGAATTAATAGAGAAGAAAATGGCTGCTATTGCATAATTTTTCAAGAAAGCGCTTTTTAAAGGGCGCTTTTTTGTGATTATATAAATGAATTGTAAAAGAAAATAGGGAAATCATAAATTCTAAAGATTAAAGAGAAAAAATTTTGTTAAAATAATAACAATAAAAATTATCATTATTTAATGATAAATATTATCTATTGTTATTGACTTTATATATTTAAAACCTTATAATCATTGTAGAAGGTTTATCAAAGAATTAGAATTATGTATACAATATGTAAGATGCAGAGTTTTATATTTTTAAGTGAGGTGTTTTTATGCAGTCAAATTTATTGCTGCTAAGTATTTTGTTTCCCATGGTAGCAGGTATTATTGTATTTTTTTTGAGACAACCTTCTGTAAGAAAGGGCTTTATTGGCGTGTCTTTAAGTGTAATCGTTTTATTATCTTTAATAATACTTGGAAGTCTAAAAGTGCCTGATGTTTTTAATTCTCCGACTTATTACAATGGCATGGATATTGCCATCAAGATAGGAGACTTTGTTCTTTTGCTTTATGTGCTTTATATTTCGTTTAAAATTAAAGAATGGAGAGCGACTTTTTTTGCAGTGTTACAACTTGTTCCTTTAATATATTTTGAGTTTTTTATGTTAAAGGAAGAGGAAGTTGCAGTGTTTTTAGTAGATGAGCTGTCTATTATAATGAACTTGATTATATCAATTGTTGGTTCTCTAATAGCTCTCTATGCCTTTGGCTATATGGATCATCATGAAGAGGAAAAACATGTATCTCCAACGAGACAACCGAGATTTTTTGCTATTATACTTGTGTTCCTTGGAGCAATGAATGGAGTAGTATTTTCTAATAATTTAATGTGGATGTATTTCTTCTGGGAAGTAACTACATTAAGCTCTTTCCTGCTGATAGGGCATGACCAGACAGAGGAAACTATAAAGAATGCAGCAAGAGCTTTATGGATTAACATGATGGGTGGCTTTGCCCTTTTACTTGGGATAATATTTATTTACACTAATTACAACACTGTATCGTTAGTTGATGTATTAAGCATAAAAGAAAGTGCTTATATACTTTTGCCAATGTTCTTTATAGCATTTGCGGCTTTTACAAAGTCAGCCCAAATGCCTTTTCAAAGCTGGCTTTTAGGAGCGATGGTGGCACCTACACCTGTTTCTGCTCTTTTACACTCCAGTACAATGGTTAAGGCTGGTATATACATTTTGTTAAGATTTTCACCTCTTTTCAGAGGCACAATGCTAAGCGATTTTATTGCAGTGTATGGTGCATTTACTTTTTTAGCAACAGCTTTTTTGGCTATAAGCCAAAGCAATGCCAAGAGGATTTTGGCATACTCTACAGTGTCTAATTTAGGCCTTATGATTGCAAGTATTGGTATCAATACTTCCAGTGCTATTGCTGCAGCTATATTGCTTTTAATATTCCATGCCATATCTAAAGCGCTTCTTTTCTTATGTGTTGGAACAATAGAGCAGCACATTGGAAGTAGAGATATTGAGGATATGAAAGGTTTAATTAATAAAATGCCTATAACAGCTGCAATAACTTTTATTGGAATACTAACTTTAATGGCAGCACCTTTTGGGATGCTTGTGTCAAAATGGCTTATATTAGAAGTAGCTGCTAATCAAATAGCTGTTTCTGTGGTACTGGCTATAGGTAGTGCTTTGACAGCGCTGTATTATACTAGGTGGATAGGAAATCTTTTATCGGGGACCTATTTTAGCAAGCGCTCAGAAGAGCATATGAATGTTAATATAGGAATTTCTCTCTATAGTTTGACTGTTTTAGCTATAGTGTTAAGTTTTATGATTTCAAGCTTATACAATATGTTAGTAATGCCCCAAATTCTTACTATGAAGATGGATGTGGCATTAAAAGCAGCTAAAGGATATCTTTATACTACTAGTGGAGGTTTTATGATCTATCCTATTTTTATAACAATAGGGTTAGCTATAGTGTTGTCTTTGACTTCTATAAGAAAAGCTGCAAAAACAGCTGTGAAAGTGAGTCCGTATAATGCAGGACTTAATTATATAGAAGACAAAGGATTTGATGTAAAAAATTATTATTTGACTACTTTTGTTACAGAAGAAACTTTGACAAAGTATTTTAACTACATTTCTATTGCATTGATTGTTGTAATTTTGGGAGGTGCTATTTTATGATGAGGGAGATTATTATATTTGTTATAGCAATTGCGTTGGCACCTTTTATTGGGGGATTTTTAAATGGAATTGACAGAAAGCTAACAGCTTTTATACAGGGAAGATATGGGCCTCCCGTTTGGCAGCCTTTTTACGATGTAATAAAACTTTTATACAAACAAAAAATATTAGTAAATGACTTTCAAGTGTTTTCTGCTTATATATATCTTTTAACTGCGATTCTTTCGATTGGTCTTTTTGCTATAAAAGCAGACCTTTTGATGATTTTGTTTGTAATGTCTGTAGGCCTTGCCTTTTATATAGCAGGAGCTTTGTCAACAAAGTCTCCTTACAGCCAAGTTGGAGCACAAAGAGAGCTTATGCAGATGCTGGCTTATGAGCCGATGCTTATATTTTTTGCTATAGCAGTATACAATGTGACAGGAAGCTTTAATTTAGGTCAAATAATGAAACATGGCAGATTGCTTTTTGATTTGCCTTTAATGTTCATTCTTTTAGGATTGGTATTGACAATAAAATTAAAGAAATCGCCTTTTGACTTATCAACATCAGAGCATGCTCATCAAGAGCTAGTAAGAGGTATTTTGACAGATTATTCTGGTCCTTACCTAGCCCTGATTCACATTGCTGATTGGTATGAGATGATTTTGATACTAGCAATGATAGCTATATTGTGGTCTCAAAACCTTTTAATAGGCGTTCTTATTGCTCTAGCTACTTTCTTTGTAGATATAGTGATAGATAATATCACAGCGAGAATGACAGTGAAGTGGATGTTAGCTTTTAGTTGGAGTATAAGCATTTTGTTTACAATTATAAATATAGCTTATATTTACTTTAGGAGATGATTGTGATGGGTTTAAAAGAATTTATAGAAAAATCTTTTAAAAAATCGCCTTGGGTTTTACATTACAACTGCAGCAGTTGTAATGGGTGTGACATCGAAATTTTGGCTTGTATGACTCCTCTCTATGACATGGAGAGGTTTGGAATGGTAAATGTGGGGAACCCAAAACATGCGGATATTTTAGTAGTGACTGGTACAGTTAATACTAAAAATAAGGAGGTTTTGAAAAATATATATGACCAAATGCCTGACCCTAAAGTTGTGGTAGCAGTGGGGGTTTGTGCAGCAACTGGCGGTGTATTTAGAGAAGCCTACAATGTTTTAGGAGGAATTGACAAGGTAATTCCAGTAGATGTCTATGTTCCAGGATGCCCTGCTAAGCCTGAAGCTATAATAGATGGTCTTTACAAAGCAGCTGAAATTTTAAAAGAGAAATATGAAAAAATGGGTAAAGCTGAAGAGGTGCTAAAATGATTACCAGTAGAGAAGTAAAATTAGAGGAAATTGAAAAAGAAGCAAAGTATTATTATAACAATGGGTACAGATTTGTTACAGAAACCTGTCTTGAAGAAGAGAGCAAATTTAGAATAATTTATACTTTTGAAAAAGGATACCAGTTATATAGTTTTCATGTTTATATTTCTCCAACGGAAGAGGTGCCCAGCATTTCAAAAATATACTTTGCAGCGCTTCCAGTAGAGAATGAAATACATGAGATGTTTGGAGTGAAATTTAAAAACTTGGTTCTCGATTTTCAGGGACTTCTATTTTTAGGAGAGTATGCTCCTATATCTCCACAAGCAAGCATAGAAATCATGAGAAGGAGCAAAGGTGATAAGAATGAGTGAAAAGAGTACAATACCCTTTGGGCCACAGCACCCAGTTTTGCCGGAGCCTATACATTTAAAGTTAATTATTGAGGATGAAAAAGTTGTAGAGGCTTATCCTGCTTTTGGCTTTGTCCACAGAGGACTGGAGATGCTTGTTAAGAAAAAGGATTTTAATCAGATGGTATATGTGGTTGACCATATTTGTGGTATTTGCAGTGCTATGCACGGTCAGGCTTATTGCCAGGCAGTAGAAGAATTGATTGGCATTGATGTGCCTGAGAGGGCAAAGTATTTAAGGGTTATTTGGGCTGAACTTCACAGGATCCACAGCCACCTGCTTTGGTTTGGACTTTTAGCAGATGCTTTTGGATTTGAAAATCTTTTTATGTTGTCTTGGAGAATAAGAGAAAAGATAATGGATATACTAGAAGCCACGGCTGGAAACAGAGTTATCATTTCAGTGAATGTAGTTGGTGGTGTGAGAAGAGATATTGACAGTGAACAGGCGAGATGGCTACTTGATGAGCTTAAAGAAGTAGAAAAAAGTATAAAAGAACTTGATAAAATAATGAGGAATAATTATACTATTAAGCAAAGAACAGTGGGCATTGGAGTGCTTACAAAAGAAGAAGCTTATATGCTCGGAACAGTGGGACCGGTTTTAAGGGGAAGTGGCGTACCAATAGATATGCGAACAACGGGATATGCTGCATATAAAGATTTGGATTTTGAACCGATTGTAGAAAAAGATGGTGATACCTATGCCAGGACAATTGTCAGAGTGAGAGAGATGTTCCAGTCAATAGACCTTGTAAGACAAGCAATAAGTAAAATACCAGAAGGAGAGCTTAACGTAAAAATAAAGCCAAACTTGCCTGCTGGTGAAGCTATATCAAGAGTAGAACAACCTAGAGGGGAAGTGTTTTACTATATCAAATCCAATGGCGGTAAATATTTAGATAGGTTGAGGATTAGAACTCCTACCTTTGCAAATCTGGCTTCTCTTTTACACATGCTTCCAGGTAGTACTTTGGCAGATGTACCAGTGCTCGTTTTGACAATTGACCCTTGTATAAGCTGTACTGAAAGGTAGGTGGTATAGGTGTTAGATATGCTTAAAAATGTTGTAAGTAACCTTACTCATAAACCTGCTACAAGAAAATATCCTTTTAAAAAGAGGGAGCCTTTTGAAAGAGCAAGAGGACATATAGAAAATGATATAGACAAGTGTATTTTATGCGGTATATGCCAAAGAGTTTGTCCTTCCAATTGCATACAAGTGGATAGAAAGGAAGGGACATGGAGTTTTCAACCTTTTGCTTGTATAATTTGTGGTGCGTGTGTTGAGGCTTGTCCTACAAAATCTTTGTCTATGGTAAAAGAATATAGGCCTATTTCTAATGAAAAATATGAGATAGTGCAGAAAAAAGAGGTTAAAAATCCTCCTGAAAAAGAGAAAAAGGAAGGAATATAAAAGTGCATGAGTTGTCTGTGACGCAAAGTTTAGTAGACATGGTAATAGAAGAAGCGCAAAAGAGAAATCTCAAAAAAGTCACAAAAGTTACTGTTGTGATAGGAGAACTAACCGGACTTGAAAGTGAAAGTATAAAGTTTTATTTTGATGTGCTTTCTGAAAATACAGTAGCAGAAGGGGCGGAATTGGTTTTTAAAATTGTAAAGGCTCAGTTTAAATGTAGACAATGTGGTAATATTTTTGAAAGGACAAATTTTACTTTCAACTGTCCCGTGTGTGGGGCGACAGGAGTATTGGTGGACAAAGGAAAAGAATTTTATATGGAAAGTATAGAGGTGGAGTAAAATGGATGAAATTGTAATTATTAGGGATGTACTTGAGGCCAATAACAATGTGGCTCATGAAAACAAAACTATAAAGGATGAGAGAAATATCTTGATGGTGAACATAATAGGTTCACCAGGTACTGGCAAGACAAGTTTTATTTTAAGAGCAATTGAAAATCTCAAAGTACCTTGTGCCGTAATTGAAGGAGATGTTACCTCAGACATTGATGCGAGGAAAATGGCAGAAAGGAATATACCTGTTGTGCAGATAAATACAGGTGGGTCCTGTCATCTAAACGCTGGCTCAGTAAATAGAGCGCTTAAAAGTTTGTCTTTTGACAATGGGATTGTGTTTATTGAAAATGTAGGGAATCTCATATGCCCTTCTGGCTTTGAATTGGGAGAAGATTTTAAACTGGCGTTGGCGAATGTGACGGAAGGGGATGATAAGCCTTACAAATATCCGCTTTTGTTTACTAAGGCGAAAGCTGTAGTCTTGAATAAGATTGACATGTTACCTTATTTTGAATTTGACAAGAAATTTTTCTATGATGGCATAAGAGCTTTGAATCAAGAGGTGCCATTTTTTGAAGTTTCCGCAAGGACTGGAGAAGGATTTGGTGAGTTTGCAAAATGGTTAGAAGAAAAGTATTACAAATTCAGGCAAAGCAAATAAATATCTTTGGCATTGTACAGGGCGTGGGTTTTCGCCCTTTTGTCTTTAATATTGCCCAAAAATACAATTTAAAAGGAATAGTGTATAACAATTCTTCAGGGGTGTATATAGAAGTAGAAGGAGAAAAAGGAAGTATAGAGAATTTCATAAAAGAAGTAAAAGAAAATCCTCCTTCTTTGGCTGTAATAGACGAGATAGAAATAAAAGAGTTAGAAGTTAAAAATTATAAAAATTTCAAAATAGTAGAAAGCAAAGAAGATGAGGGTTTTGTGCCTGTGTCTCCCGATATGGGAGTTTGTGAGGATTGCTTAAGAGAGTTAAAGGAGTCAAATGACAGGAGGTATAGATATCCATTTATAAACTGCACTAACTGTGGACCTAGGTTTTCTATAATTGAAGACATTCCTTATGATAGGGCAAAAACCTCCATGAAGGTATTTCCAATGTGCGAAAAATGTGAAAGGGAATACAATGACCCTCATGACAGGAGATTTCATGCACAGCCAGTTGCCTGTTTTGATTGCGGACCTTCTCTTCAGTTTGTAGGAGAAATTTGTGAAGAGGATGAAATAAAATGTGTGGCAAAGGCTTTAAAAGAAGGTAAAATTGTAGCCATTAAAGGAATTGGAGGTTTTCATTTAGCAGTAAATGCTTTAGATGACAAAGCAGTATCCACACTTAGAAATCGCAAGAAAAGATATGGCAAGCCTTTTGCTGTCATGATGAAAGATATAGAACAGGTAGAAAAATACTGTATTTTAAGCGAAGAAGAGAAAAAACTTCTTTTAAGTCAGAGACGTCCTATTGTCCTTTTAAAGAAAAAGGGAGGAAAACTTGCAAAAGGTGTCGCTGATGGGTTGGATACTTTGGGGGTGATGCTTCCTTACGCTCCTGTACATTATCTTTTAATGGAAGAGATTGATTTTCCTATTGTCATGACAAGTGGCAATGTCAGTGAAGAGCCTATTTGCAAAGACAATGAAGAGGCTTTAGAAAAACTAAAGGATATAGCTGATGCTTTTCTTTTGAACAATAGAGACATAGTAAACAGGATAGATGATTCTGTCACTTCATTTAATTCAGGGGCTGAAAGGATTATAAGAAGAGCTAGGGGATATACTCCTCAGCCAATTCTAGTAAAGAAAGATACTAGAGTAAGTGTTTTAGCAGTTGGAGGTTTTTACAAAAATACTTTTTGTCTCACTAAAGGTCCTTACGCTTTTATAAGCCATCACATTGGGGATTTGGACAATGAAAAAGCTTGTGAGTATTATAAAGAGCAGATTGAAAGGTATAAAAGACTTTTTAGAGTAAATCCTGAGGTAATAGCTCATGACATGCATAATAGCTACTTTTCGACGCAGTATGCTTTGTCCTTTGATTTGCCTAAAATTAAAGTTCAGCATCACCATGCTCACATAGCAAGCTCTATGGCAGAGTATAACCTTGATGAAAAAGTTATAGGGATAGCTTATGATGGTACAGGCTATGGTACAGATGGCAATATATGGGGTGCAGAATTTTTAATATGTGATTTAAAAGACTTTGTAAGAGTTGGCCATTTGGAGTACAAGCCTCTTCCAGGCAGTGAACTAGCAATAAGAAAGATATACAGAACGGCTTTGGGTTTTATTTTTGACAATATAAATTTTTATAAGGACTTTGTAGAAAAGTTTAATTCAAAAGAATTAGAAATAATTTCAAAGCAAATTGAGAGAAAGATTAATACTCCTTATGTCTCCAGTATGGGGAGATTTTTTGATGCAGCAGTTTCTCTCCTTGGGGTAAGAGAAGAGGTGCTTTTTGAAGGGCAAGGGGCTATGGAGCTTGAAAGTTTGATAGTTGAAAGTGATGAATATTACGACTTTGAGGTTTACCAAAAAGATGGTTATGTAATTGACCCTGAAATAATATTGCGACAGCTTTATGAGGATTATAAAAAAGGGGTTGAGAAAGGAATAATTGCAGGCAAATTTCACAACACCATTGTAGAATTTACCTATTATTTGGCTCTTAAGTTGAGAAAGGAGTTTGGAATAAATAAAGTAGTATTGAGTGGAGGTAGCTTCCAAAATAGATATTTGTTGAGGAGATTGATGCAAAAGCTTGCGGCATCAGGTTTTGAAGTTTATTCTAACAGCAAGGTTCCTTGTAACGACGGAGGAATTTCTTTGGGGCAGGCGATTATAGCCAATAAAAAGTTGGAGGGATAAAAGTGTGCATTGCAGTTCCATCAAAAGTCCTAAAAATTGAAGGAAAAGTTGCAGAGACTGAATTAGGCGGTGTCATAAGAAGAGTATCAATAGAGATGGTACCAGGGGTAAAAGTGGGAGATTATGTAATGGTACATGCGGGAGCAGCCATAAGCATAGTTAATAAAGAAGAGGCAGAAATGCAAAGAGAGCTTTGGAATGAGCTTGTGGAGGTCTTAAATGATGCAGCAGAAGGAAATAGTTGAAAAAGCCAAAAAAGCAATTGAGAAACTAAATCCGGGGATACCCTTTAATATAATGGAAGTATGCGGGTCTCATACAATGGCAATTTCAAAATTTGGTTTAAGGCAGATTCTTCCTAAAAATATAAGGCTTATTTCAGGACCTGGGTGCCCGGTATGTGTAACAGCCCAAAATGAGATAGATGCGGTAATAGACCTTTCTAATAAAAACGTTGTTGTTGCGACTTTTGGTGATTTAATAAGGGTTCCCGGCAACAGGTCTTCCCTTCAAAAGGAAAGAGCTAAGGGCAGGGAAATTAAAGTATTTTATTCCCCGTTGGATGCTCTAAAATATGCTGAGGATAATCCTGATAAGGAAGTAATATTTATAGGAATTGGATTTGAGACTACTATTCCGATAGTTGCTATAACAATAAAAGAAGCAAAGGAGAAAAAAATAAAAAATTATAGTGTATATTCCCTTCATAAAACTATGCCTGAGGCTTTAAGGGCCCTTTTAAATGGAAGGTCTAATGTTCAGGGTTTTTTACTACCAGGCCATGTAAGTGCTATTACAGGAAAATATATATATGAATTTTTGCCAAAAGAATTTGGAGTTGGCGGAGTTATATCAGGATTTGAAGCAGAGGATATTTTGATGAGTTTAATAATGCTTTTAAAAAATTATAAAAATCCTTTAATACAAATTCAATATAAAAGAGTAGTAAAAGAAGAAGGAAATATAGAGGCACAAAAAATGATTGAGGAAATTTTTGAGCCTTGCGATAGTACGTGGAGGGGATTGGGGAAGATAAAAGGTTCGGGACTTATGATAAGAGATAAATACAAGGACTTTGATGCAGCATTAAAATTTGGCATAAAACCCATAGGAGAAGAAATAGAAATAAAAGGGTGCAGATGTGGTGATGTTTTGAAAGGACATATATATCCTAATGAATGTTCACTTTTTGGGAAAGTATGTACTCCAGAGAATCCAGTTGGACCATGTATGGTTTCTTCTGAAGGTTCTTGTGCGGCATTTTATAAGTATGGCGTTTGAGAGAGGGTGATTTGATGGAAAGAGTGTTGTTGTCTCACGGTGGCGGTGGAACGATGATGGAAAAGCTCATCGAAGAAGTATTTGCAAAAGCTTTTAATAATGAATATATAGATGCTATGGAAGATGCCGCTTTAATTTTAGGAAATCTCACTTTTACAACGGATAGTTTTACAGTAAAACCTCTTTTTTTTCCGGGCGGTGATATAGGGAAGCTTGCGGTATGTGGTACTGTAAATGATGCTTCTATGAGAGGGGCAAAGCCTTTATTTTTAACTTCTGCCTTTATAATAGAAGAGGGATTCTCATTAGAAGAGTTAAGAAAAATTGTAGAGTCAATGGAGGATACAGCTAAAAAAGCAGGTGTGAAAATTGTAGCTGGTGATACAAAAGTTGTCGAAAAAGGAAGTGTTGATAAGGTTTTTATAAATACTTCAGGAATTGGTATGGTATATGAAGGTGCAAATGTGTCGATAAAAAATGCAAGACCAGGAGATGTTGTTTTAATTTCTGGGACTATAGGAGACCATGGAATGGCCATAATGAGTGCAAGAGAAGAGTTGCAATTTGACCCACCAATTTTGTCAGACGTATCGCCTCTTAACAAGATGATAGAAAAGCTTATGACTTTGGGGAAAGCTGTTAAGGTATTGCGGGATCCTACAAGGGGTGGAGTAGCAGAAGTACTTTATGAGATATCAAAAATGAGCGGTGTTGGTATTAAAATATACGAAGATAAATTGCCTGTAAAAGAAAGTGTAAAATCTGCTTGTGATTTGATGGGATTTGACTTTTTGCACTTAGCAAATGAAGGAAAGTTAATTGCGGTTGTTGACAGGAAATATGCGGAGGAAGCTCTAGAAATCATGAAATCAGATAAATATGGGAAAGATGCAGCGATAATAGGTGAAGTGAATGATTCAAAACTTGTCACAATCAATACAGTTTATGGAACTTCGAGAATTATAGATAGACCCATAGGGGAACTGCTTCCTAGGATATGCTAAACTGCTTGTAGGACAGGAGATATAATTTCCTGTCCTATTTTTTAAGTATTCTAAGTATTGAATGTATTATACATATATGTTAAGATAACGTTAATATAGATTGTTTGTCACGGCTAACAATTAATAACTTTTAAAACTTTTATTGAGAAGGGATGGTGGATAGCTTGTTTACAGGAGAGAAGGTAAGACTCAGGGCTTATAGGAAGGAGGACGTGGAACTGGCTTTGAAATATATAAATGACCCGGAAGTAAAAAGATATTTGAATCCGGGAATTCCATATCCTTTAACGCTAGAGGATGAATACAGATGGTTTGAAAGTTTATCTTCTTCAAAGGACACATATAGTTTTGCAATTGAAACCCTTGAGGATGGAAAGTACATAGGAGGCTGTGGAATAAATGGAGTTGACTGGAAAAATAAAGTGGCAGTTGTGGGAATTTTTATCGGTGACAAGGAATATTGGGGAAAGGGATACGGCACGGATGCAATGAAAGTACTGATAAGATTTATATTTGAACAGATGAACATGAACAGAGTGGAATTATACGTGTATTCCTTTAACACTCGTGCTATAAAATCTTATGAAAAATGTGGATTTGCTAAAGAAGGTGTATTAAGAAAGAGGTTGTTTAGAGATGGCAGATACTATGATGAGTATATAATGAGCATATTAAAAGAGGAATTTGATGAGAAATATGGAAGGAGATAGACAGGAATTTAAAGTAAGTGGGGAAACTAATTCATAAATTTTTTAATAAATTTTTGATTTAAAAAGAGGAATATTTGTTTTTTTGTAGAATATTAATTATTGTGTGTTAAAAAAAGATTTTTGGGTACAAAAGGTGGCATAAAATGAGTAAAATTTTAGTTTTAGACGATAATAAAGGAATTTGTAGTTTAATAGAAGAAATTTTTACAATGGATGGACATGAAGTAAGAACTTACAGTGATATTAGCTATTTTGACAAAGAGATAGAAAAATTTAGACCTGATGTAGGATTGTTTGATTTACACATGGCAAAAGACATGATAAAAATTATTAAAAAAGTTAAGAATATTCATCCAAACATGAAAGGTATTATAATGTCAGCAGATGAGCCACAAGAGCCTTTTGCGGAGTTTCCTTTTATCTCTAAACCTTTTGACATAATAACACTAAAAAATTTAGTTTATGATAGTCTAAAGCAAGAAATGTTTGTATAAGGTACGCGAGTACCTTTTTATATTTTTCTTGAGATAGCTTTAAACAAATGCTATAATGAAAAAGTAAAGTTACATAATATTAGGTAGTATTTTAAAAATCAGTTATAATAAAGGAGCTGTTGGCAATGTTAGTGACAGGTATAGAGATATTAGAAAAAGCCCATAAAGAAGGATATGCAGTTGGAGCTTTTAACACCAGTAATTTAGAAATTACACAAGCCATTGTAGAGGCGGCAGAAGAGACAAAGTCGCCTGTGATAATACAAGTTAGCGAAGGAGGATTGAAATACGCTGGTATTGAGGCAATTTCAGCAATTGTCAGGACAATAGCAGAAAAGGCGACAGTTCAAATTGCTTTACACTTAGACCATGGTACTAATTTTAATACAGTGATGAAATGTTTAAGAAATGGTTGGACATCTGTGATGATGGATGCTTCTAAATTGCCTTTAGAAGAAAATATAAGAGCTACAAAAAAAGTAGTGGAAATTGCCCATGGCATGGGAGTTTCTGTTGAAGCTGAAATTGGTAAAATTGGTGGTACGGAAGACAATATTACAGTAGATGAAAGAGAAGCAGCCATGACAGATCCGGAAGAGGCTTTGAAATTTGTAAAAGATACAGGAGTAGATTATTTAGCTATAGCTATCGGGACAGCTCATGGACCTTACAAAGGAGAACCCAAGTTAGACTTTGACAGGCTTAAGAAAATAAAAGAAATATTAAATATTCCATTGGTTTTGCATGGAGCTTCAGGAGTTCCTGATGAGGCTATAAAAAAAGCTGTTAGTCTTGGCATAAATAAGATAAACATAGATACAGATATAAGGCAGGCATTTGCAAGGAGATTGAGGGAGTTACTAGAAAAAGATAAAGAGGTATATGACCCTAGAAAAATTTTAGGTCCTTGCAAAGATGCCATGAAAGAAGTAATTAAACAAAAAATGATTTTATTTGGTTCAGCGGGAAGGTTATAAAGCGGGAGTTCCCGCTTTTTATATTTTATGTATAAATTTTTATAAATTGGTAATCATAAATTTGGAACTGAAAATAAATACTTGACATTCCAAAAAAATATAAATAAAATAGAATAAGATTATACGTATTCATTTCCTTTCTCAATTTCTTTTTTTCTGAGTTTTTTAAATATAAGCAGTCTTTTTTAGCAAGAGATACATGTTATTAGCGAAAATTCTCTTGTAATTTTTCTAGTTAATTTCCCTTTTATTTTTAAAAACCTATGCACTGGGTGAGAGTTTGTTAAAATTATATTTTTGGGAGGTGTACTTTTGGAATTTAATATTAATGATTTAGAAAACCTGAGTTTAATGGAATTAAGAGAAATTGCGAAAGAATTGGGTATTAAAAGTATTACAAAATACAGAAAGGAAGAACTAAAGGAAAAAATTTTAGAAAAAATAAATCAAAAAAAAGAAGATAATCTGATAGAAGAAAAAGACAAAAAAGAAGAATTTTTGGAGGAATTGCAAAAGGGGAAACCACAAGAAGATAAATTAGATAACATGACAGGAGATGTACAAAATACTAATATATCTAAAAATGGTCATGCAAAGCCTGAAGTTATGGAAAACAATTTAGGAAGTTTACAAATTCAACCTTCTTCCTCTAAAGAAAATTTACCAATTGTGAAAGACCTATCCGACCCATTAAAAGAACTTATACAGACTCAGGGGGATGTGGTAGCTGAAGGAATTCTTGATATTTTACCAGATGGTTTTGGCTTTTTAAGAGTGGAAAACTTTGTACAAGGGCCTAAAGATATTTATATTTCCCAGTCTCAGATAAGGAGATTTGGTTTAAAAGTTGGAGATAAAGTGAGAGGTATCACAAGAATTCCCAGAGAAGGAGAAAAATACTCAGCAATTTTGTATGTGGAAGCTATAAACGATGAAGACCCTGAAAATGCCAAAAAAAGAATTCCTTTTGACGAACTTACACCTATCTTTCCCAATGAGAAATTGAGATTAGAGACTTCACCTACAGAATTTTCTATGAGACTGGTAGATATTATTGCTCCTATAGGGAAAGGACAAAGAGGTATGATTGTAGCACCTCCTAAAGCAGGTAAAACCACCTTACTTAAGCAAATAGCCAACAGCATTTCACAAAACCATCCAGAGGTCATCCTTATTGTGCTTTTAATTGATGAAAGGCCTGAAGAAGTAACTGACATGAAACGTTCTATAAAAGGAGAAGTTGTATATTCTACTTTTGATGAGCTGCCAGAACATCACATCAAAGTAGCAGAAATGGTATTAGAACATGCTAAAAGGCTAGTTGAGTATAAAAAAGATGTGGTAATTCTATTAGATAGTATTACAAGATTAGCGCGGGCTTATAATCTTGTGACTCCTCCATCAGGAAGAACACTTTCAGGTGGTATTGACCCATCTGCTTTGCATCCTCCTAAAAGATTTTTTGGAGCAGCAAGAAATATAGAAGAAGGTGGAAGTTTAACTATCCTTGCTACTGCTTTGATTGAAACAGGCAGTAGAATGGATGAGGTTATTTTTGAAGAGTTTAAAGGCACAGGTAACATGGAATTACATCTTGATAGAAAGTTACAAGAAAGAAGAATTTTTCCAGCTATTGATATATATAAATCGGGTACAAGGAAAGAAGAACTTTTACTTACTCAAGAAGAATTAGAGGCGATGTGGATATTGAGAAAAGTCATGTCAAATTTACCTCCTGCAGAAGTTACAGAAATGTTAATTGAAAAATTAGTACGAACAAAATCTAATGCAGAGTTTATAAATATGATAAGGTCCCAGTTATATAAATCTTGATATTGTGTACGACTTGTGTTATAATTTCTCCGTATGAGTTTTTGTTTGAAAGAGGTGAAAGCTGTGAAACCCAATATACATCCTACCTATTATCATGATGCGGTTGTGAGGTGTGCATGCGGGAATACCTTTATAACAGGTTCTACAAAGAAAGAAATTAGAGTAGAAATATGTTCCAAATGCCATCCCTTCTTTACAGGCCAGCAAAAGATTGTAGATACAGGTGGAAGAGTCGAAAGATTTAGAAAAAGATTTAATTTGGACGAAAAATGATTTGAGGGTTAGAGTGGTGAAGACTCTAACCTTTTGTTTTTAATTTGACATTAAAGAAAGGTGGTTTTTATGATATACGGTTCTTTGGATCACGGTTTTATAGAGGTTATAGTTGGCCCTATGTTCAGTGGCAAAAGTGAAGAACTCATAAGAAGAATTAAGAGGGCTCAAATTGCCAAACAAAAGGTACAGGTTTTTAAACCGGCTATTGATGATAGATATTCCCTTGACAAGGTAGTTTCTCATAATGGGGCAAATATAAGCGCTATAACTGTGATAAAAGCTTCTGAAATAATTGAACTTTTAGAAGAAGATACAGAAGTTGTTGCAATTGATGAGATTCAATTTTTTGATCATTCGATTGTGGATGTGGTGAGAGAAATCGCTGATTTAGGCAAAAGAGTTATTTGTGCTGGTTTAGATATGGATTTTAGAGGAGAGCCTTTTGGACCTACTCCTGATATAATGGCAATTGCAGAGTCTGTAGATAAATTAACAGCTATATGTGTCAAATGTGGTAATCCTGCTACTCGCACTCAAAGGCTTATAAATGGTAAACCTGCTAAGTATGATGACCCTATTATTTTAGTAGGAGCTCATGAAACTTATGAAGCAAGGTGTAGAAAGTGCCATGAAGTTCCTCGTACATAGAAAAGGGGTGCAGATATGAAAAAAACTAATATAGGTGGTCAAGCAGTAATTGAAGGAGTTATGATGAGGGGACATAAAAGTGTTGCAACAGCTGTAAGGAAAGGAGACGAAATAATAGTAAAAAAAGAATATGTAACACCCTTGACTAGAAAGAATAAATTTTTTTCACTTCCTTTTATAAGAGGTACTTTTGCTCTTTTTGATTCCCTTATCATAGGTATAAAAAGTCTTACTTATTCTGCAGAACTTTTTGAGGAAGAAGAAAGTAGCCAGAATAGTTCAAAACTTGATTCATTTCTACAAAAACTTTTTGGAGATAAGTTAAATGATGTCCTGATGTATTTTTCTGTCATAATATCTTTGATTTTATCTATTGTGATATTTTTCATCGGACCGACATATGTCGCGGATTATATGAAATTATTTACAAAAAATACTATAATCATAAATTTTGTCGAAGGTTTGCTGAGGGTTATAATTTTCTTGTTATACCTTGTCCTTATTTCTCAGATGAAAGATATAAAGCGCATTTTTGAATACCACGGAGCAGAGCATAAGGCTATTCACTGCCTTGAGCATGAAGAGGAATTGACAGTGGAAAATGCGCGGAAGTATACTACTTTACATCCTAGATGTGGCACAAACTTTCTCTTTATAGTAATGATTGTTTCAATAATAGTTTTTTCATTTTTGAAGTGGCCTACTTTTTATATAAGAATACTAAGCAGAATTCTTTTATTACCGGTAGTTGCAGGTATATCTTATGAGGTGATAAAATTAGCAGGGAGAAGTGACAATAAAATAGTAGCTGCTTTTGTATATCCGGGTTTGCTTTTACAAAGACTGACTACAAGAGAACCGGATGATAGTCAGTTACAAGTTGCTATTGCCTCTTTAAAGAGTGTTTTAGAAGATGAAGGAGGCCAAGAGTTTGAAAGTATATGAGGTTATAAATTTGGGAGCAAAAGAGCTTCAAGGGATTTGTGAAAATCCTAAACTTGAAGCGGAACTGCTTCTTGCTTATTGTTTAGGTGTGGATAGAACAAAATTAATAATTCAAAGAGACGAGGAAGTGGAAGACGAAGTTTTAAAAAAGTTTTTAGAGGTTTTAAGCAAGAGAAAATCTTACATACCTTATCAATACATTGTGAAAAAGCAATATTTTATGGGATTGGAGTTTTTTGTAGACGAAAATGTATTGATTCCAAGGCCTGAAACAGAGATTCTTGTGGAAGAAGTATTAAAAAGGCTTAAGAAGGGTGATACCTTAATTGATATAGGTACAGGCAGTGGGGCTATAGCTGTAAGTATAGCCAAATATTTTTCTGATTGTTTTATATATGCTGTTGATATTAGTAGAAAAGCTCTTGAGGTAGCAAAATATAATGCAAAAAAGTATAGTGTTTTAGATAAAATTGCTTTTATAGAAAGTAATATTTTTTCAAATGTGCCCAAAGGCATAAAATTTGATTTTATTGTATCTAATCCTCCTTATGTGAAAAAGGGGGAACTTGAAACCCTCCAAGAAGAAGTAAAAAAAGAACCTACGATAGCATTAAATGGAGGAGAAGATGGCCTTTTATTTTATAAAGAAATTATAGAAGAATCTAATTTTTATATGAATACAAAAGGGGCCCTTTGTTTTGAAATAGGATACGACCAGAAAGATGAGATAACTGATTTATTGAGGAAAGCAGGGCTTGGAAATGTTGAAGTAATAAAGGATTTATCAGGAATTGATAGAGTTATAATAGCAAAATATAAGTTATAGTTTTCACAAATTGAGATATATGTTATAATCAATCTTTGAGGTGAGATGATGATTGATAAATTGCAAGCATTGGAAGATAGATATGTAGAGCTAAGTCAAAAAATAAGTGATCCTAATATTATTTCAAATGTAGCTGAATGGAAAAAGTATGTAAAAGAGCATGCGGCTATTGAAGATGTGATCTTGAAATACAGGGAATACAAAAAAGTTACTGAAGATGTAGAGGCTACGAAAGAGTTGTTGTCTTCCAGTGATGAAGAGCTTAAAGAAATGGCAGAGGAAGAACTTTCACAATTAGAAGAAAAAAAAGAGAAGTTGCTAGAGGAGATAAAAATTTTATTAATACCAAAAGATCCAAATGACGAGAAAAATGTCATAATGGAAATCAGAGCAGGAGCAGGAGGAGAAGAGGCAGCACTTTTTGCCTACGACCTTTTTAGGATGTATTCAATGTATGCAGAGAAAAAAGGCTGGAAAGTGGAGGTAATGAGTTCTAATGAGACAGACATAGGGGGGTTTAAAGAAGTAATTTTAAATATTTCTGGAAAAGGAGCCTACAGCAGGTTAAAATACGAGAGTGGTGTCCACAGGGTTCAAAGGGTTCCAACCACTGAAGCAGGAGGAAGAATTCACACATCAACAGCTACAGTTGCAGTTTTGCCTGAGGTTGAGGAAGTTGATGTGGAGATAAATCCAAACGATATAAAAATAGACGTATTTAGGTCAGGTGGTCATGGAGGACAGAGTGTAAATACGACAGATTCTGCCGTGAGAGTTACCCATATTCCGACAGGAATTGTTGTAACCTGTCAAGATGAAAGGTCACAGATTCAAAATAGAGAAAGAGCTCTTAAGATTTTGAGAGCAAAGCTTTATAAGATGGCTTTACAAGAACAGCAAAAAGAGATTGCTGAGACGAGAAAATCTCAAGTAGGTACAGGAGAGAGAAGTGAAAGGATAAGGACGTATAATTTCCCTCAAGGGAGAGTTACGGACCACAGAATAGGTTTGACTTTGTATAGATTGCAGGAAGTTCTTGATGGGGATTTGGATGAAATTATAGATGCTCTAATTTTAAATGACCAGGCAGAAAAGCTTAAAAATATGAATTTAAATTAAAGGGCAGGGAAACCTGCTTTTTTGTTGTCAAAAAACATAGGCATAATTAAAAATCATAGTGTAAAATTATCGTAGGATTTTTTGAGTGAAAAAAAACAAGAGACAACCCCTGTGATAAAATAGATTTTGGAAACCAAAAAAACACGAAAGGGGTGTCTCTTGTGAAAAAAAATATCTTTG
>DULG01000039.1 GCA_012840485.1 Clostridia bacterium | reverse complement strand
CTTTTTCCCAGTTTATTAATGTAATTCTGCTTATATTATACAGATCTTTAATATTTTTTATAGTCAATAGCATTTATTATCACCCAATAAAAATTATATCATTTTTACTGTTTATTTCAACTGTTGTCACCTCCCTCTAGCCATTCAATAAAAGAAGTAATAAAATCTCTACTTTGATTGTAATCATGGAGAATCACACAACAGTTTGTTAAATTGATGTTTTTTTTAAAATATCCAATACTTTTCTGTAATATGCCACTTGGGAATTAAAAACCAGGCATAAGCTGGAGAAATGGTGTCAAAAAGCTTCACATGGTCTTTGGGCATTGTTTTTCCCCGCTTTTTTAAGACAGATGTTAGTAGTATTATACCATAAAAATGCCAGGTTCATACCTGGCTTACAATACCAATATCTTTTCTATAGTACATTCCTTCAAAATTTATTTTTTGTATCTCCCGATAGACTTTTTCCCTTGCTTCTTCATAAGAATTCCCTGTGGCAGTAATACCAAGCACTCTTCCACCAGAGGTAACGATCTTGCCCTCTTTTAAAGTTGTACCTGCGTGATAAACAAAGGCCTCTTTTATATTTTCCAAACCTTTTATCTCAAAACCTGTTTTGTACTCCCCTGGATAGCCAGAAGAGGCTATAACAGCACATACAGCTTTTTTATCTTCCCATTCAATTTGCACTTTATCAACCTTTCCTTCTAAGGTAGCTTCAATTATTTCAACAAGGTCTGTCTTTAAAAGTGGAAGTACAACTTGAGTTTCAGGGTCTCCGAACCTTGCATTAAACTCCACAACCTTTGGTCCCTCTTTTGTAAGCATTAAACCCGTATATAAAACTCCTTTATATACAATTCCTTCTTTTTGTAAAGCCTTTACCACTGGTTTTAAAATATTTTCTATTATTTCATCTAAAGTTTCTTTATCTATACAAGGATTAGGAGCTATACTTCCCATTCCCCCTGTATTTGGTCCTTCGTCCTTTTCATAGATTTTCTTATAATCCATTGCTGTGACCATAGGCAAAATATTTTTGCCGTCTACAAAGGCAAACACTGAAGCTTCTTTTCCAAAGAGCATCTCTTCTACTACTATGATGTCTCCTGATGTACCAAAAATTCTCTTTTTCATCACTAAATCAAGAACTTCTTTTGCCTCTATAAAGTCTTTTACAATAAACACTCCTTTGCCTTGTGCCAGTCCGTCTGCCTTTATAACAACTGGATACCATGTCTCTTTTAAAAATTTCAAGGCTTCCTGATACTTGTCAAAAGCTTTAAACCTTCCAGTAGGAATATTATATTTAGAAAGAAACTGCTTGGCAAAATATTTGCTTCCCTCAATAGAAGCCGCTTTTTTATTAGGTCCAAAAATTTTAAGTCCTTTCCTCTCAAATTCATCCACAATTCCTTGGACCAAGGGCATCTCAGGTCCTACAACTGTCAAATCTATATTATTTTTTATGACAAATTCCTTAAACTTTTCAATATCTCCAACTTTTATGTCAACACATTCGGCCAAATAGCTGATACCTGCATTTCCTGGAGCACAGTAGATTTTTTCAACTTTAGGACTTTGTGAAAGTTTATGGACAAGAGCGTGCTCTCTTCCTCCTCCCCCTACAACCAACACCTTCATGCCAATTCCTCCTCAGTGTTTAAAATGCCTTATACCTGTGAAAATCATTGAAATGCCACCTCTGTCTGCTGCTTCAATTGACAAAGCATCATTTTGTGAACCACCCGGTTGAATTATTGCAGTGATTCCTGCTTTTGAAGCCGCTTCTACCACATCAGGAAAAGGGAAAAAAGCATCGGATGCCAGTACACTTCCTTTTGCCTTTTTTCCTGCCTGTTTTATTGCCTGCTCTGTAGGCCATATCCTGTTAACTTGTCCAACTCCAATGCCTACTGTTACCCCATCTTTTGCCAAAACTATGGCATTGGACTTTACATGCTTTACTACTTTCCAGGCAAACTTTAAATCCTCCATTTCTTTTGGTGTAGGCGCTTTTTCAGTCACAAATTTTAAGTTGTTTTCATCAAGATCTATTTCATCTTTTTCTTGCACTAAAATTCCACCTTCTACTTTCTTTAAGTCATACTCTTGGTGATAGCCTTCTTTTAATTTTAAAATTCTCAAGTTTTTCTTTTTCTTCAAAATTTCTAAAGCCTCTTTTTCAAAGTCTGGAGCAATTACAATCTCCAGAAATATTTTTACAAGTTCTTCTGCTGTCTTTGTGCCTACAGTTCTATTCAAAGCCACAATTCCTCCAAAAATTGAGACAGGGTCAGCTTCATATGCTTTTAAATAGGCATCATATATGTTATCTGCAATTGCTACGCTACAAGGATTTGTATGTTTTGTAGCAACTGCTGCGGGCTCTTTAAATTCTCTTAAAAGCTCTATTGCAGCATTTGCATCGTTTATATTGTTAAAAGAAAGCTCTTTTCCGTGCAATTGCTCGCATTGTGCAATTCCATAAGTTTTGATAGGGTTTTTATAAAAAGCTGCTTTTTGATGTGGGTTTTCTCCATACCTCATGTCTTGCACTTTTTCATATGCAAAAGTGATAATTTCAGGAAACTGTATGCCATTTTTTCCCCTAAAATATTCGTATATCAAAGAATCGTAAAAGGCTGTATGCCCAAAGGCTTTTGTAGCTAAGTAAAACCTTGTCTCTTCTTTTGTATGGCCGTACTGCCTTATCTCATCAAGGACTTTTCCATAATCTTTAGGGTCCACAACTACAGTGACGTATTTATAGTTTTTAGCAGCAGCTCTTATCATTGAAGGCCCACCAATATCTATGTTCTCAATTGCCTCTTCTAAACTCACATTTTCTTTTGAAATAGTCTCTTTAAAAGGATACAAATTTATCACGACTATATCTATTGGCTCTATTCCGTGCTCTTTAAGAGCTTTCATGTGTTCTTCCTTATCCCTTATGGCAAGAAGCCCTCCATGAATTTTAGGGTGAAGAGTCTTTACCCTTCCATCCATAATTTCAGGAAAATCAGTTATTTCAGAAACTTTTATTACATTTACTCCGTTTTCTTTGAGAAGATTGTATGTGCCTCCTGTAGATATAATTTCATAGCCTAATTCGTTAAGCTCTTTTGCAAATTCAACTATGCCTTCCTTCTTTGAAACGCTTATTAAGGCTTTTTTAGGCATAAGCTGACCTCCTTTTTCTGTTCTATAGCTTTTTTATAATATCTTCACCTTTCTCCCCTCTAATTTTAATCTCCCCTCTGTGAAAAGTTTAACAGCATAAGGCAAAACCTTATGTTCCACTTCAAGAACTTTTTGGGCAATAGTCTCTGGTGTATCCTCTTCTGCAATTTTTACAACTTCTTGTAGTATAATAGGTCCTGTATCTGTACCTTTGTCTACAAAATGCACTGTACAGCCTGTATATTTTACTCCGTATTCATAGACTGCCTGATGAACTTTCATACCATAAAGTCCTTTTCCACAAAAAGCAGGAATGAGAGAAGGATGGATATTTATTATCTTGTTAGGAAATCTATTCACAATCTCTTCACTCAAAATTGTCAAAAAGCCTGCAAGAATTATTCCTTCTGGGTTTAATTTCTCAAGAAGTTTTAACAGTTCTTTTTGGAAATTTTCTTTTAATTCCTTTTTGGGAAGACAGTATGCATCAATTCCGTGTTTCTTTGCTCTTTCAAGGGAACAGGCGCCTTTTTTGTCGCTTATTATGGCAATTATCTTTGCATTTATATACCCTTCTTCAATGGCATCAATTATGGACTGCAGGTCTGTCCCATTTCCTGATGCCATTACAACCAATCTCATAAAATCACACCGCCTTCCCCATTCACAATCTCTCCTATCACATAAGCTTTTTCTCCTACTTGTTTTAATATCTCTAAAGCTTCCTCTACATCTTTTGGGTCAATTATGACTGCCATTCCAATCCCCATATTAAAAGTGCGATACATCTCTTTTTCTTCAATATCTCCTAATTTTTGAATTGTATTGAAGATAACTGGTATTTCCCAGCTTCCTTTGTTTATCTTAGCAGAAATGCCACCTCTTAAAATCCTAGGGATATTGTCAATAAACCCTCCTCCTGTGATATGAGCCATTCCTTTAATTTTTAATCCTTTTAAAGCCTCTATTGATTTTACATATATTTTAGTGGGAGTCAAAAGAGCTTCCCCTAAATTCATGCCTAAATCTGGTACAAACGTTCCTACTGAAAAATTGTATTTTTCAAAAAAGACTTTTCTCACCAAAGAATAGCCATTACTATGAATTCCAGAAGAGGAAAGTCCAATTATTGTATCTCCTTCTTTTATAGCCCTTGTATCAATCAATTCCTCTTTTTCCGCAATTCCTACACAAAAGCCTGCTAAATCGTACTCTCCTTCTTTATAAAACCCGGGAAGTTCGGCAGTTTCTCCCCCTATAAGGGCACAACCTGCCATTTTGCAGCCTTCTGCTATTCCCTTAATCACTTGTGCAGCTTTATCACTTTCTAACTTTCCAGTAGCAAAATAATCAAGGAAAAACAGAGGCTTGGCGCCTGTCACAATTATGTCATTTACACACATAGCCACTAGGTCTATCCCTACAGTGTCATGTTTGTCCATCATAAAAGCTATTTTAAGCTTTGTTCCAACTCCATCCGTGCTTGACACTAGCACCGGATTTTTATAATTTTTTATCTTATATAAAGCTGCAAAACCCCCAATCCCTTCTAAAACACCTTCTGTTAAAGTTTCCCTCGCAATTGGTTTTATCATCTCCACCAGTCTGTTTCCTTCATCTATATTTACACCCGCCTCTTTATACTTCATAATTATACACCTACTTTTTTATTTTTTCTCAAAAAGATACTTGCTTTTTCCTTTTGATACTTCTAAAGGATAATTCCCATCAAAACAGCCTGTGCAAATAGATTCTAATCCTATGTTTTTCTTAAGGCCTTCAATACTCAAAAAATGCAAGCTGTCCGCCCCTATTGCCTTCCGTATTTCCTCAACTGACATTCTAGCCCCTATGAGTTCTTTTTTTGTAGGAGTATCAATTCCAAAATAACAGGAATATTTAACAGGAGGAGAACTTATTCTTACATGAACCTCTTTTGCACCCCCACTTTTCAAAAGATTTACCAGTCTTTTCATGGTAGTGCCTCTCACTATTGAATCGTCTATTAAAACTATCTTTTTGCTTTTCACCAGTTCTTTTAAAACATTTAATTTTATCTTTACACCTGTCTCTCTGTCTTTCTGGTCAGGAGCGATAAAAGTCCTTCCAATGTATTTGTTTTTTATAAGTCCTTCTCCCATAGGGATACCCGACTGCAGAGAATACCCTCTTGCCGCAGCAACACCAGAATCAGGCACAGGCACTACTAAATCCGCTTCTATTGGAGATTCTATTGCTAACCTCTTTCCCATTTCCAGCCGAGTAAAATATACGCTTTTCCCATCAATTACACTGTCAGGTCTTGCAAAATAGATATATTCAAATACGCAGGGCATCTTTTTCTCTTCTACTTCTAATCTAAAAGAATTTATGCCATTTTTATCAATTGCAACTATTTCCCCAGCTTCTACGTCCCTAATCAGCTTCGCCCCTATCACATCAAAGGCACAGGACTCAGAAGCTAAAAAGTAAGTGTCGCCTTTTTTACCAATGCAAAGAGGTCTTATGCTGTTTACATCTCTTACACCTATTAATTTGTGGTCAGTGAGTATGACCAAAGCGTAAGAACCTTTTATCTGCCTCATCGTCTCTTGAATAGCCTCTATTAAGCCTTTCTGAAAATTTTTTGCGATTAAATGAAGGATTATCTCACTGTCACTGGTAGTTTGAAATATTCTGCCTTCATCCTCTAGCTGGTTTCTCAATTCTTCTGCATTTATCAAATTTCCATTGTGAGCAAGAGCCATGTACTCTTTCCTGAAATTTGCCACAAGAGGTTGAGCATTTACAATGTCATTGCTGCCTGTTGTAGAATACCTCACATGCCCTATCCCCATTTTCCCCTCTAATACTTTCAAATTTCCCTTGTTGAAAACCTCTGTTGCAAGTCCTAATCCTTTAATGCAATTTACCTTTTCTCCATCGTAGACAGCTATACCTGCACTTTCTTGACCTCTGTGTTGCAAGGCTTGTAAACCATAGTATATATTGAAAGCAACTAAAGAAGATAAGCTAAAAGCACCAAAAACACCACATTCTTCTTTTAATTTTTCTCCATTTCCCATTTTATTCTCCCTTTCCAGCTTTCCTCTAAGAGTTTTAATGGAAGGTCTATCACTTTTTTGCCATTTATCTCAATTATAATATTTTCTCCTTCTACAATTCCAACTCTTTGGGCTGGAACTTTATATTCTTCTGCCATTTTTAGAACTTCTTCTACTTTGTCAGAACTTACACTTATCACAGCTCTTGATTGAGATTCAGAAAAAAGCTCAAAATCTTCCCTCAAAGAAGTATTTAAAGAAATCTTTACACCCTTTTTACCTGAAATTGCACTTTCAACTAAAGCTGCAGCAAAGCCTCCTTCTGATATATCATGAGAAGACTTAATCAAACCTTTTTTAATGAGCTCTAAAACCAACTGTTGCAATCTCTTTTCTTTTTCTAAATCCAATTGAGGAGGTAAACCTTCCACCATTCTAAAACAGACTTTAAGATATTCACTTCCTCCAATTTCCCCTTTGTTTTCCCCTAATGCTATAACTGCATCTTTTTCCTCTTTAAAATCCATTGTGCAGATTTTTGAGATGTCTTCTATAAGCCCTGCCATTCCTATTACAGGCGTAGGATAGATCGGCCCTTCTTCGCTTTCATTGTAAAGACTTACATTGCCACTCACCACAGGAATGCCAAGTTCCTCACAGGCTTTTGTTATGCCAAGTATAGAATTTTTTAACTGCCAATATGTCTCTTCTTTTTCTGGGTTTCCAAAATTCAAACAATCAGTAACCCCTATAGGAGTAGCACCTACCATACAAAGATTTCGAGCTGCTTCAGCTACCGCGATTTGAGACCCTACATAAGGTTCTAAATAACAGTATCTTCCATTGCAGTCTGTGACAAGTGCTATCCCTTTATTTGTCCCTTTTATTCTTAAAACAGCCGCATCCATTCCCGGTATTATCACTGTGTCTGTTCTAACCATATAATCGTACTGAGTGTATATCCATTCTTTACTGGCAATGTTCAAAGAAGAAATCACATCTTGCAAGGCATTATTCAAATCCTCTGGAGGCTTTATTTCATTTACATTTAACTGATTAAGTTCTTGTTGCCAAGAAGGGATTTTTTCATTTCTAATGTATTGAGGAGCATCAGTTAAGGACTTAGCAGGGACTTCTGCCATTATTTTTCCATCTTTTAAAACCCTTATCATCCCATCATCAGTGACTTTCCCTATTGTAGCCGCATTCAATCCCCATTTTTTGAATACTTTCTCTACTTCTTCTTCTCTGCCTCTTTGTACTACCACCAACATCCTTTCCTGAGATTCAGAGAGCATTATCTCATAAGGTGTCATCTCTTCTTCTCTTAAAGGTACTTTATCAAGATCTAGTTCCATCCCAACTCCCCCGCGAGCGGCCATTTCACATGAAGAAGAGGTAAGTCCTGCCGCACCCATGTCCTGTATGGCAACTACCGCATCAGTCTCAAAAAGCTCTAAACATGCCTCTAAAAGAAGTTTTTCCATAAAGGGGTCACCAACTTGAACTGAAGGCCTCTTTTCTTCAGATTCCTCATTCAACTCCTGTGAAGCAAAGCTTGCCCCTCCAATTCCATCTCTTCCTGTAGTAGACCCAACTACCATGACAGGGTTTCCTATTCCCCGTGCTACACCTCTTTTTATCTTGTCTTTTTCAATTACCCCCACACACATAGCATTTACTAGAGGATTTCCTTTATAACTTTCTTCAAAGTAGGTTTCTCCCCCTACTGTGGGAATACCCATGCAATTTCCATAATCTGCTATTCCGGCTACTACATTTTCAATAATATATTTGGTTCTTTTGTCGTCAGGAGTCCCAAATCGCAAAGAATCTAAAAGAGCAATTGGCCTTGCCCCCATTGTAAATATATCTCTTATTATTCCCCCAACACCTGTAGCTGCTCCTTGATAGGGTTCAATTGCAGAAGGGTGGTTATGGCTTTCTATCTTCATCACAACTGCTAAATTATCTCCAATATCCAATACTCCTGCATTTTCTCCCGGTCCTTGTATTACTCTTTCACCTTTTGTAGGTAGATATTTTAAAAGAGGTTTAGAGTTTTTATAGGCACAATGTTCAGACCACATAACACTATACATACCTAATTCAGTTATATTAGGCTCTCTTCCTAATATCGAAATAATCTTCTCATACTCCTCATCAGTAAGTCCTAATTCTCTCCATATTTTATCCATCCTTAAACCCCGCCTTTTACAAAATTATCCACTATTGACCCTAAGATATAAAGCCCGTCAGTATTACCCAGCAAGGGGGCATAAGCTCTCTCTGGATGAGGCATCATTCCTAAAACATTTCCTTTTTTATTTATAACTCCGGCTATTCTCTCAACAGAGCCGTTGATATTTTCTTTGTACCTAAAAACAATTTGATTGTTTTCTTTTAGTTCTTTTAAAGTTTTGTCATCTACATAATAATTGCCTTCTCCATGAGCAATTGGAAGTAAAATCTCCTGCCCTTTTTTAAGCCTTGTAGTAAAAGGAGTTTTGTCATTTTCAACTATTATGCTGACAGTCTTGCAAATAAATTTCAGACCTTCATTTTTTCTCAAAGCTCCCGGCAAAAGCCCTGCTTCTGTAAGTATCTGAAATCCGTTGCATATGCCTATAATAAATTTTCCTTTTTCTGCTTCTTCTCTGACAGCCTCCATGACAGGCGAAAACCTAGCAATAGCTCCTGCCCTCAAATAATCACCATAAGAAAATCCTCCTGGTAACATTATAACATCGTACTTACTCAAATTTTTTTCTTGATGCCACACATATTCTACTTCTTCAACAAGCCCATCTTTAACGGCATAATAGCAGTCCACATCGCAATTGGACCCTGGAAAAACTATAACAGCAAATTTCATCTTTATCCCTCCACAATTTCAAAGGTGTAATCTTCAATAATTGGGTTTGTCAGTATCCTTTCGCACATCTCATCTACTTTGTCCTTTATGAGGGATAAATCGCCATCCTCAAAAGTTAATTCCATATATTTTCCAACCCGCACATCTTTTACCTCTTCGTATCCCAATGAGTGTAAAGCTCCCTTTACTGCTTTTCCCTGAGGGTCTAATATTCCTTTTTTTAAAGTTATATAAACTTTTGCAATTAGCACCTTACATACCTCCAAGTCTTTTTAAAATTTCTAAATATGCCTCTTCTACTTTGCCTAAATCTCTTCTGAATCTGTCTTTATCAAGCTTTTCCATAGTGTTTTTGTCCCAGAATCTGCAAGTATCTGGAGAAATTTCATCAGCTAATAATATTCCTTCACTACTTTTCCCAAATTCTAATTTAAAATCTACCAAAATAATGTCTTTAGATAAAAAATATTCTGATAAAATTTCGTTGACTTTAAATGCACTTTCTTTTATCACTTCAACTTCTTCTTTAGTAGCAAGTTCAAGTGCTTCTATATGATATTCATTAATCATCGGATCTCCTAATTCGTCATTTTTATAGCAAAACTCTAAGACTGGTGTTTTGAACTTAACTCCTTCTTCAATGCCTAACCTTTTAGAAATACTTCCTGCAGCATAATTTCTGATAATAACCTCTAAAGGCAAGATTTCAACCTTTTTTACCAGCATTTCTCTATCAGTTAATCTTTTTACATAATGAGTAGGGATATTATTTTTCTCTAATAATGCAAATAATATTGCCGAGATCTTATTATTTAACACTCCTTTTTCAGAAATTGTACCTTTTTTAAGTCCATTAAAAGCAGTTGCATCATCTTTATACTCAATGATATAATAGTTTTCGTCTTCTGTTTTGTAAACTTTTTTTGCTTTCCCTTCGTAAAGCAATTCTTTTTTTATCATTTTTACTTCTCCTTTCTCATATTTTCTAATTATTTAATATTTCTTCCGCCATTTGATTTCTATAGTCTGTCAGCACATCCTTCAAATAAGGATACTTCAAAGAGAGAATATGACAAGCTAAAAGTGCTGCATTTTCTGCTCCATCTATAGCTACTGTTGCAACAGGTACACCTTTGGGCATTTGAACAATTGATAAAAGGGAGTCAAGACCATCTAAAATAGAAGACTTTATTGGAAGTCCAATAACTGGTAACAATGTGTAAGAGGCAATGACCCCCGGTAAATGGGCCGCTTTCCCGGCTGCCGCGATAATGATATCATAATATTTATCGGCGTTTACGGCAAACTCCTGCGTCTCAAAAGGAGTTCTGTGAGCAGATAAAACTTTAACATCATAAGAAATTTCGAATTGGTCAAAAATTTTTGTGCACCTTTCAATAATTGGCAAATCAGATTTACTTCCAACTATGATTGCAACTTTAGGTATCATTATTAATATTACCCCCTATTCTTTTAAGACCCCAATTAGTCATGCTAATTGGGGTCTTATTTTTAACCAGCAAGTGTAGCAAAACGCAATACGAATAAAAACGCAAGAATGTACACAATAGGATGAATTTCTTTTGCTCTTCCTGCTGCAATTTTTACAATAGGATACGCAATAAGACCTGCAGCAATACCATTAGCAATGCTAAAAGTGAAAGGCATAGCAATTATAGCAAGAAAAGCAGGCATAGCCTCTGTAAAATCTTCAAAGTTTATATTTCTAATAGAGCCCATCATTAAGACGCCAACAATAATAAGAGCAGGAGCAGTAGCTTGCGTAGGTACCAGCAAAGCTATTGGTGAGAAAAACAGTGCCACTAAAAACAAAATACCTGTCACAAAAGCAGTAAGACCTGTTCTTCCGCCTTCTGCAATACCTGCAGCACTTTCAACATAAGTAGTAACAGTAGAAGTTCCTAAAAGAGAGCCTATCGTGGTGGCAATAGCATCTGACATAAGTCCTTTTTTCATATTAGGCATTTTGCCGTTTTCATCTAACATTCCAGCTTTTGAACCTGTTCCTATAAAAGTACCAATAGTATCGAATAAATCTACAAAAGTAAAAGATAAAACTACATATAGCATGCTGGTGAAAAGTGAAAGAAAACCTATATCCTTGCCAATTCCCAAAAGTCCTTTTATATCCAATTTAAGAAACGTAGGTGCAAGACTTGGTGGCATTTTAATTATATTAAAATCAGAGGGTAATTTCACTATTCCAGTAAAAAGTCCCAATACTGTAGTTATCAATATGCCAAGAAGTATTGAACCTTTTACGTTTCTTGACATCAATATCGCTGTTATAAAAAGTCCCGCAATGGCAAGAAGTGTCCCAGGATTAGTCAAATCCCCAAATCCTACATAAGTAGCTTCATTTGCCACAATAATACCTGCATTTTTAAGCCCAATAAAAGCTATAAATAAACCTATTCCGCCACTTACAGCATACTTTAATGACATTGGAATAGCATCCACAATCATCTCACGAAGTCCAGAAACAGTAATTAAGATAAATATAATTCCTGAAAAGAATACAGCAGCTAAAGCCTCTTGCCAAGTGTATCCCATTGTTAAAACTACAGTGTAAGTAAAAAAAGCATTAAGTCCCATACCTGGAGCCTGTGCAAAGGGGTAATTAGCATAAAAAGCCATCATAAGAGTTCCAATTGCTGAAGCAAGACAGGTAGCCACAAAAACTGCCCCTGGGTCCATTCCCGCCTGTTTTAAAATGATAGGATTTACAAACATAATATAAGCCATAGTTATAAAAGTAGTAATGCCAGCCAGCATTTCTGTCTTTACATTGGTGTTGTGTTCTTCTAATTTCCAAATCCTATTAGCTAAACCTGTTAAAGAATTTTTATAATGCACTTTGCTCACTTTTTCCATTGTGATCCTCCTGTTCTAGTATTATTTTCCCGCCTGCTGTAACAAATAAAAACAATCAAGCCCGGAAAAGAATAGATTTCATGATACAATGCGAGTGAAACCTATCCTCCCGGGCTTTTGTCCCTAAGGTGTAGTATATGAAAATATACCTGTACCGCTCGGACCAAACACCTCTAACTAGGCTGGAACCCTAGGTACACTTTCACTCATAGTCGAACAATTTACGGTTGTTCGGTAGAAACTCTCGAGCCATATTCTCGAGATTATATGAGTGTTCTTTATTCATTTTTCCATAATATATCTTATCAACTTTTTTAATATAAGTCAACAAAATTAACGAATTTTTTATAAAAATTTTTAATTAATGTTCGTATTTTATTCCCATTCTATTGTAGCTGGAGGCTTTGATGTAATATCATAAAGGACTCTATTTACTCCTGGCACTTCATTAGTAATACTTGTAGATATGCTTTCCAAAATTTCATAGGGTAATTTTGTCCAATCTGCTGTCATACCATCATAACTATCTACCACCCTAAGCACTATTGCATTAGCGTAAGTTCTCTCATCTCCCATGACACCGACACTTTTTATACCAGGCAAAATCGCAAAGGACTGCCACACCTTATTGTACCACCCAAATTTTTTCATCTCTCTTAAAACTATACTGTCTGCTTGCCTTAAAATTTCCAGCTTCTCTTCTGTAACTTCTCCAACGATTCTCACTGCCAATCCTGGCCCAGGAAAAGGTTGTCTATACAATATTTCCTCGGGAATACCTAATTCCTTGCCTACCTGCCTTACTTCATCTTTAAAAAGCATTCTCAAAGGTTCTATAAGTTCAAACCCTATGTCTTCAGGCAATCCTCCTACATTGTGATGGCTTTTTATAGTAGAAGATATTCCATTTCCACTTTCAATTACATCAGGATATAAAGTCCCTTGCACTAAAAATTTTACATCTCCAATCTTCATTGCCTCTTCTTTAAATACTTCTATAAAAACATTTCCAATAATCTTTCTTTTCTCCTCTGGATCTGTAACTCCTTTTAGTCTTGATAAAAATCTGTCTTTTGCATCCACGCGAATTATGTTCATGTCATAATTTTTTCTAAAAGTTTCTATCACCATGTCTCCTTCATTTTTTCTTAAAAGACCTGTATCGACAAAAATACACACTAATTGGTTGTGTATTGCTCTGTCTACTAATACTGCAGCAACTGACGAATCTACTCCCCCTGATAAAGCACAAACTGCTTTGTGATTGCCTACTTTTGCCCTCACTTCTTTTACTGTTTGCTCAATTAAAGAATCCATAGTCCAATCTGCTGCACAGTCACATACCTCAAATAAGAAATTCCTTATAATCTCTGTACCCCTGTGAGTGTGTGAAACTTCAGGATGGAATTGAACTGCATATAAGTTCTTTTCCACATTTGCAATAGCTGCAATAGGACAATTGTCAGTAGAAGCTACGACTTTAAAATCTGGAGGTGGGAGTTCTATTTGATCTGTATGACTCATCCAAACAATTGTATCTCTCTCTATACCTTTAAACAAAGGAATAGTATTATTAAGTACAATTTCTGTCTTTCCATATTCTTTTACAGGTGCCGGAGCCACTTTTCCTCCTAAAAGCTCTGTCATAAGCTGTGCTCCATAACATATACCCAGTACAGGATATCCTAATTCAAAAATTTCTTTATCGCACTCTGGAGCATTTTTGGCGTATACACTAGCTGGCCCTCCAGAAAGTACAATACCCTTGGGTTCTTTTTTTCTTATTTCTTCAGGAGAAATATTATAAGGAACAATTTCACAAAAGACATTAGCTTCCCTTATTCTCCTTGCAATTAATTGAGTGTATTGTCCGCCGAAATCCAAAATAAGAACAACTTCACGTTTAATCCCCATCAAAATCCTCCTCTTATCTCAAATTGTAATTAGGAGCTTCTTTTGTAATAATTATATCATGAGGATGGCTTTCAGTTAATCCCGCCTGTGTTATTTTTATAAACTTTGTCTTGGTCCTCAGCTCTTCAATATTGCGCACGCCACAGTACCCCATTCCTGATCTTAAGCCACCAACCAATTGATAAACTGTTTCTTTTAAGGGTCCCTTATAGGGCACTCTTCCTTCTACTCCTTCTGGCACAAGTTTAGTCGCATCTTCCTGGAAATACCTATCTGAACTTCCTTCTTTCATAGCGCCTAAAGAGCCCATACCTCTGTATACCTTGTAACTCCTACCTTGATATATTTCAATTTCCCCAGGACTTTCTTCTGTTCCTGCAAAAAGACTTCCCAGCATAACAACAGAAGCTCCCGCTGCAATAGCTTTTACAATGTCTCCTGAATACTTTATTCCTCCGTCTGCTATTACAGGTATACCATACTTGTCCGCCTCTTGAGCACAATCATAAATAGCAGTAATTTGGGGAACTCCTACTCCAGCGATTACCCTCGTTGTGCAAATTGAACCAGGTCCGATTCCAACTTTTACACAGTCAGCTCCTCTTTCAACTAAATCTCTTGTAGCCTCAGCAGTAGCCACATTTCCTGCAATTAACTGTACATCTGGATATTTGTCTTTTATTTTAGAGACAGCTTCTAATACTCCTTTAGAATGACCATGAGGTGTATCTATTACAATGGCATCTACTCCTGCTTCCACTAACGCTTTAACTCTGTCCATCATGTCTTTTCCAACGCCAACAGCAGCAGCAACTAAAAGCCTTCCCTTGCTGTCCTTTGCAGCATTGGGAAACTCTATTGCTTTTTCTATGTCCTTTATAGTTATGAGTCCTTTTAAAACATTGTTTTCATCCACTAAAGGTAATTTTTCTATTTTGTGCTTTTTTAGTATCTGCCTCGCTTCTTCTAAAGTAGTTCCAGGAGGAGCAGTAACTAGATTTTCCTTTGTCATAACTTCTCTTATTGGCTTATCCAAGTCGTCTTCAAATCTTATGTCCCTATTAGTTATTATTCCCACAAGTTTTGAATCCACAGTGATAGGTACTCCCGATATTCTATACCTTGCCATGAGTTCTGCAGCATCTCTTATAGTATGGTCAGGAGATAAAAAGAAAGGATCCGCTATGACACCATGCTCTGACCTTTTGACTTTGTCAACCTCCAATGCTTGTCTTTCAACAGACATGTTTTTGTGAATTACTCCTATACCACCTTCCCTTGCTATAGCAATAGCAAGTTTGGATTCTGTAACAGTATCCATCCCTGCACTCATCAAGGGAATATTTAAAGTAATCTTTTTAGTAAGTCTTGTTTTTAAGTCTACATCTTTAGGAAGAACTTCAGACTTTGCAGGGATCAATAATACATCGTCAAAAGTTAAACCTTCTTTAATAAACTTTTCTTCCATCGATTACATCTCCCTTTTGATTTATTATATCATATGTATCAAATAAAATCTTTGCTAATTAATTAGAATGGTTCAAAATTTTACAGTTTATACAATTTGAAAATTAAAAACCCGAGGGCAGAATTCCTCAGGTAAAAAGTAAAGGCAAATTCCGCCCATAGAAAAGCAGTTTACGGCTGCTTTGTAGAAACTCCCGTGCCATATTCCCAGGATTATATGGACTTTCTTTTTAAAATATCCATTTTTCTCGACAATTTATTATTCAATATATCAAATTTCAATGTCCCTGTCAACAGGACAATTTTCAACATTTCTTCTGGATTATGATAGAATTATGGTATAATCCAAAATTTTGATGAATATTTGGAGGAGTAAAAAATGAATAATATCTTTGTAAAAAATGGAAAACCTGAATATGCAAAAGAATTCTCTGAACTCATTTTACTTTCTGCTCCCTCTTTCTTTTCCTATCTTTTTGGACCTAAAGTAAAAGAATTAATGGAATATTTATTTAAACAGCCTAAGAATTTCTTCAGTTTTGAACATTCGATTTTCATTGAAGTAAATAACAAAATAACTGGCATGACTTTAGGATATGATTTCGAACAAAAGGTGCAAGAAGAGTTAAATACTGGTTTGCTTCTTGCTAAGTACTTAAAATTCGATTTTGTAAGAAAGCTTCCTCTTTTATTTAAAGCTTCAAAGATATTAGGAAAAATTGCAAAAGAAGAATATTACCTAAGCAATATTGCAGTATATTCTGAGTTTCGAAATCTTGGATTGGGAAATAAGCTGCTAGAGGAAATAGAACAAGAGGCAAAAAAACTAAAGTGCAAAAGAATAGTGTTAGATGTAGAAGTAGAAAATGAAAAGGCGATTAAACTTTATGAAAAATTAGGTTATAGGATAATAGAAAAATCAGATTTTTTTAAGATTAAGGACAAAATTTTTCAATTTTTTAAGATGGAAAAAGAGTTGTGAATTTTTTAATACTTCACCTTTATTACTCTATTCCTTTATGGTACGATAAAAGAAAAAGTATCTGACATCTGATTATCACAAACCCATTACTGTATTTGTTCCACTCTTTTAACTAGTATCTTTATTCACTTTCTAAAGTAATACAAATATATTTTATTAAAAATTTTAACATGTTTTAATCTATTCGTTAATTTTTTTGACCATATATTATTGTGGTTTATAAAATGCTGATTTCTCAAGGTTTTTAAGCTTTGTATATTCCATTTTGTACCACAGTATTTTATAACTTTTTGCTTCGTGCGTTGTCATGTTGTCATTTGGTTGTCACTACATTTTTATAAAATATCTTAAAGTGCTCTATTTCTTTCCCTTATTTTTAACTTCTTTTTAACTACCCATTGTTAATAACTGGTCTTTCTAATAGAGTTAGTTTCCCCTTATCGGCATCTAATCTTGCCTTCACTCCAAAAGGTAGGGTTACCTTAGGTTCACAATGACCTGCTTTTAAATTGAATAGAGTAGGTTTATTCAGGGGCTTGATTATATCCTCTATTACCTGTTCCAAAGTCAGAGAATCATAGGGTTCAGGACTTTTGGGTATGCAGTTTTTAAAATCTCCAAGGATTATCCCTTCTGCTTCATGAAGTTTGCCTGATAGCCTTAACTGAGTAAGCATTCTATCTATTCTATAGGGTTCTTCTCCTATTTCTTCTATGAATAATATTTTACCCTTTAAACGAATCTCATAAGGAGTTCCTAAAGTAGCTACTATTAGGGATAGATTTCCTCCTATAATCACACCTTCTGCCACACCGCCGTTGATTATTTTTATTTCTTCTCCTACAGGGTTTTTAATAGTTTTATTAAAACCATTGTAAAGGACAGAATTATATAAACTATCCTTTGAAAATTCACTAAAGGTTCCAATAATATCTGACGTCACCATGGGGCCATGGAAAGTTACTAAATTTGATAATTGATTGATTGCAATATGAAGGGCCGTTATATCGCTATATCCTATAAATACCTTCGGATTATTTTTTATCAATTTATAATCTATTAAATCCAAAATTCGTGGAGTTCCATAACCACCTCTTAAACATATTATTCCATTCACTTCTTTGTCCCTAAACATATTATTTAAATCTGCAGCCCTTAAGTCATCAGTTCCAGCAAGATAGCCATAACGTTCGTAGCAGCTTTTTCCCATTTTCACCTTGAAACCCATGTCCATTAGCTTTTTATGGGCTTTTTTTACATTTTCCTCTGAGCTGGTAGGACTGGCTGGGGCAATAACCCCTAAGGTATCACCAAATTTTAATGCTTTTGGCTTTATCATACAACACTCCCCAATTAAGCTCCAAACTATACTAACAATATTCTATAAGGATAAATGTTTTAAAGGCTAGTTTCTTTGCAAGGTTTGTAATAGTACTTTTAGGCGTCTTTATTATGGATTGTATCCCAGAACGATTGTATCCCAGAACTGGATCCATGTCAATATAATGGACACAAAAAGATAGTGTCAAGATCTTGGGACCACAGCCAAGTCAATGTTACATATTTATTCCCATGTTTTACCTAATATGCAGAAAGAAGCAGTAAAAAAATTAGATGACCTCTCTTTTGAGAGGTCATTATTTTTTATGTGTCCATTTTGTGGTCATTTTTAATATACGGGTTTTAAAAATGGTGCGCCCGAGAGGACTCGAACCTCCGGCACGCAGTTTAGGAAACTGCTGCTCTATCCTGCTGAGCTACGGGCGCTTAATTTTGCTACAAAAGTATTTTATCAGAGAATAATAAAAGTGTCAAGTTTTAAAAGCTAAAAAAGGCTGAGCCTCAACTCAGCCTTTTTTGATTACATCATATCCATTCCTGCTCCTGGATTTGGCATTGGTGGGTTCTTTTCTGGTATATCTACTACTATTGCCTCTGTAGTGAGTATCATTGAAGCAATTGACGTAGCATTTTGAAGTGCTGTTCTTGTAACTTTTGTTGGATCAACAATACCTGCTTTTATCATGTCAGTGTATTCTTCTTTATAAGCATCATATCCAAAGTTTGGATCTTTTTCAGCTTTTATTCTTTCTACTACCACAGACCCATCGACACCAGCATTCTCAGCAATTTGCCTTACTGGTTCTTCTAATGCTCTCAACACTATCTTAGCACCTGTCTTAAAGTCTCCCTCTAAGGAGTCAACCACTTTTTGTACGTCCTCCATTACATTGAGAAGTGCAATACCGCCACCTGGCACTATACCTTCTTCTACTGCCGCTTTTGTAGCTGCTAATGCGTCTTCAATTCTATGTTTCTTTTCTTTAAGTTCCGTCTCAGTTGCAGCACCTACTTGAATAACAGCTACGCCACCAGCCAATTTTGCAAGTCTCTCTTGCAATTTTTCTCTATCATAATCAGACGTAGTCTCTTCAATTTGGGCTTTTATTTGATTAATTCTCTTCTTGATATCTTCTGGATTGCCCGCTCCACCTACGATTGTCGTGTATTCTTTTGTAACTTTTACTTGTCTTGCACGTCCAAGCATGTTCAATGTCACATCTTTTAAGTCATAACCCAATTCTTCAGAAATCACTTGTCCACCTGTGAGAATTGCAATATCTTGTAACATTTCTTTTCTCCTGTCACCAAAGCCAGGAGCTTTTACTGCAACGCAAGAGAAGGTGCCTCTTAATTTATTGACGACTAACGTAGCTAATGCTTCACCTTCTACATCATCAGCAATAATAAGAAGTTTCTTCCCATGTTGTACTATTTGCTCTAAAAGTGGCAACAGCTCTTGAATATTTGAAAGTTTTTTGTCTGTTATGAGTATAACAGGCTCTTCTAGTACAGCTTCCATCTTTTCTGCATCTGTTACCATGTATGGAGAAATATATCCTCTGTCAAATTGCATTCCTTCAACAACTTCAAGGGTTGTACCCAATGTCTTTGATTCTTCAACTGTTATAACACCGTCTTTGCCTACTTTCTCCATTGCTTCTGCAATAAGATTACCTATCTCTTCATCAGCAGCTGATATAGAAGCTACATGAGCAATTGACTCTTTATTGTCAATAGGTTTTGATATTCTCTTTAATCCTTCAACTGCTGCATCTACAGCTTTTGCCATACCTCTTTTCAAAAGCATGGGGTTAGCTCCTGCAGCAAGGTTTTTGAGGCCTTCACGGACCATTGCTTGCGCCAAAAGGGTTGCAGTCGTTGTACCATCACCTGCAACGTCATTGGTCTTTGTAGCAGCCTCTTTCAAAAGTTGAGCTCCTTGATTTTCAAATGGGTCCTCTAATTCAATTTCTCTCGCAATTGTAACACCGTCATTTGTAACAGTTGGGGAACCATATTTTTTGTCAAGTACTACGTTTCTGCCTCTTGGTCCTAATGTAACTTTTACAGTATTAGCAACTGCATTAACTCCTCTTTCTAATGCTCTGCGAGCATCTTCACCGTATTTGATTTGCTTTGCCATTTTTAACTACCTCCTTATTCGATAATTGCTAGAATATCGCTCTCTCTTAAAAGTAAATATTCTTCACCATCTAATTTAACTTCTGTCCCAGCATACTTGGAGAAGATTACTCTGTCACCAACTTTTACTTCCAATTCCACTTTCTTGCCATCTATGTATTGCCCTGTCCCTACTGCAACAACTTCCCCTTGTTGTGGTTTCTCTTTAGCTGTACCTGGTAGAATAACTCCACCTTTTGTAACTTCTTCGGCTTGAATTACTTTGACTACAATCCTGTCTCCGAGTGGTTTTAACCTCATACTCTTTATCCCTCCTCCTTCATTTGTTAGCACTCAGCTTCTGTGAGTGCTAATCCCAATCTCTATATTAATTTAAGTGGTAAAACATATCAAACCCGATTATAGCCCATTTTAAGCCATATGGTCTGATTATTTATGATTTTCCCCAAAATATTATAATTTTATGCCATTATTTATCGATTTAAACCATATTTCTTTGTTTTGTATTTTAAAATAAAAAAATACAGGGAAAAATTTATTCCCCTTCCTTTTTTTCTTCTTTTTTGCCTTCAGATTTAACTAACCCCTGCTGTTTAAGATAATTGATCATATTATACATATACTGTTGCTGCTCTTTTGTCAACATAAACTTTAAATTATCTATAATTGCCAACTGCTGGTCTGGCAAGTCTTGAGTCAATGAATCTTTTTCCTCTTTATTTTCTTCTTTATGCTCCTTTATCTCAGTTTCTTCTTCTTCTCCCTGTTCTTCTTTATCTTTTCTAGCAGGAAGTTGATTTTGCTTTTTATCTTCTCTTGTGCTATTCATAATGCCCTCTGCTTTATTTAGTACCTCTAATAATTTTATATTCTTTGCCAATTTGTCTGTCTCTTCAATTTTATCTTCTGGAATTATAGGCCTTATAGCCTCATAAATATCAACTATTTTATCAAAAATATTTTCTTTTTTATCCTCTTCCTTTGAATACTTTTGCATCTTTTCTTGCAAATTTTTTAAGGCCTCATGAAATTTTAAAAATTTATCTATTACAACCTGTTTATCCTCAGTTATGTAAGGTTTTATTGCTTTTAAAAGCCCTATCTTATCAACTTCAGTTTTTTCTTCTGTCTCAATTTCTTCTTCAGAAAGGCTCATTAAATTTTTTTGTATTTCTATTATCTCTGCCACTTTAGCAAACATATCTACATAATACTGGTCCCTTTTGTTTAAATAGGGCTTTACACTTCCCATAAAATCTTTTCCTTTGCTTATTACTTCATACAGATCTGCTGCTACTTTTTTTTCTTCTTGCGGAGGAACTAATTTATCCTTTTCCTCTTCTGAAAGTTTTTTTTCTTCCTTGAAATCCTCTGTTCCCATCACCTGATATTTTACAAAAGCTATTATTAAAAGCTCTATTGCAAGTATTTTTAACAATATTTCCTTTTGCAAAACAAATTCCCCCTAATTTTTAATCTCTTACTAAGTATATGTAAGGGGCTAGTCTATTATTATAGACTACCCCTATTTTTGTCTAATTTTTTTCCCAAATAATTATCCCTGGAATAAAGAGAAATATTAAAATAATTATTATGAAAATCCAGAACCATCCTGCTACAAAACCTACTCCTTTTTCTTCTGGCATAAATATTACCCTCCTTCAAAAATAAACGACATGGAATTTTTTATGGGTGGGGCTACTAATATAATACGTAAAGCTACGATTAGATGTTACTAGAAATTGATTCCAGCCAATGACCATAAAAATTTTTTTGCTTTTTCCCGCGGTTTTTCTTGTTGCAAAATTACAAGTAATAAAAAGAAAAATAGAAGGCTATCCAATTCGAATTTCACATCTAGTACCAACGTTAAAATCACGAAAAAAAACAAAAGGGTATCTCCAGATAAAGTCATATTCTATCACTCCATATACATTAAAATTTCCTAAGTAGAAAGGGCTCTACCACAGGATAGAGCCCTTATAACTTTATTTTACTTCATTGAAAAACCAGCCCAACCCGCCATCCATTATTATCACAAGAAGTATGAAGAAAAGTAGCAATGTTTCTAAAGACCATGATACATTCAGCCAGCCTCCACCAAGCGCTAAAACAAGTATTAAGAAGAAAAACAGCAAATTGGTTTCACCAAAAACAGAGCTTGTTCCTGCCATACTAATCCTCCTTTAACCATTTTTTATCCTGAATTAAGCCTTTGGTTCTTCAACAATAATTCCTGGTACAAACAAGAAGATCAAGAGAATTATTATTATGATCCAAAACCACCAGCCAAATCCAGCTCCGCTTTTATCTACTGGCATAAACATTTTCCTCCTTTCAAGCTTCAGCCTTTTATATATGGAGGTCTTTTCAGACCTAATACATAATATGACATTACTTATTAAGGTGACACTTTTTAAAATTTGCACTAGCAAATTTTTATATTTCACATATTGTGTTAGTAGCAGGAAAGGAGGTATGCAAATGAATATAATTCCCTTACTTGCTTTTTCAAAAATGGCAAAAGAAATTTATGTAACTAATAAAATCGACAAGAGGCTTTTAAGCAAAGCGTTGTATTTAAGAAGTGAATGTGTTCCAGTAATTTTGTATTCCCATCTTCCCTATGAAACTTTAAAAAAAAGAATTGAAAAAATAGGTGGCAGCATAAAATTTGAACTACCAATTATAAAAGCTTGGTCAGTAAATTTGCCTTGTGACAAACTAAAAAATTTTGCATCCCTAAAAGGAGTCCATTTTATAGCAGAAGATTCAACTGTGAAGCTTCAGCTTAACATCGCTACACAAGAAATTGCCTCTCGAAAAGTCAACGATTTAGGCTATACAGGAAAAGGAGTAACAATTGCCTTTTTAGATACAGGAATATATCCTCATCCTGATTTTACTAAACCAAAAAATCGCATAGTGGCATTTCACGATGTAGTAAACGGAAAAAAACAGCCTTATGACGACAACGGCCATGGCACTCACGTAGCTGGAGATGCAGCAGGAAACGGATATGCTTCTAACGGAAAATACAAAGGAGTAGCTCCAGAAGCTAATATAGTATCAGTAAAAGTATTAGATGCTTATGGTAGAGGCTTATCCTCTGACATATTAGCAGGAATGCAATGGATATTGGATAATAAAGACAAATACAATATAAAGATAGTATCTCTTTCAATAGGAGAAACTCCTTCTCTTCCTACTTTTCTTGACCCTCTGGTGAGGGGTATTGATACTCTGTGGAAAAACGGCTTAGTAGCGACAATCGCAGCAGGAAATTCAGGCCCCAATTACAATACAATAACTTCTCCTGGTACAAGTAGAAATGCAATAACAGTAGGGGCAGTCGATGACAAAAGGACTCCTGATAGAAGTGATGACGAAATAGCTAAATTTTCTGGAAGAGGAGGACCTTATATGTATAAACCAGATGTAGTGGCTCCTGGAGTAAAAATAGTATCTACTGCTTCTGGAAATGTACCCTTTGGTACAGATGAAATAATGATAAGCAAAGCTTATAGGACAGCAACAGGAACTTCCATGGCAACACCAATGGTAGCAGGAGCAGCAGCATTGTTACTAGAAAAAAATCCTCATTTGACCAATGTGCAAATAAAAAATATATTAAAAGCAACAGCTACAAAAATTGACGAGGCAGGTCTATGGACCCAAGGTAGTGGAATGATAAATATAGAAGAGGCGTTAAAAAAAGTATGAGGGGGTTAACCCCTCGTTTCAGTTTGTTCACAAAGCTAAAAATATTCAAAGGAGATATTTTGCATCGTCGCTCCGATGTTTCAAAGCGACAAAACTAAGCTCGACCTTCGGATTCCGGCAGGGTACCCCGTCAGGCGACATCCTTGTCTTAGTGCCCGCCTCCGCCTTCCTTGGCTTCGGCCCTGCCTCCACCCTCGGTCTTGCTAAGTTTTTTTGTTGCCGCTTTGTAACAAGTCACTCCTTATGCAAAATATCTCCTTTGCGAAAGTTTGTCAACAGTCTGAGTATGAGAGGTTAACCCCTCATTTTAATGACCTATGTCCTAGTCCAATTGCCACTTCATTTAAGTTTAGCATCCCTACAGCAAAAAACACACAAACACAAAGATGCTCATCAGCATAGGCAATGCCTATTTTTCCACCTACATTAAGTCCCATAGCTTTGTTCATGACTTGTATAGCAGCTTCATGCGCAGCTCCTGCTACAGCTCCTTCTGCAGCGTGTGTGTCTTCTATAATTCCTTCTCTTTTAGCCGCTACTACCGCTCTTTCAATAATTTTAGATATAGAATTTACGTATTCTCCACCATAGTCAACAGCTGCAACTTTTACTCCTTGTTGCCAATATTTGTTTTTTAGTATTTCTTCCTCTTCCCTTGTACACATAGCCATTTTTATTGCAATTCTTGCCACATCAATGCTTTTCATTGGCTTCATATTCACACCGCCTAAAATCCTTTTATCATGTTTAGTAAAATCTGATAAAAAATAGGTATAAAAATAGCTGGCAACAAATTCCCCACTTTTATATTCTTAATCTCTAACATATTCAAAGAAATCGCAAATATCAATACTCCTCCTACAGCTGTCATGTCGTCAATCACTGGTTTTGTCAAAAGCCCTTGCAAAAAAGATGCACCTAATGAAATAGAACCTTGATACAAAAATACCGAAATAGCTGAAAAAACAACACCTATTCCAAAAGTAGAAGCAAAAATTATTGAGGAAATTCCATCTAGAACAGATTTAGCAAATAGTATACTGTGGTCTTCTGAAAGTCCATCTTTCAAAGCACCTACAATTGCCATTGCCCCAATGCAATAAACTAAACTGGCTGTTACAAACCCTTTGCTTATCGTAGAACTGTTATCTTTGCTTAACTTTCTCTGCAAGGTATCCCCTAACTTATTGAGATACCCTTCAATGTTTAAAGCTTCTCCTATCACACCGCCTATCACAAGACTTATAATTACTACCATTAAGTTGTTAAACTGTAGCCCACTAGAAATTCCTATTATCAAAACACTTAAAGCAACACCCTGCATGACTATATTTTTAAACCTTTCCGGAATTCCTACTTTAAGAAAAGTGCCAATAGTACCACCCACAATTATTGCAATTGAATTTACAACAGTTCCTAACATTTATTTCTTCCTTTCGTTAAAAATTTTTTTCCCCATCTCCCTACCATAATAGAATAAATACTGTTGAGCAAAACCAGACAAATCTCCAAACTTATCTATCGCAAATAACTGAATTTCTAAAGGAGTTCCTTCTCTTTTCAAATACAAATATTCAACAATTCTTTTTATCCATACATCTGTAGGAAAAGTATCATACCTGCCTATAGAATACAAAATAACACAATCTGCAACTTTTGGACCTACCCCATTTATACTCATAAGAATATCTCTTATCTCATTAGTACTGTATTCAAACAACTTTAACAGGTCTATTTCTCCGGAAAAAACTTTGGAAGCAGCATCAAGTATATATTTCGCTCTAAAGCCACATTTTGTTTGGGCAATCGTCTCAACATCAAACATAACTAATTCTTCTGCTTTAGGAAAAGTGTAATAAACCTTCCCTTTGTATTCAATTGGATTTCCAAAAGAGCTTGCCAAATTCTCTATAACCTTTTTTATCTGAGGTATTCTGTTATTTTGAGAAACTATAAAGGAAATGAGTGTCTCCCATGTATCCTGCCTTAAAATTCTTATGCCCTGTCCGTATTGTATCGCTTCTTTTAATACAGGATCTTTTGAAAGACTTTCTTTTATTTGTCTGTAATCCCTTCCTAAGTCAAAATAATCAAACCATATGTCATAAAAGTCATTTAAATCTGTATTGTCAATTATTAAAGTATTTCCTTCTAATTTCACATTTACTACTCTATCATATGCAACTCCCGTGTAACTTCCATCCTCTTCCTCATTCCATCTAAAACACTGCCCACACTCAAAAGTCTCTTTGAGATTAAAGTCTTCAATCCCCCTTACAATTACCTTTGTCCCCTTTTCTTCCACGCTATATTTCATTTTCCTCACCCACATTGAGTTTATTTACTCACTAACTATCATATTTCTCTGTCCTGTTAATTATTATTATATAATTTTTTCTAAACAAAAAAAAGCCGAAACCGGCTTTTTTTTGTTTATTAGTACCACCCTTTTGCTTTCATAGCCTCTGCAACCCTCTTTATAGAGAGCATATAAGCAGCAGTTCTCATATTGACATTATACTGGCGGCTTATTTCATATACACTATTAAAAGCATCAACCATTAATTGTTCCTCTCTTTTTAAAACTTCTTCTTCTGTCCAATAAAAACCATAAAAATTTTGGACCCATTCAAAATATGAAACAGTAACTCCACCAGCATTAGCCAAAATATCAGGAATTACCACAATACCTTTTTTATCCAATATTTCATCTGCTTCAGGAGTAGTAGGACCATTTGCACCTTCTGCTACTATCTTAGCTTTAATTTCATCTGCATTTTGACTTGTTATGACATTTTCTAATGCAGCAGGAACAAATATGTCAACATCTAAAGTGAATATCTCTTCTTTTGGAAGTTCTTTAGTGTCAGCGAATCCAGCTATATTCTCTGTTTTTTCTCTATATTCTATCAATTTTTCTACATCTATCCCCTTCTCACTATAAATACAAGTCCTGCTATTAGAAATAGCCACAATTTTTGCTCCATATTTTTGTAAAATCAAAGCAGTATAACTGCCTACATTTCCAAAGCCTTGAACTGCTACTTTAGCTCCTTTTAATTCTAATCCCATTTTCTTAGCTAATTCCCTTACAGTTATAGCTACTCCTAAACCTGTTGCTGCAACTCTTCCTTTTGAACCTCCTACACTTAAGGGTTTGCCAGTAATTACGCCGGGATTATTTTTTCTAGATATTTTATTGTACTCATCCAACATCCATCCCATAATCTGACTGTTTGTATTGACATCTGGTGCGGGGATATCTTTATTGGGACCTATTTCATCATAAATAGCATCAATAAACGCTCTTGATAACCTTTCTAATTCTTCTTTAGAAAGCTCTTTTGGCTTTACAGCAACTCCTCCTTTTCCTCCGCCATAAGGAATTCCTACAACAGAGCATTTAAAAGTCATCCATATAGCTAAAGCTTTAACCTCATCAGCATTGACATTAGGATGAAACCTTATTCCTCCTTTTGTAGGACCAATAACATTATTGTGTTGAGCTCTAAAGCCTGTAAATACTCTGACACTTCCATCATCCATCTTAACAGGAATAGAAACCTCTATAACTTTTTGAGGTTTACTTAAAATCTCGTATACAACAGGGTCAACTCCTAGCCTGTCACAAGCCATTTTAAGCTGTTGCTTTGCAATTTCAAACGGATTCAACGTCTTTTCTTGCATATTTATACTCCCTCCACAAAATAATTTTAATATGGATTTTAACACAATTTTTTTTACTACGAAAGTCTTTTTGTTGTAATGTTTCTATTTTTTTTAAAAAAATTATGCCCATTAAAGGGCATAATCTACTTTATCTGACATTTTGTATACATTATTTTTAAAATCAGTAAAATATTATGCTAAATTTACTACATACTTATACATTATTTTGATAGATTAAACTTAAATAGCATAAAATTGGATTTTCATTTTTTATTTCTCAAATATTCATCAATTGCCTTTGCCGCCTGCTTTCCAGCACCCATTGCAAGTATTACAGTTGCTGCTCCTGTTACTGCATCTCCCCCAGCAAAAACACCCGGTTTTGAAGTTTTACCTGTTTCATCAGCAATTATGCCGCCCCATTTTTGAATCTCGATATCTTTTGTAGTGGAAGGAATCAAATTATTAGGGCTTGTTCCTAAAGCCATAATCACTGTATCTACTTCTATAGTAAACTCAGAGCCAGGTATTTCAATAGGTCTCCTTCTTCCTGAGCTATCAGGCTCACCTAATTCCATTCTTATTACATCCATGCTTTTTACCCATCCATCTTCTGTCCCATTTATCCTTATTGGGTTAGCTAAAAACTCAAATTTTATACCTTCTTCAATAGCATGCTCTATCTCCTCCGCCCTTGCTGGCATCTCCTCTTTTGAACGCCTGTATACTACAGTTACTTCTTCCACCCCATCAAGCCTTAGAGCAGAACGTGCAGCATCCATTGCAACATTTCCTCCACCTATTACAGCTACTCTCTTACCTACTACAATAGGAGTATCATATTCAGGAAATTTATATGCTTTCATAAGATTTATTCTTGTCAAAAATTCATTGGCAGAATAAACACCATTCAAATTCTTGCCCGGAATATCCATTAACTTAGGAAGTCCAGCACCTGTGCCAACAAATACTGCTTCAAAGCCTTCTTCCTCCATCAATTGGTCAATTGTAACTGTCCTTCCTACAACCACGTTAGTCTCAACTTTTGCACCTAATTTCTTTAATCTTTCTATTTCTGCTTCCACAATTCTCTTGGGTAATCTAAATTCGGGAATCCCATAGGTCAAAACTCCACCCAAAGCATGCAAAGCCTCAAAAATTGTAACATCATAGCCCATTTTTAGAAGGTCTCCTGCACAAGTAAGTCCTGCAGGTCCTCCACCTATTATAGCCACTTTTTTATTTTTCTTCTCAGGCTTTACTTCTTCTTCAATATTATTTTGAAGGGCATAATCAGCTACAAATCTCTCTAATCTTCCAATAGCAATAGGTTTGCCAATTTTATTTAATACGCAATTCTTTTCACACTGTTCTTCCTGCGGACATACTCTGCCACAGACGGCAGGTAAACTATTTGTACTCTTTATTATTTTATAAGCCTCTTCAAATTCTCTTTTCGTAATTGCTTTTATAAACTCTGGTATTCTCACATGGACGGGACACCCGGCCACACAAGTAGGTTTAGGACATTGTATACACCTTGAAGCTTCAGCAATTGCCTCCTCTTCAGTATATCCTAACGCTACTTCATTAAAATTTTTCCTTCTCTCTTTTGGATCCTGTTCTTTCATAGGCACTCTATCTTTAACGGCCATGGTGATCACCTCCATGATGTTGTTCATACAATTCTAATGACACTTTTTCTTGCTTTTTAAACATATTGAGCCTTGTCATTGCCAAATCAAAATTCACAAGGTGTCCATCAAAAATCGGCCCATCCATACATACAAACTTTGTCTCTCCTCCAACTTCAATCCTACAAGCGCCACACATACCTGTCCCATCTACCATCAATGGGTTCATACTTACTATAGTTGGTATATTGTATTCTTTAGTCATTTTGCAAACATTCTTCATCATTATAACAGGTCCTACAGTAATCACATAATCTACTTCTTTGTCATTTTCTAAAACCTCTTTTAAAACATCCGTGACAAATCCTTTTTTGCCAAGAGTACCGTCATCTGTAGCATAATGTACTTTATCACACACAGCTTCCATTTCTTTTTTGAAAATTACATATTCCTCACTTCGTCCACCTAAAATTGCCTCTACTTTATAACCTTCTTGATGTAACATTTTTAATTTTGGATAAAGAGCAGGTATACCTACACCACCGCCAACACCTAATATCTTTTTTGCATCTTTGGGAACTTCCATCGTATTACCCAAAGGCCCCACAAAATCTAAAATATAATCTCCTTCATTGAGAGTACCCAATAGCTTCGTCGATTTACCAACCTCTTGAAATACAATTGTAACTGTTCCCTTTTCCGGGTCATAATCTGCAATAGTAAGAGGAATTCTTTCCCCTTTATCATAAATTCTAATAATGACAAACTGGCCAGGCTTTGCACTCTTTGCAACTCTTGGCGCTTCAATATCCATGAGTTTGACTACAGGATTTAATACCTCTCTTCTCACGATTTTGTACATATCACACACCCTTTTCTCTAATATTTGTTTTTTCTATATACAAATTTTTTACATAAATGTCCATTTGCAGGACATTTATGGCCGTCATATACTCCAATTGTTTTTTTATATTTTTCATAGCTTCTTTTAATACAGGGATAATTTTGTACCCATACCTCATTGTAACGTCTACTTTTAAAATTATACCTTCAGGCCTTTTTTCTGTCAAAACTTTATTAACTTTGTAAACTTCATTAAATAAAATAAGTTCATGAGCCACTATTGAATTTATAACACTTTCAGAAATGGTATATTTACCTAAATAACTATAATTAGGCCTTACAATGGTTTTTTCAAAATACCCTTTGTTATTCCTCCTAAAAATCCTGAGAGGGTCTAAAAAATAGCCTGAGAACTGCTTTTTAACTTCGAAAGTTGGAACAGGGATAACATGTTTTCCTTCTAACAAGCGTTTTTCACGGGCTATTTCAATCTGTTTAGGTGGGACTACATCTTCAATATATATCCTTACACTCACTGGCGGAAGCCCTAACTTTTCAGCTATAGCATCCACCATTTTATCAGAAGTGCCTATTATAAGGATTTTATCAGGTTTCGCTTCTTCAATAGCTTTTTTTACTTCTTCAACATGTTTAGGATCCGTAAACAATGCCCTTTTTATAGCGCCAATTTTTGTGGTTTCTTTTTTAGCAGAAATTCCTGCGATAATATTATTGCCCCTTATTAAAATTCCATCATCAATTATATATCTGATTCCATACTTTCCTGCAATAAAGGAAGCATGATGACTTTTACCTGTTCCACTTTCTCCTATTAAAGAATAAACTTTCAATAGAGCAACCCCCTGAGCACAACTAATTTTTGCTTCAATAATCTTTTAAACTATTTCATAATATTAATTATACGTTTTTACATGGTTTTTCAATCATAAAAATTTCTTACCTCAGTTTACTTTAAAAGTCAAGAGGAGATACCCCCATATCCTATCCCTCTAAATTTTTATTATAAACCCCTCCCTCTTGCTAGTCAATACATCTTTTATCTTCTATACTTCTTTTATAGCAAAAATTGTGCCAACAAATTTTATAACAATTGCTAAAAATAAAAAGTGCCGAAAAATCGGCACAAAATAATTTAAAATCTATATATAAAAACCCAGGGGAAATGTTGAAACCCACGAGGGAAGGGTAAAAAACTTTAAAAATACTATTTTTTACTCAAAATCTCAGGAACTTGGGGTTTATAAAACCAGCCAATGCAAGCAGGCGTCGCCAACCCCAATGTGCCTATAAATGTAAGCAGCGTTCCTAATAGCGATAGTGGGTGAATTTTTTTCATTCACTTCACCTCCACTCATCTTTAATCTAATTATACAATATTTAAAATCTCTTGTGTGGATTTCGGAACGAAAGTGTCATTTTAGGGAACGAAAATGCATTTTTCACCTAAATATATCCAAATATTTACTAAAAATTACATTTTTTAATGAAATTACTGTAATATTTTCTACTGGATCCCATTAATTTTATGTATACAAATACATTATTCGTATTGTTTTACATAAAAATCCATAAAATTTTTTAAAAAAATTATATCTTTAATTTCTTAAGGATACTATCAGCCCTTGATACTATCATTCCTCCAAGTGGAGTAATCATTATAGATTGTAAAATAAAACTAATTGAAATTATAAAAAATATCTTAACTCCAAAGGCTGCCCCAATAAAAAATAATAAAGTATCTAAAATAACACTTATGGAAATGACAATTTTATAAAATTTATATTCCCTCACTATCGCAAAAACAATAAAGTATAGCAATATACTTGTAATAAATTCAACTTTTAAGGAAAAGTACAAGTTTATAAATTTCGTTAACGCCGAAAAGGGCAGGAAATAAATTGCTGTAAAAGCCACACATCTATTATAAGTTGAACAATGAGCTCCTCCTGTATTTATTCTCAAAAAAAGAGCAGAAAGCATTATTACTACAGTGTAAAAGCCAAATCCCAATATCAAAGAAATAGCGTAAACTACAGTAAATTCAATTATTACCCCTAAAATTAAGCTTATACCATATTGTATTTTTGCCATTTCAATATCTCTCAAATTTTGAGTTATAAACAGTCTTTGTGCCAATCTTTCCGCTAATTTTTCAACATTAATATCCATCGCCCTCCAAAGAAAATTTCGGAATTTCTATAGTAATATCAAAATATCCCTCTTGAGTCTCTACTTTTATTTCACCTCGATATTTCTCCACTATGTTTTTTACAATATACAATCCTTCTCCTCTTCCACTACCCCCTTTTGTAGAAAAACCTTCTTCAAATAAAACAGAAGGCTCTATAATTTCCTCAAAATGCGATGTATTTCTTATATGGAATATGTAGTCTATAGGATCTTCCCCAATACTTATAACTATGCACTTTTCCCCTTCCATTTCCTCACAAGCTTCTATTGCGTTGTCTATTAAATTTCCTAAAACTGAAACAAGGTTTAACACATGTTTTTGACCGCATTGGATTTGAGTATCACATTTAAACTTCACATCAATTCCTTTACTTTTAGCATTGTTTATCTTTGAATAAAGCAATATATCAATTTCATTTACCCCTGTGTTTATTGATATTAAATTTTTATCAATTTCTTCCATATATAAATTCAAATATTTTTCTAACTCAACATATCTCTTTTCTTTAACTAACTCAGAAATAATTAACAAATGATTTTTGAGGTCATGGTGATTTTTTCGGTATATGCGATTTTGTTCTTCTATGTATTTAAATTTAATGCTATTTATTAAAAATTGGCGCTCTTCTTTATTTTTAGCATACAACTCTCTCAATACAAAAATAGAGAAAAAGTTCAATATAAAAATTAAAATTCCTATAAAAAACCTAAACAATTCTTGACTCTTAGGTTGGAAAATATCAAAAGCTTTCATAAAATTGTTGTTTAGTAACACCACTATTAAAATCATTTGTAACACATAGATCATCATTGCATTTTTATAACTATTTTTAAACATAAATCCTCTTCCAATCCTTTTACTTATAAATTGCTTTTACCTTCTTTCTAAACTCCTCATACAGCTCTTTTGAAAGATAGGCCTTGTGATTTGAGCCTTTAAAATATATCTCAAAAGATGTTCTATTTTTATCTTTTAACATATCAACTTTTAAAAGATTGACCAAATAAGACCGATTAGTTCTAAAAAACACATCTTTATCAAGTATCCCTTCTATCTCTTTTAAAGAGTATTCGCATAAAAGTTTTTCTCTTTGCATATATACTGTACTTCTCTTTTTATTAGCCTGTACAAAATAAATTTCTTTTGGATTGACAAGTCTCACACTATCTTTCGTTTTTAAGGGTACGTAATTTTCTATTTTCAATAACTTTTCTTCTATTCTCTTGATAGTTGCTTCTAGCCTATTTTTATCAAGAGGTTTTTCAATATAATCAGAAGCATAAAGCCTCACAGCATCTTTTATGTATTCTTCAAAGGAAGTAATAAAAATTATCTCTAAAAAAGGCATATATTCTCTAATTTTTTTGGCTACTTCAATGCCCGACATTCCAGGCAATCCTATATCTAAAATAGCAACATCTGGTTTAATTTTAATTAACGCCTCTAATGCATTTTTTCCATCTCCTGTAGAATATTCAACATTAACATCTTCAATTGTTAAAAGAATTTTTATGATCTCTTTTCTAAAATTTATATCGTCTTCTGCAATGACTACTCTTAGCATATAAATTCATCTCCCAATACATCACTCTATAAATAGATAAAGTTTATATTTGCGTATAATAAAGGAAAGTAAAATAGCAATTAATAACTGAGGCAAAAAACACATAAATCGTACGCCATAGTCCTTTAATAAAATTACAGGATCTATATCAAATAAAAATTGAATTGCAGTAACATTTAAATATTCTATTATTAAGTAGATAGAAACGGCCAAAATGACGCTCATCATTCCTTTAAAAAAGTCCATAACTTTAAATACCAAAAACAAAATCATTAATACCACGATATAAAGTATAACATTTAAAATATAACTATTGACCAATGGCCTTATAAAATATAATATAATTCCGGTAAGTAAACTCATGTACAAAATCTTTTCTAATTGAAATTTTACTCCTGCTAAACCAAAAGCAATACTAATTATGACTGCTGCCTCCGGCACTGAAAACAAAAATGCCTCCCCAATCGTTAACCTATCCATTTTTATCGCCCTTTTACATTACATAATTTCAATATAATTGTAATTTTTATTAATTAGGATGTCAATTGAATATTAGAAAAAATTGAGAGGAAGAAATTTTTCTTCCCCTCAAAAGCATTTCAAACTTTCTTATTGTCGATTCTTTTCATCTTCTTCTATAAAATAAAGCAGTAACTTGTTGCGAGCTTCTTTTATCTTTTGAATTTCTTCTTCTGACCACTTATACATACCTTCCCCTGTTTTACAGCCAAGGTGACCTTTTTCCACTTTTTGTTTCAAAAGTGAAGAGGGTTCAGTAGAATTGCAAAGGTCAGCAAATAAATAAGTGGAGATATTGTAAAATATGTCCAATCCTCCAAGGTCAGCACTCTTTAAAGGTCCTGTAACAGGCAATCGCCGTCCAAAACCATATTCTACTGCTTTATCAACTTCTTCCGGTTCAGCCCAGCCTTGCTCTACTATATATAACGCTTCCCTCAACAAAGCGAGCTGGAGCCTATTACCTACAAAACCAAGGCATTCTTTATTAAGCTTTACCGGCTGTTTTCCCAGTAATTTTACCCAATTAACTGTATTTTCTACAGTTTCCTGAGAAGTTTTTACCCCTGGTACAACTTCCACAAGTGGAATCAGCTGAGGAGGATTCCAAAAGTGTGCTACTACTATCCTCTCTGGATGTCTGGTATTAGCAGCAATAGCAGTAGGACTAAGACCTGAAGTATTAGTTGACAATATTACATTTGGAGGACATAACTCATCCATTTCCTCAAAAATTTTTTGCTTTAGTTCTAATTCCTCAGCCACTGATTCACTTACCAAGTCTACTCCTTCTACGGCTTCAGCTATAGTCTTAACACCATGAATTCGAGAAATTATTTCTTCTGCTTGTTGAGATGTAATTTTGCCACTATTAATTAATTGAGTCAAATTACTCCTAATGCTGTTATAACCACGTTGCAAGCTGGCATCTGAACGTCCAAACATTTTCACTTCCATACCTGCTTGGGCACATAACTGTGCAATTCCATGCCCCATAGTACCAGTACCTAACACCGCCACCTTTTTGATATTCATTTTTCATCCTCCTTAAAGATTATATTGCTAGTGGCACAAAATACAAGCCTAATAACAGGAAAATTCCTAATACCACAAAAGTAATAGCTGTATATCCCATGATTTCTCTAAACTCTAACCCAACAACCGCCAAAAATGGAAGTGCCCAGAAGGGTTGAATAAGATTAATCCAGTCGTTTCCAAAAGCATAAGCAATTACTGTAGCCGCATGCGGAACACCCAATTGTGCCCCTGCAGCAATTATATATGGTGCTTCAATAGCCCACTTGGCACCACCTGAAGGTACAAAATATCCTAAAATAGCTGAGAGAATGCATACAAATACTGGGAATGTTGAAGGAGTGGTTATAGCCATTATCCATTTTGCTATTACCTCTGCTAACCCAGAATATTTCATTATGCCAAAAATACCTGCATAAAAAGGAAATTGCAAAATTATTCCCCATGCCATTGGTGTTCCTTCTTTAAATGCTTGAATTACTCTAGCTGGCGTTTTATGCAAGAAAATAATTAACATCAACATGAGGAAATTTACCATATTAATGTCTATTGATTTATGCAATACAAAGAAGTGATGATAAGCATAAACTAAGAAAGCTAAGCCAATGATAAACGCTAGTAATTTTGAATGTGTCATTCTTTGTGCAGGAGTTAAATCCCCTTCTAATTTTTGTTCCTCAATTACAAAAGATTTTTCCAAATATTCGGGATGTAATTCTGCCAAAGTAATAACTTCATTTGGCTTTGGAGGATAGACTTTTGTAAAAAGAAATATTGTTACTAATACCACAATTATCAAAATCACTATCGTCTGAAATGCAAATAATGTGTGAGTTACAGGAATTACACCCATTTCTTTTACCATAAAATGATTAGGAGTAGCTACTAATAAAGGTACAGACCCAGAAAGTCCCACATGCCATAACATAAAAGTCGCATATGCAGAAGCTACTAATAAACGGTAATCTACTTTAATACCTTGAAAATGAGATTGTTTTGCTAATTCACGTGTGAAAATTCCTGCAAAGATAAGGCCAAAACCCCAATTTATATAATACGCAATAAATGTAGCTACTACACCAAGTAAATAAACCTGTGTAGCATTTTTAGGGCTACGAGCAATAGAAACCAAAATTCGATTAACAAAAGGAGTAGTCGCCAAGGCATATCCCGTTACTACAATTAAAGCCATCTGCATACTAAACTCTAATAGTGCCCAAAAACCTTTACCCCAATCACCTACTAATGCATAAAGATTATGATCAGTAAAAGCTAAAGCTAGTAAAAAAGTAACAAGTGTTAAAACTAAAGCAATGACAAATGCATCAGGTATCCATTTATAAGCAAAGTTAGTTACAGCTCCAATAAAGCCACCACGTTGTTGTACTTTTTCATTTGAAGACATAATTATCCTCCTCTCTTGTTTTATTTGTTTGACTCTTTAATTCCCATGGGTTTATCTACAAAAATTCGCTTATCCATTATTCTTAAATCTTTTGCTATTTTAGGAACAAAACCCATCTTATTAAGCACATCTTTCTCCAAATCAATTCCCGGAGCAATTTCAATCAAATAAACTCCATCCGCTCTTAATTCAAAAACAGCTCTCTCTGTCACATATAAAACTTTTTGCCCTTTTTGACGTGCATATTCACCACTAAAAGTGATTTGTTCAACCTGGTCTACTAATTTTTGATGTTTGCCTTCATTGTGTATTGTTAAACGTCCCTCTCCTGTGCTAATTTCTAATCCTCCAGCAGTAAAAGTACCGCAAAATACAACTTTTTTAGCATTTTGACTGATGTTTATAAATCCTCCTGCTCCTGCAATTCGAGGTCCAAATTTAGAAACATTTATATTACCATCTTTATCCATTTGTGCCATTCCTAAATAAGTTAAATCCAATCCTCCTCCATCATAAAAATCAAATTGGGATGGCTGGTCAATGATACACTCAGGATTAATTGCACTACCAAAACTCAGTCCTCCAGCTGGTACTCCTCCTATGAGACCAGACTCCACAGTAAGAGTCATATAATCGCTAATCCCTTCCTCTGCTGCAACAGCTCCAACTGCTTCCGGAATACCTATTCCAAGGTTTACAATAGCTCCTCGATACAATTCAAAAACTGCTCTGCGTGCTATTATTTTTCTCTCATCTAAAGGCAAAGGAAGTATTCGCCCCAGCGGTATTTTGATTTCTCCCGTATAAGCAGGATTATACTGTTCCGCAAAAGTTTGATAATGGTTTTCTGGACGAGCAACAACCACTGCATCCACTAAAATACTCGGGATCTTCACTAAACGGGGATCCAGTGTTCCTCCTTTTGCTATTCGTTCCACTTGAACAATTACTTTTCCGCCCGAATTATGAGTAGCCTGTGCGATAGCTAATGCCTCTAACCATCCCGTTTCTTTTTCCATGCTAATATTCCCTTTTTCATCTGCAGTAGTTCCTCTAATAAAAGCGACATTAATCGGAAAAGCTTTATAAAAAAGTCTTTCTTGTCCATTAAAATTAACAAGTTCTACTAAATCCTCAGTTGTAATGCTATTCAATTTTCCTCCTTCTAATCTAGGGTCTACAAAAGTTTTTAATCCTACGTGAGTTATAAGACCTGGTCTTTTAGCAGCGATTTCTCTAAATAATTGGGATATTACCCCTTGTGGAAAATTATAAGCTTCAATCTTACCTTCTACAGCAAGCTTTCCAAGCTTAGGAGCTAAATTCCAATGTCCCCCAATTACTCTTTTTAACAATCCCTCATGGGCTAAATGATTCATGCCCCGATTTTGTCCGTCACCTTGCCCAGCAGCATATACTAACGTCAACTGCTGCGGATGACCAGTATCCAGATATCGTTTTTCTAATGCTACAGTTAATTCTTCAGGATGAGCATTCCCTACAAATCCATTTATGGCTAAAATATCTCCATCTTTTATTAAATTTATTGCTTCTTCTGGCGATAAAAACTTGCAAGCCATTCAGTAGCACCTCCGTGTTTTTAAAATAAAAACTTCCCTTATTAAAAACTAAACCTTTTCTCACCTCCTCAGTAATCGTTTGCGTTATAACATATTAAAAATTTCCTCTTTAAAATTAATGCAATTAATATGCCAATGAATGTTTAACAGTTTTCTCAAATTTTCTAGAGTTATATTCAGTTATTTCTTCCTAAATTTTAAAAATTTAAACCAATAAAGTATGTTGCTTTCCACCTGTTATAAATAGAATGAAAAACAATAAAAAATATATAAATAATAAAAGTCCCTTAGCAGCTATTATTTTTTATCAAAACTTTTAATAATTATCTCAATATCGATATAAAAAAAATAAATAAACAACATTGTGCAATGTGCAATTTCCTTAATAGTAAAGAGCATTCCAAAATTTTGGAATGCTCTTTACTATATTTTAATAATCTCAGTTATCTCTATAGATTCCAGAAATTCGGACTATATTCCTATTTTCCGGAATAAATTCAGCGTATTTTGTAACGGGCTATTTTTTCATAAAAAGTCGATTTACTTATTCCCAGCAAACGAGCCGCTAATATACAATCCCCTTTAGTTTCTTTTAATGCATTTTCAAGCAATTCTTTTTCTACTTTTGCTAATGTCTCTCTTAGAGGGCCTGTTGGCCTGTTTTTGGAAACCATATTGTCTGTAAGATAAAGAGGCAAATGATCAGGTAAAATTTCCGGTCCATTCATCAAATTTAAAGTACGTTCTATAACATTTTCTAACTCCCTAACATTGCCAGGCCAATTATGCTGCATCAATATCTCCAACGCAGGTTTACTAATTTTTTTCCTGCCACATCCTAAACTCATGCCTAATTTATATAAAAAATGTTCTACCAATAACGGGATATCTTCTTTTCGTTCTCTTAAAGGAGGAATTTCCAAATTAACCACATTTAATCGATAAAATAAATCACTTCTAAACTTGCCTTGTTTTACTAGCAATTGTAGATTTTGATTAGTTGCTGCAATAATTCTGACATCAACTTGTATTGGTCTTTTACCACCTATACGTTCCACTTCTTTTTCCTGAAGCACTCTTAAAAGTTTTACTTGCATATTTAAAGGCATATCTCCTATTTCATCTAAAAATATAGTACCACCATTAGCCAATTCAAATTTGCCAGGCTTTCCTCCTTTTTTAGCACCTGTAAAAGAACCCTCCTCATATCCAAAAAGCTCTGATTCTAGCAGATTTTCTGGAATAGCACCACAATTCACTTTTATAAAAGGATAATGATAACGGGGAGAAGCATTATGAATAGCATGGGCAAATAACTCTTTTCCTGTGCCACTTTCACCAGTCAACAAAACAGTTGAAGAAGTCATTGCTATTTTAGTTACCATTTCCTTTAAATCTTTTATAACTTGACTTTCACCTATAATATCTTCTAGAGAATATTTAGTTTGCTGAGTATGCCGCTTAAGTTCTACTTTATAATATTCTAACTCTTTTTTTAATTCATGCAACTGCTCTGCTAATATGTCAACTTCGGAAATATCCCTGAATAATATTTTCCCAACCCCTCCAACAATTTTATTTTCCTTCCAGATAGGTATCCTATCACATACGATATTATGACCTTTAATATGCTGTATCTGACGGAACTCTGGTTTTCCAGTTTTTACAATTATATGCATTCTAGTATTTTCGATCACTTCTGTAACATGTTTTCCAATCATATCCTCTGGCCTAACACCTAAAAAATCTGCATAGGACTGGTTGAACATGGTAATATAACCATTTTCATCTACTATTACTATTCCATCATATGCATTATTTAAAACTGTATACAAGATATCTTTCCATTTTTCAGCCGCCACAAGCTTTTGAGACATTTTTTCTAACGCAGTAATATCTTTTAACAAAATTATAAGTCCCTTTTCCTCTACATCTTTTTCTAATAGGGCTGTCTGCCATAAAAAATAATGTTGTCCTATATTTATTTTGCCTTCTTTTATCCTTTTATTTTTTAAAACAGTTTCTAATTCTTCGATAAAACCAGCTTCATTGATTATATCTGAAAGCAAAATCCCTTCTTCAACTTTTAATATTTGTTTTGCAGCATTATTAACACTAATGACTTTAAATGATACGTCAGTAATAATCACAGGATCTTTTATCATTTCCCACACTTTTTCCAAAAGATATTGATTCATAATTTTTCTGCCCCCTTTATGTTAAAAAATTGGCTAGCCCCAAAGAAAAATTTTTGTATTATTTCATTGTTCCTCCATTTAATTTTTCTAAGTCAATAACCCCCGGCATGAACCGAGGGTCATTATTCATTTCTATTTTTTACATTTCTACAATCATTGATATGCCCATGCCACCACCTATGCAAAGTGTCGCAAGTCCAAGATGGGAGCCTCTCTTTCTCATCTCATACAGGAGTGTAACTAAAATCCTGGCTCCACTTGCACCAATAGGATGGCCTAAAGCTATTGCACCACCGTTTACGTTTACTTTATCCATATCAAAATTGAGTTCTTTTG
>DULG01000038.1 GCA_012840485.1 Clostridia bacterium | reverse complement strand
TTTGATACAGGGTCTAAAATTGCTATACATGTACGAGTCTCTCCCTCTATTTTGATAAAGCTACATTTGACACCTATTTTGTTAAGCTCTTCTTCTATGAATTCTCCCGATTTACCGCCTAAAAATCCTGTTGCTGTTACCTCTTCTCCCAATGTTTTTATAACCTTTGTTACATTGATTCCCTTGCCACCTGCCACGCTGTTTTCTTCCTGGGCTCTGAAAATTTTGCCCACCTGAAAATTGTCTACTCTGTAACTTCTGTCAACTGAGGGATTTAAAGTGACTGTCAATATCATGCTCTTTCACCACAGCCAAAAAGTTTTATTTTTTCTTTTACGACTTCTTCTATTGCTTTTTCTCCAGGTGCAAGGAATTTTCTTGGATCGCTCTCATCTGGGTTATTTTTAAATACTTCTTTTATTGCATTTGCAAAAGGAATTTTTAATTCTGTAGCAATGTTTAATTTGCATATACCCAGTGCTATAGCTTTTTTTACCAACTCATCTGGAACTCCTGATGCACCATGAAGTACCAATGGAATGTCTACTAAGCTCGCTATTTCTTTTAGCCTTTCAAAGTCAAGTTTTACTTCTCCTTTGTACATCCCATGTGCTGTACCAATTGCTATAGCTAATGAGTCAACTCCTGTCTTCTCTACAAAATCCGCTGCCATTTCAGGATCTGTAAATGCACTTTTATCTTCTTTTACGTACATATCGTCTTCAACGCCTACTATACTTCCAAGTTCTGCTTCTACAGTCACCCCTGCTGCATGAGTTACCTCGACAACTTTTTTTGTCAGTTCGATATTTTTTTCATAGGGAAGGGCAGAGCCGTCAATCATTACTGAAGTGTAACCTGCCCTTATGCATTTTACAACAAGGTCAAATGAATTGCTGTGGTCTAAATGTAGTGCTATTGGTATGTCGTATTTTTCTGATGCGACTTTTGCCATTGCAGCTATATAGTCTTCTCCTGCATGCTTTATTGTGCCAGGTGTCGTTTGTAAAATTAAAGGTGATTTCATCTCAGCTGCAGCTTTCACCACCGATTTTAATGTTTCAAGGTTGTGTATGTTAAAGGCTCCTACTGCATATTTGTTTTTCTTTGCATCTTCAAGCATCTTTTTTGTATTGACTAATGGCATTTTGTTCACCTTCCACCCTATCGAAAGTATTGTCCAACTACTTTTTTTGCTTTAGCAAATTATCAAAACTTTCAATACCATTTTTCCCTATATTGATAAGATGTGCGACCAATTCTTCTGCTTTTTTAAAATTTCCTCTTTTAAATACCGCTTCTATGAGCATGGGAACATTGGTTCCTGCAACTACATGCACATTGCTATATTTTTCACTGAGAAAAGAAGATATTCTAAAGGGCGTACCACTTATTAAATCAGTCAGTATTATCACACTCTCCCCATTATCTATAGCCTCTTTTATAGCCTTTTCTATTTTTCCCATATACTCTTCTAAATCCTGACTAGCAAATTCGATAGCAATTAAATTTTCCTGTCTTCCCGCTATGACCTCTATTACATTAATTAATCCACTTGCAAATTTCCCATGACCTGTCACAATTAATCTCACCATTTTAAACCTCCAATAGCGAAGTTTTATATTGACTTTTTAAAGAATGCCTAGATATCTACAGATAATTCCAAGCAATATAGTTATTCCTATCACTTTGTTGGAAGATAGTCCCTTTTTAAACAGCCAGTATACAAAGAATGTAAATATTAACGGCAAAATATTATCTAAAATTCCATTACTGGCTAAAATCTCAATCTTGCCCAACTTAATCACAACAGGAGTTTTGATGTCTACATACAAGGCAATCAAAGCTCCTACCATTATAAGGCCAATTATAGAAGCGAAAGAAGATATAAATTTAGTATAAGTTTTTAAGGAGGTTAAATTATTTAAGCCTTCTCTATAACCGTACTTTATTCCTCCAAATATCAATATGAAATGTACAACATTGAATAAAATCAAAAAGAGTATAGGTCCTAAAAGATTACCTTGTACAGCCAGAGAAATTCCCAATCCTGCACATATGGGAAATATCATTAACCACACAATAGAATCGCCAATACCCCCAAGAGAGCTCATCAATGCACTCTTCACTCGCTTAATTGTATCCCTATTTTCACCTTTTTCTTCCATAGAAGCTATGATACCCAAAATCAAGGGAACTAAAAAAGGATGACTATTAAAAATTTCAAGATGACTTTTCATGGCTCTTTTTAACTCGTCAGCGTTATCTTTATAAATTTTTTTCAGAGCAGGCAAAATACTGTACAGCCAACCGGTAGCTTGCATTCTTTCATAATTAAAGGAGGCTTGTAGAAATAATGAACGGCACGCTATTTTATATAAATCTCTCTTTGTTAATTTTCTATCATCTGGATTATATACCATTATTTATTGCTCCTCCGTCGCCTTTATTCAAACTCCTTTTAAAGTAAGTATACACTGCAATAATTAGTGCCATAATTATAACTGCCGTTAAAGGAAGTTTAAAATACGCAATAAGTACAAAACCCAATAATAGCAAAGGAAAATATTCTTTCCTTAGCATAACCTTTAAAAGCATCGCAAAACCCACCGCTGGCATCATACCACCAGCAACTTCAAGTCCCCCTATTATTACAGGCGGTAATAATTTTACTAGCTTTTCTACCATATTTGCACCAAAATAAAAGGTCAAAAATACAATCCCTCCAGAAAAAATGAATAAAGGAATAATTCCGGAAAGATGTACAAGTTCTATCCCTCTTATATTGCCTTTTTCAACGTACTCATCAATTTTACGGGCAAACCAACAACAGTTTTTGTAAATTTTTACTATTAACAATTGGGCTAACATAGCAAAGGGAATAGCCAAGCACACAGCAACTTTTGGTGTCACTCCTGTCGTTATTGCAAAAGCTGTTCCTAAAATCCCTCCAATGACAATATTGGGAGGAGAGACACCTCCTAAACCAATCATACCTAATCCTACCATTTCTAAAACTGTTCCAACAATCAATCCTTTTTCCACGTCTCCTAATATAAGTCCTACTATTGGGCCAGCAACAAGAGGGCGTCCAATTTTTAGCTGCGTATTATTTCCATCAATCTCAGCAAGTCCAGCATACAAGGCTAATAACAGAGATTTTATTAACATATTCACACCTCTTATATTAATTCCATAATATCTTTGCCTTTCTCAGAAGGCACTCTTTTTATCTCGCATTTTATCCCCAAGCTATTTAACTTTTTGAAAGCCTCAATGTCCTTTTCATCAACCCACACAGTAAGAGTTATTTGTCTTTTCCCTTCTTTGAAGTGCATATTCCCAATATTTACTTCTTTTATTGGCACTCCTCCTTCAACAAGCTGGACTAAAACATTTACATTTCGGACGATAAGAAATATTTTTTGATGTGGAGCCGCTTTAGGTATTTTTTCTATCGTTTCAGCTACTGTAAAATAGCGCGTCACTACTTCTTGAGGAGCTGCTAAATCCAGTAATATCTGCTGTGTAGGATCCTTTGCTATCTCATCATCTACTACAATTATTACATTTGCCCCAACGTAAAATGACCACGTTACCGCCACTTGCCCATGTATTAATCTATCGTCTATCCTTGCTAAAACTATATTTTGCAATAAAACATCATCTCCTTTTACCTAAGGTTTTACCATATACACTGATTTTTGTAAACTAATTTTTCAAGTAGTTCCTGATTTCCTGCACCAGTGTATCAATTAATTCCTCTGTCGGATTTAAACTTTTATACTTTAAGTAAGCATAAAATGCTGCCCCGAAACAAGGCTCCATCTTGGGAGGAAGTAATACAATTTTGTCATTTAATTTGCTTAAAAAAGTTTTTAAAGGTTGTAACACAAAATCCCCAGCTTTAAAAACACCCCCTACATATGAGACTAAAATTGTATCCGAATATTTTGTTTTTCTTAATATTCCCTCCACATGTAAAAAAAGCTCATATGCCGCCTTTTCAAAAATTTCTATTGAATATTTACATCCTCTCTGTGCTGCAGCAAATGTACATAAAGATAATTCTGCAACTTTATCTCGCTTTAATTTATATTGATTGTGCATTATATCAATTATTTCGAATTTATCTTTTATGCCATATTTTTTATCAATTATATCTACCAAAACTGTTTTAAGTAATCGCCCATCTTTCTGTTTACTGTACCCTTCTAATGTTTTTTTTGCAATCCAATAAGCACTTCCCTCATCACCTATAAATTCTCCCCAACCTCCAATTCTTTCCCTTCTCCCTTCCACATCCACTGCAAAAGCGATAGAACCAGTTCCTGCCACTATGTTAATACCCGGTTGACAGGCAAGTGCTCCTGCCCATCCTACTTCAGCATCATTTACAATGTAGTAATTTGTAAAATTAAAAACACTCGCCACTGCTTCTTCAATTTGTGCATCGTTACTTTTGATTTCTGTATAACCTGGCATCCCTAAAACTACATATTTTATTTCTTCTTTACATATTTTTGCTTCTTGAAGTACATTTTCTAGTCCAGATTGTAAAACTTTAATTACACCTTCCTTCCCTACTTGGGTTACATGGGATGTGGTTGTATCAAAAGTACCACATACTTTTAACTGGTCATTAAAAAGAGCAAATTTAGTTTTTGTTCCTCCTCCATCTACTCCAAGGAAAAACATTTTTTCAACCCCTTTACTTGCTTCATATTAATAAAACTTTGGCTTATTATTTTATTTATTTATATATAACAAAAAGCATGCCAAGTAGTGTAGTACTACTTGACATGCTCTAAACAACCAAATTATCTCTCTTTTCTCCTAATATAACTTCATACGAACAGCCAAATATGATACTAATCAAAAATTCAATAAAATTTTGCAATGTGTCTGTGACACTGCACAAATTTATTTAAACCTTTATAAATTCTCCCGGCATAAAGCAATTGGAATTATAACCGTGTTTTTTAAGAAGAGGCACGAGATTTTTACATATTTCAAATTCGCAATGCACTAAAAGTGTATTATCGGGTTTTATTGAATCCAAGAGAATGAGTAAATCGTTGAACCCTGGATGCACTTTATGCCTTATGTTCACAACTTCACATTTTACATTTAACTCTTTGCGTCCCTCATCACTTAATATCCTTTTACCAATAGTTCCTTCTGCTTGATATCCTGTAAGAATTATTGTATTTAGTTCATTTTTACTGATACTTTCAAAGTAATAAAGAGAGGTTTCAGATGATATCATCCCATCTGTACAGAGTATAACAGCTGGACCTTCGCTTCTTACTATCTTCTCTCTTTCAATTTTTGAGCTAACTACATTTATCAAAGCCAAATTAAAGTTTTCAAAATATTCCCTTGCAGATGTTTTAAGCCAGTTCTGACTGCATTTGACTTCCTTAACTGCATCTAATATATTTTTTTCTACATAAATTTCTATTCTGTTCTCTCTTATTAATAGAGGTTTTTGTGTCAATAAAAGAAGTATCTCCACACCTCTACCACGGGCAGGCACTGGAAGTAATGCTTTTCCCCCTCTTGTCACTGTTTCCTTAATTTTATTGTAAATTCTGTCCCAATATTCTTCCTGCCTAGTATTGTCATCCCCGTATGAAGCGTCTATAATTGCTATATCACACTTATCATGGGGCACTTCATAATTTAAAAGAATAGAATCAAAACAATAATCTCCTGAATAAAAGATTTTCTTCCTATCAAGCCTAAATTTAAACCATACTCCACCTACCATGTGACCACTCATTCCTGCCTCAACTTCGAAATTTTTCTCAATAATAGATTTACCCAATGTAATTGTACGATATTTTACCTTATCTACATCAGATAAATTAAAAGGAAGTGCTCCATTATTTTGGAGTACAGTATTTATCCATTTTTTTATGCTATCTCTCGATTGTATTGCTGTCTCTTCAGTACAATAAATATATCCATCGTATCCCAATTTATAAAGAAGTGGAAGAGCAGCACAGTGGTCTTCGTGAGCATGGGATAAAAATACATAATCTATATTTTTAATAAGCTCCCCATCAATCAGAGGATATTCACCAACTTTGTTTTTAATCTGTATCCTTTTAACACCACAGTCTAGAAGTATGTTTTTATGCTCACTTAACACTGCAAAACATGCCCTTCCATACTCTCCAGAACCCCCGAAAAATTTTAGTTCCATTAAAAATCACCTCTAAGCGCCGTATTTTTCAGTATATCCCATGAAATCCATGAGTGTATAAAATACATCTTTTGCAGTGTATCCCGACAGAGAACCGCTCTTTATATATTCTTCTCCAAATTCCTGAATACCATCTTTTCTAACATCACTCCCCCATATAAATACAGGAACTGGATCACAGGTATGGTCTCTTACAGAACACGGGGTTGTGTGGTCAGCAGTTAAACATAAATATGTATTTAATCTATCTATATTTGAATAAAGAAGAGAAAAAATAGTTTCTATATTCTCTATCACCTCTACTTTTTTGAAAGGTATGTTATCATGGCCAGCAAGGTCTGTAGCTTTTACATGAACTACCACAAAGTCATACCCTTCATTTATTTTTTGAAGCGCCATCAATGCTTTGCCCTTGTAATCAGTATCAAAACTCCCTGTAAATTTGTTACTGGTAAATACATCAAAACCGCACATTTTCCCTATTCCAAGTATTGTCTCATCTCCTGCAATACATGCTGCCTTGACTTTAAAAATATCTGTAATTTTTTCTATTTTCTTTAACTTACCTGCACCCCTGGTTATGATAAAATTAGCAGGAAAGAGACCATTTTTTTGCCTTTCTACGTTGACAGGATGTATTTTTAATATCTCATGAGCTCGCATAAGAAATTTCCATAATACCCTTGCAGTTTTTTCTGCTTCTAGCGTATTTTCTGTAGGAAGAGGTCTTTTAACTTTTTCTCCCTCATGTGCCGTTCCTGGATCTGTGTCTGTTACCATATCACTTAAACCTTCTCCCCTTATCACAACTGCTGCTCTATGTTCTGTCAACTCCTTAACAAATATTTTACAATCGTCTATTTCTATACCATTTAAACTCTCCGCCAACAATCTTGTACCTTCTCTTATACGACCTGTTCTTCTATCTATAACCGTCAAATCTTCACTCACAGTAGCAAAGTTAGCACGAAAAGCAACATCATCAGCTTTAAGTTCTATTCCCGCACTAAATGCTTCAATTGGACCTCTCCCACTATAAACTTTTTCTGGTTCATACCCGAATATACAAAGATGTCCAACATCTGTACCAACTCTTATGCCGGGCTTGTACGGGTGTACAAGCCCAGTCATACCATTTAATGAAAGCATATTTATAACGGGTTTTTTTGCTACTTCCAGAGGTGTTTTACCTTGCAACAATTCAACCGGTCTATCTCCAAGCCCATCTCCTATAACCATTATGCATTTCTTTTTCCTCATTTATGATACCTCTTTCCCTTCTTCCCCTAATTGTTTTTTATTAAATACTAAAAATGTTGCGGCTATTCCCAATGATACAATCCAGACCAAAATATTTTTGGTTGTACTCTCCTTTTTTATTACAAAATCCATACTTACAGATTCCGCAAAACTAAGACCTTTCTTGCCTTCTTTTCCCTTCATATTCACAAGTATATATCTGTTTTTCCCTTCCATTCCAATTTCATAAGTTTTAGGAGCAGTAACAGTCAATATTTCATTATTTTCTGGTAACAGGATTTTTAATGAATAAGTATCAATACCAGAAGCTACAGGACATGTAAAAGAATAAGATACTCTGTAAGTCCCTCCTGGTCCCGTACTTTCCTCAGCTGCTTCATTTTTAATTGAATAAAAGTTTGGCACCATAAAGGATACTTTGAGTTTTATAGGCTTTTCCTTATCCAAGACTTTAAACGCAAGGCAATCAACACTTCCTATTTTTTTCTTTTCAGGCGTATTATTTACAAGGACATTCTCCTCTGCTTGAACTTCTTCAAGCTTTGCTTCTTTTATTGTACTAAATAAATAAACGTAACCTGCTGCATCAGGAACTTCTTCTGCTGTAATGGTAAGTTTCGCATCTTTTTCATTTATAGGTAAGAAAACTTCTTTGTAACTTTTAAAATCCGGGTTTTGTGCAGCATATAAAACGGAAGTCAAAGCTACTGATAATATAAAGATAGCCATTAATAATATCACTTTTATTTTTTTAAACATAGTACCCTTCCTCCTTTTCTAACATATCCCTATAATTTTGAACCACGTCAATGAAGCTATACCCAGCAATAGCCACTTGCCTATGAGGACTATCATCCCATAGAAGAATTGATCAAGCACACTGAAATAACCGGTACTGTAGAATATCAGATTGGGTTTACAGTGAGGAGGTAGGGTAATTGAATCTGCAATTGTAAAGGACGCCGGTAACGCTAAAGCTATTGGATTTATTCCTGCAGCATTTGCAATGCCTATTACTGCTGGTATTAATATCGCTGTCCTTACTGTTTTACTAGTAAACACCAGATGGCTAAATATAGCAATAAATATAACTATCATGTATAATGGGAAAAATCCTATCTTACCAAGGTCTAAACTGCCAAATACAGCCTTTAATGCCCATGCTGCTGCACCAGATTTATCTAATGCCATACCTACTGCATAGGCACCAGCACTGAATATCATAAGGTCCCATGGAATTTTTGTGTCCTTCCAACTAATAAGTCCTATAAAAGGTAGATAAAACAGTGTAGCAGATATAATCGCAACCATTACAAGGCTGATTTTAAAGCCAAACATTTGAACATGCCACTTATCTGTTGCCCACAGGAATACGGTAAGGCAAAATATAAACAGGGCTTTTTTCTCTTCCTTTGTCATAGGTCCCATCTTACGAAGTTGTTCCTTTAACTTCCCTATACCGTCATTGCCACGATCTTCCATCACCGGTACACTCACTTCTGGCTCAAATATCATAAGACCTACTAAGTATGATATTATCATTGTACACAAGGCAACAGGAAGTGAAGCAATAAACCATTCTGACCACGATACATTATATCCGGTGAGGTCTTTTATAATTCCAACTGCCATAATTTGAGGTGCGGTTGCAGTCAAAATAGCAGTTGTGGAAATATTATTTACTTGCAATTCCTGTATCATTATTAATTTCCCAAAATTACTTTTGCCAGGTTGAGCACCATATGCCTGTGCAACAAGCAATGCTATGGGGAGCATCAGAGCAGCTCTTGCTGTTGTAGAAGGCACAATAAATGCAATTACAAAGTTAGCTATTATCAAAGAAATAAGAGCACGACGTGCAGTCTTTCCAAAAGTAGAAACAAGCCAAAGAGCAACCCTGTTAGCAAGTCCTGTTTTTGTCATTCCAGAAGTAATTATGAATGCAGATATCATCAACCAAATTACATCATATCCAAATACTCCAAGTACTGACTTTTCATCCCATGCACTTGTAAGCGTTAACAATACTATTGCAATGAGGGATGAAACAAACGTTGGAACAGCCTGTGATACCCACAGCACGAACACCGCCAAAAACACAGCAATCGCCGATTTCCCTTGAAGCGTCAATCCAGTGGGAGTTCTCATCGTAAAAAGTAACGCGAAAATTATAACTGCTATTGGCACCCCAAGATATGAAAGCCACTTTTCAAAGTTTGTCTTTTCTTTTCCTTCTATTCCTGCAGTTAAAATATTCATACTTTTCCCCCTTCACAAATTTTTATTTGGTTTTTCAGTCTCATTATATATCATGTTTATTTATTATACAATTCAATAATATAGTAATAATTATAACGAAATGTTATAATTAAAATGGAGGTGATAAACTATGGATATTGAAAAACTAAAAACCTTTTGTGCAATGGCTAAGAATCAGAGTTTTACAAAGGCTTCAGAAGAATTATTTTGCTCTCAACCTACAGTTACAAAGCATATACAAGAAATTGAAAACTATGTGGGCTGCAAATTATTTGATAGGATAGGAAAAAAAGTATATTTAAATGAAAATGGTAAACTTTTTCTTGAATATGCCGAAACTGTACTTAATCTTACAAGAGATTATCTAGCAAAAATATGCGAAATGGAATCGCTAAACCGGGGAATTCTTTCTTTCGGTGCAACAGGTTCGATAGGTGTATATCGTATACCGCAGTTATTAAAAAAATATCTTTCTAAATATCCAAACATTTACATAAATTTGCATGTTAATTTTTATCATAAAATACTGGAATATATTCATACCAATGTGATTGACTTTGCTCTTATAGCGGATAATGGAGAAATTATTGAGAATAAGAGTCTTATATGCGTTCCTTTCTGCAGTGAGAAATTAGTTCTCATAATTCCACCTTTTCATAGATGGAAGGATAGAAATAATATAAATATAGAGGAACTTGAAGAAGAATGTTTTATATGTTCTAATAAAGAATCAGCAACTATGTCCTTTGTCAAAAAAATAATTACAGGAAGGGGAATAGATATCAAAAAAACAATAGAACTTGGAAACATAGAAGCTATTAAGCAGGCTGTTGAGGCAGGTCTTGGAGTGTCAATTATTCCAGAAAATACTATCGAAAAAGAAATAGCTTTTGGCGGGCTTATAGGTTTGAAATTTAGAGATATAAAATTCATAAGAAAGCTTTATTATGTACAAAAGAAAGACAAAATCTTGTCTGCACCTGCTAGAGCATTCATTGGAATATTAAAGGAGTCATATCCTAATCTTGAATTGTAATAATTTATTCTTTGCACTTTGCAAATTTTAAGTTGTATATTAAAAAGCGAGTGCTATATAAAATTATTTAGCACCCGCTTTTTATTAAGTTTCTATTTCTATGTTTTTTAAACAAACAATGATAAAACATACCCTGCTACTATGCCTCCCAGTATGCCAGCAACCAAGTGAGGAACCGCTTTTTTAAATTTTCCTCCGCGAACTATTGAAGCCGTGAAAAGTCCTGCACACAAACCCCACGTCATATCAACCCATGGTCCAATCTGATGTATCAAGTCCAGTCCGTGATTTACTATCCATACCGTCCCTACAATAAAACCGGCACCAATCCAACCTCCTATTGCTCCCCATAATCTTACCATTTCATGCCATAACAATTCTATGAGAAATGGAAGAATAAAACCTGCCACAAATGCCATTACGATATAGTTGTACATCATCCTTCTTCCTCCATTTTTACGTTGTTTTCCATTTCATGCCTTATGATAACAGCTAAATATCCTCCTACAGTCCCTCCAGCTATCACTGCACATAAAACTGGCAATGCTTTAAACATAGGAGCTATCGAATGAGATTTGAACAAATCCCTTGCCATTCCTGCAATAGCAATGCCTGCTGCCATATCAATCCATGCTCCATCTTTTTCATTCTCTATTAAGCCTAAGTAATGGTTTAAAAACCACATTGGACTTATTATGATAAAGGCTGCAAACCAGCCCCCTATAAGACCATAAGATTTTACAAGGGCTCCCCACGCACTCTGTACTATTAACCCCGTTAAAAAGCATCCAAGAAATGTCTTTAGCATCTTCATGATTAATTTCTCCTTTCCTTTGCTATCATTTGCTATAAATTAAGGTGTAAATTTAGTTATCAACCCTACTTATTGAAAATTTAAATTTCCAGGCCATACAAAAGGCAGTGGGAAAACCGTTGAAATAAATTCTTTTAAGTTAGGACTTATATCATGGACTTCCATGCCAAATCCTTTATCTCCAAAAACTAGTTTTGTAAGTTTTACCACATCATCTATTTTCAATATTTCATTTTTAATTTCAATTATATAGTTATCTTCTTCTTCGATAAATTTTATATTTTCTACAATATCTTTTTCGACATATTGTAAGAAATACGGTTTGAGTTTTTCCATTAATTGCTGAAAATTTAATACTTTTAGTGTCCCCAAAAGATTAATCTTTTCGTAAGATTTACCTTTTTCCTCTACTACTCCAAGCATATCATCATTGAAAGTACAGGGCACACGAACATATTCCAAAGAGTTAGCAGCAGCTATCTTCTTTAAACTCTCGTAAATTATATTTGCATCGCCACTGTATTCAATTATATATCCTTTTCTTGGGTTATCATGAACTATCCGGAGTACTACATATCCTTTCAAAAGGCCCCCTTTCTTTACTAAATAGGTTTGATAAGTAAAACTCCCCCATGGTATAATTCTGCCTTTTAAAAGGTTTTTAAATTCAAATAAGCTTCTATAGTATCTTGTAGGCTGTTTATTATACATTTTTGCCATTTCAATTAAATATTTATCTATATACTCCACGAGCTCTACGTCCTCCTTCAATTCTTCTTGTGGATATGCATCAAATTTGATTGCATCCTGCTTTGCAGTATTCTTTTTCTAAATATAAATTCCTGTCTCCTGATATAAGAACAACATCCACTCCTTGTTTTTTCATTCTTTTTTCTGTATCATCTAGTAGCAGTGAAGCATATCCTTTTCCTCTGTGTTTTTCGTCTGTGCAGACTGCTCCTACTGAAGCAACTTTTATAGGTATTCCTTCGATTAATACCGTGGTAATATAGTAATTTACAATAGACACTACTTTTCCGTCCTCCACAATGGCACGCATATTTTCTAAATTTCCTTCATTAAGAAGGAGTGGAAATTCCTCGGCCATTGTAGGATTATGACCTTGAGATATCCTAAATATTTGGTTTATAAGGTTTATTGCATCTTTAAATTCTTCTTTTTTGCACGTTCTTGGACCTTCCATAATTTCTTCCTCCCAAAAATTTCTATTTTTTTAATATTGCCATTCTCATATTTCTATTTTCACTGGTAAAACTCCTTCGCATTTTATCTCACCTTTCAAAACTTTTATTACACTTTCTATTGCTAAAGGAGTATGCTCATAAGCACACACACATGTGGAAATATCTTCTAATGACAGAACATCATAAGGATTTTTTAGTAAGATTACTATTACATCCTTACCTAAACGGCTTATTTTATTTACAAGCTCTACCTCCCCAGGATTTGAATTTAATTTGGACACCCCAATAATTACTAAGTCGGCTTTTTCACACTCTTTAACAATTTCTTTTGTCATCCCCGATTCAGGATTAAAAGGAATGATAATAGATTTTCCTCCAAACTCTTTTCTCAAGGCTTCACACAAAGTGTATTTTTTCCTAACAGCTTCCCAAATACCTCCCATGAACATTTTTGGCTCGGGAGAAATTGAAATAATTTTTTTATTTGCGACATTAAGAGGTATAAGCTTATTTCTGTCCCTTATAAGAGTGATACTTTTTTCGCTGACCTGGCGAGCAAATTCTATATACTTTTTGCAATTTAACACTTCTTTTGCTTTGATCAAATCCGGATAAGGATTTTCAAACAACCCATATTTTTTCTTTATCTCCAATATCCTTCTCACTGACTCATTTATTCTCTCCTCCGGAATCTCTTCATTTAAGACAGCTTTCTTTATAGCTTCTACGCTTCTTATTTGAACATCAAGATGATGAGAAATTTCTATCATATCAGTACCCGCTTTTATCGCCATAACTGACCCTTTTTCTATTCCAAAATTCTTTGAAATCGCATCCATTTCCATACAGTCAGTCATTATGATACCTTTAAAACCCATATTATCTCTCAAAAGCTTTGTAAGAATATTGTAGGATAAAGTTGCAGGGATTTTTTCATCATCTATAGCAGGAAAATAAATATGAGCTGTCATAATTGCGTCAACGCCATTTTCAACTGCTTTTCTAAAAGGATAAAATTCTACTCTTTCAAGCCTTTCTCGATCATAAGGGACGGTAGGTATGTCAACATGTGTATCTATTTCTGTATCTCCATGCCCTGGAAAATGTTTCGCTGTCGCTATCACCCCTCTGCTTTGAACTCCTTTTATAAAATCTACTCCTAACTTTGCCACTTGTTCAGGGTCATCTCCATAAGACCTTACCCCAATTATGGGATTTTTGGAATTGTTATTCACATCCAGCACAGGCGCTATATTGAGATTTATCCCAAGTGCTCTAAGACCTTCTCCTACTATTTCTCCTTCTTTCAAGGTACTTCCTTCAATGTTTGCTGCAGCAACTGCCATATTGCCTGGAAAAAATACAGCTCCTTCTCTAACCTGTGTAACCACCCCTCCTTCTTGATCTGTCCCTATAATAGCTGGAATACCAATGTGTTCTATCATGTTTTTTTGAATAGTTTCAGTAAGCTTAGTAATTTCTTCTATTGAACCTATATTTCTTGCAAATAGACTAATATTCCCTACTTTGTATTTAGTTATGAGTATATCTATATGCTCATCATAACCACAATAATTGGCAGTAACAGAAGAAAAACCTGCCATAATCATTTGACCTATTTTTTCATCTAAACTCATCTTATTTATCTCCACTTAAAATCCCTCCACATAAGTATTACTTCTAATTAAAGGAGAAGGAGGTTTTTGCACTCAAAGGTGCAAAAACCTTCCCCCTGTTAATCAGTATTGATTATATACCCTCACTTCATAATACTTGTCAGTGACATAAAATCTCACTTGAGCTGGTTCGCAATTTTTGTCGCCTTCCCCTTCAATTACTGCAGAAATTTTCAAAGTACCATTTTGAGGTATACATGGATTTCCTGTTATTGTAATCAATTTATTATTTTCAGAAACTTGAATGGTCACTTCCGGTGTACTTTCTAAAATATTTTTGATTGTATAATTGCCTTTCATCTCTATCTCAACCTTTGTAATATCAACATTCTCTATTTCCTCTTCTGTAACATTTACATCTGAGAAATTATCTCTACTTAAAGAATTAGTTAAAATGATATTAATAATCTTTTCTTCTTTATTGTTTATTTTTTTTATGTCAATCTTACTTAAAGCGAAGGTGTCATATTTAAAGAAAACTATCCCTTCTCCTTCATCTCGTTTTATATAATTTATTGCATCAGAAAGATCAGAAGTTTTAACAGGGCTGTATGCCTGCAATCCCGGATATACTCTTTCTTTACCAAGTATATTTTTCGCATTATTATAAAGTACTACAGTCCATTGGGGCGACTTGCCGTAATACGCCCAATATAGCATAGGTGTTACAAAATCATAAATCAAAAAGGCATCTTTATAATCCTGTCCACAATGTACTATCACAAATGTTTTAGAATCATTTTGAGCTATCAGGAAATTCGAAGTATAAGCTCCTTCTGGTTTCAAAGCTGCGGAATATTTTACTTTCGGATTGTAAGATTTTACTACATTTTTTATTTCCTCAGCAAAAGATTTTACAGCATTTCTCCTTATTCCTACCCAACCAATAACATCTTTATCTCCCTTATCATATGCTTCAAATATAGATTTACCATCTTTCTCGGTATAATATGTCCTATCTATCAAATACTTCACTTTGTCTATATTTAGTCCCATCTTTTTTGCTTCTGCTATTTCATAATCTTCGTTAAATCCAAATTCAACATGAAGATATCTTATATAATCCACATGAATCCCCTCAATTTTATAATTCCCCAAAACTTCTTTCACAATATTTTTCACATATTCTCTATAATTCAAAGATAATAGGGCCACCGCTGTATCATCCGGTCCTCTTTTGATGTGCACCATTCTATCTTCAGGATGAAGTGTTGCCCACTGTTTGTCAGAACCCACAACAAACCAAGCATGAACCCTTATTCCCTTTTTGTGTGCTTCCTCTACTACTTCTTTTAATATATCTCTATCGGGATGAGCTAGTCCTAAAGCTATTTTGCTATTATAATCAACTCTCCCTGCCGTCCCTTTTACAAGAAGAAATATATCAGTAAAACCGTATTCTTTCATTTGATCTGTTATTATCTTCGCACCATCTACTCCTAAATTGTACACTGTCTTCCCCCACAGCCATGCTCCTTTAATTTTTACATCGTGGGTTTTCTTCAGTTTAAGAGGATATTCCTCAGGAGAAGTTTTTGCACACCACAATGCCGCTTGTACCAGCATTTCTTCTAAGCCGGCAGTAAACTCTGGATGAAAACTAAATAATACTACCCTTCCATTGCCATATTCTGATGCAGTAAGAGCAGAGGCATTAGGTGTTATTTTTTCTGGACCATTTTCATGAATATCACTAATATACGTAGCAAGTTCAGTATAAGGTACAAGATTTAAATCATTTGATCTCCTCAGTATAGGTCCATTTTCATAATAAACAGTAAGTACACCGTAATACGCCTTTAATACAGGATGGTTTGGATCTTTTACTTTTACCTGTACATCTCCACAACCTCTATCCCAATGTTCAATATCCGCAGCCTGCGTATTAACAATTCCTAAGTAGGAAGCAAATTTTCCTTCTCCTTTGGAAGCCAGGTAAGCTCCAGCACAAATACCAATGTAGCCTCCACCTTTTTCAACAAATTCTTTTACAATCTTTCGCCCTTCATCCCCAAGGGCTTCAGCTTGCTTGAGGGCCCTTCCTCCAGGTATTACCAAGACATCGAATTTACTAAGTTTTCCTTTTGCAATGTCTTCAGGAGAAATTTTATCAGCCTTTATTCCATATTCTTTTAGAATATGGACAACTTTATCTACACTTTTTAAATCAGTAGCTTCACCAGCTTTTAAAACTGCAATTTTCACTTTCTTCTCCTCCTTTTCCTTTGTACCAAATCCCTTATTTGCCTTTAACTTCAAATTAACAATAATCTTTCTATTACCTTTCTAATGATGTAATTTTTTTGCTCTAATATTTACTTCATTTTGCAATTGACTACCATTAAAAATCACTTAATACATCCTTTATAATAATAATAAGAAGCACTACTAATTGATTTTTTATCACAATAAGAAGCCCTTGCTTCTTGTTGTACCCTCGCTGCAACAACAAAGCAAAACCTTTTTTCATAGCACTTTTATACGTGGTCTGTATCTCTTTAGAAGGTCTTGATTAAACTTATCCCCTTCATCGGTATTAGCACTTATAAACACGGGAGGCGTAAACCCCCACGATAATAATTTGTCTACAACATTTGTGACTATAGTATTGACGATAAGAATAGCAGCAATTGAAGAAGTAGGTGCAACCTTTTGAGGAAAGTTTTCAAGTTCAACTGCAGCATCCCCTGGAATGCCACAATTGTCTATTACATAATCAGTGAGTTCATAGAGATTTTTTCCACTTTTATGCCTAGAGGAAAAAGTATGGGAATGCTTAAGTGAAGTTATTGCAACTGTAATAATGCCTTTCCCTTTTGCCTCAATCGCCATTTCTATTACTGTAGGATTCCTACCCGAATTCGATATTAAAAAGAGCACATCTCCTTTATCTGCCCCACTGTCTTCCAAAAGTATCTTCCCCATTCCTTCTACTCTTTCCATAAGTGTACTTTTATACCCTCCTTGGTGGAGCATGAGAGAAGGTTCTAGTATTGGATATACGCAGGCCAATCCCCCCGCTCTATAAAAAGGTTCTTCGCATATCATGTGAGAATGACCCGTCCCAAAGAAATATAAAAGTTTGTCATTTTTTATTGCTTCTGCACATACTTGCGAAACTTCTTCTATGACCTGGGATTGAGTTCTTTCAATTTCATTTATCAACTTTTTAATAACTTCTATATATCTGTTATTCATTTAAAACCCTCCTTCTGCTATGTTCAATATGGTAGTAGCAGCAAGTTCTATCTTAAATGGAATACTCTCTACAATTACAAACTCTTTTTCTGTGTGAGAATCTTCTCCTTCAGGACCAAGTCCGTCAAGAACAGGTATGCCCCATATGGCCGCAAAGGAGGCATCCCCTCCCCCTCCTGTCCTTCTCCCTTTAATCTCCCTCCCCAGTTTTTGCGCCTCTTCTCTAGCAATTTCAAACAATTTTTTGCAGCCCTCATTGGCAACTAAAGGAGGCCTTTCAGAAAGAATAGTAATATGTGTATGCGTCCCATCCACAAAAGTAGTGTTAACTATTTTCTCAATTTTCCCCCTTATTTCTTTTTCTTTCTCCAAATTAAAGTACCTTATTTCAACCTGAGCTTCTGCATGCTCCGCAACTATATTTACTTTGCTTCCCCCATGTATATATCCTACATTTGCACTGACATTTTTCTCCATATCTCTTATATCATCATAGAGAGCACATACTTTGCGAGCAATTTCTTCTATCGCACTTCTGCCTTTTTCGTAATTCACCCCTGAATGAGCCGGGATCCCTTTAACCGTCATTTTAAAACTGATAATTCCTTTTCTCTCTACAGTAAGCGTCCCTGGTTTAGCAGGTTCGAAAGAAAGACAAGCTATGGCGTCCTTTGAAAGTTTCAAAATATAATCTTTACTGTAGATAGATCCTATTTCTTCATCACTGTTTAAAAATACAATCAGTTTTATGCTATTCGGAAGGCTTTTAATTATCTTTTTCAAAGCATATAAAAGAACTACAATTCCACCTTTCATATCAAGTACCCCGGGACCGTAAATGACCTCTCTTTCTTTTTTAAAAGGCCTTTTTGAAGCAGTACCTGAGGGAAAAACCGTATCGGTATGGCCTAAAAGAAGAATTTTTTTATCACCTTTTCCTATGTAACATTCTAAAAAATCCCCAACTTGTTGCTGTTTTATCCGCCTTACAATCATTCCAATCTTACTAAATTCAGCTTCCAAACGATCTACAAACTTATCAGTATAATCTTTCTCACCACTAGGGCTATCCATATTAGTGAAATCCTTTAATAATTCAAGTGCTTCGTTTAAATCAAAACGTTCACTCATAAATTCTCACCACCAATCTCTGTTACCATTTTTTCAATAGCCTCAAGTAGTTTCTTCTCTGCATCCATCTCAAAAAGTGAAGCAATAACTTCATAAGAGATTTGTGAAAAATTCTCCGCCGGTGGAATATATCCTTCATATCCTCCACAATATCCAAATATCAACACGATGCTGTGTCTATATTTTCTCTCTAAAATATTTTCAATTTTAATGCCTGTACTGTAGTAAATCTCAAAAGGAACTCCTATAAAAACGAGCTGTCCCATTATTGCTAAACTCATTTTTATCCTTTTGAAAAAGCCCTCTTCTAATTTAAGGACCCCAGGGATTTTACTAAAGTCTCTATTAGGACGATTAAGAACTAACAACGCAGATTCAAGGTCTCTTCGCGCCCTTTTATCTTTTATTTGAGTAAGAAGGTCTTCTATCTGAGCTTTTTTTGCCTTTTTCTCTTCTTCAGAAAGATTTCCCTTATATTTTATTAGAAAGGAAGTTTCTTTAACGGTAAAAGGCTGTAAAGAGTCGATTTTATGCATTTCAGTTTTTTCTTTTAATATTTCTCTTGCAAGCAATCGTCCCAATCTTTCGGTTTCCTCAAAGGAGGCGTCCTTTTTACAAAATCTTGTGCTTATGTCTCCTGCAGCACCATTTATGAATAGAAACTTATTATTGCCATTTTCTTTTAATTCCAATTCTAAACCATATACTAAATCTTTAGAATAGTAAAAGTTACCTTCATCTAACACCGTCAAGTGGCACGGGAAATTAATAACCATTATTTCCCTGTCATTTTTCTCTATTTTAAGAAACTTACATTTAATACCTTCCTGACTTTTTTGTGGGTCATAAATGTTTCTTTTTGATGCAATACCAAAAATATCTTTTGTTCCATGATATATACTTGCCTCTTTAATGTCATTCATCGCTTCCAAAAAAGCTTCGCGACACTGTAAAGTAACAAAATTAACATAATTTAAATCAAAAGTCACTTTATTTGAAAATATAGCCGAAGGCCCACTGTGCGTATGAGTAGCACACACAAATATGCCTTCCTTCTCTACCTCCCTATCAACCGCCATTATTGCACTCTTAATCATTTCTATAAGGCATTCATCTACTCCTAATACATCAAGTGAAATCAAAACAACGGCCTTTTTCTCTATCTTTAAAATCAGGCATCTAGCATATAAGTCGTCGTGTATTCCTTTAGCATTCTCCTCTCTGCTATCATATCCTGCCATAGGCCCTAGTAGTTGAGGGGTAATCACTTTTTCTCCGTACCCTGCCATCATACACAATTTTGTTTCACCTCAATGGACTTTTTAAATTGTTGCATAATAGTTTGCTCTGCTTTTTTATAATCTTCACACCTTAGTTGATTATATGCAAGAAGCAAAGCCGATACTTCTGGAAGTATTTCAGGGAAAGTTAGATGAAACATTTCCATTCCTCGTTCTCTTAATTTTTTATCCAACATTTCTAACAGGCGGTTACCTCCCGCGTAAAATATTCCTCCCGCTACTCCTATCCTAATAAATTGATTTTTTAAATCTAAATAAGAGTAAACGGCATATATGGTGTCTGCAATCTGAGAAGTAGCCTCTTCTAATATCTCCATTGCTAAACTATAATCCTCATTAAATAATTTAAAGAGACATTTAGCTGCAGAGGCTACAATTCTTACACCATTGTAAGGGTCTTGGTACAGCATAGGCGTAAGCTCCTTCATAGATTTTAAAGAAAAAAACTCCATTATTTCTTTTTCAAATTTATTTTTATCTATTATTCCATCATATGACTTTACTGCAAGCTGTAGCGCCTTTCTGCCCAAGGAATAACCTGATCCTTCATCTTCTACAAGATATCCCCACCCACCTGCTTTTTTCCATCTTCCATCCTCACATATTCCATAGGTAACTGCTCCTGTGCCAGATATTGAAATAATACCGGTCTTCCCAAATGTCGTACCATACCAGGCTATATAAGCATCATTGTTTATGCCTAAATATTCAGTGTTAATAGAACTTTTATAAAAATTATATATTCTTTCATTTTTTGAGAAAAGCTCAACGGAAGCAGACCCTACATATGCACTGTATATTTTTTTATTCTCCTTAAAACCCGCCTTTAATAAAGCCTGTCTGGTGCATTCTTCTATGGATTTTTTTGCTATTTCATAGCCGCATGACAAAAAATTAGAAGGTCCTTCTACAGCACTGGCTAAAATTTCACCATTTTCATCGGCAAGAATACATTTTGTTTTACTACCACCGCAATCATAGCCTGCAAATATTTTCATATTGTTTCAACCTCGCTTTTAACCTTTTAAAGAACCAGCCATTAATCCACCTGTAAAATATCTTTGAAAAATAATGTAAATAATAACAGGCGGTAAAGTAGCAATAGTCATGCCGGCTGTTAAAAGTCCCCACTGAGTTACATTAAGTCCCCTAAACATTGTAAGTCCCAATTGCAACACTTTCATTTTGATGTCGGTAGTTACAATCAAAGGCCAGAAAAACATATTCCATGACCACATGAATTTAAGTATTGCCATAGTTCCAAATGCCGGTTTTGCCAGTGGCACTATAACACGCGCATAAATCCAAAAATCAGAATAACCATCAATCTTTGCAGCTTCCTCTAATTCAATAGGTATAGTTTGAAAATACTGCTTAAACATATATATACCAAACCCTGATGAAAGAAATGGAATAATTAATGCTTCATAGGTATTTATCCATCCTAAACCTCGCACTATAAGGAACATAGGAATTGCAGTAACATAAATAGGAATCATAAGAGTTGCAAGCGCTGCATAGAAAAACACATTCCTCCCTGGAAAATCCTTTCTCGCAAGTACATATCCCGCAAGCGAGTCTACGAATAACCCCCCTACGACTAAACATGCTGTAACTATCACACTATTCAAAAAGAAAGTACCGAATGTAACACTTTTGTCAAACACTTTAGGAAAATTCCATGCTTTTATATAATTTTCTATAGTAAAATCTCTAGGTATAATATTCGCTGAAGCAATTATAGAATCCTTTGAAAAAGAAGTAGAAACCATCCATAACATGGGAGAAAGCATAAAAAATGCCGTAATTGTTATTATTACATACAGCAAAATTTTTTTCATTTTTTCACCCTTTCTTTTAACTTTCCAAACTCTTTATATTAGTCATACCGGATTTCTTCAGCCTTGGAGATTTTGTTTTGCAACATGGTCAATATGAGGAGTACCACAAATAATAGGTAAGCCACTGCACATGCTATGCCCATTTCATATTCTCTAAAACCTTTTTGATATAAATAATTCACTATGGTAGTACTACTGTATCCTGGTCCTCCTTCCGTTATTACATAAATTGGCGTAAATACTTGGAATGACTCTATTATTTGAGTTATAAGAATGAAAATAGTAGTAGGTTTTAACAAAGGCCATGTAATATACCAGAATTTTTGCCATGAACTTACGGGATCCAAAGCTACTGCTTCATAGATTTCGTCAGGTATCCTCATAAGTCCTGACAAATATATTACCATAATATATCCCAAATCTTTCCATATTACTAATAACATTACAGTTAATAAAGAAAGATTCGAGTCCGCAATCCACCCCAGAGGCTTTACTCCAAATTTTGATAGCAATATATTAACTACTCCATTAGGGCCTGGATTAAATAACAACATCCATACGATTGAAATCGCAACCATAGAAATTACAACAGGTATATAAAAACAGGTTCTGTAGAATGTTTTAAACCTCAAATCTTTACGATTAAGAAGCATAGCAAGCATAATTCCCAAAGCCATTTTAACAGGAACAGTACTTATAACAAATATCACAGTATTTTTTATACTTGTCCAAAAAACTTCATCATTAAATAAAAATTTATAGTTTTTTAAACCGACAAAATCTGGCGAAGTAATAGTTATTATGTTATATTTAAAAAAGGAAAGATATGATGAGTGAATAACTGGCCAAAATATAAACACTGTAAATATTAAATATGCTGGCAAAAGAAATAAATAGTAGCCCATTTTTTCTTTTTTATTTGTTACAATCATTCTTCTACACCACTTTTACATTTTTTTACTACCAAACACCAGTAAATTGCCTATAGTTTATAGACAGGCACACCTTTTTAGGTGCGCCTGTTTCTATCAAGTAGGATTTATGACTTCAAAAGAAGGTCAATTGCCTGTTTCATATCTTCCAGAGCTTTATCCACAGTCTTCTTCTTTGAAATAGCATTTTGTATTTCTGCACGTAATATTGTAGTAATACCCGATGCTTTATCAGATTTTGTATAAAACTTACCATGTTCAAGAGCTTGTAAGAATCCTTTTTTGATAGGATCATTAGTAAAGTAAGGATCGCTTGCAGCTGATTTCACTACTGGCAAAAATCCTACTGTTTTGCAATAATCTATTTGACTTTCGGTAGATACCAAGAATTTAAGTAATTCCCAAGCTTCTTTTGGATGTTTTGATTGTTTGGTAATTACTAAAACATCTGCCCCTGCAAAAGCAGTTTGATACTTATCATGGGGCATTTGACCTACACCTATTTTATCTTTTAAATTAGGATCCTTCATAAGTTCCTGTACATAATCCTGCGTAGTAACAAACATTGCAACTTTTCCTTCTGCAAACGATTTCTGAATATCTGCTAAATTTACATTAATAGAACCTGGAACACTGGTTTTATTAAGTAAATCAATATAATATTCAATTGCCTCTTTCCATTCTGGAGTAGTAACTGTTGCTTCTGTCATTTGTTCATTCAGTATATCTCCACCCTTATCCCATACAAATGGAAGCCACTGAGATGAATATCTTGCAGAAGTACCAAATCCATATACATCATCTTTGGTAAGTTTTATAGCATTTTGCTTAAATTCTTCAAGTGTCCAAGACTCTGTAGGTTCAGGAACACCACTTTTCTGGAAAATTTCTTTATTATACACAATTGTTCTTACATCTCCAAATAAAGGAATAGAAATAAGTTTTCCATCCATTTCTTTATTTTTACCATGATATATACCTTCTCTTGCAAAAACATCCATTAAATCTTTTTTAAGATTTTCATCTGCAAATTGATCTAAAGAAATTATTGCACCACTATTTGCCAAGACGTGGTCAAATGGTGACCCCACAACTAAAAGGTCTGCTATTTCTCCACCTACTATAGCTGTTTGAAATTTTTCATGTGGATTTTCAGCCCACGGTATTGCCATATATTCTACTTTGATATTGGGATTTGCTTCTTCAAACTTTTTTATAAGCTCTGACATTTTTTCGGCTGCTCCAGCAGTATCTCCACCTGCTTGCCAGAATTTTATAGTAACCTTTTCCTGAGCAGGTTGCTGAGAAGGTTGTTCTTCTTTTTGTGCAGCCTTATTGCTGCATCCTGCTATACACCCAATAACCAATGCCAACACCACTATTAGCGCAATAAACTTTCTCATTTAAACAACTTCCTCCTATCCTAGAGTTTACTATAATTTAGTAAATATTTTCCTTTCCAAGTTTTATGCCTTTTCCTCCAGATCTTCCCCCTTCCCTCTTTAAATCTGTTTAATCGTTTAACAAAAGTAACTTTTTATCCCCCTCCTTTAGTAATAGTTATTTCTTCTTATTTTTGCCCAAATCTTTTACACGTGGTTTCAATATTTTTCACTTATAACTTAATGGTAGTTGCAAAAAATGTGCCAAGCAGTGTAATATCACTTGGCACTTTCTAAACAGCCACATTTTTTACTTTAGAACGGATTATGTCATATATAAACCCTATCTCTGATGTAGGAATTTCTACTTTATAGATTTCTTCTATTACACTAAAAGAAGATTTTACACAATCTATAAAGTGTCTATGACACTGTTCAAATTCTTTTAGTTTTTCATAAGAAGTAATAGGATCCTTCATTATTAACCTTTCAATCAAGCAGCTCATGTGTATATACAAACTTATCTTTAAGTCATTTGAAAATTTAAATCCAAGATGTAACTCTAAATCACTGACAGCTTTTTCAACCTGATCAATTATTTTATCGGGATTTAATATAGTAAGATAATGAAGTACATTCTGTAAAGAGAAAAGCTTAACTATTGCTTGATTAACTCGCTCTATAGTTACATCATCTGCAAATCCTTTTAAGACCTTACTCAAGAATACGTTACCATTCCCTGTAATTAAATCTTCTAAAGACAAATAAGGTATTTCCTTTATGCCAGGATCTGCTGTACCAATAATTAGCTTGACATTGAAATTTTTGAATACCTCATCTTTTATGCCGTTGCCTTTAAGCCTATTGTAATCATATGCAATTATTTCAACATCTTCGCTGGCAAGGCATTGATGTAAAAGGTCTTTTATTTTAACAGCAGTCCCAATCCCCGTAATACATGTTGTAAGAATAGCATTTCTTTTGTGTTTTTGAGATTTAATCAACCTATGACTAATACTATTTTTCTGTATTGCCTCTGTTACAATTTGCTCTAGTGGTTGATTTTGCAATATTCTATTCCCAACGTCTAAAGCCAATTGAGTAGTGATATTATTAATAATTGCTATGTCTCCCTCGACAATGTCAGTCAAAGACTTGTATATCTCCTCTAAAGAACCCATGTCTACTAATATAATAATCCCTTTGGAGGTATCTATATTTTTTAAATAATCTTGAACTTTTAGCATAATCTCTTGTGTCGACATCTCAATTGGCATATCAAAAGCTTCAAAAACAAACTGTCCCAAAAGCCTATTGGCGATACTAGCTATGCTACTGGCAGTTGAATAACCATGGGCTATTATTATAGAATTTATGAGATTAGTATTGTCACTTTTATTTAAGCTTTTAATATAAAGTGTAAAATAAATTACAGCTATTTGGTTGAGCTTGACGTCCAGGTTAACTTCAATAAGTTCAACTATTTTATTAGCTATTATAAACTCTTTGGGAAAAACATTTTTCAAAACTCCCAATACCACTTTTATATTCTCAGAATACTTCTCGTAAGTTACATCGCTTAATAAATAATTAATAAAATGAGTCAATACCAAAACTGAATTGCCATAATATTTAATTCCGTACATATTTTGTATTATATTTAACACATTTTCTACTACGTTTTTAATAGCATTGAAAACTATTGAATCTATATACGTGTTATCGTTTTTAAAAATTATTTTATCTGTAAACTCATTTAAATAAATCAAAGAATCTTTTTTAAAACTATCAGCATTTATTTCCTTACTACTATATTTCTCAAATAGCTCAAATATTTTGTTTGCTACTTCATATACATCTTTATTGTCTTCTCCATCCCATACCAGATCTTCATCTTTTCTATTGTGAGAAATTAACACTCCGTTAAAATGAAAATTACTTTTTATTATATCTAAATCAGCCTGCATCTCTCTTGGCAGGTCATATAGATGGATTCGCAATATATTTGTTTTCTTTCTTATGACATGGTTATAGGCTTGAGCACAGCTGTATTTTATAACATTTATAAGTTTGCCAATGTTGCCGGATATTTTGGTCTTAAGAAGAACATTCAGCACTTGTTTGCTTATTAAAATATCCATTCCCAAATTTTTGGCCTCATTTTTGTAAAAGTTATAGATAAGTTGTAACCTTTCATGTAAAGGCCTATCATAAAGAGAGGGGATGTTTACAACTAATGGTATCCTTCTTAAAAAAGTCTTTGTAAGAGTTTGCTCAGGGTCTTCAGTTGTAGCAAATATAAACCTTACTTTTGCTGTCCTCCAATTGCCTGTCTCACCAAGCCTTCTAAATATGCCTTTGTCCAAAAATAGAAACAGTTTTTCCTGCCCTTCTGGCGGAAGCCTGTGAACCTCATCCAAAAACAAATATCCTCCATTCGCTTCTTCTAAAAGGCCGGGTTTGTCTTTATCAGCACCTGTAAATGTTCCTTTTACATAGCCAAAAAGGTTTGCGGAAAGTAGTTCAGGATTATTGGCGTATTCAGCACAATTAAATATTACATAGGGAGCATTTTCATCTATAGCACCAATAGATTTAGCATATTCGTAAATAAGCTGCGCAATATAGCTTTTACCTACTCCTGTATTGCCGATGAGCAGAATAGGAAGACCATTAGGTGGATAAGAAGCAGCTGATTTGCACAACTTTACTTGCTCCTTAAGACTCCCATTATATCCAATAAGCTTTGTAAAAGGGTCTTCTGTAAAATTCTTTACAGGAACACCCAAATCTTTTGAAGCTTCTTTAAACTCTTTTGCCCTTTTCTCATAAACTTCCTTATCCAAAAAGTATACAGGTCTTGTGTTTATCTTTATCACTTTGCCCTCTTTGTATAGCTCGTTCAACAAATGGCTCGCCACATTTCTCCTTAAATTTAATTTCTGGGCTATTTCCTGCGCAGTAACTCCTTTTTTCTCTTTTATATTGATATCCTGTGATAATTCTTTAACCAAATTAAATACTTTCTCTTTGTTTGTCAAGGAGAATCTCCCCTTTAAAACTTGTGTGTTTATAAAAAGTATATCACAGAAAAATAAAAATTTTTAGAGGAAAATAAAAGCTGCTCCTTGCCTTAGAACAGACAGGAGCAGCTTAAAGTTACTTTATTGTCTTAGTAAAGCTTTAGCTTCCTCTACTATCCTATTGACTGTAAAGCCGTATTCTTCCATTAATTTTTCACCTGGTGCAGAAGCTCCAAAAGTGTTGATTCCTATAACTTTGCCCTCATCCCCTACATAGCGCTCCCAGCCAAGAGGCGCTGCTGCTTCAATTGCCAATCTCTTTTTGACTTGTGGAGGCAATACAGAATTTTTATAGTCTTCACTTTGCTTTTCAAATCTGTCCCATGAAGGCATGCTCACCACTCTTGCGTCTATCCCTTCTTCTTTTAACTTCTTTTGCACTTCAACTGCTAAAGATACTTCTGATCCAGATGCCAAAAGAAGGATATCAGGAGTTTCCTTTTCGCCGTCTGATACTATATAAGCACCTTTTGCCACGCCTTCTTCAGCTCTTTCTTTTGTTGTGGGAAGGATTGGAAGTTTTTGCCTTGTCAAAATCAAAACCGTGGGTACATTCTTAGACTGCACTGCTAATTTCCATGCAGCTCTTGTCTCATTCCCGTCTGCTGGCCTTATAACTGACACATTTGGCATTGCGCGAAATGCCGCAAGATGCTCTACTGGCTGATGTGTAGGCCCATCTTCTCCTACAGCGATTGAGTCATGTGTAAATACATAAGTTACAGGTACTCCCATTAAAGCTGAAAGCCTTAAAGCGGGGCGGAGATAGTCGCTAAATACTAGGAATGTTCCGCCATAGACTTTAAGTCCTCCGTGGAGTGCCATCCCATTCAAAGCTGTAGCCATTCCAAATTCCCTTACGCCAAACCATATGTTTCTTCCAGTGTAATTGCTGGTAGGCCCAAAGGGCTTTTCTCCTTTTATAGCTGTCTTGTTAGAACTTGCAAGATCTGCGCTGCCACCTATGAAGTAGGGGATATTTTTTGCTAAAGCATTTATCATCTCTCCAGATACATCTCTCGTCGCATAAGCCCCTTTATCATAAGAAGGCATGTCTTTGTCCCAGCCTTCTGGAAGGTTTCCATTCATGGCATCTTCTAACTCTTTTGCTAATTCAGGATATTCTTTTTTATAAGCCTCAAACAGTTTATTCCACTCTTCTTCTGCCTTTTTGCCTCTCTCAAGAACTTTAGCTCTATAATGCTCGTATATTTCTTCTGGAATAAAGAAAGGTTCATACTCCCATTTATAATATTCTTTTGCCAAACGAGCCTCCTCTTCACCTAGTGGAGCCCCGTGTGCATCAGATTTGCCTGCTTTATTGGGAGCCCCGTAACCCAAGACGGTCTTTACTTCAATTAAGGTAGGCTGTTCTGTGTTTTTCTTAGCTTCACTTATAGCATTTCTTATAGCGTCAAGGTCATTGCCATCATCGACTCTTAAAACCTGCCATCCATAGGCTTTGAACCTATCTGCAACGCTTTCTGTAAAGGATAAGTGCCTGTCTCCATCCAAGGTTACATCGTTAGAATCGTAAAGCACAATCAGTTTGCCAAGCTTTAAATGGCCTGCCAATGAACCTGCTTCGTGAGATATCCCTTCCATTAGGTCTCCATCGCTTGCAATTACATATGTATAGTGGTCTATTATGTTGTAAGAACCGCGGTTATACTTATTGGCAAGGAAGCGTTCAGCCATTGCCATTCCTACTGCCATCCCAAGGCCCTGCCCTAAAGGTCCAGTCGTCGCCTCTACTCCATCAGTAAGGCCGTACTCCGGATGCCCAGGAGTTTTTGACCCCCACTGGCGGAAATTCTTTATGTCTTCCATGGAAACTTTGTAGCCTGAAAGGTGCAAAAGCGCGTACAAAAGCATTGAAGCATGTCCTGCTGACAAAACAAACCTGTCGCGATTGAACCACTTAGAATTGAGAGGATTGTGATTCATAAACTCTGTCCAAAGTACATACGCCATAGGAGCTGCTCCCATTGGCATCCCGGGATGGCCTGATTTCGCCTTTTCAATGGCATCAATAGACAGCACTCTTATAGCGTTTATGGCCAACTGCTCTATTCTTTCTGCCATGTTTTCTCCTCCTTTAACTATATTTTGCCTTATTTCTTTAATATTATTATACACGAAAACTGCTGAAAAACAATGTAAAATTCCCTTCCCATATTTCATTGTATCTATCATGGAGGAGATATAAGTGTTTATACTATAGTCCAAAACAAACATTTATTTAGAAAATTTAAAATTTGCTCAAAAGTATAAAATTTTTGACTTGTAGTAAATTTTTTGTACAATACTAATCATCAAAAACTATGCAATTTTTTATTACTTTTCCTTCTCTGTGTTCAAGTAACGCTTTTTCTATTTCTTCTAATTTTATACTCGTTAGTAACAAATTTATCTGCTGTTATTAATCCATTTTTGATAAGTTTAAAGGCTATTTTTACATGTTTCAGAGTCGTATGAAATACACCTTTAATTGTGAGTTGAGAATAATGTAATAACTCTGTATCTATTGTTATAAAACTTCCACTTTTTGTCCCCCCAAATAACAAAACTCTTCCACCTTTCCTAGCCATACGAATAGTTTTTCCCATACTTCTGGGAGGCCCACTGCTTCAATAGCTACGTCTACTCCTCTTTTATCCTCTGTCAATTCTTTAACAGCTTTCACCTGATCTTCAACCTTTGCTACATTAATAGTAAAAGCTGCTCCCAACTCATGCGCCAAATTGAGACGCTCCTCAGATATATCAGTAACTATCACTTTTGCTCCTCTAAAATATGCTAACCTTACAAACATCAATCCAATAGGCCCTGCTCCATTAACTACTACAATATCTCCTAAAGAAATTCCAATCTCATCAATTCCATAAACTACACAAGATAAAGGTTCTAACAAAGCGGCATCTTTAAAAGAAATAAAGTCTGGCACTCTAAACATATTTTGTTCCACAATCTCTTTTGGAATTTTTTAGTATTCAGCGAAAGCTCCAAAATTAAACATTATATTTTCACACATAGAATGCTGCCCTTGTTTACAATAATAACATTTATTACAAGGAGCAGAGTTATGAGCCACAACTCTATCTCCCACCTTAAAATTCTTCACTCCTTCTCCTATTTGTACAACAATTCCTGCCGCTTCATGTCCAAAAAGAAAGGGGGACTCCATAAAGGATGTCCACGTAGATACATTTTTACGTCTGTCCCACAGGGTAAAGCCACTTTATTCTTTACTACCACCTCACCTGATCCTGCTTTTGGTATTTCTTTTTCTTCAATTTTTATACTTTGGAGTCCATAAAATAATACGGTTTTCAACTTGATCACTTCCTCAAAATTGGTACACCTTTTTTGTATAAATAAATTGTTATAATAACTTTAATACAAAAAATAACGCCCCAATGTAATTCTTTTATGTCAATTAAATTAATTCCTTAAGAGTAGGAATCTTCTCTTTAAACAACTCTTTTATTTTTATTAAGTCTTCAGGAGTATCACCTTCAAATCTCATAGTAATTATTGGTTCAGTTACTGAAAGTCTTATTAATCCCCAACCATTAGGGAAAATTACTCTTACTCCATCCAAAGTATCAATAGTATACACAGAAAACTCCTTTTTTACCATTTCAAATAATTTTTCTTTATTGTATGGATAAGCTATTCTAATATCAGGAGTAATGTAATAATTTGGTATTTCATTAGCTAACTCAGATAATTTTTTCCCTAAAGTATTAATTATCTCTCCCATTAATAATGCAGAAAAAATTCCATCGTCCCCACCTAATTCTTTGAAAAAATAATGTCCACTAATCTCACCAGCCATTACTGCATCTTGCTGTAAAAAGCTTCGCTTTATAAAGGCATGTCCTGATTTCTCTCTGACTGCCTCTCCACCTAATTTTCTTATTTCCTTTTCTACAATAGTAGAACATTTATGATCATAAATAATCTTACCTGGACCATATTTTTTGAATAAGTATTTAGCAAAGATTATAATTATTTTCTCGCTTGGTATAACTTTTCCATTTTCATCTACAAACGCCACTCTGTCACCATCTCCATCAAAAGCAACACCAAAATTTGCATTAACCTCAACCACTTTCCGTTTTAAATGCTCTAAATTTTTCTCTACAGCAGGATTAGGCTCTCTATTTGGAAAAGTTCCATCAGGTTCACAAAAAAGCGTTTCTACTTCATAATTTAATTTTCTGAAAAGATTTACTGCTGTAGGGCCTGCAATTCCATTTCCACCATCTACTACAACTTTCAAGCTATTATTTATAGAAGTAAAAAAACTCTGTATATAATTTTCATATTCGTTTAAAACAAATCTATCTATTAATTTACCCCGCCCTTGTTTAAAATTTTTAGTTTTTACCAAATTTTCTATTTTTTTAATATCTTCTTCTGTAACTGGCAAATCTCCAAAAGCTATTTTGAATCCATTATACTCCGAAGGGTTATGGGAAGCCGTAACCATTACTCCTCCATATATATTCAAATAAGTTTTTGCAAAGTAAAAAGTAGGAGTAGGTACTATTCCTATATCAATTACATCACACCCACTTAAAAGTAAACCCTCTATTACCTTTTCTTTAAGTAAAGGCGTACTTATCCTTGCATCCCCACCTACCACAGCGTTTTTCCCATCAATAAATGTTCCGAAAGCTCTACCAATTTCAAAAGCTTGTAATTCATCTAATTCTTTTCCATAAATTCCCCTAATGTCACAGGCCTTAAAAATACTCACTTTATCTCACTCCTTGATTAGATATATCCATTTTGTTTCATTAAAAGAATAAATTTCTCATATTTGTCTTCGTAAGCTTTTATCAAAGTATTTTCTGGTCCTACTGTTTCTTTTAATTTCACCATATTACTTGCAGCTTCAAAAACATTATTATAAAAAGTTTTGGAAGCTGCCGTTATTGCACTCCCCATAGCTGATTCGCTAATTTCAGGAATTACTAGATTTTTATTCAAAATACTTGCTCTTATCTTTAACCATAATTTACTTTTTACCGCTCCACCAGTAACAAAAATTTTATCACCCACTATCGCTCCTAATTGTTGAACAACTTCATAGCACAATTTCTCAGTCAATCCCACTCCTTCTAAATACCCAAGATATAATTCATATTTATTCTCATAATTCCCCATAATAAACCCCTTTGCATCTGGATTAACAAATGGAAATCTTTCTCCTTTTCTCACTAAAGGGTAAATAATCAAATTACTAGGTAAAAATTTTTCTGCCTCTTTATTCCATTTGTTATAATCAACACCCAAAAAAATTTCTTCTATGCATTCCCCTCCAGTATTACTCGCACCACCAGGCATCCACAAACCTTCTGGATGAAGATGAGAATAAATTCTTCCTAAAGGATCTATAAGTAGCCTATCTGTAATCCCTTTTAACACCAAGGTAGTACCTAAAATAGAATTCCACTCTCCTTCTTTTACGGTTCCAGAAGCTATTTGACCCGCGCACCCATCAGTCATGCCTGCTACTACAATAACATTGGGAGGTATTCCTGTTTCTTCAGAAATTTTTTTTGATATTGTACCAATTTTAGTACCAGGACTTACAACTTGTGGTAATTTATCTTTGTCAATTTGTAAACTTTTAAAAATAAATTCTGGCCATGTGTATTCTAATAGATCAAAGCCTGTTTTCAAAGCATTAGAATGGTCCGTAATGTCATAAATTCCTGTTAAAAGTCCTACAATATAATCTGCTTGGTGAACAAATTTTTTGGTTCTAGAATATATTTCAGGTAAATTATTCTTTACCCATAAAATTTTCGGTAATGCAAAAGATGAATTAAAAACATATCCTAATTTTTTTTCAAAATCTGTTGCTAATTGGTTTATAAACTCCGCTTCTCTTATTGATCTAGAATCATTATACATTATGGCATTCAATAAAGGCCGATTATATTCATCAATAGCGATAATAGTACCAGAGGTACCATCTACAGAAATAGCAACTATTTCACTTAAGGAATAACCTTTATAAGATATATCTTTAATAGTTTTCTTTAGAACATCCATTAAACCTTTTTCCCATTCTAAAGGATTTTGCTCTTTCCATCCGTCTCGAGGACTATATACGTCTTTTAATTCTTCACTAGCAAATGCCACTTTGTCACCTTTTTCTGTTACGGCTATTGCTTTAATGCTTTGAGTCCCAATATCAATTCCAATGAAAATCATTATAGAACTCCTCCACTTCTAAAATTTTAGCAGATATTCAAATATTGAATATCTGCTATTATCTTTACCGCAACCTTTCTACTTCCATTTTCTCTACTTTAAAAACCTGTTGTAAATATCCAAGTTCTCCTCTTGCAGCAGATATCAAAACACCTACATTTGTAAGCCACGAGAAATGATAAATAAACCTCACTTTATTTCTGTCAACTTCTTCTACAAAAACTTTCCTATATAGTAGATTCCAGTTGACTAGTCCAATAAAAGTTGCTATTTTATTCCCCTTCTCCCACCACGAACCATTATGCTCGTTTTTTACAAAGCGGTACTTCAAATCATCTCTTAAAACTCTCTCCACTCCTTCTCTCCCCATTTCTTCGAACCAAGGTGAATAGAAAACTACAGTAAAATAACGTCCCAAAAATACCACTCTCCGGTCTTTTTTATAAAAATTTAATTACTTTCAATCAAAGAATTTGTTAATGTATTCTGAAATAGCTCTTATATCTCTATCTTTTACCAGCTTTATAAATTCTTCATTAGCTAAGTTTTCTGTCAATTTACTTAAAAATTTTAGATAATTATCAGGCTCTTTTATTACTAAAACAAAAATAATATCTACTTCTATTTCTGTAGTCGGATCATCCATTCTTTTAAAATATACTGGATTGAGAGGTCTAACTATAACTAAAACATTTCTATTAGCAAAATTTATTTCAGTATGAGGTATAGCCACTTTAAAAGTCTCATTAACATACAAACCTGTTGGAAATTTATTTTCTCTTTCTAATAAAGATTCTTTATATCCTTCTTTTACGAAACCTTTTTTTAATAAAACATCTGCAATATAAGAAAGAATCTCTTCTCTTGAACCCTCTACTTCTTCAGAGATTACTAAAATATCCAATTTAGTCACCCACCTTGTGTAGAGCTTGTTGAACCTCCTGCATGAATTTATCTACACCTATCATCGTCATTAAAGGCAATCCACTCAAAACTGGTAAGTCTGCAGGCAAATCACCTTTTGAAAAACTGCCTGCCGTAATAATTACTAAATCAGGTCTTTTCGCTCTGACTGTATTTGGAACTTCAGATACCCTCATAGTCTTCAGTTCTGCATCAATTCCTCTCTTCTTAAGCAAATCTGACAATCTGTCTTTTACCAAATTAGCAGAAGCAGCTGCAGAACCACACGCTACATATATAAGAAATTTCTTATTCATACATTTCACCCCTCCTTTTTTCTCACATATTTATCTATAATTTCTTTGATTTCTTCTTCACTAAATTCATGCATACCTCCAAATAGTTTACCTGCAAAAACCATTTTTGCTGCTTCTTCCAATACTTCGATCCTAGCAAAGGCTTCAAAAAGGTTCTGTCCCACACTAAAAACTCCATGATTTTTTAAAAGAACAATATCGCTTTCTTTTAATCCATTAACCAATTTGTTAATCGATTCTTCCCCTGGTACTGCAAAATCTACTATTGATAATTTTTTAATCATAACCACATATTCAGGAGTTACAGGTTTAGGTACAAAACCAGCAGAAACCATTCCTACTGCAGTAGGAGGATGGGCATGAACTATAGCATTTATATCTTCTCTTGATTTATAAATAGCTAAATGATTGATAAGCTCACTAGAAGGAACCCCTCCATCTAATACTTTTCCATCTAAATTAACTTTTACAATACTTTCCGGCAATACATTCATCTTATCTAATCCAGAAGGGGTAATAAGAACATATGAATCTTCTCTGCAAATAATACTACTATTTCCACCTACACTAGAAGCTAATCCTTTTGTATAAACCCTGTTCATAATCTCAGATAATTCTTCCCTCAATCGTTTCTCTCTTACATCCATAAAGAGATCCCAACCTTTCTTTGTAGAGGGAACTTGAGCAACGCTCAAGTTCCCTCTTTAGATATTTTTTAAGATATTTTTTAATCTGCTTCTATGCTTGCCCCTGCTTCTGAATCCATTTTTTCCGCAATTTTAACCGGCTGATCTTTAGCATAATACCATGCTAAGAAGTACAAAATACCAATAATAATAGGTACTATAGCCATTTCAGGCTTTCCAGATGCAAAAGCTACTATAGGCAAAATAACTATAAATGGCAGTATGTGCCCACCAGCATCCAAGGAAGATACGAGAACTACTCCAGCAGGAATTGCGTAATTTATTGCTTTAGCAGCATCCGTAAGAGGCACAGCGAAAGCATTTGTAATGTACATAACTAAAATTACACTTACCAAACCATTTAAAAATGTCTTTATTACGTTCCCACGAGATGCAGCAGCAGCCCACATTACGAAAATAGGTAAAATCGCCAAATCTGCTAATGGAAGTATTTTGTTCCCTGGAATAAAGGCAAACAAAATCACTAATGGTAACATGAGATATCCTACGAAAATAGAAGTAGGATTAGCTAACCCTATAGGCCCTGCATCTATACCTATATAAATTTCTCGATTTTGGAACCTTGTAGAACGAGCAAAATATTCAGATATTCCATTTGCAATCGGCAAAAGTCCTTCCATTAAAATACCAATCATACGCCCCTGTAAAAGCATCAAAGCTGACAAATATATACCTGTTTTAAATATATCTACAACTGGTTGCCTTCCAAGTATACCGAGAAGTATTCCTACATAAAACCCCAACATAATAGGCTCTCCAAATACACCAAACTTTTTTACCAATCCTTCTGGATCCGCTTTCACTTTTTCTAGTGAAGGCACTCGTGAAAATATCAACTTTTCTAATGCCAAGTTTATAGGAGCCCAGTTAACAGTCTCTGTATGCGGAAGTGAAGTACCTGGAATGTTGAAATAGCGCTGAGCAAGAGGAGCAGTCCAATCTGCAAGCTTTAATATTATTATTTCTACAACAATAGCTACTAAATAAGCTAACCAAATATTTTTTGTCCACATATATACCATTACTGCAGAAAAAGCCCAATGCCAATAGTTCCACACATCAGCATCAAAAGTTTTAGTCCAATTTAGTAGTAGTAATATGATATTTACTATGAAAGCAATTGGAATGATTGCTGCAGAAATAGCAACTCCCCAAGTAATAGCAGCGGTCAAAGGCCATCCTACATCTAAGCCTTGTAAACTAAGTCCAAATCCTTTTGCAATAGCATCAACTGTTGGACCTATTGCTCCAAATACTGCTCCTAATACTGCATTTATTCCTATAAATGCTACGCCTACTACTAATGCTGCTCTAGCACTTTTCCCTACAGACTGCCTAAAAATAAGTGCTAAAACAAATAGAATTATTGGCATCATCATAGCAGGACCATAATTTAAAATTTGTTGTACTATACTTTTCAAACCTTCCACGTTTTACCCTCCTCCTTCAATAACTTCCTCTTCTTCTATAAATTAACACCACGCATACCCTACTCCCACCCCCATCTTTTAGGTCAATCAACCAAATATTCTAAGAAATATCTAATGCAAATATCGTGCCATACTAATCGTCATGGTTTGTAAAATTAACAATAATCTTCTTTATCTCCATAGAAGTTTTAGTTTTCTTCAACTTTTGTACAATTTCTTTATTTAAAACCAACTTATTTAACCAAGACAAATAATTATTCGACTCCTCTTTCAATGCTATCATAAATACTAAATCTGCCATGAGGTCCTTTTCCCAATATATAGGCTCTTTCAATTTTGCAATAGCTATGGCTGGTTTTATGACATGTTCTGGGTAACCATGGGGTATGGCTATTCCATCGTTTAAAATAGTAGCTCCCATAGCTTCCCTTTTATATACGCTTAATAAAAACCTGTCGTCCACATATCCTTTTTCATAGAGTTTTTCTGCCAGCAAATCTATCACGTCGCTTTTGACAAAAGCATCTACATCTAAGAAAATTAGCTCCTCGTCAATTACCTCTTTTAGCGGATTTTCCTTTTTAAGCCCTATTATCTTCTTTATCTTTTCTACCCCATCTCCTTTTAAAACTTCTTCTACAGATATGAAGGGTATACTTTCTATGCCGGGATTTATTGTACCTACAAATGCTGCCACATCATTTTCTTTTCTTATTTTTTCTATCTCTTTTGCTATATCCTCTTGTCTTAGCATGCCGACAGGAATTACTTTGTAATTTTCTTTAAGTTCTGGAATCAAATCTTCAATGTACTTTTTTATTTTAAGGGCTGTACCTTCCCCAGTTATACATACTGTCACAATAGCTTTGGAAGGCTTTTTGTCAAAAAGTGTTTCTACCTTCCCTACATATGACTTTTCACTGTCTATAGCATCTGCTATCTCATCCAAAGTAGTCTCAGGTATAATAGCTCTTCTCACAGCCTCTAACACCATCACAGTATCCACTCTTGCTACAACTCTCGTAGGTATTCCAGTTCTTTTAGTTATAATTTCACCAAAGGTTACAAGAGAACCCATATCAACTAATACAATACAGCCTTTGCCTTCATCTATTCTTTTTACAACCTCAATTGTCCTCTCAAGAACTTTTTCGGGTTTTTCATCTAAAGCCATGTCTATACCTATAGCATGATTAACTCCCAAAAGCCTATTAGCCACCTCTGCCATACTGCTTGCCACATGTCCGTGAGTTAGAACAATTACTCCCACTCTTCCCTCTTCCACTGGCTTTTCTCCTGAAAAAGTTTTTAAGTACATAGCTATAAACCCTATCTCTTCCTCGGGAAGCTCAATTCCAAGCTCTTTATTTATTTCTTTAGCCATAATCTTAGCTGTGGAATACTCCAAAGGATATTCTCTGATTATGTTCTCCAGTTGAGGATTAAAGATGGGCTTGCCGCTCAATATCCTTTCATACGTCGCGCTCAAGTGAATAGCAAGAGAGTAAAAGAGATTGTCTTCTAAATTTTTAAAGCTTCTCCTTGCAATTTCATAGGCTTTTTCGACTGCATTCACAATCTTTTCTCCCACAACATTCACAAGCTCTTTCTTTGAAATTGAAATGCTGGTTTTAACACTTGCAGCAAATTTTTTAAGCTCTATCTCCATTTCCTTGCTTAGAATTTTATCTATTTCTTCTTTTGTAAGTCCCTGTCTTTTTAAGTCAATAAACCTTTCTTCTATAAATTGGTATATTTCGTCAGGAAGCATATACCTGTCTTCTTTTGGAAATATTTTTACCTTCTTGTCAGGATAGACCACAAGGTCCTCTCCCAAATACCTTTCTATTTCAGGATCTCTTTTATTCAGTCTAAAGAGGCCCATTTTGACGTGATTTGGAAGGTCAGAAACATCCACAACTAAAGAAGAACTTTTACTACCAAGTGACGCTAGAAAGCTTTTTGCGCAGGCAACCTGAATATCACTCCGCAATTGTCCTAAATTACCTGGGCACTCATATAGCATCAAAGCCCTTAAAGCCTCTTTTTTAATCACAATAGTCTTATTAAGGCGCACAGACTCTTTTGTGAAAAAGTTATAGATTATCTCATATCTTTCATGAGGAGGTCTTTCGGAAAGAGATGGAAGTTCAATCAGAACAGGAATTCTTCTTCTAAAAGTCAGAAGAAGTGCTGATTCTGGATTTTCAGTGGTAGCAGCAATGAGCATAATTTGCGCTTCTCTAGTACTCTCTGTTTCCCCTAATCTCCTAAATTTGCCTTTATCTAAAAGATAAAAGAGTATTTCTTGCCCTTCACTAGGAAGCCTGTGAACTTCATCCAGAAAAAGTATGCCTCCATTTGCTTTTTCTACTAACCCTCTTTTTTCTGTATCAGCTCCGGTAAAAGCTCCTTTGACGTACCCAAAGAGCTGTGCCATTAGAAGTTGTGGATTATCTGCATAATCGGCGCAGTTAAACACAACAAAAGGAGCACCTTCTCTAAAGCGGCCTGATTCTACTGCAAAATTGTACATTGCTTCAGCCAGCTGGCTTTTTCCAGATCCAGATGGTCCTACTATTAAAGTATGCAATCCATGGGGAGGATAAAGTACTGCAGCTTTTGCAAGGCTTATCTGCACTTTAAGACTTCCTTCGCTTCCAATAATCTCTTTAAATGAGAGTAAGCTTTTAGCTGTTTTAGGAGTTTCAAAATTTACAGTATCGTTTTTAATAGTACTTCGTTGCACTAAATTATCTGCAATTTTATCTTTCAAAATTTCCTTTTTTATTTGTGCAGCTACAAAACGAGAAATATTATATCCTAAATTATTTAATTGTTTTGTCAAATTTCTATCTGAAATATTTGGGTCCTTTGAAATTATTTTTTTTGCATCTTCTAAAAGGTAAGGTTTTCTTCTTTCTCTTGAGTCAGGAATATTATTTTTCAGTCTAAATTGTGTCACATCTTCTCTTTTAATATTGAGAATTGCGGCTATTTGGTCATCTGTTAAAGGATTCTTTTTATCCTCTTTTTGTATAATTTCAAAAATTCTTTCAATCATAGTGACAAGCCTCCCTTCAATGTATATTATGCAAAAAATATACCATAAATATGGCAGGAATTGTAGCGGAATATTTAGTAAATTGCATAAGTTGTGAACAAAAATTTTTAGATAAAATAAAAAAGACCTTAATAGGTCTTATGGCATAAAAAGTATGGTATCATTTGTATTAGTTTTTAATTTAAGCTCTCATTGGATAAAAAATCTTTTGGTGATATTGCTTTATTAGTTATTTTTTGGAATTCCTCATCTCTTGTAATAATCAAATCACCCTTTAACTTTTTCAAGCATTTCATTTGTAAAGCATCTTCTAAATCTCTAAACTCCTTAAAATTCATTGCTTTCTTTATATCATGTTTTGTTATACTCACTACTTCTACTATACTTAACAAAGCTTCTAATGTTTTTATGCTATCATTGTGAGAAAGGTTTTTATTTATGAAATAATATATATCTGTAATTGAAAAAGCAGCTAAATAAGCATCTATCTTTTTTTCTTCCGCTAATTTTAATATGTTATAAGCATCTACATCAAAGGGAGTTCTTTTCAATAAAACGTCAAGAATAACATTAGTATCAATTAACGCTTTCATCATTTAACCCATTATACCCATATTGTTATTTAACGGGTAATTTTCCCCTCCCCTTTAATTGTATTTATTTCTTATTCTTTCTTCCCGTATTTGCTCAGCCGTTATATTTTTGTCAGGATAGTTAGATAAAATTCCATACAAAAAATCTGCATTTGGTGTACCTTCTTTTTTTGCTGGAATAAGTTTCGCAACTTCACGGCCATTTTTCGTTATAATAATTTCTTCTTTATCAACTAATTCTAAATATTTACCGACTCTTGTTTTGAATTCTGTAGCGCTTACTCTCATTTTTATCACCTCTTTTACTATGCCTATTCTACATGTTATCCAATTTGATTATATTATTCAGCATAGAAATAGTCAATATATAAAAGACACAAATAACCATTTTTCAATTTATGTATTAGAACAAATATCATAAAAGAAAAACTACTTAAGCTCCATAAAAGCTGTCATACTGCCTGTCATGCCTTTGTCCCTTCTATAGGAATAAAATTCACTATTGCAATGGGTGCACATTTGGCTTACTGTAATGTTTTCATCTGGTATGCCAGTATTTATAAGTTCAATGTAGTTGGTAAGCTGTAAATCCAGCATCCATTTGCCCTCCGCCCTTTTCACAAGAACTTTTTCCCATTCATCAATAACATCTTTAATTTTATTCGCAACATCATCACCTACTTCATAGCAGCATTTGTATATAGAAGGGCCTATCCCTATAAGTATATCTTTGGGATTTGAGCCATATTCTTCTTTCATGGCATTAACTGTTTTAGGCCCAATGTAGGCTACTGTGCCTCTCCATCCTGCGTGTGCAAGGGCAATAACTTTTTTGACAGGGTCTAAGAAAAACAAAGGCACACAGTCGGCATAAAATGTAACAAGAGGAATGCCTCTTTCATTAGTCATAAGGGCATCTACACCAGAGATATCGCTTCCACCAAAGTTTTTGCCTTTATCTTCGTAAGTCACCTTTTTTATAACATCACCATGAACTTGGTCTGAAAAAACCATATCTTCATATGAAAAACCGCCAATATCACATATTATTTTAAAATTTTCATAGACTTCATCTTTAGTGTCATATCTTTTTAAGCTTAAATTCAAGGAAGCGTATTTGCCTTTGCTTACACCCCCAATCCGAGTAGTAAAAAGGTGTTTGACAAGCCCCGTCCTTTCAAAAGAAGGTATTGTGTAAAAAACTACTCCTTTTACCTCATTCCTTTTAAAACCTATTTCCAAAGTATCACTCCTTTATCAACTGTGTAACTTATCTTTCCTTTTCTCTTTTTCTTTTTTATTTTCTTCAATTCCGAAAAGTTTATTTGTCCATTGCACAAAAAGGACCGAGGCTATTAAAAATAGCACAAAGGTAATTACTGCTATAATAGAAGCAAGAACAAAATATTTTTCCATAAACCCCCCTCCCCACCCCTCTTTAATTATATAATACTACAAACGTTCTCATAAGTCACTAAAAATTATTAAAAAATAGCAGGATTATCCTGCTATTTTAGTTCAATAAGTTCATAATCTCTTGTACCTAATCCAATTTCTTCTCCATATTTTAATTGCAATTTTCCCTTAGTCTCAGGGTGCAATGCTTTAAATTTGTCTTCTCCTGGATTCATACCATAACCTGCCTCTTCCAAAGCTGTACCCCTATGCCCAAACTGCTGATTTACAAGGTCATAGCTTGCCTGATCTATGGCAACAGGGTCAAAGGAAGCCAATATTCCTATGTCAGGAACAATCGGCGCATCACTCCATGGTGTACAATCGCAAAGAGGAGTTACATTCATGACAAAGTTTATAAAAGCAATTTTCCCCTTTTTAGTAGAATAGGCTCCATATGCATATTCTGTCATCCTCTCTATGAAAGCGTCCATATCAGTTCCCCATTGAGGTTTTATAACACCATATTGACAAATAGACACGCATTCTCCACACCCTATACATATAGAAGGGTCAATATAAGCTGAACCATTGACCAAAGATATCGCATTTACAGGACAATTCCTGATACACATTTGACAGGCCGTACATCCTTTCCCTACCACAGGCTGCACTGTTGAATGCTGCTGTTGTTTTCCTGCTGCAGGTGCACACCCCATAGCTAAGTTTTTGATAGCTCCTCCAAAGCCAGCCAATTCATGACCTTTAAAATGTGACATCACAATCATTGAGTTTGCAAAGAAAATATTGGAAGCAATTTTTACAGTGTCAAAATGCTTTTTATCAATTTTTACTTCTACAGAGTCTTTACTTAAAATACCGTCAGCAATTATTATTGGTGCGTTCACAACAGCATATGCGAAACCATTTTCAATCGCTGTCACTAAATGGTCAACTGCATTTGAACGACTGCCTTTGTAAAGAGTATTTGTATCTGTTAAAAAAGGTTTCCCCCCATAACTTTTAATTTTGTCAACCACTTTTCTTACATATATAGGGTTTATGTAGGCGTTGTTTCCCTTTTCTCCAAAGTGAATTTTAATAGCTACCAAATCATTTTTATTAATAATGTTTTTAAAACCTGCTACATCAAAAATTCTCGCTACTTTGGAGGACAAACTGCTGCTAGCTTTGTTTGCCCTCAGATTGTAAAAATATACTTTTGATTTCATAATACCACCTCATTTACAAAATTAATTTCTTACAAGTTTAGAATTTAGAAATTTTATGCCTTTTTTGAAATAAGAAAAAGCAGATTTATCAGTAACCAATACAATAGTAGAGTAAATTATAGCCCCCACTAATATAGTTATAAACAGGGCTATAACCTCATAAATTCTTTTATCTGACGGCATCTTAACAATTAAATTATTATACATAAAATGCACTATCACCCCCATTACAATTGCTGCAAACATTGCCTTTATAAAACTCATAAACATGTATTTTCCGCCTATTTTCCCAAGTTTTTTCTTTAGCGATGTAAATAAAAGAAAAGTAGCAAATATGGCTGCAATAGAAGTAGAAAGTGCAAGTCCACCTAATTTTAAATATCTTACTAAAATTAAATTAAGTACAATATTTAATAACACAGCCATTGCTCCATTTATCATAGGAGTTTTTGTATCTTTCATAGAGTAAAAACTTCTACTCAAGACATCTCTAAGTCCATACGCAGTCATACCTATAGCAAAATAGAAAAGAGCAATTGAAGTGAGATGTGTAGAAGTTTTATCAAAAGCTCCTCTTTCAAATAATAATTTTATTATAGGCATTCGGAGTACCATCGCGCCAATCGACACGGGTATTAATACATATAAAATACCACTAACCGCAAAATTTAAACTTTTTATAAAGTCTTCTTTATCATCAGCTACTGAATGCTTTGACAAAACAGGGTATATTACAGTTGCAATTGCTGTTGAAAAAATACCTAAAGCAAACATATTAAGCCTATTGGCATAATTTAGGGCGGCAATACTTCCATCAGGTAGAAAAGAAGCAATTACTCTATCCACATATACATTTATTGTCTGTATCCCTGTACCTATTAGGACAGGCATTGCTAGCAAAATAACTCTTTTTACTCCCTCATCTTTAAAATTCACTCTTAGCCGAAATCTATATCCTAAACTATATAACACAGGTAATTGCATCAATGCTTGTACGAAGGTAGCAATAATTATAGCATAAGCTATTGCAATAATTCCAAATTGACTTCCGTACAAAATAGCTATAGTTATCACTATAACATTGTAAGGAATTCCTATCATAGCAGGAACAGTAAAATGTTCCATCGCCTGAAGAGCGCCAGTAAAAATATTAGAAGCTGCTATCAATACCATCGTAGGCAATAATATAGTTGTAAGTTTCACTGTCAACTCAAATTTATCTCCAGTAAACGCTGGAGCCACAAACTTTACAAGATAAGGCACAAACAAAAAGCTTAACAAAGTTAAAATTATCGTCGTTAATAAGACAACACCTAATAAATTATTTACAAAATCAAAAGCCTTTTGCTTTCCCTCTTTCTGTAAATATTCAGTAAAAATAGGTATAACAGTCGTGGCAATTGAAGCAGTCACTGCTGCAAAAAGTATCATGGGTATAACAGTAGCCATATTGTATGCATCCATTGAAACAGAAGTACCAAACTTCGCAGCTAAAGTCATGTCCCGTAAAAATCCAAATATTTTGCTGAGGAAAGTTAAAACCATTATAATTCCAGCTGCTTTTACAGTTTTCTTTACAGTTGACATATGTACTTCTACTCCTCTTCACTCATTATAAACATAAGTTCTGCTGTTGCTGCTACTTCATTCCCAACTTTTGCTGTACCTTTAGCTTTTACAAGCCCCATTTTTATTGAATCTATTACAACTTCCAAGATAAGCTGGTCTCCCGGTCTTACTACTTTTTTAAAACGGCACTTATCAATACCTGTAAAAAGCCCTAATTTCCCTTTAAATTCCTCTACGTCCATAACAGCAATACCAGCAACTTGTGCCAATGCTTCAACAATCAATACTCCTGGCATTATAGGGTTATCCGGAAAATGCCCCTGAAAAAAAGGTTCATTAGCTGTTACATTTTTTATCCCTATAGCTTTTTTCCCTTCTTCAATTTTTATTATTCTATCTACCAATAAAAAAGGATATCTATGAGGAAGTATTTTTCGTATATCTTTATTTTCCACCTTAATTGTCACCTCTTTCTAACAAATATAGAAAACGCAGCAAAAAGCTACTATTGATTATATCACAAAATATTAAAAATAAAAAAGGGTCTCTTGCCCTTTTACATCTTCTTCGAAAGCTGGTTATAAATTTGTTCCGCAAAACCAAATGCGCCATTTTGAGCTAATATTTCGGCATACTTATCGTACAGCAAAGAAGTAAAAAAATCATTTGATAAATTATTACCTGTTAAGGGGTCTTCTGGAATTGTTTTCTTCATTTCATTTAACATAAGCCCTATAAAATTTGCTTCCAATTGTTTACATGCTTCTTTGAGTTTTTCACTATCTTTTTCTTTTATAGCTTGTTGCATTATTCGCTCAAAATCACTTTCATCCACTTGTGGGTTCTTTAACGCAGTAGAAATCATATTTGTAATTATCCCATTATTGGCAGGATTTATTTCCACTTAAATTCATCCCCTTTAGAGTACCTATCTCCTTAAATTATTTGCAATACCCAACATTTCATCTGCCGCCTGTATAGCTTTTGAATTTATTTCATAAGCTCTTTGCGCCGCAATCATATCCACCATTTCTTTTACCACTTGAACATTAGAAGTTTCTAAAAATCCTTGCATGACTTTCCCCATTCTTCCTTCAAAATCGTCCCTTGTACCTGCTTGTCCTGATGCTTCCGTAGGTTCATAAAGATTGCTTCCCACATTTAAAAGCCCTTGGGGATTTTCAAAGTTAAAAATCCCTAAAGTAGCTATTTCCTGTGTAGTACCATCAGGACTTTTTGCAGTAATTACTCCCAAAGGAGATACTGCAATATCTTTTTCTGTGCTATCAAAAACTATAGGATTGCCACTCTCATCTAATACAGGGTATCCATCTGCTGTGACAAGCATCAAGGTGCTACCTTCTGGACTCAGTTTAAAACTTCCATCTCTTGTGTAATACACCTTATCATCTGGCCCCAAAACTGCAAAAAAACCCTCTCCATCCAGCGCAAAATCTAAAGGGTTGCCCGTCTGTTGAAGACTGCCTTCCGTAAAATCCTTTATAATTGCTGAAGGTCTTACACCCACTCCTACTTGCATATTTACAGGCTTGCCCTGACCCCCATAAACATTTTCCCTTTGCAAAGTTTGATAAATCAAGTCTTTAAACTCTGCCCTCTCCTTTTTAAAAGCAGTAGTATTTACATTTGCAAGGTTATTCGCAATAACATCCACATTGAGCTGCTGAGCTGTCATGCCAGTTGCCGCAGACCACAAAGCTCTCATCATAAGCTTTTACCCTCCTTTACACTTTTCCCACTTCATTAACTGCTTTCCCAAGAGTCTCATCAAATGCAACCACGACTTTTTGATTGGCTTCATAATTTCTCATGACACTTATCACATTTACCATCTCTTTAACTGAATTTACATTGGATTGCTCTAAAAACCCTTGTTTCACTTTACCTGTTGCAGGAATAGATTGTACTGTAGCATTATTATCTATAAAAAACAAATTATTTCCTTCTTTTCTCAAACCATCATAATTATCAAAATCTACAATTTTAAGCCTGTCCACCAATTGGCCATTGTTTATTACATTTCCCAGCTCGTCAACAGAAATATCCCCTTGGGATAATTGTATAGGGCCATTTTCTCCCTCTACAAAATAACCTTCTTTTGTAACTAAATATCCTTCCTTTGTTAACGTAAAAGATCCATCTCTTGTATACCTTTCTCCGTTAGGAGTATTTACTACAAAGAATCCATTTCCATCTATTGCAAAATCTAATTTGCCATTCGTCTGCGAAAAAGCACCTTCTTCAAAAACCGTGTGAAAAGTATCAATTAACACTCCATAATCCATTCTACCAATTTTACCGTCACGTGGTACATCATCACCTCCATATCTTGTAACTTCAAAATGGGGAAATGAGGAAGTAACTACTACATCTTTTTTATATCCCGCCGTATTAATATTTGCCAGATTATTTGAAAGAACATCCATTATCTTGCTTTGAGTGATCATTCCAGAGGCAGCACTATAAAGGCCTCTCAACATAAAACCACCTTCTTATTTAATTTTATATACATCTACCACCGTTTCTGATTTTTCAAGGATATCAATAGATTCTAATGCTTTCCCTGCTCCTAAAGCAACACAGCTTATCGGGTCATTTGCAACATAAACAGGGGTATTCATTCTTTCTCTTAAGAGTCTATCTAATCCTTTAAGTAACGCCCCCCCACCTGTAAGTATTATCCCCTTATCGCTTATGTCAGCAGCTAGCTCAGGTGGCGTCCTCTCCAATACACTGTGGACAGCTTCAACAATCTCTTCCAATGGTTCTTCCAACGCTTCACATATTTCGCAAGAAGTGACTTCTATATTTTGAGGCAAACCTGAAAGCAGGCTTCTTCCCTTTACCACCATTTTTTCTTCAGTACCATCAAAATACGCTGTTCCAATATTTATTTTTATTTCTTCTGCCATTCTTTCCCCAATTATAATATGATGTTTTTTCCTCATATACCGTATTATTGCCTCATCAAAGTTGTCCCCTGCTACTTTAATATTTTTAGACACCACCGAACTACCTAAAGAAATCACAGCTATGTCAGTGGTGCCTCCCCCAATATCTACAATCATATTCCCACTGGGCTGTGATATATCTAATCCTGCTCCTATAGCTGCCGCAATCGGCTCTTCAATAAGATACGCTTTTCTTGCCCCCGCTTGCAGTGCTGCATCAATTACAGCCCTTTTTTCTACTTGAGTCACCCCGGTCGGAATACAAATCATTATTTTAGGTCTCAATAAAAATCTACTGCCACAAGCTTTATTTATGAAATACCTTAGCATTTTTTCTGTGACATCATAATCAGAAATTACCCCTGCCCTCATGGGCTTTATAGCTAATATATTCCCCGGTGTCCTGCCTACCATTCGTTGGGCTTCTTCGCCTACCGCAAGAATATTATTAGTATTCCTATCAATTGCTACAACTGATGGCTCTTTTAGAACAATTCCTTCTCCCCTGATGTAGACAAGGACAGATGCCGTACCAAGGTCAATCCCAATATCCTTTGAAATTGCAAACATGTAAACACACCCTTCTTATGTATTTCGACAAACACGGCATCTATTTAAATTATCGACATTGATGCCGAAATGTTTAATTTATTATCAAATTATTAATTCGCTATAAACTTACAAAATCCTCTTTTATTTTTTAAATTTTATTATTCAATTTTTGATACTTAATTTTAGTCGCTTTTCCACCCCTTATATGCCTTTCTGCTTTATTCTTACTTAAAATTTCTCTTACTTCTCTATACAATTCAAAATTTATATCAGGTAGTCTTTCTGTGACATCTTTATGAACCGTACTTTTGCTGACCCCAAAGACTTTAGCAGCTTCTCGAACGGTCGCCTTATGTTCCACTATGTATTTTGATATTTCTAACGTTCTCTCCTCTATATAATCTTTCAAACTCAAAACCCCCTTATTAAATTTTCAAATCTCACTAATATGTATATGCCGAAACGCAGGGGTTAGAATCTTATAAAAACAAAAAAGACTTGAATAACCAAGTATTCAAGTCTTCTATATTTGTTATTTACAATATCCTGTAGGGTCAACAGGTACACCATTCTCCCAAAGTTCAAAATGTAAATGAGGACCTTCAGCAATCTCAAATTTTGCTGATTCTCCTATTTTCCCTATTTGTTGCCCCTTTATCACTTTCTCTCCTTCTTTTACTAAGATTTCATCCTCTAAATTTGCATATCGTGTTTCCCATTTCCCATTTTTTATAACAACTGTATTACCCAACTTAGGGTCTTTATATACTTTAGTTACTATTCCCTCCATAGCCGCCAATACAGGCTCTCCTAATTTTCCTCCAATATCTACCCCTTTATGGGTTGTCCATTCTTGAAGAGTCTTTGAAAATACCAATTTGTCCTTCGCAAACTCCAATACTATATCTCCTTCTACAGGTTTAAGCAAGGTTAAGGATGATAAATTGGAATTGCTAGTCTTTTGAACTACTGTATTAGAAGTAGCTACATCAGTTGTAACAGGAACAGCAGAATCTTTTTTGTTTTGCACTTCTTTATTTCTTGTTAGGCTTTTACTTTCTTTGTTCTCTGTTGCGGTTTTAGTAGAATTACTTTCTTGAGAAATCGTATCTTTTGTTGGCTGGTTCATGACTTCAGCGGATTCTGTCTTTTTGTTTTCTTTCTCTTGTGCTTGAGCCAATTTCTCTTCGTATTCGTAGTCCCAATTAGTGTCAAGAGCTGAGTTAATTTCTTCTTGTTGTGCCTTTCTAAATTCCTCTAATTTTTTTAAATTGCTACTAGTAAAATACACCGCAGTAACTGCTACTACTACCACCGATAAAAATAATACAATGTAAAACCCTTTTCTATCAAAAAACCTTATCCAATTGTCTTTATTTATTCTCATATTTCCACCTCCAAATGGTATTTTAACCACTATTATGTCTATTTATGCAAAAAATACAGCACTTAATCAGTGCTGCAGTTTAAATAAATCTTCTATTTTTATTAATTCTACTCCATTATAGTAGTATTTTAATATTTCCTCAAAAGTCTTCCCTTGTTTTGCCATTGCATTTGCCCCATATTGACTCATACCTACCCCATGTCCATAACCTATAACAGTTATTACAATATTATTTCCTTGCAAACCAAAAGAAAAATTAGTGGAATTTAAATCAAAAATTTCTTTTATATCTTTCCCTGTAAAAACTACATTTCCCATCGTTAAACTTTTAACATGCCCAGCCTGTGTTCTTTCTATATCCTGTATCTGAGATAAAAGGTTGGTACTATTTAATTTCAAAGAAGGCTGTCTTTCTTTTAATTTGCTTATGAATTCTTCTTTTGGCACCGTAACAACCGTTTTATATTTAGAAGCTTCTTCTTCCCCTGGAGAAACAACACTTCTTAAATAAGGAATCTTGTTCTGCCATACATCTTCGGAATTTTCTGTTTTGCCACCACTTATAGCATGGTAAGCTGGCACAATCAAAGCATCATTATAAATCAAAACAAGCCCTTTTGTGTCTTCAACTGCTTCTGATATTTTTTTATAGTACTTATCAAAATTTTCTCCCCATTTCTTTTTCATATCTTCTACCGATTCCCAAGCTTGACAATGCTGCGGATCAGTGCAAACATCTGCCCCTGGATGTAATTCACAGCCTTTACCTCCTAATGCAATTTCTTTTGAAAGAACATAAGTCCTTGCTGCAACAGCCTGAGCTTTTAAAGCCTCTAGTTCAAATTCTGCAGGCATTTCAGCCGCTACAACACCTTTTATATACTCTTCTAAATTCATTTTTTGCAGTTTATTTTGACCTATAATGAAAATATTTATATTTTCATAGTTGGGAGTATTTGTCAATTTAATTAATTTTCCCTCATCTACAAGTTGTACTTCAACTGTAGAGGTAGAAACATTTTTATGAGAATTAAATCCAAATACTATTATAGATGGCAAAATTATTAAACTAAAAACAATCGTAAAAACTCCATACCATATATATTTCATTTTCCCCCTCCAATTAATAAATGCTAAATAAAATATATGTGTCTAAATATATCTTTATTCTAAGGATTTTATATCGTAAAAATTTTGTAGAAGCAAAAAGCACAAGAGCTTAGACTCTTGTGCCAGATTGTTGCATCTTTACATGCTAGTTAATGATAATTTAATATTCTCATTACATAATCAAATGTCAAATCTCTCATCATAAAATCTAACATTCTGGATATCATCGCAGCTGCTTCTTCTCTAGTAACATAATCTGACGGATTAAATCTTCCATAACCATCTCCTGAAAGAAGTCCAATGTTTCGTGCTACATAAACACTTCTCTTTGCCCATAGGGGAATAAGGGAATCATCTAAAAAACCCGTAGCAAAATTTCCACTAGGAGCGAGGTTTTCAAGTCCTAAAGCCCTTATAAATATCACTGCTGCTTCAGCACGAGTAAGAGATTTTGAAGGACTAAATTGATTTGGAGCCGTTCCAGAGATGAGTCCTACATCACTGGCCTTTTTTATATATCCATAATTTGGGTCAGAAACTGAAACATCAATAAAAGGTGAAATTTCTGCTGGAACCTTATTCCTCCCAGCATAAAGGGTAGTTTTAGTCGGTTCTTCTGGTTCTAAGCCGATTGCTTTTGCAACAGCAGTGGTAAAATTCATACGTAATATAGGAAGTTTGGGACCAAAATACTCAGAGTCGTTGGGAAATATTTCCATAGCTAATAGCTTTTTAATATCTTCTCTTCCCCATGTTCCATTTATATCTTTTACATTAGGTACTACAAGTCTCTTTTCAAGAGGTACTCCTTCTAATTTTAAACTTCCATTACCTATGTTTCTTCCTATTTCATTGCTGTTATCATCTAATTTAGAAAGATTATAAGAATAATTCATCATATTGTCGCTATTTTGCTTTAAAAGGTATCCTCCTCTAAAACTTATGTATTGGGGGTCGTTCTCTACATATTCAATAGTAGATTTATCAGTAAAAGAGACATTCACATGGGCTTCTCCCGTCCATTTTTTTGCTTCTTTATTTGTTCCAATTGAACTTTCAATTAAATAATCTATTTGATGAGTTTCAGCACTTCCATATTTATGGGTAAAGCCTACTGTTTTATCATTTATGCTCACCTTTACTGTCCCTTTAGTGCCATTTATTCTATATAGTTTTACTCCAGAGTAATTGCCAGCATAATAAGTAACAGCCGGATTTATGCTTCTTACTTCAGAACCTAAAAATACATAGCCGTTATTTCTATCCAAAGCATAAGTATTATTTCCTATCTTTATATTTTCGCTATATGTGCTAAGAGCAGTTTGACTGATTATTTGATTATATTCAGGCTTTTTCATCTGCTGAGTAACAAAGCTAAGAGAACGAGTAAGTTTATCTCCTCTCTCAGAAGTAAGGTCATACCTATAGGTCGTCTTAATAGTATCTCCTTTCACTGTTTTACTAACTTTAAGAACTCCCTTAAATACAATAGGTTCTCCTGTGATAAACACAACTTCCCTGTACTCTTGCTCATTAGCAATACCATTTTCAAATCCTGCATCATTAGCAAAAACTTGATTAAAGGAAGAAAGTAAAAAAACAATTGTTACAACTAATCCTAAAAACTTTTTCATTGGAATTCCCCCAATATTTTTTCTATTTAACCGTTACAATTACAGCCATTGACCCATTTCGTACGATATAGAGAGAATCGCCAGGATTTATAGAATTGGTACTAATTGCTTGTCCATCTTTGACTATTATCGCCTTTGATACATCTATCGTATCAACTGTCGAGTTTAAATTCCACATTTTGCTTAATTCATTCCAATCATTTACATTTTTCAAAATCACTTTATTTCCATCTACGGCTATTACATTAGCAGTAGAAACTCTTTCCTGACCTGTTGGAGTTAATATATTTATAGCAATGGCATTGTCTTCCTGAGAAACTACATATACGTGGATAGAAGTATAAGCATACTTTCCGTACTTTATATCTAAAAAGTCTGTAAAAGGAATAACTTTTGCTTCCTTTCCCCTATTGTCAACTATAAAAGTTTTATCTCCCACATAAAAAGTTTTATAGCTACCTGCTATCTCCCATTCGTTATTCTCTATCCCATAGTAACCATAAACTTGATACCAGCCGCTCCTGTACGGATAACTACCAATGCTAATAGAATTTGAAGTCGCTTCATTTATATAACCTTTTGCATAATAATATTCCTTATACGCACTATCAATTATTGAAATAAAATTTGCATACAAGCCTCTATCTGTCTGTGAAAAAGATACATATAACTGTTTAGTTCCTGATAGGGAAGTATAAGGTACTTTTCTTCCATCTTTTAAAATAATAGTACCATCATTTACAATTATTTTTCTACCATCAGTCAATTTAAGAATCATTGATTGGGTATCAAAACTCGCAATACCACTGTAACTCATTGTAAATCTAGGAGAAATATTTATAAAGGTAATAGAATCACGTCCAAAATGGTTTTCAACAGCAGCATATACTTGATTCCCTTTATAATTTTTAAGGTCATCTTTACTGATTTCAAAACCATTGTAATATATTTTAGCCTCCTCTAGAGGATAAAAAGCAAAATCACTTGAACTTTTCCACGTTCCCTGATAATAATTTTCTACATTGTTTATGGAAACGGAATTGTTGTAATTAAATAAACTCCCTAAATTTCCTCTTATGATATCGAAAACCTGATGATATCCATTTTCTATCAAAACTTTGTCAGGCTTATTCCCATAAGCCTTATCAAAATATAAGTTTACATAATCTCCCTCTTTTATTGAAGATAATGGAATAGCTTTGCCCTCTTTTATGATAGGTATACCATAGCCAATATAATAAATTCCCCCATCATCTAATTTAATGTTTATGCCATTTTCTTCTGAATATATAGCCAGTACTTTTCCTGTTATCTGTCTAGAACCCTTTTCAATCTTACCACTTCCCAAATCCTCATATTCCACTTCTATTTTATGAGCTGTATTTTTGTCAAGATATACAATGATACTTTGTCCATATTTCAAATCTTTTACAGAAGCAGGTAAATTGTTAAAATACACTTGTGTATTAGAATTGTAGAAAAATATATATTCGTCTCCTGCTTCCGTTTCTAAAGTTATAGTGTAATCTGTTACATCTTTTATTTCCCCTTCTAATATACTATAAGATGCCGGTACTTTTTCAGCAAATATTACCTTCTCACCGCTTATGTAAAACCTCACTCTATCTCCTACCATAATAGAATCAGAAAAAGAAGGAGACTCATTGCTTATAGTTAAAAAATCCGAATTATGTACGATGCTTTTTGGAAAATAAGTTTGTTGAACTACAATATACTCATTTTGTCCTTTATCATTAATAAGAACAAAAGTTTTCTTTAAAATGTTCTCACCCGCAATTTGATTATAAATTATATCCTCTACCGTAGCCTCTAATATAGAATATCCCATTAGACTATATCCAAAGTTAAAAACTTTATTAAAAACTGCTGCCATCTGTTCCCGTGTTATATTATCATTAGGTCCAAATTTGCCATTGTTATATCCTGACATTATCCCATTTCTTAAAATTGCTTCAATATAGGGAATATAATTAACATTAAAACTCTTAGCATCTAAAAAAGCATAAACTCTTTGTAGGTCTTTCCCATAAATAGGTGTGAAATTTAATCCTTTAGCTATCCAATAGGCAGCTTCTTCTCGCGTGGCATTTGCAGTAAAATCCAATGTCAAATCCTCTTTGCTCAAAAGATTGTATTTCAGAGCCACCTCAATTACTCCTTTTGCCCAAGAATCCACTTTCACATTAGATTGAGAAGAAGTGTTACTTTGTCCTGTTGTACCTTGCTGATTAGAATTAGCAGCAGAAGGGTTAACCCCTCCTACTGCAGTAGAGGAGGATATAGGCACTTTTTGAACCTGTTCTTCCAATCCCATTACCCTGATTATATATGCTAGAGCTTCTTCCCTTTTTAAAGGACTTTTAGGATAAAATTTTTGTTCTCCGCCACCTCTAATTATCGAAAGAGCGGTTAGCTTCATTATATCATTTTTAGCAAAACTGTCTTTTATATCTTTAAAGGACATATTGTAATAAATACTTTCTGCATTCTCTGTTCCGTAGTACAAGGGTCCATTTAGATCGTTTTGGGCAAGAACATAAGAATTACTAAAAATCAAAATTAAAGAAACAACTAAAATGCTAATCTTTTTTTTCACTCCAACTCACTCCTCAATAAATAGCAGCTATCCTGCCCGGATAATATATATCACCTGATACAGCATTTAAAGCATTATCAACAAAGATATTGGATATTCCATAGCTATTTACTGATAAACCATAGCAAGACTTAGTACTTATGCAATCAGTTATATACATGAGTTTTGAAAGGCTCATACTTCTATTGCCTAATTTATTTTTATCAATTATTACTTTCATATTTACTTTATTGTAAAAACTTGTATAAGCAGTTGTTTTGTTGTCACTAACCCTTTCATAAGTTATATCGTAAATGTCAGATATTATTTTATAACCTTTCGGCAAATTTTTTGATATTTCGTCATAACCTCTGTCTGATAACTTGCTTATAGTTATTCTGTCGTACTCTCCCGATAAATAAAGGTGAGAGAGGGAAAATTTAAAAATAAATCCTTCTGCCTTAACTTCAATATTGGCATATGCATTATTTTTATACTTGGAAGGGATGTTTAAAACTAATTTGTTTATATTCTTATAGCCATTTTCCTTTAAATCAATAGGAAAATAGGACTTATCTAATATATCATCCCCTAAGGTAATAACTAAAGAGCCGTTTGCTGTTGCATAAGTAGTGTCATTTTTTACTCCTGTAACAGAAGTGTCATATTTGCTGTTAGAAGAAGTATCAGTAGTAGCATAAGTGTATACAAAATCACTGGGGCCCAAATCATTTACAGCTCTCATGGCAAAGGAGTAAGTAGTATTTGGCAAAAGATTTGTCACGTAATACTCCAATTTATCTGTTGCAGCGATGAATTTGTAATCTGCCGAATTAGCTGTCTTACCATAGATTTCATAGTATTTTGCTCCTTTTGCCTCTGACCAATGTAAATATAATGTATGGTCGTTACCGGCTATTGATTCGGCCCAAAAGCCTACTGGATTATCCGGTGCTGTTTGCACATAGGTAAAACCTTGAGGCAAAACAGCATTTGCATAATCGGGATTTCTCACAATTACATCTACTTTTCCCTCTGCATGCCCTGGGGTTGTCACGACAATCGTGTTATAACTTTTCACAATTACATTATAAGCTTCCGCATCTCCAAAAAACACCCTTGCTCCTTGTCTAAAGTCATTACCTGTTATGGTTACTGTTTCTCCTCCTTTTGTAGACCCTGTATTAGGAGTAATAGAAGTTATCTTCGGGTTGGACTCTGTAGCGATATACATAAATGCTTCCTTTAAAGTATAACTTCCTCCGTCATCAATATTAAACACTGTCACATCCGCAAGACGGTCTAAGTCTTTCTGCGGGTCTGCGGCAGGAGTGATTACAGTAATAGTATCAGAGGTATTCGCAACTACTTTCGCTTCATAAGCATCAAAATACACTTTAACTTTTTCTCTAAAGTCTTGTCCTTTGATAGTTACATAAGTGCCCCCATTAATACTGCCTTTATTGGGAGTTATAGAGGTTATCAAAGGATGTGAGTTTGGAGATACATACTCTATTTTAAATACAGCAGTTCCTCCATCTGGATTTACTACCTTTAATTCCTTCATGCCTATTTTGTCCACCGGAGGAGCAGTAAATTTTATCATTGTACTGTCTACAACTTTTACATCATGCACTTTAGTTCCATCAATATAAACAGAAGAACCCGGTACTACTAATTTGTCGTTATCATATACAGGAACTGCAAAATCACTTCCTATGATAATACTATAAGTTCCTCCAGCCTTATCAAACTTTGGAGGTATAACTTCTTTAATCTGAGGTTTCGATTGAATATAAGTATATCCATTGTCAATGTACCCAAGCCCTGCATCATAGTTTACAACAGTTACTCTGACTTTTCCAGGCACGTTAGGAGGTGTAATAACTTTTAAAGTTCCATAATCAATATAAGTAACCTTCTCCGCTTTGACATTTCCAAAATACACTTCGGGGCCTATTGGATTGCCGTTTTCATCTTTTAGTATATTTCCATTTTCGTCTTTAGAAATTCTAAAGTCTTGACCATATATGGTCACTTCTTGTCCTCCATAAGTAGAGCCGCTATTAGGTTCTATCTTTGTAATGACAGGCTGGCTGTTGGGCACAACATATGTAAACCCGCTTTCCCCCTCATGAAGTCCATAAGTGTAATTGCCACCATCATAGTTTACAACAGTTACATAAGTTTTACCTGGAACTCCTGGAGGAGTAGTAGCAGTTATCGTCTTTCCATCAGGACTTACAGTTACGTTTGTGGCTTTGTTGCCTCCTATAAATACTTCTGCACCCCTTCTAAAATCACTTCCTTCAATCAAGATAGAAGTACCACCCTTTACTGTACCAAAGTTCGGATATACAGAAGTTATTATTGGGCTACTTTCTGGTACAAGGAAATGAAACTTTTCGGGAGCCACAGCTTGAGCAGTATCAGGATTTACAACTTTTATATCGTAAAGGCCAGAGTACCTCATGTCAGGTATTATTCCTGTAATTGTCGTGTCATTTATTACATACACATTTTCAAGAACAGTATCTCCTATATAAGCTTTTGCTCCTTCGCTATCCCCAACTTTCAGTGAAAAGTCGCTTCCAAAAATGTATATAAGCGTCCCTTTGCCGCCGTAATTAGGAACAACTTTAGTTATCTGGGGCTTTGTTTCAATCAAAAGATACTCAAATCCATCTACTAATGTCGCTGTACCGCCGTCAGAAGGATTTACAACTTGAACAATTTTTTTGCCCAATGTCCCCGGTGGCGTAGTCGCATCTATTTCAGTATTGCCACTTAAGACTTTTGTGACGGTTGCCTGCACTCCTTCTATTGTAACTATGCTTCCCTTTTCAAAATTGCTTCCCAAAATTTTGATAGGTGTGCCACCTTTTGTGGGCCCTTTATTAGGGTCAACGGAGGTAATAGTCGGATTCTTTTGAGTATCTTTTATCTCAAAAGCATTTTGCAAAGTCACACTTCCGCCTACAGTACCACTTATGCCATCGTAATTTTGAATTGTCATATCTTGCCATCCAACTGTATAAGGCACTTGTGTTTCAGGTACTATAGCTTTAATCTTTGTACCAATGTTAAGTTTCTTTCCATCTATTATATTGCCATCTTTGTCTTCAACAGAAATTACTTTTAATTGAATATTTCCAATTCTTACATCAGGATATTTAGGCATATACACCCCATCTATGACTGTCTGCCCTACATAAAAATCACTACCTGTTATTGTAATAAAGTTACCACCATATTTTGAACCAAAATTTGTAAAAATATTGCTTATAGAAGGAGCAGTATAGTAATAATAGCCTTTTGAGTAAATTGCAAAGCCTCTATTGGCATCCGCATCCTTATTTACAACTTTCACGTCTACATAACCCAAAGCAGTAGATGGTGGCGAAATAACTGTAAGCACTGACTTATTGTCTCCACCAGTTGTTAAATCTTTAACAGTAGCTAATTTATCCCCAAAGTACACTTTTACACCTGGCCTTATATCAAATCCCTGAATAATCACTGTATCTCCACCGGCACGGCTTCCCGAACTGGGTGATATGCTTAAAATTTGGGGATTTGAAGGCAATGGATTGTAAGTAAATTTTGTAGGTGGAGAACTCTGTTCAGAGTAGTGCATGACTACATTTCCATTAGCATCTTTTATAGTCGTTTCCACTGTAACAACCACATCTACTGGCATATCTTGTCCAGGGGGATTAAGTGTCACACTAGGAGACAACACATTTAAAGTTTGTTGTCCCGTTCCAGGATTGAATATGCTTTTTATCTGGGCTTTGTTACCGCCAAAAGTGACATAAAGTTTTCTTTCCCTGGAACCTTCTACTAAATTGCCAGTAGCAGGGTCTTTGTAAGTGTAATTTGTATTGGTATAAGTTATTTCTGTGTTGTCAGAATTAACAGTGTAAGGGGAAGGATCATCACTTTTTTGAAAATTAAATCCCCACAATGTCACATCTGTGTTTCCGCTTTCATATCCATGATCAGGATTCATATCAACAACCACCATAGTATCTTCAACAGCAAGGTAGAAAAATCCATTTTGTTTGGTTACAGTATACCCTGTAATAGGGTCAACCAAACTCACATCCACAGGACCGGACTTACTGTAAGGAGGCGTAGTAACTTGTATAGCACGCTGATTTGCTGTAAGGCCAGGTAAAGTGATGCTTTGTACACTTTTTGCTACAACCCCACCGAATTTTACTATTAAATCTTCTCTTAAATTTTGTCCTACAATTATAACTTTTGTTCCTCCTGATACAGAACCTGCATTTGGAGTAATATTATCTATAGTAATTACAGCAGGTGTAGGTATTATTTTTAAAGCATTAACTAAAGTAGCAGTAGAACCGTCAGCTGCGACAATATCAATATTTTGATACTCAAGTGTCGTATCTTTAGGAGCAGGAACCTTTACAGTCATTTCAGTATCGCTTACTATATTTACATCTGAAGAATTTACAAGATTCGCTCCTACATACACTTTAAATCCGCTACCAAGAGTGGAAAAACCATGACCATATATAGTAATTGTATCTCCTACAATGACAGTATACTGAGATAATCCTGTTATATCTTGATTTACAGCATAAATATTCGTTTGCACTGTATTAGAACGCCCACGGTATATATTTGTGACATTTACAGTGTATAAAGTTGTAGGGTCTATGTTAATGTTTTGAGGAATAGTCGTAATAAGCACAGAACCGCTTTGCGAAACAACTGAAGCTGTTTCTCCGTTGATCTGAGCTAATCCTATGTCATTTAAATAACTTCCTTCCATTCTTATATATGACTTTGTAGTTCTGCTTATAATATTGCCATTGGAATCTTTGACAAGTGTAATAAAGTTATCAAGAGCTACTTTTGAAATATATGGGTTATTTATATATGTAAAGCCATTAAATATAGCTGCACTCTGTCCGTCACTTCGCTGAACTATTATAGTATAAGGAGTATCTGGGCTAAGACCAATTTTAGACGCTGGGGGAACTTTTGCATAAATTGTATTTTCATTTGCACTTAGTATTGTGAGCTTATTGGAATCTATGGGTGAATCAATGTAAACTGCACTGACAGAAGAGACCACATTGCCATTTGTGTCGTATGTAACAAAACCGCTTCCTGTAATTTTTATGTCAGTGTATTGGTCAACAGGACCTTTAGCAGGAGATGCCATTGTCCCATCTAATCTCAAAGAAGCTACCGATGTTATATTTGGAGAATATGCTCCATATGCTTTCGACATATTTCCCGGGAAAAGTGACAATATCATGCTTACAGCAATAGCCAATGACAAAAATCTCTTCATTCGACATGCTCCTCTCAGATTTATGAATAAATGGTAAAATGTTCTATGTGAAACAATTCTCAAAAACCCCTCTAACCTTATTTATCGGCATTTTAAAGGCTAAACTTTAGCAAAAACAAAAAAATAGCTGCTTTAAAGCAGCCTATATTGGGTTGGGGGTGCAGAATATATTAAATTTTATGGGGAAAAGGGGAATCATTCTTACAGTTTAAATTATATTACATTATTTTGGTACTTTAAATAGGACTTAAGTCTCATTTTTTGTTATTTTTATATTTTTTTATACATAAATCGACTCACTTCTCATGAGAAATAACATACCCTATCATTTTGTCTCCATCTAAATAAGCATCAAAACGGCCTTCAAAAATTTTAACCGCTGTGTCGATATATGTCCCTTTTTTAAACCATTCTTCGTTAAAGATATTATTTTCGTAGCCGTCAAATACCGGCATATATAAAATATTGTCAACATCTAAATCAGCAAAAAAGTGAGTTCCATAGGAAAGCTCTGGCATAAAATCTCCATTTTTTATTCCCAACTCTACAATCATAGCAGCATTAGATATTTCATTATATATAACTGGCACTCCTAAATAGGGATTTGAAGAGCCCCATCTCCCCGGCCCTACTAAAATATATCTGTCTCCAATGCTTTTATTAAGTCTACCAATTATTCTAGCAATTTCATATTTATCCTTATACTGGCTGTATACCTCATGGTCTACGTAGAGTATATACCTTATATTGCGCAAAACGCCATTTGTAATCATTCTATCTCCTTTTAATAAAATACACTTATCCTCAATATCCTTTGGGATATGCACTTTTCTAAAGCTTTCATAAGAACTCAAAGGCCTTGCCTGAAGAAGGTAGAACTCTTCCCTCTCTAAGTCATAAGTAAACTCAATATCAACCGCTATTCCCATTTCTTCTTCTAAGTATTTAAACAATTTAGAAATTATATTAAAAAATCCCCTGTGCCTTCTTGGAAAATTTTCAAAGGTAAATATATACTTATTAAAAATATCATTATTGTTTAGCATATTTATATCAAAAATGGCATTTTCTTTTTTTGAATACACTTGAGCAATATCATTAATTTTGTTGTGATACGTCAAAAATTGAGGCACTTCATTTATATTGTAAGTTTCAACTTCTCCTGAAATCAAATTCAACACATCAAAAGCTTCCTGTGAATTTTGGGCTATCTCCCTCGGATTATTTCCTTCCGGTCGGAGGCGCAAATTAGTAAGAGAAAAAATCCTTGCATATCCCCTTCCAGTGCACTTAGTCCCTAGGCCAAAAACCAATCTGACTACCCCGTCTTCTATCTTTATCCTATCAGTCCACCTCCTGTAATTCCTTGAAAAACCCACCCCTGAAACCTCTGGATAAAAGTATATTCCCTTTTGACTGCCTATGAGTTGCTGGACAATAACACCCATTGATTCTTTTTGGCCAGGAGCGTGTTTTCTTCTGTAAGCAACAGCATCGGGACCATAAACACTCAAATAAATTTCTTTGATAGCTTTTTCTAGTTGATTTACTCTTTCCCTCATTGTACCTCTATTGGGTATAAAAGTAGTATAATACTTACCAGCAAAGGAATATTTCACATTGTCTTCTAGCAAAGAAGAAGACCTTATCGCTAAAGGATAATTCATTTTGGTTAAAATTTCATACAATATCTGTTTATATTCTGATGGAAATTTAGCCTCTTTAAATCTTATTTCTGCCTCCTCATAGGGAGTATCCTCAGTTATATCATTGAGATAATTGTAATCTATAAACATTTGATAATAGTCTGTAGCAATGAAAAAGCTTTCGGGTATCTTTATACTTTTAACAAACACTTCATGATATCTTTCTAATACTTCTTCCGCAAAAGAAAGGCCTGAAGCCTTTCCCCCAATATGCCCCTTCCCAAAAATTCTATGTTTATTTTTTTCGTTCAATCGTGGGTCATAATTTTTATATAGCAAAGTCTCAAACATGTTTTCCACCGCCCATTGAACAATTTAACTTTACACAAATTATAACATGAGATTTTTTAGTAAACAACAAAAACCTCTATCAATTTTATTGATAAACTAGACAAAGTTTGAAGCATTTTATATTTGCTTTAAAATTATAGGGATATATACAATTGCAATGATACAAGCAATGATCCTTATATTTGTTAGTGAATTATACAATAAAAAATAAGAAATTAGGCCCATTTTTATAATTTTATACTGTAAACAAAGTCATATTTAGAAAGTTGCTACTTTTATACGTAAAGTGCATTGGGTAAGCCTGCTGCTTTGCATAAAAGCAGCATATTTAATTTATAATTCAAAAAAGATTATCAACAAACTAAAATTATAAAAAATGTAAAGCAAACCCCACTTTCAATAAAAGTGGGGCCAGTTTGTTGACAAAATTAAAAAATATTCAAAGGAGATATTTTGCATCGTCGCTCCGATGTTCCAAAGCGACAAAACTAAAGCTCGACCTTCAGGTTCCGGCAGGGTACCGGGCACAATCGGCATCCATGCCTTAAGGTGCCCGCCTCCGCCA
>DULG01000037.1 GCA_012840485.1 Clostridia bacterium | reverse complement strand
ATGAAATAATGAGACAATTCGGATATTACGTAACAGAATCCAGCGAACACAATGCTGAATATGTGCCATGGTTTATAAAAAAAAGCCATCCTGAACTTATAGAAAAATACAATATTCCATTAGATGAGTATCCAAGAAGATGTGAAAATCAAATAAAGGGCTGGAATGAAATGAGAAAACAATTGGTAGAGAATAAAGACATAGAGCATAAAAAAACTAATGAATTTGCATCGTATATTATTGAAGCAGTGGAGACAGATAAGCCTTATAGAATACATGGAAATGTATTAAACACAGGACTCATAACTAATTTACCTGATGAGGCAGTAGTAGAAGTACCCTGTATGATAGACAGAAATGGAATAAATACATGTTATGTAGGAGATTTACCGCCACAATGTGCAGCAATCAACAGAACAAGTATAAATGTCCATTTACTTACATTGGAGGCTGCATTTATGTTAAAGAAAGATTACATATATATGGCAGCAATGTTAGATCCACATACGGGAGCAGAACTTACAATAGATGAAATAAAGGAAATGTGTGACGATTTAATAGAAGCTCATGGAAGTTGGCTACCTGAGTTTAAGTAAAATATTTACCTATGGAGTAGATGCTGAAATATAGTTTAATCGTATAATCATATTTAAATTTAGTTAAAAATTTTAAGATTGCTAGTACCCCCACTTTTTGTTGTATATAAAAAGTGGGGTTGTGTTTATTTATATTTATCCTTCCTTATATTCAAATACAGGAACTTTAATAATTTTTTCTGGTACTGCTTCATAAAAATACTCATCAAGCTTTAGCATAGTTTCCGCATCAAAATATTTTTCTCCACATTCTTTACACACCCATGCTGGAACATTTTCTACAATAATAAGTTTTCCATTAATCCATTTTTCGAGTGTGACTTTTGTTTTCATTAGTTCTTCACAACCACACTTAAAACATTTATTCATAATACTTACCTCCTCTCGTTCTCTCATCTATCCATTTGGGCGGTTCGGGAAGATAAACTGTTATAATTACTAAATTATCATTCATTAAACCACAAACTGTGTGAATAGGAATGTTGTCTTTTTTACCTAAAATTGGACAACTAGCACCACGTGGATCTTCTGGATATGTTTCTATAATTTCACCATTTAAAATTGAAACTAAAACATCAGATATTCTTAGGTTTCTCTCAATTAATCTGTCTAGAGCATGTTCACTTGAAAACCATTGGCCTTTCAAGATTAACTTTTTATAGTTTTTATCAAGTTCTCCATGCGATACCTTTTGTTCTATTATATCACAACAAATAGGTTTTAATGATATAGCGTTAATTTTAATTGATAGTGTAAAATTTAAGTAGGTGATTAAGCAGGGAAAAGCAGTACATGAAGTTACTCCAGAAGTATCAAAATAGATTTTTGAATGGGTATAAGAAAAGCGGATGCAAAATGGAAAGAGGAAAGAGAAAATAAAATTTCAATCTTTTCATATTTAACATTTTAATTATTATACTTTAAAGTATAATAATTTGTGGTATAATAATATTGAGGTGAAAAATCATGAAAAAATTTGTTAATAGAGAAGCTGAAATTCAATTTCTAGAAACTCAATTCTCTAAAGAAGGTTCCTCTTTTGTTGTTATTTATGGAAGGCGAAGAGTAGGCAAAACTGCACTCATTAAGGAGTTTGTGAAAAATAAAAAAGCTATATATTTTTTAGCAACTGAAGAAATAGAGAGCCAAAATATTAATAATTTTAAAATTTTGGTGGCAAAGTTTTTTAATAATAGCTTACTAGAAAAAGCCCAAAATATTATGTGGGATGAAATCTTTGAATTTATAGCTAATAACGTAAAAAATGAAAAGCTGGTCATAGTTATTGATGAATTTCAATATCTTTGCAAAGTAAATCAATCTTTTGCATCAATTTTGCAGAAGATATGGGATGAAAAGTTAAAAGGAAAGAATATCTTTTTTATTGTTTGCGGTTCATTAGTAAATATGATGGAACAGCATGTTCTAAATTATTCAAGCCCATTGTATGGAAGGAGAACTGGGCAAATAAAATTAAAACCCTTAAAATTTAAATATTTAAAAGAGTTTTTCCCACAGTCAACAGAGGATGAACTTATCTGGCTTTATGCTATATTGGGTGGAGTTCCAAGGTATTTGGAAGTATTTAATTACAAGAGTGATATTTTTGAGGCTATAAGAGAAAATATGCTAAATAAGCAAAGTTTTTTATATGAAGAACCTTTGTTTTTGCTTGAAAGGGAGATTCAAGATATTGGTACTTATTTCTCTCTCATTAAGAGTATTTCTTTGGGAAATCATAAACTTCAACAAATAGCTCAAACCCTTTCCGTTCCTCAGACAAGACTGACAAAATATATAAATACACTGATAGATTTGGATATACTACGGAGGGAAACCCCTGTAACAGAAGAATATCCTGAAAAAAGCAAAAAAGGATTATATTTTATCAATGATAATTTTTTAAATTTCTGGTTTAAGTTTGTTTATCCTTTCAAGGAACAACTAGAACTCGATAATGTAGAATTTGTTTTAGAAAACATAAAGAAAAGAATTATAACTGAGCACATAAGCTACGTGTATAAAGATATCTGCAAGGAGTATGTTTGGGAATTATCACAAAAAGGAGAGCTACCTTTGAAGATAAGCAAAATCGGAAAATGGTGGGATAAAAACAATGAAATTGATATTGTAGGAATAGATACAACAACTGGCTCTCTTCTCTATGGAGAATGCAAATATACAAATTCTAAAGTAGATATTGATTTGTTCTACTCTCTTAAACAAAAAGCAAGTAAAGTAAATACAAAAAATAAAGCCAAGGAGTATTATATTATATTTAGTAAATCAGGATTTACAGAAAGATTCTTGAGTTTTGGCGAAGAAATTGAAAATTTGATTCTTATTACTTTTCCTGAAAGAACAAATTTAAATTTTTGAATTTACAGGGCTTAATTAAGCCTTTTTTATTTTGTAATGTTAAAAAACAGGAAACCATAAATTTTTAGAAAATACCTTTTTATGATATAATTTAATAAAATAAAGAGATAAAGTAGAAATTTTTCAAAGTACGGTATAGGAGATGATATAGTTGGAAAGTAAAGAAGAATTAAGAAATATTTTAAATAGGCTAAATGAAATAGTGATTTATAGAAATATCATCAATCATAGTCTGATAAGAAAAATGATTAAAATTTTTCAAGAGCTATTAAAAGAAAAACCCTCTATTGAGCTTATTTATGCTGAATATAGCAGTTTTTACAAAGATATTACTGAATATGCTTTTAAAAAGAGAATTTATAAAAACATTTGGCCTACTTTTTTAGCAGAAGAAATTGCTTACGATGAAAACCCCTTTAGCCGTATTTCAGAAAAATATGGGTTTGATGCTGTGAATGATTTAATGATTAAGGCTGTCGAAAAAGAAATAGGGATTTTAAAGGAATTTTGCTCTATAAACATAGCGGAAAGTGTAAATAATTTATTAAATACGGAACTGCCTGATTTTGAAAAGTATTTTGATGGGAGCTTTTTCAAGTCAAAGATTAGTTTCAGGGAAAATGTCAACACTAGTCACACATTAGAGGATTTATGGGAACTGAAAAAAGATAAATTTGCTGAATATCTATCTGATTATTACCATTCAAACGGCTGTGGCATTTTTGGTAAGTATAAAGCTTTTCGATGGGTTACAGAAAATGGGTCAGGACAATTAAAAGGAATAGAAAATGTTGACCCTATAACCTTTGAGGATTTGATAGGATATGAAGAAGAACACAAAATAGTTATAGAAAATACGAAAGCTCTCTTAAAAGGTTTTCCTGCAAATAATGTGCTTTTATACGGCGATAAAGGTACTGGAAAGTCTTCTACTATTAAGGCTTTGCTCAATGAGTTTTACAAAGAAGGCTTGAGGCTTATAGAAATTAATAAAAATGATGTAGGTGATTTGTCATACATAATTGATATAATTAAAGACAGAGGAATGAAATTTATATTGTTTTTTGACGATTTATCTTTTGATGAAAGTGAAGTGGAATATAAAGAACTTAAGTCAGTATTAGAAGGTGGAGTAGAGATTTTACCTTCAAATGTAGTAATTTATGCGACGTCAAATAGGAGGCATATTGTCACAGAGAATATAGAGGACAATGAACTTCACAATACAGATGCGAGAGAAGAGAAACTTTCTTTAAGTGATAGATTTGGAATAACTGTTACATTTGTTTCACCCAGCCAAGAAGAGTATTTAAAAATTGTTAAAGGATTAGCTCAAAAGCACAATATAGAAATAGAATGGAATCTATTAAAAGAAAAAGCATTGCAATGGGCTATATGGCATAATGGAAGGTCTCCAAGAAGTGCAAAACAATTTATAGACCATTTAAGGTATGAGTTATCTAAGAATACTGTTTGAGTTTTTGAAGGCTTGCTTTACAGATAAAATAAAATTGCATAACTATAAAGCATGGCTTTTAATTTTTT
>DULG01000036.1 GCA_012840485.1 Clostridia bacterium | reverse complement strand
TGCTTATTTAATTCTAACATAATTCTATGAAAATTTGTACTACCTAACATTTTGTATGTTTATTTATTCAATCTATTTTATATTTATACTTTTTGATAAAGAAAAGAGACTTTTTACACCAGAATCAATACTTAATAAACGCTTATGATTTTGACTTGAACAACCATGAAATGCTAACTGCGATTACGCAGGTTAAGCCTTCACTTGCCAATGCTATAGCCCATGATATTGCTTCAAATGGAAAGTCTGTTGCGGAAATAGTGGATAGAACGATGGGAGAAACCCACATGCAGGATCTTGCAAAATTTATTCTTGTTTCCTCTTTAGCAGACGTACCAAATGCACTTTTAGGACTTACCCTGCAAGAGACCATAGGATATTTGTGTGAGCCAGGGAAAGATATTACACGTGTAAAAAGGGCTCTTGATGAATTTGCTATGCGGGCTTGGTATCTTCATACCGACAGAGATGGTAGGTTATATTTCCAAAATACCAGAAACTTGATAGCAGAACTTAATTCTTTGGTGGATTCTTACGATAACGAAAGTGCTAAAAAAGAATTGAGGACTTTCCTTGAGGAAAAGTTCAAGCCCACTATTGGAGATTGCTACCAAAAGGTTTTAGTTTTTCCCGCTGTTGATGAAATAAGGCTTTCTGAAGATAAAGTTACCCTGGTTATATTTGAACCATATACGGGAGGGTCTGGTTTACATCCTGATTTGCAAAAATTCTACGAGAACGAAAAATACAAAAACAGAGTAATGTTTCTCTCAGGTTCCAGGAGCACAATGGAAAAGCTCTTGCATGCAGCTAAAGAACATAAGGCGATTAATGAAATAATTAGCAGAATGGAAAATGATGAAAAAGTTCCTGCAAACAATCCGCAATACCAAAAGGCTCTTGATAAAAGAGACAGGATAGCATTGGAACTTTTGCAGGCAGCGAGGGAGACTTTTACGCAGCTATATTATCCTGCAAAGACTGGTCTTTTAAAAGCTGACTTTTTGATGGAGTTTACACGCAATGAATATAACGGTGAAAAGCAAATAAGAGATGTTTTGATGCAACGTCAGAAATTTACTATTGATATTACAAGCGATAGTTTTAGGAAAAAGTGTGAAGATCGTTTATTCACTCAAAAAGAAATGCGATGGAGTGATATAAAAGAGCGTGCAGCAATCAATCCTCTATGGCAGTGGCATATTCCTACTGCACTTGATAGTTTAAAAGAGGAGATGCTTAAAAAAGGTATATGGCGTGAAAATGGTGGATACATAGACAAAGGACCGTTTCCCAAAGAGATGACAAGCGTTCAAATTCAAGAATTGCGTAGGGATGATGAAACGGGTGAAGTTATACTGAAAATTACTCCGCTTTACGGAGATAAAGTTTACTATGAAGTTGACTCTGTGGTAACCGAAGCTTCAACCCTTGTGGAAAATCCGTATGAGTTTAGGACAAAAGAAGTAAAACTTTCGTTTTTATGTGTTGACAGCAGTGGAGAGCATGAAACGGGTGAACCAGTCGAGTGGGTTAATAAAATAGATCTTAAATATCGAGTATACAATAAAGGAACGAATAAGGTTGTCGAATTGAAATCCATTCCTCCAGCTACTATAAAATACACAACTGATGGTTCTAATCCAAGGGAAAACGGAGGTATATACGAAGGCGAGTTTATTGTTCCTGAAAACTGCACATATGTAATAGCGGTTGCAGAAGCTAAAGGGGTTTATTCAAATACCCTTGAAATTAAAATAGACAAGGAAAGAAAAGAAGAAGTTGATATAGCTGTTGAAAAACCGTTGACAATTAACAGGCGTGTAAGAACAAATAACACCAAAGAAACCTATGAAGAACTTGATTTGCTTAAAAAGCACAACGCAAAAATTAGCGATGTTATAGTGACTTTTTATAGGGAAAAAGAGACAAGCGGCGATAAAGGTTGGGTAGAGTTAACCTTCGATTTTTCTATGAAAATAGATATAGATAAACTCGAAAACAGCATGGATAATATAAGAAGCAACTTTATGGACAAGGGAAAGATAAATATCAATTTTGAATGCAATAGTATCCATTTTGATACTGGCCAGAACTTTTTGGATTGGGTTGCAGAAAAGAAAATGGATTTAAAAGATTTTAAAGAACAGGAGATTGTTCAATAATGGCAAGTAAGAGGCAAGTTTTCGGCTTTGGCTTTATTCCCGAAGAATCTCAGCATCATTTTTTGGTGATTGTTCCGCGTGCTAATGATGGCAAGGTTATTATTTACGAGCGCTTTAAATGGCAAGATGGCGTTCAAGAACAGACAATTGACCTAAAAGAAGATAGGCCAAAGGTTGAGCTTTCAAAATACAAATGGAAGCAGATTGAAGATGCTTTAAAGAATGAATTTAATGCAAGGCTAAAGAAAGAAAAACTTCCTGTTGGTAAATGGCATACAGGACAAGTTCCTGTTCAGCGACTATTTGGTAAAGAGATGGTGCTTTTAGCCTGGGCTATAGAGGATTGCGATCCATCTGTTATACCTATTGCTATAAAAAACTGGCTTGGGCTTTCTCCAGAGGAGCGCTGGTGGCTTTTTACCATGACCAATGCCGCAACTGGAGGGCTCCATGACAAAAGAGGCTGGCGAAAGGCTATAAGGTATGCGCTTACTGAAAATCCAGTGGAAGAGTCAAATAAGCAGTTGGAATTGTTCGACTTGCTAATTCAAAGGAAAATAAATGACTAAAGGGGTGACATTATGTTTAACGGAGATAAATCCTTCATAGAAGTTCAATTTCCAGTATCAAAAGTTTCAAAAGAAAGCTATAAAGAGAGAAAGGCAGGCAGTGGCCAAACATTGACAGGACTTGGGAAGTGGTGGGGCAGGAAGCCTCTTATTCTTGTAAGGGCTGCGCTTCTTGGCTTATTGATGCCTGCAAGCGATAATCCTAAAGATGAAGAAGGCCTTTGGCTTCGCAAAAAGCAGTCGATTCCTATTAAAGAAATATATGAAAATTTATCTGAAGAGGAGAGAGAAAGATATTTTGAAAATAATGATGGCAAAATCACATACAAAAGCAATATAACAAGAAAAGAGAAAGAACAATTACAAAGGCTTGTATTTAATAGGCTCTCTTATGATGAAAAGCTTAAATATTGCGTGAGGCCAGAAGAAATAGATAATCTACCTGAATCCGAATGGCAGGTTATAAATCAGCATTTAGGCACAAATGCAAAGAACTTACAGGAGCTTGTCCGTGAGTTCGGCAAAAAAAGATTTGGAAAAGTTCCCGTTGTTGGTGATTGCTTTGCAGGTGGTGGAAGTGTGCCTTTTGAAGCGGCAAGAATGGGCTTTGATGTGTACGCTTCTGATTTAAACCCCATTGCTATGCTTTTGACTTGGGCAGCGCTAAATATTCTGGGCAGTTCTGAGAAGGAAATAGAGAGTTTAAAAAAGTTCCAGGAAAAGATATTTGAGCTTGCAGATAAGCAGATTACCGAGTGGGGGATAGAACATAACGAACAAGACCACAGGGCAAATGCTTATTTATACTGCAATGAAACTATATGTCCCGAGTGCGGATGGAGAGTTCCTCTTGCACCTTCTTGGATTATAGGGAAGGGAACAAAAACTGTAGCTATTTTAAAAGAAAACCCCGAGACTAAAAGTTTTGATATAGAGATAAAGTCAAATGCAACGGATGAAGAAATGGAACTTGCAGAGAAGATGGCTACAGTAAAGGACAGTAGCCTTGTATGCCCGCACTGCAAGGTTTCAACCCCAATAGCAGCTATTAGAAAAGACAGAATAAAGGAGGATGGTTCAGTAGAATACGGTCTTCGCCGATGGGAAGCCCATGAATTTATTCCACGGCCTGATGATGTATTTCAGGAGAGGCTGTATTGCATTAGGTATGAAACACAGGATGGTAAAAGGTATTATACAGCTCCAACAGAAGAAAATTTAAAAAGAGAAGAGAAAGTTGTAGAGCTTCTAAAAGAAAGATTTTATGAGTGGCAGGAGAAAGGATATATTCCAAGCAGTATGATTGAAGAAGGTGAAAAGACGAATGAGCCAGTTAGAACAAGAGGTTGGGCATACTGGCATCAGCTTTTTAACCCAAGGCAGCTTTTGGTGCACGGTCTTTTGATGGAGCTGATTGACAAAGAGGCAAGAACAAAAGAGGAGAAAATTGTGGGGCTACTGGGGGTTAATAGGTGTTGTAATTGGAATTCGAAGTTGTCCATTTGGGACAATGGTTATGAGAAAATTCAACAAACATTTTTAAACCAAGCCCTCAATACACTTTTTAACTACGCAACACGGGCTTTTCCCTATCTTGAGAATATTTGGTATACCGACATTGGTTTTAAGTTTGTTAAACATGAAGATGCGTTTATCAATATAATACCGAATGATGCTCGCGATATAAATCAATCTTGCCACATATGGCTCACCGATCCCCCCTATGCAGATGCCATAAACTACCACGAACTATCCGAATTTTTCCTTGCATGGGACAAGAAGATGCTTCTCGATATTTTCCCCGATTGGTATGCCGACAGCAAGCGTGCTCTTGCAATAAAAGGGACTGGAGAAAGTTTCAAGCAAAGCATGGTGGAAGTTTATAAAAACCTGGCAGATAATATGCCTGATAACGGATTGCAGATAATAATGTTTACACATCAAAATGTCAGCGTATGGGCAGATTTGGCTTTGATCTTGTGGGCAGCGGGTTTGAGGGTCACCGCTGCATGGAATATAGCGACAGAAACAGATGCCAGTGGGCTAAAGCAGGGGAATTATGTAAAAGGAACTGTCCTTCTTGTCCTTCGTAAGCAGACTTCTGAGGAAACTGCATATCTTGATGAACTTTATCCAGAGATTGAAAGTGAAGTTCAAAGGCAAATTAACATTATGAGAGAACTGGATGACAAGGAAGACCCCAATTTCAGCGATACCGATTACTTACTTGCCGCTTATGCTGCTTCGTTAAAGGTGTTGACATCTTACAAAAAGATTGAAGATATTGATATCCAATATGAGCTCTCAAAGACAAGATTACCAGGGGAAGAATCGCTGATTGAAAAAATAATAAATGAGGCTGTAAAGATTGCCTATGATTATATAATACCTAAGGGTTTTGACTCATATACGTGGAAAATGCTGACGCCAGAAGAAAGGTTCTATATAAAAGGTTTAGACCTTGAAAAGGAAGGCATTTATCAATTGGGTGCATATCAGGAATTGGCAAAAGGCTTTGGTGTTAAAGAATATAAAGACCTTCTTGCTTCTACTCGCGCTAACAAAGCAAGATTAAAGACAGCATTAGAGTTTGGAATGAGGGGATTAAATAGTAGCAACAGGTTCAGCAACACACTTCTTCGAAATGTCCTTGCAGCCCTGCATCAAGCTATAAAAGCAGAAGATACAACAAAGGGCAGAAACTGGCTCAAAAATGAATTGCCCAATTACTGGAATCAAAGAAGTATAATTGTTGAAATATTGGAATACATCTCAGCGTTAGGAAATATAGAGACAATGCCTCACTGGAAAGAGGAAGCAAAATATGCAAGGCTTCTTGCGGAGCTTGTGAAGAATGATGGAGTGTAAGCGAGGGTAGCTGATATGATTTACCGTTATTCCTCAAGAAGAAAAAAATTGGATTCAAGTTTTTTAAATGAGAAGCTAAAAGATGCTGTAAATTATGACAGGATTGCAGGCTATTTCAGCTCTTCCATCATTGAGGTTGCAGGAGAAGCAATTGAGAACATCCAGGGTTGTGCAAGGGTTGTATGTAATTCAGAAATGAAGAAAGAAGATGCTGTTACAATAAGTGCTGCCGTTAATGCTATGCGCAGGGAATGGTGCAGTACAAAGCCTGAAGAAAAATATGCAAATATCCCTGAAAGATTAAAAAAGCTTTATAATCTCGTAAAAAGCGGTAAACTGCTTATAAAAGTTGTTCCAAACGATGTTTTTGGACTTATCCATGGAAAAGCAGGAGTTATTACCCTAAAAGATGGGCGGAAAACAGCTTTTATAGGCAGTGTAAACGAAAGTTATGCTGGTTGGAAACTAAATTATGAGATACTTTGGGAAGATGATTCAGAAGAGGCAGTAAAATGGGTTCAGGAAGAATTTGATTACTTCTGGAATAGCCCTTACGCAGTGCCTCTTGCAGATTTTATCGTTGAGGATATTAAGAGGATTTCCGAAAGAAAAGTGATTTATTCTATTGATGAATGGAAAAAAGATCCTGAACCTGCTTCAACTGTTATTGAATCGCCAGTATATAGAGAAGAACTGGGTTTATGGGAACACCAGAAGTATTTCATAAATATGGTTTTTGAGGACCATAAAAAATACGGAGCAAGGTATGTGCTCGCCGATATGGTCGGGCTTGGGAAAACTGTGCAGCTTGCTATCGCTGCACAGCTTATGGCTTTATATGGAGATAAGCCTATCCTTATAATTGTGCCAAAAACGCTTATCTGGCAATGGCAGGATGAGATGAAAACTCTTTTAGATATGCCGTCAGCAGTATGGGACGGAAAAGGGCGGGTAGATGAGAATGGTATAAGGTATCCTGCAAACAGCGATACAGCGATAAAAAAATGTCCAAGACGTATCGGTATAATCTCACAAGGGTTAATTACAGCAAATTCCGAACAGGTTCAACATCTTTTGAATTTGGAGTATGAATGCGTAATTGTGGATGAAGCCCATAGGGCAAGGAGAAAAAATTTAGGTCCTGGCAGGGAAAATGAAAAACCTGAACCGAATAATCTGATGAGATTTTTACTTGAGATTTCTAAACATACCAAAAGTATGCTCCTAGCCACTGCAACACCTGTGCAGTTATATCCGATTGAGGCATGGGATTTGCTCTATATTCTTGCTCAGGGCAGCGATGCCGTTTTGGGGAATGCTTTCAGCATGTGGAGAAGATACCCTGAAAGAGCTATAAACTTGATTACAGGGAAAGAAGTTCTTGACCGTTTTGATAGAGAAAATTGGGAGTGGATTAGGAATCCTTTCCCACCAGCATCTGAAGGAAAAACGACATTTGGATTTATAAGGAAGCAGTTAGGTATGGCGGATAATGAATTTGTGATAAGACCAGAAGTGTTTGACCAGCTGAGAGAACAGGATAAGCGAAGGATTTTTAGGATTATTGATGATAATTTTATGACCGAACATAATCCTTTTATAAGGCATATTGTAAGAAGAACAAGGAATTATCTTGAAAACACTATAAACCCTGAAACAGGAGAACCATATTTAAAAAAGATTGAAGTTGAATTAATGGGAGAAGGCGATGATGAAGCTATTGTTTTGCCACCGTATTTGCAAGAAGCATATATATATGCGGAAGAGTTTTGTGAGCTGCTGAAGAGAAGGTTGAAAACCAGGGGATTTTTTAAGACATTACTTTTGAGAAGGATGGGTAGCACTATAATTGCGGGAAGGATTACTGCAGAGAGAATGCTTAACAATTGGGGAAATTTTGTAGTAGAAGAAGATTACGAAGAAGAGGAAGTAGAGGATGAAAAGGATATTCAAAGCGAAACAAAGAATTTAACGGAAGAAGAAAGAAATTTACTCAAAAAATTAATCGAGGCTCTAGATATTAATAAAGTAAGAGATCCTAAATATAGTCTGGTTTTAAAGTTACTTATCGAGGATAAATGGATAGAGCGTGGATGCATTATTTTTTCTCAATATTATGACTCGGCTTTTTGGATTGCAGAGAGTTTATCTCATGATCTTCCAACTGAAAGAATAGGACTTTATGCAGGAGGAGAAAAATCAGGGATATTTGTCAATGGTGTTTATGAAAGAAAAAGCAAAGAAGAGATAAAGCAAATGGTCAAAAACCATCAATTAAGGGTTTTAGTAGGGACAGATGCTGCCAGCGAGGGATTAAATCTTCAAACATTGGGCACGCTTATAAATCTTGACTTGCCATGGAATCCAACCAGGCTTGAGCAGCGCAAAGGGAGGATCCAACGTATAGGGCAAGTTTACGATAAGGTGTATATTTATAATATGAGATATAAAGGTTCGGTTGAAGATAGAGTGCATCAATTACTTTCGGAAAGGTTTGCGAATATTTACGATATGTTTGGTCAAATTCCTGATGTTTTGGAAGATGTATGGGTACATGTAGCGTTAAATGAAATTGATGAAGCGAAGAAGAAGATTGATGCTTTACCAAAACAACATCCTTTTGAACTACGGCATCACGCTCATGTTGGTAAAGTTGATTGGGAAAGTTGTGCGAGAGTTTTGGATAATAGTGAACGAAAAAAGTATTTGTTATTGGGATGGGGGTAGTTAAAAATGCGAAATAGTGATGGGAATCTAGATATGGGAAATAAAATGCGAGAATTTTTTAGTGAAAGAGAGTTAGGGAAAAAAGAGCCCAAATCTGAAGAAATAAGTGTATCAGTTTACAATGGGATAGTTACTATTTTCGAAAAATATAAGATTAATTTTTCCAAATCTTTTCCCATCTATTGTGATGACTATGATAATGTCGTATGTGGTTTTGATGATTATTTATTCTACCATAATCTCAAAGCTATGATACCAAATATGCATACACCAATTAGGCCAATCAATAGTGAGCATGAACTACCTGATAAATATGCTATATTGGATTTTATTGAATTTTGCTTTTTGAATTTTTATGATGTTGAAGAATTGGGTTTTCATTCCTTTTATGGACATTATCATTACAATTTTACAAAAAGTAACAAACAAAAAGAACGTTTCAGAGAAGAAATAAATCGATTGTTTGAACGGAATGGAATAGTTTTTTATTTGGACAAAGATGGTATGATAAAAAGGATTTTACCAACTGGTATGGATTATTTAATTAGTAATTTAAAGGTTAGAACTCACGATGATATATTAAATGAATTAATAGGTATTGCTCTAACAAAAATAAAAGAACCAAAACGAGAAGACAGGATAATGGCTTTAGAAAAAATATGGGATGCATTTGAGAGATTAAAAACATTTTATACAGATGACAAAAAAGAATCTGTCACAGAGTTAATTAAAAAAGTGGCTGGCAAAACACCAAAATTTGATGTTCTTTTAGAAGAGGAATTTAAAACTTTAACACGTATAGGTAATGAGTATCAAATAAGACATTTTGAAAGGGATAAAATTCAAATAGAATCCTTACAGCAAATTGATTATCTTTTTTATAGAATGCTTACTTTGATAAATTTATGTTTATCAACAATTAATTTGTAAATTTTTTAAGGTAGAAATATTAGCTAACAGTCTCAAATAATTATGCAAAACTTTCTGTAAATAAAATCGGGTGCTTTTAATTACCACCGATTGCCTTACCAGGTATTACAGGACTTATGAGCAAAGTTTCCGAGGAAAAACACACTTAACTGAAACAAAGTTAAATTTCTAGTAAACAGCATAGATTGCTAAATGGATTTTTAGACTTCTTATTGAGTTTGCAAGTCCATTTTCTTATCAGCTCATATCATGCAACTTTCTAATGTGGTATAGTAGTGTACAATAAAGGAGAAGAGGGAGGCATTAACGATGCCTAAAAGAATGCAAAAACTTTGCATAATAGACCGCTTTGAAGGCAACTTTGCAGTAATAGAATACGAAGACATAACCTTCAATTTTCCCAAAGAACTCCTTCCCAAAGAAGCAAAAGAAGGCGATGTACTTAAGTTTGACATTACAATAGACAGAGAAGAAACAGAAAAGCGCAGAAAAATTATTAAAGACCTTGCTGACGAACTTTTTATAGACGATTAAAAAGGAGCGGTTTTTAATGATTAAAAGAAAACTGCTTGTTTTTCTATTAGCAGCAGCACTAGTATTTTCTCTTGTAAGCTGCACATCACCTCAAAACACTCAGTAAATACAGGTATCAACACAAACACATGAGTCACCAGATACAGCTGCATCATCATCAAAACAGCCCAGCAGTGAACCCATCCAACCTGCCTCACCAACGAAGGAAAATGGTACTGGTAAGTTAACAGTAAGTTTCATAGACGTAGTACAAGGTGACAGCATATTCATTCAGGCATCGTCAGGTAAAACAATACTAATAGATGGAGGAATGCCCGAAATAGGGAGTAAAGTAGTAAACTATATAAAAAAACGAGGAATAAAAAAGATAGATATATTAGTTACAACTCATCCTCACAGCGATCACATAGAAGGACTGCCAGCAGTAATAAAAAATTTTGAAATAGGCAGGGTGTATATGCCAAAGGTTACGCACACAATAAAAACATTCGAAAATATGCTTATCGCAGTAAAGAATAAAGGACTAAAAATAAACACAGCAAAAGCAGGAATTTCACTGCAGAAAATGTTTTTCTTAAAAGATATTGAAAATAAAAAAAATATATTATATAATTAAATTAATACTTGTCTGACATCTGATGTATAATATTATAATAAAGAAATAATACCTGCTTTTCTGGAGCAAATTAACGGCCTATTATTTGTAAACGATTAAAGCAAAGAAATGAGGTTTCGCAAAAGTTAAAATTATAACTCAATACGAATTTCATAATTCATAATACTTTTTATTATATTTTAGCGGTAATACTCTCTATAATAATTATTCATCAGAATTAAAAGCTAACAGGAATGAGTTTGAGAAAAATACTGTGTGCAAACGCGAAATTTTTATATTGGTATGCGAGACCTCAACAATAAAAATGAATTGGGAGGTGTATGTTAGTTATGATTGAGAATTAGGTTCAAAGTACTATTTCTAAAAGAATTTTTATAGAAAATAAACAGAATTTCGATGGTACTACGTTTTGTAAGAGGACTGCATTTTTTTAAAATTTTTCTATGAACCGAACTTCTTAATTTTTATTTTATTTTAGAAAACGATTAATAAGAAAGGGGATTCTCAGATGGGCTTGTACCTTGCAGCAGATAAAAATGAAATTGCATCAAATGTTTTACTAACTGACGATCCTCTTAGAGTAAAAATGATCGTTGCTAATTATCTTGAAGATGCAAGCTGCTATAACGAAATTAGAGGTATGTTTGGCTATACTGGCACATATAAGGGGAAACGAATTTCTGTTCAGAGCTTTGGCATAGGAGCACCTGCTCTTTCTATCTATGTGCATGAACTTTTAGAAGAATATGAGGTAAAACGTATTGTTTATATTGGAACATGTGTATCTGTTTCAGAGGATTTAAAAAATAGGGATGTTATTTTAGCACAGAGCGCTTCTTCTGATATATCAATTGCTAATTTGCGCTTTAAAGAGATAATATATACTGCTAGTGCTGATTTTCATTTGCTTAGTAAAGCTTTCAAAACATCAGCGAATCTTGGCATTAATTGCAGAATTACAAATGTATTTTCCACAGATTTTTTAAATTCTCCTGAAATTACTGAAAAGGCTAAGCTACTTTCTACATATGGCATTAAAGCGTTTGATATGGAAACTTGGGAATTATATACGCTTGCAGCTAAATATAATGCTAAAGCTCTATCCATCTTAACTGTCAGTGATGAACTTTTTACAGGCAAGAGAACAAGCCCTGCAGAACGTCAGACAACCTTTCACGATATGATTAAATTGGCATTTGAAACTATATAAGATTATTAAAAGCAAAAAGGAGGAGATAGAAAAATGACAAAAAAAACATACAAACATAAATTACTATCAATATTTGTTACAATGTTAATGTTATTTAATATATTCGCAACTTCTATACCAGTATTTGCTGAAGAGGTACCTGAAATAATTGCAGCATGGAATTTTACATCTGCGCCTACTGATAAAGTGATAATGGCAACTGATGGCATACTCAAAGATGGAGCAACCTTAACAAATTCTATGGGTAATATACCAAGTTATACTGCTAGCAGCAAAACAATATGGACGAATGGATGGGATAATGGAGCTAATGTAAAATATTGGGAGTTTTCTTTGTCTACAACTGGCTATTCTCAAATAAAATTTACTGCTAATGCATATTCATCTTCTGGAGGTCCTAGAGATTTTAAGATAATATATAGCACAGACAATGGCAACAGTTGGAATGAAGTTCTAGGTAGTGAACGACAGTTAGGAACGAGTTTGCCTCCTTCTCCTGTATGGAATGCAATAGCTCTTCCAGATGAAACAGCAAACCAAGGTCATTTACTGCTCAGGCTTATAATGTGGACCAATACGCAGGCAAGTGGTACAGGAGATGTCACAACTACAGGCACTAGTCGCCTTGCGGCTATAAGTATTACGGGTATTGCTATTAAAAATACTGAAGTACCAACAGAGAAAGTTGCTGATGTTATTGCTGTCCCAGGTGGTGGACCAATTCCGAGTGGACAGATGGTTACCCTTTCTACTCCAACTGAAAATGCTACTATTTACTATTCGGTATACAGTGCTAATACAGCTTTAATAGAAAATGCTATATATGAAGGACCTATTAAGCTTATTTTTGATTCTAATGCTACACCTATAACTCTGATGGCGTATGCTACAGCTGATGGATTAGATAATAGCAATGTTTCGAGCTGGACTTTCACACAAGCAAAGCTTGAAAAAGTTACTGCATCTCTCCCGAGTGGAGAAGTTGCATTAGGTACAAAAATTGAGCTTAACGCTGCTGATGGTGCAGCTATTTATTACACAACAGATGGAAGTGACCCCAATACAAATAGTACGCTGTACACTGGTCCAATTACTATATCATCATCTCCGTTTACAATAAAAGCAATTGCAGTAAAAGAAGGATATTTGAATAGTGATATTGAAACTTTTATTTATAACGTTCAGAAAGAGTATAAACTTGATGGAGATACAGGGACTGCCGCTGAATGGATTCTGTCGAGTTCAAGTAACTTGACACAACCCATTCCTGCAACTGGTGGAGATTTCAAAGATGTATCTGAGTTAAGCTGCTGGTTCGGGACCACTAATCCAACTTTAATTTTTAGTGCGGGTGGTGCTAGTACTTCTGGCTGGAACGGTGGATCAAAAAATCCAAATTATTGGCTTGTTAAAACTTCTACTAAAGGAATGGCTAACCTAACTTTATCATGGCGTATGCGCTCTTCTAATACAGGACCCAGAGATTTTAAGGTACAATATAGTATTGATAATAAAGAATGGAAGGATATTCCTGATGCTACAATAACGATTAAACCAGCTTTATCTATAACAGCAGATGACAGTCTTTTTACTAAAGTCTTACCAAATGATGCTGCAAATCGAGATGTATTATACATAAGATGGATTATGACATCCGAAACAGCTGCTAATGGTGGTACAGTTGCGTCAGGGGGAACACATCAGATTAACAATATTGTTATAACTGGTGCATATATCGTTGGAGACAATCAGGTTTACCCTGTTTTTACTGATACGGTTGGAAACGCAGTTCCACTAGGTGCTGTTGTAAAATTTTTTACACAAACACCTGATGCTACGATAATGTATAGTGTTGATGAGGGTAAAACTTATACTATAGCTGAAAACGGTAATGTAACGTTAGATACCCTGCCTATTACTTTGTATGTCAAAGCAGTCAAAGAAGGCATGGAAGACAGCCGAGTAAAAGTCTTTACGTATACTCAGGCTAGAGCGGATAATGTCTTTGTTTCACCAGCAGGTGGTGAAGTTAATCCTGGTGATATAATTAAGTTATCATGCAGTACACCTAACGCAACCATATATTATTCGTGGGTTAAAAATCCGGAAGAGAAGGATTTTAGTATATATAATCCAAATGAACCTCTTGTTGTGCCAACTAATTTGCCAGCAACTTTAACCGTATATGCAACTGCACCTGGTTATATAGCTGGTCCACAATCTTCATATTATTTTACTCAGATGGTAGATCCCAGTTCATATAATTTGTATTTTGGACAGCTTCATTCACATACAAACTTATCTGATGGTATTGGCGAAGTTGAGGATGCATTTAATTATGCAAGATATGTTGCTAAAGTAGATTTTCTGGCAATAACTGATCACTCTAATATGTTTGACAATGATATGAACTATGCGCTTACAGGCCTAAAATCAGGTGATCCAAGTACAAAATGGATTAGAGGTCATAATGCAGCTGATAGTATTACTGAAGATGGCAAATTTGTTGGTATATATGGCTTTGAAATGACGTGGTCTGCATCTACTGGTGGATTTGGGCATATAAATACTTTCAATACCCCTGGCTTTGAGAGCCGTAACAATAGTTATTTTACAACTAATTCGCCAGATCCTTCCCTAAATGGGCTAAAAAGATATTATGATAGACTTACCGAAGTGCCGGGTTCTATATCTCAATTAAATCATCCAGGACCGATATTTGGAGACTTTTTGGACTTTGCTTTTTATGATCCTAAATATGATCCATATGTAACATTAATTGAAGTTGGTAATGGAGAAGGTGCTATTGGTTCTAGTGGTTATTTTCCAAGCTATGAATATTATACAAGAGCACTTGATAAAGGCTGGCATGTAGCGCCAACAAATGGCCAAGATAATCATCAGGGAAAGTGGGGAAATGCAAATACTGCAAGGACAGTAGTTTTAGCTCAAAATTTAACGCGTGATGATATATATGAGGCGTTAAGGAATAGACGTGTTTATGCTACAGAAGATGATAACTTAAGGATAAGGTATACTGTTAACGGACACGTTATGGGGTATGTTTATCCTGATGGAAGTACTCCTACTGAGCCTATGGATTTTTATGTTAATTTACAGGATCCGGATGGAGCTTTGGCTGGCGGAACTGTTTCTGTCATTGTAAATGGAGGTTTAGTTGCAGCTTCAACTACGATAAAAACAGATTCTTCTGCTGGAGCATTATTAATTCGTTCTCAAAATGGAGATGACTTTACTTGGAAATTTAAGCTACAGCCTGATTATTCATACTATTATATTCAAGTAATTGAGCCAAATGGTCTTAAGGCTGTTACAGCTCCAGTTTGGATTGGAACAGTTCAGAAAGTTGGAATAGACCGTACTACAATTGATACAACTTTACCTGTTAAAGGCGAAGCAGCTAATGTTACTACAACTTTTTACAATAATGAAACATCTAATCTTTATATAAATAAAATAACCTATTCTATTGATGGGGAAATAGTATGGGAAGACAATAATCCGAATGTCATTGTAGCACCAGGCGCAACAGGAAAATATACTTTTAGTTTTGTTCCAACAAAACTTGGGAAATATAACTTAGATGTTAAAGTTAATGCAACATTTGATGGTAAAGAAAAAGTTTTTAAAGATGTATTAAAATTAAATGTTGCTGATCCTGATATACTTACTACAATAGCAGTTGACGCAGGGCATTTTAACGATTATGTATCTGGTAATTATGCTAATTATATTAACAATTTCATAAAAGTTGCTACTGGTAATAACATAAGAGTCAAATTAATAACTGGCCCAATAACTGACGAAGCCTTGAAAGATTCAACCGGAAATTATGTGTCAGCACTTGTACTTACGCCACCAGCAAGGAAATCAGGGACTTATACACCTAAAGATGGCTCAACTCCTGTAAATTATTTACCATCTTTATATTCTCAAGATGAGTTAGCTGCAATCTCTAAATATGCTGAAAATGGCGGAAACTTTATTATAGCAGGAAATTCTAGTTACAACGATGCAACTGGAACTAGCCCATATAAAGTTTCTACACAGATGAACAATGTATTAGAAGCTATTGGTGCAACTACAAGAATGAATGCTGATGAAGCCTTTGATGATGTAAATAATATTAGAGCTGCTTCAGATTCAGGTAATTATAGACTTGCATTTCCATATGAAAATCATAACCTTGATTCACCATTTACTAAAGGTGTCAAAGAAACACAAACATATAGTTTTTATGGGGGTTGTACACTTAAAATTGATTCAAATGCTATTGCCAATGGTTTAGTTCAAACTATAGTAAGTGGTAATCCTACAACGTATGGCTCAAATGACCTTACATCGCCTCCGCCTAAACCTGATTCTAGTATAACAACTCCACCGGGAGAAATGAAGGCCTTAGTTTCTGAGAAACTTCCTGGAGGAGGAATGGCTATTATAGGTGGAACAGTATATATATCAGATTTCGAAATTCCAGACTTTGATCCAACGAATAGTTTGAAAAATAGTAATATGCAAATTGTTTGGAATATCCTTAAAGCTTTCAAAAAACCTATTCCTTTAGTGAGTATTGCTACTGCTCGTAATGCTGAAAAAGGGAAAATATATATGGTAGAAGGAATAGTTACTTCTTGCACTGTAGGTTATAATCCAAATAATGCATTTTTTGATACAATGTATATTCAAGATGAAACTGGTGGATTGAATGTATTTGGTGTTTCTGAAAAGAAGATACAAGTAGGGCAAAAAGTTAGGTTAATTGGCACAATAGGAGAATATCTTGGCGATAAAGAGATTGTTCTTAATAGTGAAGATGATGTTCAGATTATAGATTATAATATAAATCCATTGGAACCGAAAGTTTTTTCTACTACTGATGCAATGAAACCAGAAAATGGAGGATGGCTTGCAAGAGTAACTGGCACTGTTACAAGAGTCGATAAAGATGATCAAGGATTGATTCAAGCCATTTATGTAAAAGATGAAAATGACCAAAGTGAATACGGTGCAAGACTATTTATCGATGGCTATATAGGATATTCAAATCCTAATAGTCCAAAACTTGAGGACTTCATAAAAGTGGGAATTAAAATTACAGGGGTAGGACTTTTATCTACAGATCCAAACGGACAGAGAATTCGTGTTAGAGATAGAAGTGAAATTATAAGTATTGAGACACCGGCACCAGCACCGGAACCTACACCAACACCAGGGTCAGAGCCAACACCAACTCCAGCACCAAAACCTACACCACCTCCAGCACAAGATCATAACGATACAACATTACCAAGTGGTGAAGTATCACAGGGTAAAGTTGTTGTAGAAAACAATGTAGCTATCATGAAGGTCAACAAAGATAAAATAGTGGCAGATATAAGAGATACTTCTAAAAGAGAAATACAATTTGATTTAACAGATATAGGAACAACACCCACAAAAGCTATAGAAATACCATATGAAGTACTCAGTCTCATAGCAGAAAACAGCAAAAATATCACGGTAAGGACACAAGAAGTATCACTTAAAATTGATCCAAGCATAGTATTGGTTTCAAAAGAAACAGAAGACATCATACAGAAAGCAGGTGCTATAAGACTTGTAATACAAAACAAAGGAAGACAAATACCAAATACATTGATTCCAGTGACCAATGAATATGATATTACATTAAAAGCAAGAGACGAAAATGTAAAAATACAATCACCAGTTGAGGTAACATTTAACATAAAAGATGCAAAAGACATAAGAAAAATAGGAGTATACTACTTAAATGAGACGACAAATCAATGGGAATATGTAGGAGGGAAAGTTGACAAAGGAACAAACACAATAACCTTTGAAGCCAAACACTTCTCAACTTATGGAGTCTTTGAATACAACAAAGAATTCAAAGACGTAACAAAAGACAATTGGGCATATGACGTAGTAAATGTCCTTGCATCAAAGCATATAATAAAAGGGATAGATGAAAACACCTTTTTACCGAACGCAAAAATAACGAGAGCAGAATTTGCAGCATTAATGATAAGAGCATTAGGAATAGAAGAAGAGCCATATAAAGGAGAATTCAATGACGTAAAAGAAGGAGCATGGTATGCAAACGCGATAGAAGCGGCATACAAAGCAGGGATAATGTTAGGAGACGGCAAGAATATAAGGCCGGATGACCCAATAACAAGAGAAGAGATGACAGCAGTAATAATGAGGGTATACGGAAAGCTTGCAGGCTATAAAGAGGAGAACATAGGGAATACCACTTTCAGTGATAACAACAAGATAAACGAATGGGCAAAGAATGTAGTAGCGAATGCAGTAAAACTTGGAATAGTAAGAGGATATGAAGATAACACTTTCAAGCCAAAAGACAACGCTACAAGAGCAGAGGCAGCAGCTATGCTTTACAGAATTTTAGAAAGATCAGGAAATATGTAATAAGATATTGCATTTCCAACTTATGGCATATTCACTTTAGACATTGCTATATATTTAAATACAGATTATAAGTGAAGTTTACGGAATCCTTTTTGCTACATGGGATTCCGTAAATTTTTATTGTAAAGGTCTTGATTGACATTCCTTGAGTTCTGGTACTAAGCTTTAAAGACATTTTGGCAAGTTAGCTTTGTAAATGCATGATACTAAGATGGCTGAGAAGGTAACCAGTTTTATAAATTTTTGAATAGATTGAAGCTTCAAGTTTCAGGTGTTCTGCTTTAAAGTCTCAAATATTTAATTTTACTACTTATTAACGTAGTTGTTCTGTATAATATAAGAAAAAATTCATCCAATTATTAGTTTTATGGCAAAGAAACTAAATTTTTAACTTGAATTTCGGCAAGTAGCAAGCAAATTAAAAATTTAATTTCCATGAATGTAAAAAAATTACGTTTTATTACAAAGTTTATGCCTTGAAAACTGTATATTTGCAATATAATAAATACTATATCGCTTCTTAGAGTTAACTTCCTTGTTTTAAGAAACGGATTATTAAGGTAACGTAATCAACTATTTTATGAGTGGATATGTCTATCATTATTGTTCCATAAGTTTCTTGGCGCTAGTATATTATTGTAGACACTTTAACTCGAACAACTTAAAATAAAAAATATTAAAAAGAGGAAGTGTCTACAAAATGTTAGAAGGACAAAGAAAATATAATGAAGAGTTCAAAAACATCATAGAGTTATATAACTCTGGCAAAAACCCGTCAGAGTCGAACAGCAAATATGACATAACAAAATCAACAATATCAGGATGATTGAAAAAACTAACACTAACCTTACAAACTCTGTATTATAGACAGATTTGAAGGTGATTGGGCAGTGATAGAATATAGAGACAAAACCTTCAATTTCCCAAGAAAACTCCTTCCTCTAAATGCAAAGGAAGGAGATGTACTTAAGTTTGACATTGCAATATACATAGAAGAAACAGAAAAACGTAAAAAAAATATTCAGGAACTTATCAATGATTTATTTACAGAAGAATAAACTCATTGTCTATGTAATTGCGTGTTTTTTTGGTATAATATAACTAAAAATGGTGAGATAAGGGGGAATCGAAATGTCATTTATTGATGAAGCTATATATACGCTGTTTAACGGCAAAAGAACAATAACTGAACCTATATTTGTTAAAGACTTTGATATGAACAATCAACAATTAAATGACCTTATAAAGTTATATCAAACTCTCCCACCAGAAAAAAGAAAATGGATAGAAAAAGACATAAAATTATTAAAGCAGGGATTAGAAGGCGAAAAAAATGTTTATTATGAACTTAAAAATTCATTTCTTCCAATGCTTTGCCTTTATGATATAAGATTAGAATATGACAATTATGTTGCACAGTATGATTTTATCATAATAACAAAAAAATTTATATACGTTTTAGAAACCAAAAAATTAAATGGAGATATAGAAATAACGAAAGATGGAGACTTTATACGTATTATAAAATCTGACTCAGGAAAAATAATTAAAAAAGAAGGTATGTATAGCCCAATATCTCAAAACGATAGACATGTAAAAATATTAAAAGAAATATTAACAAAAGAAAAGCTAATTAAAAATTTTCCAATAAAATCTGCTGTTGTTATAGCTAATTCTAAAACAATAGTTGACAAATCTAAATGTCCTAAAAATATACAAAATAGCATATATAAATATGATCAAATTGTTAATCTACTAAAAAAAGAATTAGAAGATAAAACAAATGATAGAGATATTTTGGAAAAATATTTATATGATATTGCTAACTTCTTAATAAAAAATCATAAACCAATAACTTATAATTATGCCTCAAAATATTCTCTTGATGCCGTAGATATAAAAGTATTAGAAGATTCCAAAGAAAAACAAAAAGATGATAATAATGATTCAATGCCAAATAACAAAAATACACAAATATACGAAGAATTAAGAAAATATAGATTGGAAACAGCAAAGAGAGAAAATATAAAACCATATTGGGTATTTACAAATGAAGAATTGAATTCTTTGGTAGAAAAATTACCAAAAACCAAAGAAGAATTATTGCAAATAAAAGGGTTTGGACAAAAAAAGGTAGAAAAATACGGAGATGATATATTAGCAATTTTAAATAAAGAGACATAAAACATAATCAAAATTGTAAAAGTACATGCGATAGAAAAGCTAAAGGAGCATTTTATATGCTTAAGCGAAAACTAGTTTTTTTGTTATTGATAACGATAATAATATTTTCACTGATAGGCTGCACAACAACCCAAAATATGCAACAACCTCAAATACCAGCACAAACACAGGAACAAACAAACACATCTTCACTATCACAGCAACCTGCACATGAAGCGGTTCAGTCTCCTTCAAAAACAGATAAATTTCCAGAACCATCAAACGAAAGTAACAATAAGGAAAATGATAAGCTACTTATCGCACACTACATAGACGTAGGGCAAGGAGACAGTATACTCCTTCAAACACCATCAGGCAAAACAATGCTAATAGATGGTGGAGTTCCTGAAATGGGAGACAAAGTAGTAAACTATATTAAAAAACAAGGAATTAATAAAATCGACATAATAATCGCTACACATCTCCACTTTGATCACATTGGTGGTCTTCCTGCAGTGATTAAAAGTTTTGAAATAGGTAAAATATATGCACCAAAAGTAACACATACAACAAAGACTTATGAGAACTTCCTAAATGCCGTAAAATACAGGGGATTAAAAATAATCGCTGCAAAAGGCGGAATGGACTTAGACTTCGGCGAAGGGGTAACGGCCAAAATATTAGCTCCCAACAGTGAGAAATATGACAGTTTGAACAACTACAGTGTAGTTGTGAAAATAACCTATGGAAATACGGCATTTCTATTCACTGGAGATGCAGAAAAAGAATCAGAACAGGAAATGCTTAGCAAAGGATATGACTTAAAAGCAGATGTCTTAAAAGTAGGCCACCACGGAAGCTCATCAGCCTCAACATGGGCATTTTTAAAAGCGGTAAATCCCAAGTATGCAGTAATATCCTGCGGTAAAGGCAATGACTACGGTCATCCTCATAAAGAGACAATGGAAAAACTAAAATCGCTGGGGATAACAGTATACAGAACAGATGAATGCGGTACTATTGTTGCAGTAAGCGACGGCAGGACAATTTCATTCAATGTTAAACCGGGAGATTACACAGCCGGCAGTAGTGGAAACAGCAGTACATTAAATACATCTTCATCGATGACTTTTCAAAGCCTACCATACGGCTATTATGGAGAACCGGGTAAAGTGTATGTAGACAGCAGCGGTAGGGGATTAATTAAGGGTAATATCAACAGCAAAGGAGAAAAGATATACCATATTCACGGAGATCCATGGTACGACAAAACAAAAGCAGAAGTGTGGTTTAAAACAGAAACAGAAGCACAAGCAGCAGGATTCAGACCGCCTAAGAAATGATTTTGGTGTTAGTATTATAGTACTGTCCAAGGCATTTTCAAGTATGCTGTAAACAGACTGCCACTATATTCCTGTGCTTTTTATAACAATACGATGGTAATCTTTGGATGAAACCCCGCTTTTAATTCTTTACTTGTCAAAAAATGACCAATTTTGTTGGAAAATGTGATATAATAAAGCTGGGTAGCTTAACAGAAGGGGAAAACTTATAATTGAGGATGTTAAGTCTTTTTGCATATAGCAATGGATTTTTAAATTACTATATGGGTTGACATACCAGACTGTGTGAAAGGAATATGCAAAATATTTTTTGTTTTTTGGACTACTATATGGGTTGACATACAACAGTAGGGATATAGAGAATTTTTGAGATGATTAAGTTTTTAGATTACTATATGGGTTGATACAGACAAACAGTGTAAAGAAGGTCTTTCATAGAGACACCCCCTGTTTTTAAAGTACTTATTTTTTCAAATGCCATTTTAGTTTATTAGAGGAATACTCGTATTTAGTTCTATTATTGAATGTGGTGTTAGTATATTATTGTAGACACTTTAACTCGAACAGGATAAAATAGAAATATAAAGAGAGGAAATGTCTACAAAATGCCAAGAGGACAAAGAAAATATAATGATGAATTCAAGAATACTATAGTAGAGTTGTACAATCATGGTAAAAGTCTAGCAGAGCTTTCAAGCGAATATGGCATCTCAAAATCCACAATATTAGGTTGGTTGAAAAAAGCAAAACCAATAAATCCAATAAATATAGACAACAAAGGCACAACAATTACAGTAGCAGAATATCAGGCTATGTTAAAGAAGATGGCAAGGCTTGAAGAGGAGAATGAAATATTAAAAAAAGCCATGGCCATATTCGCAAAGG
>DULG01000005.1 GCA_012840485.1 Clostridia bacterium | reverse complement strand
TTAATGAAGATGTTGAGAGCCTAGATATTACAGGAGATGTAAAGAAAGTTAAGACTTCTAATAAAACTTATGAAGCAAAAGCTATTATTTTAGCGATGGGCGCTACACCTAAAAAGTTAGGTGTTCCGAATGAAGATAGATTTATAGGGGCTGGTATTTCCTTTTGTGCTACTTGTGATGGTGCTTTTTACAGAGATGCTACTGTAGCAGTAATAGGAGGAGGGAATACTGCAGTAGAGGATGCAATATATCTCACTAAATTTGCGAAAAAGGTGTATATAATCCATAGAAGAAATGAATTAAGAGCTACAAAAATTGAACAGGAAAGGGCTTTTGCAAATAAAAAAATAGAATTTATTTGGGATACAGTGGTCGTAGATGTAGAAGGAGAATATGGGGTAGAAAGGCTTAAACTTAAAAATGTAAAAACAGGAGAAAAAAGCACTTTAGATGTAGAAGGGGTTTTTGTGGCTATTGGCTATTCACCAAATACAGAATTAGTGAAAGGGATTGTGGAACTTGATGAATATGGGTATATCATGACAGATGATGATATGAGGACAAATATACCTGGAGTTTTTGCAGCAGGAGATATAAGGCATAAATCTTTGCGGCAAGTTATAACTGCTGCAGGAGATGGTGCAACAGCTGCTTACATAGCAGAAAAGTATATAGATAGTCTAAAAAAATAGTCAGGATTTCCCTGACTATTTCTCTTATTCTACCTTTTTATTTTCTTCATTTTCAGATTCTTGCTGGTTTATTTCTTGAGTATAAGTAGCTTGCTGAGAAGTTGTAGGTATTATTATTCTTTGCCCCGGATAAATCAAATTAGGGTCCTTAATATCTGGATTTGCTTTTAAAATTGCATCTACTGTTGTATTAAAGTTTTGTGCTATACTCCATAAAGAATCACCAGGCTTTACAATGTAGACTTTACCAGAAGGGATTGGAGTAGCAGCAGGTGGAGTTGCAAATAATAATGCGTTCCACGTGATATCATTTACAATTCCACTAACAGGGAGTCCTCTGCTTTGTTGATATGCTTTTACAGCTGCTTCCGTCTTAGGACCAAAGACTCCATCAATAGGTCCCGGGTCAAATCCCAAAGATTTAAGCCTCGCCTGTAAATTTACTACAAAAGGTCCCCTATCCCCTATTTTAAGAGTAGGATATTCAATAGGTGGTGAAGAGGGACAAGGGATTATCAAAGTTTGTCCAGGATATATCATATTAGGATATACTAAATAATTCGCTTTAATTAATTCATCAATAGTTATGCCAAACTTTTGAGCAATACTCCATAATGTATCTCCTGGTTGAACAGTGTAATAGGTGGGACAAGGTTTTTGCGTAGGTGGATAAGGAGTAATGGGAGATGGTGGAATAGGTGTTTTTGCCCCAGGGATGAATAACCTTTGTCCCGGGTAGATAGTATAAGGATAGGGTATATTATTTGTATAAATAATGGACTCATGAGGAACATTAAATTTTTGTGCAATTGAGTATAGAGTATCACCTGGTTGCACGGTGTAATAATTTCCTTGTACAGGAATTATAAGTCTTTGACCCGGATATATCAAAGCTGGATTTATTATATTATTTCTTGTAATTATTGCATCTACAGAGGTATTAAATTTTCTCGCAATTGAAAATATGGTATCTCCTTGCTGAACAATATAAGGAAATTCAAGAGTAACCATAGTCTTACCTCCTTTCTCTAATTTATAATATGTGGATTCAATGATTAGGTGACATATAAACTTCTCTGTATGAATAAGTTTTATTGTAAAGAAAGGGGATGAGACTATGAATTTCAAAAGGTGGTTGTTTTTTTTGGCGATAGTAGGGGTAGTAGCAGGAATATGTAGCTTTAAACCACAGTATTTAGCTACTTTTAAAGCTGTACCGATAATGAATAAAATTATTGTCATAGATGCAGGTCATGGAGGCCCAGACCCTGGTAAACCAGGTAAATATGGAAAAGATGAGGACGAATTAAATTTGGAGATTGTCCAAAAATTAAGGGAATTAATTGAGGAAAGTGGCGGAATTGTAGTGATGACAAGAGAAGATGATACATTGACAGATGCTTCTCTTTCGAAAGATTTAAAAAATAGAGTGATAAAGGCGAATGAAGTAGAAGCCGACGTGTTAATTAGCATTCATTTGAATAGCTTTAGTCAATCTAAATACAAAGGGGCACAGGTATTTTATCAAAACAATTCTGAAAAAGGTAAACTATTAGCAGAACTTATTCAACAAGAGTTAAGAAATACGTTAGATCCTAATAACGACAGGATGGCTAAAAGTTCTAGTAGTTATTACATTTTGCGAAACGCTAAAATGCCAGCAGTTATTGTGGAATGTGGCTTTATGTCAAATCCTGAAGAAGAAAAACTTTTAAATGACGAAAATTATCAATATAAAATTGCTTGGGCAATATATAAAGGTTTAATACATTATTTTCAAAAAGTTTCAGAATAGCAAAATTTTTCACTTCATGTCTTGTTATGAAGTGATTTTTTTTGTATACTAAAAGAAGAAGAGGATTTATGAAGGGAGATAATATGGGGATAAAAACAGTACTTTTCGATTTAGATGGAACGATTATTGATACTAATGACCTGATTATAGAATCTTTTAAATATACAATACAAAAGCATTTAGGGTATATAATAAAACCAGAAGATGTAACACCTTATTTTGGGGAGCCTCTTCCTTTGACTTTACAAAGATTTAGTCATGACAAGTGGGAATTAATGATTGACACTTATAGACAATACAACGAATTCAATCATGATAAATATACTAAAATAAGAGAAGATGTAAGAGAAACTTTAAAATTTATGTATAAAAATGGGATAAAATTGGGTATAGTTACATCTAAAAGGAAAGAATTAGCTATAAGAGGATTAAGGCTTTTTGACTTGGAAAAGTATTTTAAAGTAATAGTGGCATTGGAGGATACAGAAAAGCATAAACCGGATCCAGAACCCATTTTAAAAGCTTTAGAGTTGTTAGATTCTATGAAGGAAGAGACTCTGATGGTCGGAGACAGCCCCTATGATATATTGTGTGCTTCTAATGCAGGAGTGAAAAGTATAGCTGTTAAATGGACAATCATTCCTTTCTATCTTTTAGAGGAAGCAAAGCCAGATTACATCATAGATGATATGTTACAAATCTTAGAGATAATTTAAAATGCGGTGGAGGTAAAAATGGAGAATGTTATTGTGAAGAAAATTATAGAAAATATAGAAAAGGTGATAATAGGCAAAAGAAAAGTTATTGAACTTGTAATAATGGCTTTATTAGCCGAAGGTCATGTGCTTATTGAAGATGTTCCTGGTGTAGGCAAGACTTCTTTGGTTAAAGCTTTAGCTAAGTCAGTGAACCTTAAATTTAAACGGATACAGTTTACACCAGATCTTTTACCTTCAGATGTTATAGGAATAACTATTTACAATCAATTAAAGAACAACTTTGAATTTAAACCAGGTCCTATAATGAGTCAGATAGTTTTAGCTGATGAAATCAACAGAACTTCTCCCAAGACTCAATCTAGCCTTTTGGAGGCAATGGAAGAAAGACAAATAACTGTTGATGGGGTTACTTATTCTTTACCTAAGCCTTTTATGGTATTGGCTACACAAAATCCAATTGAATATGAAGGGACTTTTAGATTGCCAGAGGCTCAATTGGACAGATTTATGATAAAAATAGAGATAGGCTATCCGAGCGAGCAGGAAGAGATGGCGATTTTAAAGAATTTTGAGCAGCAAGACCCTTTAGATTCACTTATGCCAGTAGCTGATGCAGAAGATATAAAGGGAATGCAAATGAAGGTAAAATCTTTGTATGTAGACGATTTAGTGAGAAATTACATTATTACCTTGGTTGCCAATACTAGAAAAAGCAAAGCTATCAGGTTAGGAGCAAGTCCAAGAGCGACTATACATTTAATGAGAGCTGCTCAGGCAAAGGCATTTTGCGAGGGTAGAAATTATGTATTGCCAGACGATGTAAAAGAATTAGCAGTTCCTGTATTGTCCCATAGGATTATTTTGAAAAATGAGGAAAGATTTGAAGGGTTGAACGAAAAAATGTTCATAAAAAATATTTTAGATACTACAAAGATACCGGTGGTTAAAAAATATGCGTAACAAATATCTTCTTTTATCTTTGGTAATAACTTCTTTCATCTTTGCGCTTTTTACGGGGGGTAAAATACTTTATTTACTTTTTTATGAATTGAGTTTTTTTGTACTTTTGAACTACCTCTATATAAATCATATAAAAAAATCTATAGATGTTTATATAAACTCTAATAAAGAAGAAATAACGATTGGTGAAAGGATTAATTATGACATAAATTTAATAAATAACAGTTTTCTTCCTGTTTTTAGTCTTAAAATTATAGACCATAGCCTATTTCAAAATATTAAATTTAGATCAGAGGAATGGCATCTTATGCCCTTTAAAAATAAAAGAGTAAAGAAAAATTTTGTGATTTCAAAAAGGGGAATATATTACATTGGTCCTTTTGAAATAGAAATAAAAGATCCTTTTGGCATATTTAAAGCAGTTAAAAAATATAATAATAGACTAAAATTTATGGTTTTTCCAAAAATTCATAACATAACAATAGAGCTACAAGCCAAACAACAATTAGGAAATATAGAAGCGAAAAATAAAGCTTTCGAAGATTATGCTAATATATTACAATTAAGAAAATATACTCATGGAGATAGCATTAAGAAGGTTCATTGGAAAGTTTCTGCAAAAAAAAGGGAATTATATGTTAAAGAATTTCAAGTATCCGCTATGAGTGAAGCCTACCTCTTATGGGATTTAGATAAAAATCACTTCAGAGAAGATAGTCAAGGAATATTGGACGAAAATTGTGCTGAATGCATGGTATCTATAGCAAAGTATTGCCTTTCTAATAATATTCCTGTAAGTCTTATAGATTATAATACAGGGAAGATACAGGTAAAAGGAAAGTCAATCAAAGATTTCAGAAGTTTTATCGATGCCTCTTTAAGAAATTTTCCTGTTTACGAAAGGAGTTTAGAGGATTTTATTAAGTTGTACAGATATATTCCTTACGATGTTAGTTTTATTTTAATAACTCCCCATTTAGATAATAAAATTTTGGGAGAATTATCAGATATAAAAAACAATAGTAGAGAATTAATAGTTTTTTATGTCAATGATCCAATAAAAATAGAAGATAAAATAGCTAAATTGGATATTAAAGTAGTGCTTTGGGGGAAGGATTATGTCAAGAGAACTGAAAAAAGTTCTATATGAATATCTAACAGCGATTGCTCTGGCTTTTGTGGTTATATTATCTTCTCTTGCAGGTTTTAAATTTTCATACCCTTTTTATTATATCTTATTATTGACTGGCAGTTTTATTTTAGTTTTTTCATTTTTGCTTAAAAGGCCTCAGCTTATAATTTTTATACTTACAATCCTTATATTTATTGATGTTGTAATCTTTATTAAATATCGATCTTTATTGGTCAACATCGTAACATATATTGATGGTTTTATAAAATGGGCGGATATTTATATGAATTATACAATTTCGCCTCCAGGCTTTGACCTTTTAACAGAAAAATATAGATTTTTTATGATTATAATAACTGTTGTTATAGTAACACTGATTATTACGTTATTAAATATTATCATGAGGAGTTGGTTTTTAACTTTATTATCAGGAATATTGTTTTTTGTTGTGCAGTGGTATAATTATGTAGATGTTGCTTATTTCTATATGATAATTTATATTACCATATGTTTTATAGATATTGGAATAAAAAATTACTTTAGAAAGGGCAGCAACAAAGCATCTATTGCTGTTTTTTTGATTATTGTAACTTTACTATCTTTTGTGACTTCTTTTAGCGCTCAGTTGATGCCCAAAAACTTTAAACCTGTTAAGTGGGAAACATTGAATAATTGGTTTTATGATACTTTCCCTTTTACTAGAGATTGGAGAAATGGCGAAGGCACTAATGTTGATTGGTTTGGAGAAACGGTTTTTACTACTTTTGCCAATGAATTAGGCGGAAATGTGAAACCGAGTAATTTTTTAATAATGGAAGTAAAAGCCGATGAAAGCACTTACCTTAGGGGAATAGTCTATGATACTTATACTTATTCCTCAAAAAGTCCTTTAATTTATGATAATTTTTCTAGTAGATGGGAAAATTCTAGACAACAGTATATGTATGTAGAAAGCAGCGATAAAATTCCACCAACTTTCAGTAATAATGTAAATTTTGAAGTAAAAACTATTACAGTAATTCCACTAAAAATTAAGTCAGATATTCTTTTTTCCCCTTGGCAACCTCATAAACTAAGCTGTGATTTTTATTATGAAGTTGATAATTTAAACTTAAGAGCAAAAAACTCTCATGGTACTGGAGAGCCTTATGTTGTCACTTATTTAAAGCCGGAAATTGATTTAACTTCAATAGGGCAAAAAGGAAATGAAACATTAAAAGGAGAAGAAAGAGAGAGGTATTTGTCTTATCCAGCTACACTTTTGCCGGAAAGAGTAAAGGATTTAGCTTATTCTCTCACAAAAGATAAGAAGACTCTTTATGATAAGGTAAAAGCAGTGGAAGAATATTTAAGGCAATATCCCTATTCTTTAGATGTTCCTCCTACTCCTCCTAATAGGGATTTTGTTGATTACTTTTTATTCGATTTAAAAAAAGGATATTGTTCCTATTTTGCTACTTCTATGGTAATTATGCTCAGGACAGTTGGAATTCCTGCAAGATATGTAGTTGGATTTAGAATGCCGCTTCTTCCCAGTAGTGATGGGAGATACAGGATTACTACGGCTAATGCTCATGCGTGGGTAGAAGTGTATTTTGACGACTATGGATGGGTTACTTTTGAACCAACGCCTTCTTATCCTTCATTGGAATTTCCTATAACTGGTATGGCGAATAGTCAATTTTCAAACCAACAAGATATGGAGATTTCATTAAATGATGCAGAAAAGAAGACCCACGATTCCAGTGATACATTGCAGCAAAAGGATACTATTGATACAACAGCTTCAAAAACTGCTTATATAGAAGGCAGAAGGTATGGTATCTTGTATTTTATCATAATATTGATTGGTGCCATTGTAATAGCAGCTTTTCTGTATTGGTGGGATAAAAAGAAGAAAGTTGATAATTTAGATAATAGATATCTGGTGATGTATTACTATGAAAAAATTTTGAAGTATTTAGCTAAAAGGGGCTTAGAAAAATTAGATTCTGAAACTCCATTAGAATACCAAAAAAGAATGTCATCAAATGGCTTCGAAGGATTTAGAGAAGTAACCCAAATATATAATGAGACGGCTTATGGAGCTAGAATGCCCTCTCAAGAAAATATAGCATATTTAAAAGAATTCTTAAAAAAACTTAGGAAAATGCCGATAAATAAATTTGAAGGAGGCATAAAATAATTTAATAAATTTGACATAAAGAGTAGAGTTCACATATAATAATATATAGAGGCAAAAGTATGCACCTGAAAGGGGTTTATTAAAGATGGTTTTGAGTTACGAGCCTAGCGTGAAGAGCAGGATCATGGTGTGTGTGACCCCTCAAAAAAGCTGTCGCAGGCTTGTGGAAAGAGGTGCTGAAAGAGCGAAAGAGACGAATGGTGAATTTTGTGTTGTATACGTTAACAAAAACAACGATATCTCTAATGACTTAAAGCAAAACAAAGTACTGTTGGAGCTCTTTGATTTAGCACAAAAAATGGGTGGCAGAGTTTCTATTCTAGTAGGCAAAAAAATTTCAAAGACTTTAGCAGAATTTGCAAAAGAAAATAACATCACAGAAATAATAGTAGGTCAGTCGCTAAGGTCTGCTCTTGACGTAATATTACATGGAGATGTCATAAACCCTTTAAAAAAAGAAGTGGAGAAAAATGACATAAGAGTAGAAGTCATAGAATGAAACTCATTCTATGACTTCTCTCTAATTTTTATGCGGTCAACCACTTTTCTTACCCCATCTATACTTTGTACTACCTCGTTTGCTAATTTTTTTTCTTTTAAGTCATTTACATAACCACTTAAGGTTATTACTCCATTATTTGCTGTAATAACTAGATCAGGCAAATTCAAGTCATATCTATAAAGCTTCTGCACTACTAAATTTACTAGAGAAGCATCATCTAGCATTTGCTCTTTGTTGAGCTCTAATTTACTTATTACATTTTTTACTCCTATTGTTTGAGCTGCTTGATTTATGCTTTCTATTTCTTGTTGTGCATTATTAATTTTTCCATATAAGGTTACAATGCCATCGGAAACATCTACTCCCAGTTCCCCTATTTCTTCGTAAAATTTGGAGTTTCTAAGGTTTCGCAATATACCGCGTTTTATATCTTTGTCTTTTATTTTTCCATCAGTAGCAATAGTGATATTATTTTCTACCTCTATTACTCCATCTATATTTTCTGCTATTTTTTGAGCGCAATTTTTTTCTGACAAAGTATCTACTATACCGTATAATACAACATGGCCATTGAGGCAACGGACATTTATGTCTATCCCAGAAGTCATCTCATTTTGTAATTTTTCTTTAATTTGGTTTTCTATAATTTTGTCTGTATTATTCATTTTTATCCTCCTTTTCCGTTGTTAAAATAATTTTTCCACTTTAATTAAAATTTAATTCAGTTTAAATTATTTTTTATTCAATTTTGTTGTATAATTAATATGTACACACAATTTACCATACAGCCTTAAGGGGTGAATTTTTTTGTTTACTGGACTCATTGACATAATAAAAACTATGCGCATTAACGATGTAATAGATATTTTAATAATCGCCTATGTGATGTATCGCTTAATTTTGGTGATACACAAGACAAGGGCAGAACAATTGCTTAAAGGCCTTGCAGTTTTAATAATTATTACTAAGTTGAGTGAATGGTTGCAACTTAGAACAGTTAATTATATATTGAGAAATGCCATGACAGTGGGAGTTATTGCTCTTTTAATTGTTTTTCAACCAGAGTTGAGGCGAGGGTTGGAGTCTTTAGGCAGAAGTGGGTTTTTAGGCAAGAATTTTTTCTTTTTCAATGATGAAGAAAAAGATATGTCAGAAGTGTTGGGGGAGATATGTGATGCAGTGCAATATTTGTCGCGTTCAAAAATAGGGGCTTTAATTGTTTTGGAAAGAAAGACAGGCCTCAATGAGCTGATTGAAACTGGAATAGCTATGGATTCGAAAGTTTCGAGTGAACTTTTAATAAATACTTTTATACCTAATACTCCTCTTCACGATGGAGCTGTAATAATACGCAGAGATAGAATTATGGCAGCTGGTTGTTTTTTGCCTTTAACAGATAACCAAAATTTGAGCAGTGAATTAGGTACTCGCCATAGAGCAGGAATAGGCGTTACTGAAGTATCTGATGCTGTAGCGATAATTGTTTCTGAAGAGACAGGTACAATTTCTCTAGCACAAAATGGAAGGCTTTCTAGGCATTTGGATGCAAAAACTTTAAAAGAAGTATTGTCCAGCATATTTGAAGTAAAGGAAAACAAAAAACCCGTGTGGAAAAAATGGGGGAACAAACATGCTGACTAAAGATTTTACAATTAAATTGCTTTCTTTAGTTTTAGCTTTTTTGTTATGGCTTTATGTCATGGGGGAAGAAAATCCAGAAATTCCTTATGAAATAAGCAATGTACCTGTTAAGCTAATTAATAGCAGTACTTTAGAAAAAAAAGGTCTAACTCTTTTAGATGAGAAAAATTATACTGTAAATGTAAAAGTTAGAGGAAGAAGAAGTGATGTTTTGAATATAGCGGCACAGAATATTTCAGTTTTTGCAGATTTAAGCAGGGTGAATTCTAATGGCACTAACGTGATTCCTGTTACGGTAGAGGGGTTGCCTAAAAATGTTTCTCTGGTTTCAATAAATCCTCCTGAAATAAAAGTTGAAATAGATAATATTGCGAAAATTCAGATGCCTGTTAGTGTGAAAATAGTTGGCAATGTGTTGGATGGTTATGCTATGCAACTTCCTGTACCGACACCGGGGGAAGTTTTAGTGATTGGACCAGAAAGTAAGATCAACCTCATAAAAAATGTAATTGTCCAAGTTAATGTTTCTTATAAAAAAGAAGATATAAAAATTTCTGTCCCAGCAATCGCCGTAGATAGAGAAGGGAAAGAGATAAAAGGAATTTCTATTACTCCAAATCTAGTAGAGGTTTATATTCCTGTAAGCAAGTCTATACGTGTATCTGTAGTTCCTAAAATATTTGGAAAGCCTATGGAAGGATATACAGTAGCTTCTGTAAGTGTATTGCCGGAATATGTCTATATCACTGGTGATGAAAATATTTTGAACAATATAACATCCATTAATACCAAACAAATTGATATTTCGGGCAAAAATGAGCCAGTGACTGAGAATATATCTTTTGATTTGCCAGATGGCATAAAACTTGTCAAAAGCGATGTCAGTGCAAAAGTGTATGTAGATATACAAAAAATAGCAACTAAAGAGATTACTATAAGCAATATAGAGATAAAAGGATCAGACAATAAGAATGTTGTACTCCAAACTTCGGAGGTAGTAATTACTGTCACAGGTCCGGAAAGTGTTGTAAATGGTACTACTTCATCAGATTTCAAAGCTTATGTAGATGTGACTAATTTGTCTTCAGGCACCCATTCTTTAACTGTAAATGTAGATACTACTTTAAACTTACAAGTAGTTAAAATAAAACCTGATAAAGTGACAGTGAATATTCAATAGGCGGATTGTCCCGCCTATTAATTTTGCTAAAAATCTATCAATTCAACAAAATATAAAACACTTATAAAAAAATTTTAATTTTAAAGGAGGATTTTTTGCAAGGATGTAGAATTAAAATATTGTAAGGATAAAAATTTTTTAATAACACTCAAAAAATATGATAAAAGTTCATATTATGTAGTAAAGAGGCAGGTGAATTTATTGGCAAGAATTTTGGTTATTAATCCAGGATCAACTTCTACTAAAATTGCATTGTACGAAGAAGAAAAAGAAATTACAAAGGAAGAAATTAATCACGATGCTGAAACTCTTAAAAAATATAAGAATGTCATAGAACAGTTTTATTTGAGACTTAATGCTATAAAGAATTGGCTTGATCGAAACGGTATAAATTTAAAAGATGTTTCAGCTATTGTAGTAAGAGGAGGACTTATAAAACCTGTCCAAAGTGGTACTTATATTGTAAACGATATTATGGTAGAAGATTTAAAAAAAGGCATTGGTGGAGAACATCCTTCAAATCTTGGAGGGTTACTTGGAAGAGCCTTAGGAGACAAATATGGTATTCCTGTTTATACTTTAGACCCAGTAGCTGTTGATGAAATGGAGAATGTAGCAAGGATTTCCGGACTTCCAGAACTTCCAAGGAAGAGTCAGTCTCATGCTTTGAACATAAAAGCTTGTATTCATCGATATGCAAAAGAGAACAATTTAAAAGAAGAAGAATTGAATTTAATTGTGGTTCATATGGGGGGAGGCATTTCTGTAGCTGCGATAAAAAATGGGAAAATTGTCGATGTAAACAATGCAAATCAAATGGGGCCTTTTTCTCCGGAAAGAACAGGTAGTTTGCCTTCAATGAAGGTGGTAGACCTCTGTTATTCAGGCAAATACACCTTTGATGAAATGAAGAAAAAAATTGTTGGAATGGGAGGGCTTGTTGCACATTTAGGCACAAATGATGCTAGAGAAGTAGAAAAGAGAATACAAAGTGGTGATAAAAAAGCTAAATTAGTTTTTGAGGCTATGGTTTATCAGATTGCAAAAGAAATTGGCAGGATGGCAGCAGCATTAAATGGGGATGTAAGAACAATTATTTTAACTGGTGGACTTGCTTATTCTAAACGACTAATAGAGATAATCATTGATATGACCAGCTTTATTGCACCTATAACTCTTTATCCAGGGGGAGATGAAATGGAAGCTTTAAGAGATGGAGCGTTAAGGGTGCTGAGAAATATTGAAACTCCAAAGATTTATAGCTGAATGAGGTGTAGCGTATGAGGACATTTGCAGAAATGTATGATTACGTAAAAGACTTGCCTCCCAAAACTATAGCAGTAGCTCAAGCGGCGGATGAAGATGTATTAGAAGCGATTAAAGAGGCATATGAGAAAGGAATAGTAAAAGCGATATTGGTTGGGGATAAAGAAAAAATAGAAAGAACAGCTTCTTCCATAGGCATGTCTTTAAAAAACCATGAGATAATAGAGGCAAAAAATAACTTAGATGCCTGTAGAGAAGCTGTAAAGCTTGTAAGCGAGGGCAAAGCGGATATATTGATGAAGGGTCTTGTACAGACGGCTGAGATATTAAGGGTTGTTTTAGATAAGGAAATTGGTCTTCGCACTGGAAGAACTTTAAGTCATGTGGCTGTTTTTGAATCTCCATATAACAGGCTTATACTTTTGACAGATGCAGCAATGAATATTGCCCCTGATTTGAAAGTGAAAATAGACATAATTTTAAATGCAGTAGATGTTGCAAGACAAATTGGAATTGATGCTCCAAGGGTTGCAGTTTTAGGAGCTGTTGAAACAGTTAATCCTGATATGCAAGCTACCTTAGATGCAGCAATACTTTCAAAAATGAGTGAAAGAGGTCAAATTAAAGGGGCTATAATAGATGGACCGTTAGCTCTTGATAATGCTTTATCAGTAGAGGCAGCACGGCATAAAGGGATAATAAGTCCCGTGGCAGGCAATGCTGATATACTTTTAGTTCCAGATATTGAAGCTGGTAACATGTTATATAAAGCTATAACCTATATAGCAGAAAGAAGGATAGCGGGTATAATAATGGGAGCAAAAAGGCCTATTGTGCTGACTTCAAGGTCAGACTCCAGTGAAGCTAAATTTAATTCAATAATGCTCGCTTCTCTTGCTTCTAATGTTTGATTATTTAAAATGGGGGGGATTTTTAATGAAGATTTTTGAGATAATGGAGAGTAAAGATTATGAAGATGTGATATTGTGTCATGACAAAACTTCTGGCCTTAAGGCCGTAATTGTAATTCATGACACAACATTGGGACCTGCTTTAGGTGGGTGTAGGATGTGGACTTATGACTCAGAAGAAGATGCGATAAATGACGCATTAAGGCTTGCAAGAGGTATGACTTACAAAAACGCTGCTGCTGGATTAAATTATGGAGGCGGAAAAGTAGTGATAATAGGAGATCCAAGGAAAGACAAATCAGAAGCCTTGTTTAGAAGTCTTGGTAGATATGTAGAGTCATTAAAGGGTAGATTTATTACAGGGGAAGATGTAGGAATTACAGTCAAAGATGTAGAATACATGAGATACGAGACAAGATATGTAGTAGGACTTGCAGAGACAAGTGGAGACCCATCTCCTGTTACAGCTTATGGAGTTTACAGAGGAATGCAAGCAGCTGCTGAAGAGGTTTTTGGAACAACAGATTTAAAAGGAAGAACTGTGGCTATTCAAGGTTTAGGAAAAGTAGGTTATAGTTTAGCAAAGTATTTGTATGAAGCAGGTGTGAAGCTAATTGTGACAGATATATTTGAAGACAATGTAAAAAGGGCAGTAGAAGAATTTAAAGCAGAGTATGTAAAGCCAGATGAGATATATGGGGCAGAATGTGACATATTTGCACCTTGCGCTTTAGGAGCAATAATAAATGATGAGACAATTCCGCAACTTAAGTGCAAGATAGTAGCAGGCTCAGCAAATAACCAGTTAAAAGAGGAAAGGCATGGAGATATATTGCAAGAAAAAGGCATACTTTATGTGCCTGATTACATTATAAATGCTGGTGGGGTAATAAATGTCGCTGATGAGTTGGAGCCATCTGGATATAACAGGAAGAGAGCAATGAGAAAAGCTTCCATGATATACGATACAATAAAAAGTGTAATTAAAAAATCTAAAGAAGAGAATATACCCACCTATGTAGCAGCTGATAGAGTAGCAGAAGATAGAATAAAAACTATTGCAGCTGTTAAAGACAATTATATTGTTTAAAATTTCATTTAAATTTCATTTTAAATAAAAAATAGGAGGAGATATTTTATGAAGATTTTTGAGACAATGGAGAGTAAAGATTATGAAAATGTGGTATTGTGTCATGACAAAACCGCTGGTCTTAAGGCTGTAATTGTAATTCATGACACAACATTGGGACCTGCTTTAGGTGGATGTAGGATGTGGACTTATGATTCGGAGGAAGATGCGATAAATGACGCACTGAGGCTTGCAAGAGGAATGACCTATAAAAACGCTGCTGCAGGTTTAAATTTAGGTGGAGGAAAGGCAGTCATAATAGGAAATCCAAGGAAAGACAAATCAGAAGCTTTATTCAGAAGTTTTGGCAGATATGTGGAATCTTTAAAGGGAAGGTACATCACTGCTGAGGATGTTGGGACTAGTTTAAAGGATATGGAATACATTCGTTATGAGACAAGATATGTAGCAGGGCTTGCAGAGACAAGTGGAGACCCATCTCCTTTTACAGCTTATGGAGTTTACAGAGGAATGCAAGCAGCTGCAGAAGAGATTTTTGGAACTTCTGATTTGAGAGGAAGAACAATAGCTATTCAAGGTGTTGGAAATGTAGGTTACAATTTAGCGAAGTATTTATATGAAGCAGGTGCGAAGCTAATTGTGACAGATATATTTGAAGACAATGTAAAAAGAGCAGTAGAAGAATTTAGAGCAGAGTATGTAAAACCAGATGAGATATATGGGGCAGAATGTGACATATTTGCACCTTGCGCTTTAGGAGCAATAATAAATGATGAGACAATTTCGCAACTTAAGTGCAAGATAGTAGCAGGTTCAGCGAATAATCAGTTAAAAGAAGAAAGGCATGGAGATATATTACAAGAAAAAGGTATACTCTATGTGCCTGATTATATTATAAATGCTGGTGGGGTAATAAATGTTGCTGATGAACTTAATCCTGCAGGATACAACAAAGAAAGGGCTATGAGAAAAGTCTCAATGATATATGATACTGTAAAAAATGTAATCCAGAAGTCAAAAGAAAACAATATACCCACCTATGTAGCAGCTGATAGAATAGCAGAAGAGAGGATAAAAACTATCGCAGCTGTAAGGGATAATTATATTGTAAAATAAGGAAGGGGCAGGTTTTGCCTGCTCTTTCCTTAAGATTTTGATAGAAAAAGGAAATGTAATATAATATAAATTGATAGCACGGAGGGGATTGTTTTGCCTTTAATTTTAGTCATAAATCCTGGGTCTACATCTACAAAAGTTGCTGTATTTAAAGATTTAGAGTCTGTTTTTACTGAAACCCTAAGGCATGATACTAAGGACCTTAATAGTTATAAAACTATTATTGACCAATTTGAATTTAGAACTCAAGCGATTTTAAACATGTTAAAAGAAAAAGGAATTTCTCTTTCAGAAATTGATGCAATAGTAGGAAGGGGAGGACTTTTAAAGCCAATAGAAAGTGGTACCTATATTGTAAATGACAAAATGGTAGAAGATTTAAGAAAAGCAGAAAGAGGGGAACATGCTTCTAATTTAGGAGCTATAATTGCTTATATTCTGGCAAAAGAATACAATATTCCGGCCTATATAGTAGATCCAGTAGTAGTTGATGAATTAGAGGATGTAGCTAGAATAACTGGAATGCCAGAGATTGAAAAGTCCAGTATATTTCATGCCTTAAATCAAAAAGCTATTGCTCGCCATCTAGCGGCTGATTTGAATAAAAAATACGAGGAAGTAAATTTAATAATTGCTCATTTAGGTGGTGGTATATCAGTAGGGGCTCATAAACATGGCAGAGTGATAGATGTAAATGATGCACTGAATGGAGAAGGACCTTTTTCCCCCGAAAGGGCGGGGGGGCTTCCTGTACTTGATTTAGTGAAATTGTGTTATAGTGGTAAATACACTTATCAAGAAATGAAGAAGAAATTGATAGGTCAAGGAGGAATAGTAGCCCACTTGGGTACAAATGACGTAAGAGAAGTTTATAAAATGATTGAAAAAGGAGACAAAAAAGCTGAATTGATATTAGATGCTATGGCATATCAAACTGCAAAAGAAATAGGGGCTATGGCAGTAGTATTAAAAGGTAAGGTAGATGCGATAGGTATCACAGGTGGAATCACATATAATGAGGATTTTGTAAAAAGGATAAGTGAAAGGGTAAAATTTATAGCTCCTGTTTATGTATATCCAGGTGAGGATGAAATGTTAGCTTTGGCGCAGGGGGCATATCGGGTACTTAGCGGTGAAGAAAAAGCTAAAATGTATAGTTAAAAGGATGATGGATAATGGATTTCAAAAGGTTGACAATTGTAGTAGGGCATTACGGTACAGGTAAGACCGAGGTTGCAATAAATTATGCTAAGTTTATAAGAGAATCAGGAAAAGAGGTAGAAATAGTCGATTTAGATATTGTAAATCCATATTTTAGGTCGAGGGAAGTGAGAAAAGAACTTTTTGATAAGTGGGGAATACGAGTAGCAGGAGTAGAAGAGAAATATATGAATGCAGATGTGCCTGCTATTTCCCGCAACATCTATGGGGCATTATACAGCAAGGATAAATATGCAGTCTTCGATGTTGGGGGAGATGATGTAGGAGCAACTCCATTAGGTCAGTATCGGCATATAATAAAGGATCAAGATGCAGAAGTATTATTTGTAGTTAATGTAAACAGGCCACTTACAAAAAATGTAGAATCGGTCATTGAATATCTTAAATCGATTGAAGAAGCAGCTAAAATTAAAGTAACTCATTTGGTAAACAATACTCATTTATCTTATGAAACAACAGTAGAGGATATTTTAAAAGGTCAAAAAGTGGTGGAGGAAGTCTCAAAAATTACAGGGATACCTATTAAGATGGTGACTGTAAAAAGAGAATTGCTCAACAAAGTTCCTGACTTAGGATATCCGATATTTCCAATTGACCTTTATATGAAAACTCCATGGGATAAAATGTGAGAGGAGGAATTTATGTGGCAAAAGTTATTTTTAATGAAGATTTATGTAAAGGTTGCGAATTGTGTGTAAATGCTTGTCCTAAAAAGATTATTGAGATGGATTTAAGTAAAATAAATGTGAAGGGATATCATCCTGCCACTGTTAAACCGGAAAATATGAACAAATGTATAGGTTGTGCATTTTGCGCTATGATGTGTCCTGATACTGTTATAACAGTTATAAAATAAATGGAGGGGAGTAAGATGGCTAAGGTATTAATGAAAGGTAATGAGGCGTTAGCGGAAGCAGCTATTCAAGCTGGGTGTAGACATTACTTTGGTTATCCTATAACACCTCAAAATGAGGTTACAGCTTACATGGCAAAGAGAATGCCAGAGGTAGGTGGCGTATTTTTACAAGCAGAAAGTGAAGTTTCTGCTATAAATATGGTATATGGAGCAGGTGGAGCAGGAGCTCGTGTTATGACTTCCACCAGCAGCCCTGGTTTGAGTCTTATGCAAGAAGGTATCTCATATCTTGCAGGTGCTCAAGTACCTTGTGTAATTGTGAATATAATGAGGGGTGGCCCAGGATTAGGAGATATTCAAGGAGCTCAAGGAGATTACTTTCAATCTACAAAAGGAGGAGGCCATGGAGATTATAGATTGATTGTCCTTGCTCCTTCTACAATCCAAGAAATGGCAGATTTAGTCCAAGAAGCTTTTGATATTGCAGATGAATATAGGAACCCTGTTGTTATATTGGGAGATGGGATGTTAGGTCAGATGATGGAACCTGTAGATTTTGAAAATATTCAAAAAAGAAAGAGAGATATTCCAGAAAAAACATGGGCTACTACAGGAAGAGGAAATAGAGAGCATAGAAACATAATCAATTCTTTATATATCGATCCACCTGTATTAGAGAAATATAATTACCAATTATTTGAAAAATATGCAAAGGCTGAAAAGAATGAAGTGAGATATGAAATGATAAATTGCGAAGATGCGGATGTTATTTTAGTTGCTTATGGTACTATTGCCCGCGTAGCAAAGAATGTGATGAATATTGCAAGAAGAGAAGGGTATAAAGTAGGATTAATAAGACCAATTTCTCTATGGCCTTTCCCGAAAGAGCCTTTCGAAAAGACAGTTAATACCGCAAAAGCTTATTTGACTGTAGAAATGAGCATGGGACAAATGGTAGAAGATGTAAAACTTGCAGTACAATTCAAAAAGCCGGTCTATTTCTACGGAAGGCCAGGTGGTATGATACCAGAACCATCTGTGATGCTAGAACAAATTAGGAAAATTGCAGGAGGTGTGAAATAATGGCTGTAGTATTTCAAAAAACAAAAGGATTGACAGACACGCCTTTCCATTATTGTCCAGGTTGTACTCACGGGATAATACATCGACTGGTTGCCGAAGTAATGGAAGAATTAGACGTTTTAGATAAGGCAATAGGTGTTGCTCCTGTAGGTTGTGCTGTGTTTGCCTATGACTATTTTAGTTGCGATATGCAAGAGGCAGCTCATGGGAGGGCTCCAGCAGTTGCTACAGGTATTAAGAGAGTTCATCCTGATAAAATTGTGTTTACTTATCAAGGAGATGGAGACTTAGCAGCTATTGGAACAGCAGAGATTGTTCATGCGGCTGCAAGGGGAGAAAATATAACAGTTATTTTTGTCAACAATGCTAACTATGGAATGACAGGGGGACAAATGGCTCCAACAACTCTAATCGGTCAGGAAACTTTGACAACCCCTTATGGAAGAAAAGCAGAGGTAAATGGTTATCCTATTAGAATGAGTGAAATGCTCTCTACCTTGGAGGGAGTAGCTTATATTGAGAGGGTTGCTGTATATGATGTAAAACATGTTATGCAAGCGAAGAAAGCTATAAAAAATGCCTTTTTGGCTCAAATACAAAAGAAAGGTTTTGCAATGGTAGAGGTTTTGTCTAGTTGTCCTACTAACTGGGGTATGACACCGGTAGAGGCATTAAATTGGATAAAAGACCATATGGAGCCTTATTACCCTTTGGGTGTGTATAAAAACACCTTAGAGGAGGTTAAGTAATTATGGAAGAAAGAATAATTTTTGCAGGCTTTGGTGGTCAAGGAGTTTTATCAATGGGGCTTATAATTACCTATGCGGGAATGTTTGAAGGAAAAAATGTGTCTTGGACTCCTTCTTATGGTCCTGAAATGAGAGGTGGTACAGCTTTTTGCAACGTCACTGTGTCTGATGAAGAGGTAGGATCTCCAGTTATTACAGAAGCTACTTCTGTGATTGTAATGAATAGACCTTCTTTAGACAAATATGAATCTTATGTAATTTCAGGAGGTAAATTGTTTATAAATACTTCTTTAGTTGATAAAAAAGCTGAAAGAAAAGATATAGAAGTGTACGAAATACCTGCCAATGATATTGCTAATGAATTGGGCAATTTAAAAATTGCCAATATGGTAATGTTAGGAGCCTTTGTAGAAGCGACAAAAGTAGTAAAAATGGAGACAGTGATAAAAGCACTACCAGAAGTTTTTGGAAAAGGGAAAGAGCATTTGATGTCTATAAATGAGAAGGCATTATATAGGGGAGCAGAATTGATAAAAAGTCTTATTACAACTAAAAAATAACCTCTTCGGAGGTTATTTTTTCTGTAGGAGGTGTAAATTTGAAAAAATTAAGTGAAATTGTAGAGAAAGCAAAAGGATTCAATAAAAAATTTACTGTGGCAGGAGCCGAAGACAGTGAAGTATTACTAGCATGTGAATCTGCAAGAAAAAAAGGGATAGGAAATCCTATATTGGTAGGTACTAAAGAAAAAATAGAAACTATTGCAAAAGATATAGGCATTGATATTAAGCAATATGAAATAATCGATGAAAAAGAAGAGTCGGAAAAATCCAAAAGAGCAGTTTTAGAAGTTAAAGAGGGTAGAGCATCTTTTGTGATGAAAGGTCTTGTTCCTACTTCTACTCTTTTAAGGGCTGTCCTTGACAGCGAATACGGCATTAGAGGAGAAGGACTACTCAGTCATGTAATGGTTTATGAAATTCCCAACTATCACAAGTTATTGCTTTTGACTGATGGAGGAATGAATATTAGTCCTACTTTAGAAGAAAAAGTGCAAATTTTAAAAAATGCTATTAAAGTGGCAAAAGCTATAGAAATAGAAAATCCTAAAGTAGCCTGTTTGTCGGCGGTAGAAGTGGTAAACCCTAAAATGCCTTCCACTGTTGAAGCCGCTAAATTAAAGGAAATGAACCAAAGAGGTGAGATAGAAGGAATAGTAGATGGTCCTTTAGCATTTGACCTTGCCATAAGCAAAGAGGCGGCAATTCACAAAGGAGTAAAAAGTGAGGTTGCAGGAGATGCCGATATTTTGTTGGTGCCATTTATAGAGGTAGGAAATGCTTTAGGTAAAAGCTTTACTTATTTTGCAAAGGCAAGAAGTGCGGGAATTGTGGTAGGAGCAAAAGCGCCAATTGTCTTAGTATCGAGAGCTGATTCCCACGAAGACAAGTTTAATTCTATAGCTTTTGCCTGTGTAGTATCTTTTTGATAAAGATAAATTAAATGGGGGGAAATTGAATGAAAAAAATAATGATGGGGGATGAAGCAGTAGCCCGTGGTGCTTATGAGCATGGCATCACTTTTGCTGCTGCATACCCTGGTACACCAAGCACAGAGATATTAGAGAATATAGCTAAGTACAAGGAAATATATTCGGAATGGGCTCCAAATGAAAAAGTTGCTGTTGAAGCAGCAATAGGTGCTTCTATCGCTGGAGCTAGAAGCCTTGCGGCAATGAAACATGTCGGCCTTAATGTGGCAGCGGACCCACTTTTTACTTTTGCTTATACGGGAGTTAATGGTGGATGTGTAATTGTAACGGCCGATGACCCTGGAATGCATTCTTCTCAAAATGAACAGGACAATAGGTATTATGCAAAATTTGCTAAAATACCAATGTTAGAACCTTCAGACAGCCAAGAATGTAAAGACTTTGTAGGATACGCATTGGATATCAGCGAAAAGTACGATACTCCTGTTTTGTTAAGGCTTACAACAAGGGTAAGTCATGGCAAAGGAGTAGTAGAATTAGGTGAAAGACAAAATGTAGAGATGAAACCTTATAAAAAAGATATTCCTAAATATGTAATGGTGCCTGCTAATGCACAAAAAAGGCATGTAGTTGTAGAAGAAAGGTTAAAGGCTTTAAGACAATTGTCAGAAGAAATTTCTATTAACAGAATAGAATGGAATGATAGAGAAATCGGCATAATTACCAGTGGTATAAGCTATCTTTATGTAAAAGAAGTTTTTGGAGATGAAGTTTCGATCTTAAAATTAGGAATGACTTATCCTTTGCCATCAGAGCTTATAAAAAAATTCGCAGAAGGAGTTAAAAAACTATACGTTGTAGAGGAACTGGAACCTTACATTGAAGAACATGTAAAAAGCTTAGGAATAAAGGTGATAGGCAAAGAGATATTGCCAATAGTTGGGGAATTAAATCCGGGTATAATAAGAAAAGCAATAAAAGGCCACGAATTAGAGCATATATCAGTTGATACAAAAGTGCCAGGTAGACCTCCTATGCTTTGTGCAGGATGTCCTCATAGGGGGGTTTTCTACGTATTGAAGAAGAAGAAAGTTCCGGTTTTAGGTGACATTGGATGTTATACTTTAGGGGCAGCTCCTCCACTGGAAGCTATGGATACCTGTGTTTGCATGGGAGCGAGTATTTCTGGATCTCACGGATTCCAAAAGGCCAATGAACACAATGGAAGGAAACAAAAGATTTTTAGTGTAATAGGTGACTCAACTTTCTTCCATTCAGGAATAACGGGTTTGATTGATATAGTCTACAATAAAGGAAATGCTGTGCCAATAATTCTTGACAACCGTATAACAGCTATGACGGGGCATCAGCACAATCCTGGAACTGGGAAAACTTTGATGGGAGAAGAGTCTCCAGAAATAGATATAGCGAAATTAAGTGAAGCAATAGGAGTAAAAAGAGTAAGAATAGTTGATCCTTTTAACTTAAAAGAAGTTGAAAATGCTGTTGATGAAGCTATGAATACTGACGATACAATGGTAATTGTAGCAAAAGGACCTTGTGCTTTGATTCCTCCGAGACCTCAGGGAGAGTGTAGAATAGACCAAGATAAATGCAAAAAATGCGGTTTGTGTCTAAGGATAGGTTGTCCTGCTATAAGCAAAAAGGATGGAATATTGAGCATAGACCCTGACCAGTGTACCGGATGTACAGTTTGTATGCAGGTATGTCCTTTCGATGCTATAGAAAAGGTGAGGTGAAATAAAGTGCAAGAAGTAAAGAGCATATTAATGGTAGGGGTAGGAGGGCAAGGCACTATTCTAGCCAGTAATGTTTTGGCGGAAGGACTATTAAAAAGTGGTTATGATGTAAAAATGTCAGAAGTCCACGGCATGTCTCAAAGAGGAGGAAGTGTCAATACTCAAATAAGGTTTGGAGAAAAAGTTTATTCTCCAGTCATTGAAGTTGGGGCTGCTGATGTTATCGTAGCCTTTGAAAAAATGGAAGCCGTGCGATGGCTAAATTACCTTAAAAAAGATGGTGTTATCATTCTAAATACTGTAGAAATACCTCCACTTTCTGTGCTCATAAGCAAAGAAGAGTATCCCAAGAACTTAATTGAGGAAATATCAAAAAGCGTAAAGACAATTGCAGTAGATGCAGATAAAATAGCAGAGAGCCTTGGAAATATAAAGGCTCAAAATATAGTTCTTTTAGGAGTACTTGTTAAATATTTAGGACTACAAGGCATTGATTGGGAAGAGGTAATAAAAAATAACGTGCCACAAAAATTTGTTGAATTAAATACAAATGCCTTTAGAAAAGGGCTGGAGGTAATCTAAGAGGGGGAGATAATTTCCTCCATTTTTTATTAAAAGAAGGATTGTTAAAGATTGTGGCGAATATATCTTATAGCGCTGACTTTATTGAATTTGTCATTAGAGGAAGGGAGGTATTATTTTTTTGCTATATAGAATTTTACGGCTTATTGCTAAATTGATTCTTAAGATATTCTATTCCTTTGAAGTAAAATATGAGAAAAATTTGCCTGAGGGAGATTGTATTTTTGTTGCAAACCATCAAAGTTTGCTAGACCCAGTTGTGGTAGCCTGTTCTGTAAAAAGACCCGTTATATTTTTAGCAAGTTCTGAACTTTATAAAAGACGTTTTTTAAAATATTTTTTAAAAATTGATAAAGCAATTCCCATAAAGAAAAATTCGCCTGATTTAAATGCCATAAAACAGGCGTTATTTAGACTAAAGGAAGGAAATTCTATAGGATTATTTCCAGAAGGAGGAATATCACCAACTGGCAAAGTAGAAAAAATGTATGAAGGGGCTATGTATATAGCATATAAATCGGGAAAGCCCATTGTGCCAGTGGCTATAAAAGGCACAAGAGAAATACTACCTTTTGGCAAATATTTTCCCAAATTTAGGGGAAAAATTGAACTAAAAATAGGGGAACCAATTTACCCAAATCTGAATATTGATATAAAGATGGAAATTGTTGAATTGAGAGACAAAGTTATGCAAAATATATTAACAATGTTGGAGGAATAGTGTAAATTGAAATATGGTTTTCACTGTGATAAAATATTATCGTATGATTTATTGAGAGGAGATAGAAAATGGCAAGGTTGTTTGGTACAGATGGTGTTAGAGGTATAGCTAATTATGACTTGACTCCACAACTTGCTTTTGAACTAGGAAGAGCAGGAGCATATGCTTTGACGGAAGGAAGTCATAGGCCCAAAATTGTAGTGGGAAAAGACAGCCGTATTTCTAGCGACATGCTAGAATGCGCATTAGCTGCTGGTCTTACCTCTGTAGGGGCGGAGGTCATAAGTGTGGGGATAATTCCTACACCAGCGGTAGCTTACCTTACCCGATTATATCAAGCAGATGCTGGAGTTATGATATCGGCATCTCATAATCCCGTAGAGTACAATGGGATAAAATTTTTTGATAAAAATGGGTATAAATTGCCAGATGAAGTAGAAGATAGAATAGAAAATATAATAAAAGAAAAAATTGAGTTGCCTTCTCCTATTGGAACGGGAATAGGTACCAGGAAAGAATACACAAATTCTCATAGAGATTACATAGAGTTCTTAAAGTCTACTATTGATGGGGATTTAAAAGGAATGAAAATTGTAATTGATTGTGCTTATGGAGCTAGCAGCACAGTAGCGCCAATTCTATTTAAAGAACTAGGGGCGGAAGTCATATTACATGGAGCAGAGCCTATAGGGGAAAAGATAAATGTCAATTGTGGGTCTACTCATCCTGAAAAATTGCAACAACTCGTCATAGAAAATGGGGCCGACATAGGTTTAGCCTTTGACGGAGATGCTGATAGACTTATTGCAGTTGATGAAAAAGGAAATGTTGTTGATGGAGACCACATAATGGCAATATGTGCTATAGATTTAAAGAAAAAAGGTAGGTTAAAAAATAACACAGTTGTGGCAACAGTTATGAGCAATATAGGCTTTGAGATTGCACTTAAAGAGCAAGGGATTAATCTCATAAGGACAAAAGTAGGAGACAGATATGTTTTAGAAGAAATGATAAAAGGCGGATATTCTATTGGTGGCGAACAATCAGGCCATATTATTTTCCTTAATGACAATACTACTGGAGATGGGGAAATTACTGCTTTAAAACTTTGTTCTATTTTAAAAGAAAGTGGCAAAAAATTGTCAGAGTTAGCTGCCTGCATGGTTACTTACCCACAAGTTCTTATAAACGCAAAAGTAAAAAATGAGTTAAAACATGCTTATTTAGAGGATGAAGAAATAAAAAGGGAAATTGAAAACTTAGAAAGGGAAATGAGAGGAGAAGGACGAGTACTTATAAGACCCTCGGGTACTGAGCCTCTTGTGAGAGTTATGGTAGAAGGAAAAGATTATGATAAAATTAGTCAAATGGCAAAAGAACTTGCTGAATTAATAGAAAGAAAATTAAATTAAATAAAAGTGCGAAAGGTATTATTTGAAAGGGGGGATGCCTATTGAAGAAGAGTAAAAGAAGGTAAGGATTAAAAATTAAAAAAGCGCCTGGGCTTAAAGTGTATACTTTAAGCTGACGAGGACAGGGTTTATCGAGTTATCGGCGGGTGCCCTGCGGTTTTCTGCGACCGATAAAGGACTGGTAAAACCACAGGCGACTGTGGCATAAAGCAGTCTGGGCAGGGATGAATATTTATTACAAAAGTGAGAGGAGACCGAGTATGTGTGGAATTGTAGGATATATTGGCGATAAACAGGCGACGCCAATACTTTTAGAAGGTTTGACAAAATTGGAGTATCGAGGCTATGATTCGGCAGGAATTGCCATTTTAAATGATGGCAATATAAATATAAAGAAAGCGAAGGGAAGATTAAACGTCCTAAAAGAGCTTGTTGAAAAAGATAATATGGTAGGGACAATAGGCATAGGACACACAAGGTGGGCTACGCATGGTGAACCATCTGATACAAACTCCCATCCTCATTTATCCCAATCAGGGCTAATTGCAGTAGTCCACAATGGCATAATTGAAAACTATCTTCCACTGAAGAAATGGCTGTTAGAGGAAGGTTATACCTTTAAGTCTGAGACTGATACAGAAGTTGTAGCAAATTTGCTGGAGTATTATTACAATGGCGATATAGTAGAGGCTGTGAAAAAAGTTTTAGACAGAATTGAAGGTTCTTATGCCTTAGGCGTTTTGTGCAAAAACAATCCCGATATGATTGTAGCTGCAAGAAAAGAAGCACCTCTTATAGTTGGAATAGGCAATGGTGAAAACTTTATTGCATCTGATATCCCAGCTATATTAAAACATACAAGAAGTGTATATTTTCTTGATGATCATGAGATTGCCATAATTAAAAAAGACAGCGTAGAGTTTATAGACATGTTTGGAAGGCAAGTAGAAAAATCGCTTTTTGAAGTAAAATGGGATGTAGAGGCGGCTGAAAAGGGCGGTTATGAACATTTCATGATAAAAGAAATTCACGAGCAGCCAAGCGCTATAAAAGATACATTAAGAGGCAGAATAATTGATGATTCAGAAATAGTTTTAGATGATGTGAAAATTACTAAAGAAGACCTTGAAAAGATAGATAAAATCTTTATTGTAGCCTGTGGAACAGCTTATCATGCGGGTGTTGTTGGGAAATACGTCATAGAAAATCTTGCGAGAATACCTGTTGAAGTAGATGTCGCTTCAGAATTTAGATATAGAAACCCCTTAGTAAATGAAAGAACTCTTACAATTGTAATAAGCCAGTCAGGTGAGACAGCAGATACCATTGCTGCGCTAAAAGAAGCTAAGAAAAAAGGGTCAAGAGCTATAGCCATTACAAACGTAGTCGGAAGTTCTGTCTCCAGAGAAGCAGATGATGTACTATATACATGGGCAGGTCCTGAAATAGCTGTTGCTTCCACCAAAGCGTATACTACGCAACTTATAGCTCTCTATCTTGTAGCTATGGACCTTGCAATAAAAAGAGGGACAATAACTAAAACAAAGGTTATGGAACTTTGCACAGAATTAAAGAAACTTCCTGAAAAAGTTCAGTATTTACTTGACAACAAAGATGTAATACAAAAATTTGCCTCTGAACACTATAATGCAAAAGACGTATTTTACATTGGAAGAGGACTGGACTATGCCGTTGCTATGGAGGGTTCTTTAAAACTCAAAGAAATATCCTATATTCATTCAGAGGCTTATCCGGCTGGTGAATTAAAACACGGAACCTTAGCTCTTGTAGAAGAGGGAACACTTGTGATAGCTCTTGCAACACAAGATGACCTTTTTGAAAAGATGCTCAGCAATATAAAAGAAGTAAAAGCAAGAGGCGGTTTTTTAGTCGCCTTTGCAAAGCAAGGTAATTTGCAGCTGGAGGGCGTTGTAGATAAAGTAATATATATACCTGAAACGCTTAAAGAGCTTACTCCAGTATTGACAGTTGTGCCTTTGCAACTTTTAGCATATTATATGGCAGTAGAAAAAGGATGTGACGTAGATAAACCGCGTAATCTTGCAAAGTCAGTTACAGTAGAATAAGGATATTCCTCCCACCCATGCGAATGTGTATAATTCAAATAAAGTCTACTCCATGATAATAAAGTTCGCTCTATAAAAATAAAGTTCGTTCCAAAATCCCGTAGTCGAAGCAGGAAAAATCCTGAACGGCTGCGGGATTTGCGTTTTAACAGGTGAAAGGGTTTGAAAGGGTTAAGGGGTAAGGAATAAGGCTAAAGATATTGATGTATTTTTCATTTAATCCTCTCACCCATGCGAAAAAAGTGGTTCCGTTTGGGGGGTAATTAGGGAAAAGGATTAAGGATCAAGTTCATACAGAACTAAGAAAGGGATAAGTGGTAAGTCTCAAGGATATTGATTTTAAGCCACTTATCCCTTTTTCCTTAAGCCTTAATCCTGCTCATTTGGAACAACTTTTTTCACACAAATTGGATGGTTTTTTGGGAAATTATAGGAGAAATATTACTGCCTTACGGAAAAACTTTATTACCTTCCAGAAAATGCCATGTAGATTTTATGCGGGTTCGAGGGATTGGAAAGGGAAAGGGTTTTTTTTAAATCAACAGTGGTTCCATTTGGGGAGGAAAAAGGGAAAAGGATTAAGGTTCAAGTCGTAAAGAAATAGCAAAGGGATAAGTGGTAAAGCCTTGAGGGATTTGGGATTTACGCCACTTATCCCTTTTTCCTTTTGCCCTTGACCCTGTTCCATTCGGAAAGACTTTTTTCGCACAAATTTGAGAGGTGTATGGGAAATTTTAGTAGAAATATAGTTGCTTTACGGAAAAACTTTATTACCTCCCAGAAAATCCCATGCAGGTTTTATGCGGGTTTGAGGGATTGGAAATGGAAAGGGTTTTTTTAAATCAACATAGTTAGGGGCAAGGAAAAAGAAGATAAGGATCAAGTTTGGAAATTGTTTATGGCGGAAGTTTTTCCGTGAATAAAAAAGTCCTTCCAAAAGGGGAAAAAAGTTTTTTCTGCATTTATTAGACCCTTGAACCTTGTTTAAAAACATCTTCTTTTAATAGATATAAAAATTTGATATTATTATGGCAGGAAAGATAAGGAGGGTCTGAAACTGGAGCGAAGAATAGTTTTCAGAAATGGCTGTATGATAGAATGCTATGATACTGACAAGAAGGCATTAGAACAAAAGGTCGTTGAAATAATCAGTAAAAGCGAAAACTATCTCAGGCAACTCGAAGAAGGAGATATTGGCGGAATTGCCGATATTAACGAACGAATTTTTATTAGGTTCTATGTTACGGAAAAAAGTATAATAATAGATGAAGTGCAGGAACAGGTTTATATAGTGTAAGGAATAGGAGGGATGAAGGATTTTAGGAATAAAGTAGTAAAAAAGGGGGAATAGGTAGAGTGGCCGTAAATTACCTATTCCCACGAAATTCAGAAAGAATGCAGAGATTATACTATTTCCTTTTCATCTGCTCGTTCTTGCAGTTTTCTTATATAGCCGATTAACATTCTAATTATTTCAATTGTTTTTTGTTCGAGCTTATTATAGTCTTTGGATTTATGTCAATATAGTAGACACAAAAACTCGAAATTTTTATGCTGACTTTTTAATTAAATCCTCAAATTGTTGCGGAGTCATATATCCTATACTACTATGTAGTCTCTTTCTATTATACCAAGATTCAATATACTCAAATATAGCAAGTCTGGCAGTATCAAAATCATAGTAAGTAGCTAAATTTACTTCTTCCTTTTTTAAAGAAGCATGAAAAGATTCTATACATGCATTATCATAAGGGCATCCTTTTTGACTAAATGAGTGTTTTATGTTACCTTTGGATAATATATATTCTTGAAATTTGGCGCTTGTATACTGTGAACCTAAATCACTATGGAGTATAAGCTCTCCCTATGGCTTTTGAGCATTATAGGCATTTTCTACAGCACGAATAGCAAGCTCTGTATCCATCGTTTTAGAAAACGCATAGCCAATGACTTTCTTGGTATAAAGATCTATTACTGTCGCAAGGTAACACCATTTATCTTTAACAGTATAAATATATGTTATATCAGTAACCCACTTTTGATTAATCGTAGTGGTAGAAAAATCCCTATTTAAAATGTTTTCTCTTTCTTCTACTCTGTTGCTAGAACTGTAAGGTCTAAACTTTTTGATA
>DULG01000035.1 GCA_012840485.1 Clostridia bacterium | reverse complement strand
GATTTCAATTCCACTATGGTTAGATTAAATCCAACTTGATGAGATAGCTCCTGAAGTAGACCTTAACCAGATTTCAATTCCACTATGGTTAGATTAAATCAAGAAAGAGGTGCAGAAAATGATAACAGCAACGTATAAATTTCAATTCCACTATGGTTAGATTAAATCTTTTACTGCTCTGGTATCTGGATCAAATTCCATTATATTTCAATTCCACTATGGTTAGATTAAATCGTTCTCGTAAATACAAAAGACATAGAACCTAAAGAATTTCAATTCCACTATGGTTAGATTAAATCTTATTAATTCATATAGGTTTCAGCCCGGTCATTCCCGCATTTCAATTCCACTATGGTTAGATTAAATCGCCGCCTTGGTGATCATTTGAGAGGCCAGCAGCGCAATTTCAATTCCACTATGGTTAGATTAAATCCTGGCTACTTCCCAGACTGTGGAGGCTTTGCTCTCATTTCAATTCCACTATGGTTAGATTAAATCCTGGGTAAGCAGAGCCGCAGCATATGACGAATACCATTTCAATTCCACTATGGTTAGATTAAATCCAGCCGCGCTATTTAACCATTGGTCAATATTTGATATTTCAATTCCACTATGGTTAGATTAAATCTTATCGTCTGCCCAAAAAGTACATTGCGGCAGATTTATTTCAATTCCACTATGGTTAGATTAAATCGTGGTTCCAACAAAACCGGTGTCAAGCTGTTCCTTAAATTTCAATTCCACTATGGTTAGATTAAATCTCCCATACTCTAAAGCAATTTTGTTGAGTTGTTCTCATTTCAATTCCACTATGGTTAGATTAAATCTCGACGGCCGGGAATACATCATAGACGACTGGAAAGATTTCAATTCCACTATGGTTAGATTAAATCGCGGTAATAACATTGTTAGGCCCAATTCTTGACCTCGATTTCAATTCCACTATGGTTAGATTAAATCGGTCATGGATATTTTTAAGCCTTTGCCGTCTTTAAACATTTCAATTCCACTATGGTTAGATTAAATCCCAACATCCTAGCAGCGCCCGGATGGAGTGAGATACATTTCAATTCCACTATGGTTAGATTAAATCTTGCAGAAATTCACACTGTAGAGGGTAAAGAAATAAATTTCAATTCCACTATGGTTAGATTAAATCATAAACTAGGAGGGCTTAACCTGAAAGCTCTTGCTGTATTTCAATTCCACTATGGTTAGATTAAATCCCTCCAATTGAGAGACACTATCTTAAACAGAGAACATTTCAATTCCACTATGGTTAGATTAAATCCTCAATGCGAGAACAGTCCCTCTTGCCAGTTCTCCTATTTCAATTCCACTATGGTTAGATTAAATCGAGAGAACCAGAGACTCTCGGAAGCGTCGCCTGAACATTTCAATTCCACTATGGTTAGATTAAATCGCGCAGCAGAAGCTACAGCTATAGCCAATGAAATATTATTTCAATTCCACTATGGTTAGATTAAATCTCAATAAGCCACAAAACGTCCGGATCATGGATATATATTTCAATTCCACTATGGTTAGATTAAATCAGAAATTTATTCAGGACAGCCTGGTCCAGATGTGTGTTCATTTCAATTCCACTATGGTTAGATTAAATCGTCGCGAAATGAAGTATACATAATCAGTCGTTCCTTATTTCAATTCCACTATGGTTAGATTAAATCCTTTTGAGTTTTCTTAAAAATGTCTTTGCAGGAAATATTTCAATTCCACTATGGTTAGATTAAATCATGGCTACGGCCTTATTACCCGGAGTTTCCATTGGCAATTTCAATTCCACTATGGTTAGATTAAATCAAGTGCTGGTGGAATACAGGGAAGGCAATAAGAAAAATTTCAATTCCACTATGGTTAGATTAAATCGGGTGAAGACAGGGGATATGATGCCCTGTTTTTTAAATTTCAATTCCACTATGGTTAGATTAAATCCTTCGAGGTCTCCTCTGTCCTCCCACAGCTCCCCAATTTCAATTCCACTATGGTTAGATTAAATCCGGTAATAACATTGTTAGGCCCAATTCTTGACCTCGATTTCAATTCCACTATGGTTAGATTAAATCGCGAACCTTACCACTTCAAGGTCATAACCTCTAATCCATTTCAATTCCACTATGGTTAGATTAAATCTTGTGATGAGGCCACCACTACCAGCCTACGGATTTTATTTCAATTCCACTATGGTTAGATTAAATCCGAGGAATGGCTCCGACAGAGGGAGGTCGGAAGGTAATTTCAATTCCACTATGGTTAGATTAAATCGGAAACTGAATTTCAAGCAAGCTTTGAAGAACTTCTTATTTCAATTCCACTATGGTTAGATTAAATCTTTGCAACTGCTTCTTCTGTAATTTCCATTGGTGCTTATTTCAATTCCACTATGGTTAGATTAAATCTCAAATCTTCTTTCATAAAATCATCCTTTCTTATCCATTTCAATTCCACTATGGTTAGATTAAATCTTGCGTCCTTGGCTGAAGCTTCTTCAATCATTTTCATTTCAATTCCACTATGGTTAGATTAAATCTTACTTGACCTTGAAAATGTTGAACTTGATGAAGAATTTCAATTCCACTATGGTTAGATTAAATCCCATGAAAATTGCATGATAATACTTCTTTTATTCAAGTTTACTTTATCATAACATTGGCTATTTTACAATCTCCTAGGCAAAATAAAATCGCACAATAAAATGTATAATAATTCATTTGTTTAAAAACCTGTTTCCTCCCGAGAAATAGAAAACGTTATATTATAAATTTTTTCTTATCGACCTCCTATGATTTTTACATTGGGAGAGGTCGACAAGAAATTAAATTAATAAATATTCATCTTATTTTTTGTATCATTCCAAACCCTGCACTATTTTTCTCTCCCATACCACAATTATATGCCACTTTGATTAGTTCAATATTTCCCGACATTGTAAAGGGTACCATATATCCCCGAACATAAACATTTTTATATTTTGTCCTTTTACCCTTTGGTTTTTGTGAATAATATTCCATGTCAAAATTAATATTAAGACTTAAATTATCTGGTAATGTATTGTAAAGCACGTAATATTTTTCAATTAGATTGTTTTTTAAATTCTCTACAAATCTCGGGTGATGCAAAGGTAAATTTACACTTTTTCTTTTACCATCGACTTCTACAGCTGTAGAAGTTACAATTGGAGATAAACATATAAATTTATTTTCTTCATTATTAAACTCTGGTTCTTTTAGTACTTCTACACTTTCAATCTTAAACTCATAATCTTGCAATTTTAGAACATCATTATTTAAGACTTCTCCTACAAAATTTAACAAAAACTCTTTTTTAGGAGAAGTTATATATAAGTATGTCTTATCTAAAAACATTATATTTTCATTAACTATCTTAAGGTTTTTACTACGCAGTTGAGAAAAAGTAAATAATTTAAAGACTTTTTTTCCATAACTATATCCTTTTGCGTGGAGCTCTTCTGCGTATTCTTTATTTGCTTTTTTTAAAGTATTGTATATCCATCCTGATAAAAAGTAATTATAGTTTATATTTAGACTTTTCTTTTCTTCCGGCAATAGTGTCAATCTTATTCTCATCTTATCCCCTCACAAAATATTATAAAATATTATCCGTAGAGTTTTTCTCTACTCCAATAATCTTTTTAGATAGCCACTTTTCAGAACTGGCAGTATATATTAAAACGGAATCACATTTTAAATCCAAATGTCCTTTAAACCATAAGATAATTCTGTTTAATTGAGCCTCTGTTAATTCCCCCTCAAAAACAGAATTTTGTACCCAGTTCAAATAGGTCTTTAAAAATTTATTTACTTTTGCGACCCTTTTTTCCTCAACGTCATAAACTATAAGTACATACACATTACCACCACATTTTTAATGATTCATACTGTTCCTCATCCAACAAATGCTTTATAAGCTTGTAACATTCAAGTCTTATAAGCCTTCTATAACTTACACTTCTGTTCAGTCTTGGATGTTTTATTATGGTGCCTAATTTTTCTTCAAATTCTCTCTGAAATATAACTCTCCCCTTCTCATTCAGATAACACATTTCTAATTCTTGATCGAAATGTTCTTCTCTTATCATTTTTTGATTTATCAAACTAAAAATAATCCTATCTACAATTATTGGCTTAAAAATTTCACTTATATCAAGGCTTAAAGAAAATCTCCTTTCACCCGGCTCATGTAAATAACTTATAGTTGGATTTAACTGAGTATTGTATATTTCTGTAAGAACTATAGAATACATCATAGAATTACCAAAAGAAATCAAGGCATTTATGGGATTATCCGGAGGGTTCATTGTCCTATTTTTAAATTCAAATTTCCCCTCAATTATTGTTTCAAAAGCACTATAATATATATTCCTAATCCTACCTTCAACTCCCATGAGTTCGTTTATAGTCTTAGCATCTTTTATATTTTTCCTTTCATTTTCTATCCTTTCAACATATTCATCTAATCCTTCTTTTCTATTTGCATAATACTTGAGATTCTTTAAAATATTATGACTGGCACCATTAATAATTTCCTTTGCAATTTTGAGCCTTTCATGCTCCTCTTTATATTTTTCTACTTGCTTTACTAGCAAAAAACCCGAAGGCAGATGCTCTCGTGGATAAAAGCTTCCCGTATAATATCCATAATAATTAAAAATGTGAACTGTTATATTATTTTGTGCTAAAAAATTAATTGCTTTTGTATTTAAGTCAATCTCACCAAATAAAAACAATTCTTGTACATTATTTACTGGGATAGGCTTTTTCCCATAAGTTTCACTTTCTAAGTAAATGGTATTGTCTTTTCTACTGAGTCGTCCATTAGTATTTATATATATGCTTCTTTTCATAAAATCACCTTCTAACTAAAGCACAATTCATAATAACTGCATTTTGTACAAATTTTACTTTTTACTTTAGCCGGTGGTTTATCCATTAATTTTATTTTGTTGATTTCTTCAATTAGTTCCTTTATTTTATTCTCATCCTGTCCACTAAGAGTAATCTCCTCCTTCGAATGGTTATCCATATAATGTATAACTCCTGTAACTTTGTCCACACCTTTCATTTTCAAATAGTAAATATAGTATAAAACTTGGTACTTCGTCGCTTCTTCTATTGCTTTACTCTTCTTAGTTTCATGTATTTCCAATTGATTTTTTACAAAATCTATTTTTACACGTCCATCAAGAAGGATCTCTTTATCTTCCCTCTGAAAGCTTTTTTCATGAAGTACTTTTCCTATATCCACATAATCAGAATTATGCTCCATATTTATGCCATGAGTAAAAAGCCATAGCTTATGTTTACATACAAAATAATAATTTATTTCTGTACCAGTTACCAAATCCATAATATCACCTTATTAATATAAAAAATACCTCTCATACTGGGCTATATGATAAAGTTAAATACTTCACCATATAGCCACAGATAACATCATTTTATCTTCCTTAGTAAAGTAAAATTTTTATTTGCCCTATATTGCTCATATTCAAAACAATATATTTTGCTAACTCTCATAGCTTTCTCTTTTGAATAAGAATTCATATTATCAAATTTAGCGTTTTTATCAACATCATCCATTTTAAAAATTATCATATTATGGTTATAATTATTTAATACTGCATCATCAAAAATATAACTATATCCCGAAGGTCTTTCATTATCAATATATTCTTTTGCTTCAATAAATTGGAAGAAACTTCCTCTCTTCCCAAAATAATTTATCCTCATTAGCAATGATTTTAGAAAATCTATATTTTCTTCTCTTTTTACCCTTATCAAAATTTTTATCAAATCACTATAGTAGACATACTCTCTAAACCCAATTGTTGTCTTAAATGCAAGACCTTCAATCTTTTCCAAATCTACATCCGATTTTTTAGTTTTTATCTCATATTTACTTTGATTTTTAACAAAGCAATTATTTATACATATGTAATCTGGAAGATTATAATGTATTTCTAAATTTTTAATCATTTCAAATATATTGTCATCAAAACTTTTAAAGGTTATTGCTGCATTAATCAAAGCCATTTTAATTGAATACGGAGAAGGAGCTATCAAAGATTTCGCAGCAGGATTTGTTGCGTCACTTCTTCTCAGTGAAAATAGAGAAGTCGGCTTATAAACAGCTTCAAGAAACATAATTAATCTTCCCTTTCATTTCTAATTATTTGCTCCCAACTCATATGGTTCATAATTTTGTATTAAATCTGTCATAATTTCAGTAAATTCTGCCAAACCATTGAATTCTATTACCCTAATTACATTTTTCTCTAATTTATTAATATTTTCTGCAATAGTTTTAATCTCATTTATATATGTATCATTTAATGGACTTATTGTTGGAGCAGGAACTGTACTATTTGAAATTGTAATAACTCCTTTAAAAGAAATAATATGGGGATCTTGGGTATTTCTCATAGCACCATTGGGTTTGACAAATGTGTACATTATAGATTGCAAAAAGGCTTTATATCTTTCGTATCTTTGAGTGCTATCAATAGCGTAGGTTCTTGATATCTCATTATAACCTATTCTGTATATATCATAATTAGATACTAAAGCATAAATTCCAGAATTAGCAGGCCTATGAAATATATTTTGCCCTTGATTTGCAGACTCATCTTCACTTTTACTTCCTGCATTTGCCACTAACTTAACATGAAAAAATGTATCCGTTTTTACTTTCTCAGGTATTCCTATTAACCATCCAAACTCTGCTGCTGACTTCCTCGGTAAATTTCTATTGTTATTAGTAATTAAGATACCCTCCATATCATCTATAACACATCTATTTATCAACATATCTAAAACTTCTTCGTCCTTTTTGTTTTTTACTTCCTCCGTAAAAGTCTTGTCGCCACTTATCCTATTTGCATCAAAAACCTTGCACTTTTCACAAAGAGGAAGTCCTTTTTCTATTGATATATAATACAAGTGTTCAGCTTGTATATGTTTTAACATATCTCCACTAACAGCATTTACAGTAAAAGTCCTACCTTTTTCATTTACAATTGTAACTTCCCTTGTTAAAACTTGATTTCCTTCTCCTCCTTCATTATTTAATGAATGCATACTGAGTCCCAATTCTCCGCAAATTGACAATGAAGAAATAAAGTTTTTACCCATTTTTCATTCTCCTTTCATTCTTTAATCCTGAATTCCATCAAATTCATTATTTTCATCTTCTACCGGCTCATCTTCTTTTTCTTTTCTATCAAGTGAATATCCAAAAGCGCATAATAATTTACCTATCAATGATGGATTATCATATTCATCTATTAATTTTACTAAATCTTCTAAATCCTGTTGTTTTATTGTAGCTCTAGCCTTTCCTTTATTTTTCTCAACCATTCTGGCTGTTTCTTGATTATAAGAAACAATAAATTCTGACAAAAATTCTATCAAGTCTTCTTTATAGGCTGACTTTCTCAACAGTTCTTGAGCAAGTCCGTACTTGATATCATACATTTGCTGCCCTTTGCTCTTCGCATACTGTTCTGAGATTGTAGATTTACGTATGGCCTTGGCGATATTTCTAAAACCTTGATTCTGTAGTATTTCTGATATTCTATTATCAGTTTTCAATAAAAACACCTCCATTAATTTTTCACTGAAAGGCTTAGTAAAATAATTTTTCTTTGCAATTTGCTCCATGAGAAAGATTGAATATTGACCAATGAAGTCATAAAAATAATCAATATCCGATGTCGTTAAAAATTGTCTATACTTTTGAAGTAAAGAAATTATATTGCCACTTTCATCTTGTTCTGAAATAGAATTTCGTATATTATTGATAATCTTCAAATGTTCATCAATTATTTCTATCCAGTCTTTTGCATCCTTATATGAATTTATCTCTATAAATAAAGGCAATTCAAGGAAAGAAATATTGGTGGGAGAATTAGCATTCCCCATATTTTTAAAATAAACTGCATAAAATCCTTTTATCTCATCATGAGGACGATATTTTTTTAAAAAACTTTTACTGCTTTTATACTCTTCCCTATGTTGGATTAATTCTTTTGACATTAAAAGAATAGAGTTAATGTCTAATCTTATAGATGTGTTCCCCTTTAAAAATCTCTTGAATTCGTTAAATATTTTTTTGCTTTTATCCCAATCCAAATTATTTACATCAAATACATAGATTTTATTGTCCCATTTTTGTTTAGCTATTTGTACAGGTTTTATAACCATAGCATTAAAACTTCCGGCAATTTTTAGACATTCCTGCAACCAAAATCCATCCACGGGTTCTGGAGTTATATCATTGCTCTTTGAAGGATGTGCCCCTTTAACCATTGAAGGATTATAAAGTTGTAAACTATTTACTTCTTTTATGTCTTTTATTTTCTTTTTCTTTTTTAAATCCGATATTGTTGCCTTTGCTTCTTCAATGTTATTAGTTGTATCAGAATATAATTTTAATAGCACATCAATAATATTTTGAAAACTATCCTTGTTGCTGTATAAATTAAAATATGCTTTTTTATACATATCGAGTGCCTTAAACTGATTAACCCCTGTTATTATATCCATTTCTCTTATTGGCTTATCTTCATAATCTTCAATTTTTTTATCTAATTCAGCTAATATGGGTTTTGCATTAGGTAAATTTTTTATTTTCTTTCTTTCTTCATTTATTTTTTTAAGATAATCATTATAACGATTTTTTCTCTCTTTTTCTTCGTCCAAATCAATATAATTTTTAATACCTTTTTCTATCGCCTCCTTATCATCTTTTTTCTTTAGATAAGGAAATAAATCAAAGTATTTAATTTCAGAAAGCTCCATTTCTTTTACATTAAGTTCATAATAAATGCCTTTATCAATTATTGATACTTTTGCCTTCTGATGAGTAAGCCCTAAAATCAATTCAGCTAATCCATAGGCCTCCAGCGCATTTGAATATGTTCCACTTTCTTTCAATACATAATACTTTTTATCTGTCATCTCTACCGTCACCCCCTTTCATCATCTTTTGTTTATAAGTAAATGATTTTTGGTCGCAAATCCTAAGTATCCTAACAAAAAGAAAATATAATATTGCATCATAATCAATACCAAATTTATTAAAATTAACTGCATAATCATCAAAAGACTGTTCATCTCCCTCCAAGAAAAATTCGTTTGATTTATCAATATCTCTATACAAGTTAGGACAATAATTTTTTATTAATTCTAAAGTTTTTTTCTTGCCTTCATTTATGATTCTATATTTTATAGAAGATTCAGTCTTTACTGAATGATGCTTAGCTATCGCATTTAAAATAGCTATACAAACCTCATAATGTAATATATCACCTGCTAAACTTGCAGCTACAATACCACCAATCCCCGCATGATTAGGTAATTTGGGTCTATTATCTACATCAATATTGGGATTATAATCAGTATGCGCTAATAATTCGCCTTTCTCATAATTTCCTTTTTCATTTTGATATTTACAGGCTGATGCTTGCCAGCCAATATTTAGCTTACCATAATCATGCATTATTATAATAAACCTCAATAATTCTTCCATATCGTACTTTAAATCTATTCTTTCTTTTAATTTTAAAAATATATAAGTACATTTATCTTTAAATAAATCATCAAAAGCCACCATCATATACCTTATATGTTCTTCATAAGTATCTTTAGTAATTATGTAGTCCTCTTTTAGTTTAGGCTTGTCTATTTTTAGAATTTCTCGATTGCCAACACCCATAAAATTCAATCCAATATCATCATCATAAAATACATATTTAGAATTTAAAATTACTCTATTCTCAACTTTTAATCGTATATCATCAAGTGCTATTTGAGGATAACTAAACCTTCCAAATAAATCTTCATCATCAAACACAGACTCTTCTATAGTCCTTACCAGCCAGTCTTCTTCATCTTCTTTCACAACTTTTTTCAATTTTGAAATTAATGTATACCTGTTTATTGGAATAGCATCATATATATATGGATTTTCTAATAGATTTATATCTTGGACCACTAATACATTAATTGTATCTATATCTCTGATTAATCGACTGGCATTTCCTTTTTCATTTTTTATCCAACAATCTACTATTTCATTAAACTTCGTATGCTCTCCTTCCTCAATATAACTGAAATCTTCTAATTCTTTAACAGTAAGAATATCATTTATCAAAAATTCACTTTTTTGATAATCAATATCTATACCCTCTCCTATGCTCTTCAATTTGTCCAAAGTCTTAACGCACAATTCATCATCATAAGGCAAATAAGGTTTTGTTTTATCATTTTTACTTACATCGTATACAAAAATTTTTCCTTTCTCTCCTTCATATCTTGCACATCTACCAATCCTTTGGAGAAAAGAATTTATTGGAGAAATCTCAAGATGCATTACATCACAGGTTATATCAAGTCCGACCTCTATAACTTGTGTTGAAACCAATATTACACTTTCTTCACTTTCTTTACTAAAATACTTTTTTATTAATTCTTCTTTGATTTTTCTATCTTTTGAGCTAAATCGCGAATGAATACATAAAAGTTTAATATTATTCAATGACTCTTCTTCATTAAATTTATTTTTAAGGTCTAAAAATAAATTTTGGCATGCCTCTACAGTATTACATATTACAATTGTTTTCTTGATATGATTTCTAATAATTTCTTCTGCATTAATTAATGTATCTTTTACAAAAACTTGTCTTATCTTATTTTTCTGACTTTTAATTTTTGTAATTTCCTCTTTCTTAACAGATATCTTGCAGGCATTTAATTTGCTACAATAATTATCTAATAATTTATCACTAAGTGTAGCACTCATAAGACAGTATGGTGTTATATTATTAAGTCTGGTCAAAATATTTATCAAAGTAGATAATGAGCGCTTTATATCCAATAAATGAAATTCATCAAATATTAAATAAGAAGAAATTATTGCCCCGGTATTTATATTACGCTGATTATTCGATAAGGAAAAAGGTATTGACAACAAGGAACTTAAACTTTGATCTATTGTTGTAAATATTATATCGCCATCCAAAAAATAGGGGTCATTATTATTTTCGCCTGTTTGAATAGTTACTTTTATACGTCCATTAAATATTTTATCTATTCTTTCAGTTACATCTTTATATAAACTATTAGTTAGTACTCTTAAAGGTAAACTATATATCAATTTCTTTGGAAAATTAATCCCTTTATAATTAGCAAACAAAAATGGCATAATACTTGCCCAAGTTTTACCTGAGCCAGTAGGCGCCTGCATTATTACATTTTTTCCGGTAAATATTTCTTCCGCTATAGCTATTTGAAAATCATAGGGTTCAAATCCTGTAACCTCTTTAAAAAATTTTACATACTCACCCTTGTTTAAGGTCATTAAGCCACAACACTCCTTTTGTAAATTTCTAAATAAGTCTTCCGCTTTTGATATTATCTTACCTAATATATTCTACAAAAACCTTAAAAATCCTCCAAAATTTCCAGTAAAATTTTATAAAAAACTGATACCCAAAAATAGGTATCAGTTAAAATGTCGTACTATGTCATTTTATTTATCTATCTCTTCTGTCAATTGGATTATCTCATCTATCATATTTCCAATAAGCTGAATTGTATCTAAAAGCGGCTTCTCTGTAGTTATATCCAATCCTGCCATTTTTGCCAGTTCCACAGGAGTTTTTGTACCGCCAGCTTTCAATACCTCTTTCCAGTCTTCCAAAGCCTTTTGTCCTTCTTCTAAATATCTCTTGTTTACTTGTGTAGCTATAGTAAGCCCTGCACTGTAAGTGTAAGGGTAAAGTCCCATATAATAATGAGGCTGTCTCATCCAGGTAAGTTCTGCTCCCTCATTTATTTTTACAGCATCTCCCCAGAACTTCTCTAAAACTTCTCTTTTTAATTTATTTAAAATAGGTGCAGTGACAGAGCCACCTTTATCAATTATCCTGTATACTTCTCTTTGATAAGCTGCTTCTAACAGATGGGTCACAAAATTGTGATAATAGGTTCTCGATATCAAGGTAGAAAGTATCCACCTTCTCATCCTTTTATCCTTATTATTTTTCATCAGATAATTAGCCATTAAAAGCTCATTCATTGTAGAAGGAGCCTCTACAAAATACATAGATGGTCTAGAATCAAAAATATTTTGATGCTGGTGAGCTAAATAAAAATGTCCTGCATGACCTAATTCGTGAGAAAGAACAAAAACTTCCCTCATTTTGTCAGCCCAGTTGATTAAAATATAAGGATGTGAGCCATAAGGTGAAGCGCAAAAAGCTCCTGTAGACTTCCCTTTGTTTTCGGCAAAGTCTATCCATCTTTCATTAAATGCCCTTCTCACCATTTCCCTGTAATCTTCACCAAAAACTGATAAACCTTCTTCTATGTACTTTTTAGCTTCTTCAATGGTTATAGATGGTTCAAATTCAGGGTCTACTTCCAATTTTAGATCAGCAAAAGTCATCTCTTCTATCCTATGTATTTTTTGCAAAAGCTTTGCAAATTTCCTCATATGCGGTGCTAAATGTTCCATTATCAAATCAATTTGCCTATCGTACAATTCTCTATCAACTTCCTGATGGAACAAAAGACTGTCAATAACAGAATCAAAACGCCTTAAAGTTGCTATAGTCTTTTCCTTTTGCACCTGTGTCTGATAAACTGCTGCTATGGTGTGTTGGTATTCTCTCAATTTCTTAGAAAAAGCCTCAAAAGCAGCTCTTCTAATCCTAGTATCTTCTTCATATTCCCACTTTGTTTCAAACAAAGAAAAACTCAAAGGATACTCTTTTCCATCGACTGTAAAAGTTCCAAAGTCCATATCTGCCAATTTTGCCATATTGTAAATATGTTCAGGTGCCTCTAATACAGCTGATAATGCTGATAAAGCTTTTTCAACCTCTGGATGAAGAGCATGTTTTTTCTTCCTTAAAATTTTTTTAAGATAATTGGCATTCTCTTTCGATTTTTCTATTGCCTGTTTTATTACTTCTTCATCCAACTGTATAATTTCCGATTCAATGAAGCTTGTTCTACTTTGAAGTTCAGAGGCTATGTTGGCAAACTTCATCTGCCTTTGAAGATTTTCTGTATTAGTCTGGTCTACTGCAACAGCCAAATGAGCATAAGAACCTGCAACAGTAAGAAGTTGAGCTAAGGTTCTCAATTTATTTAAACAGTTATTAATTCTTTCAGAAGTTGTAAGCTTCCCCTTAAACTCTTCTTCTAATTCTTTTGTAAGCTTTTCTGCCTTTTTTATTGTATCCTCATACTCTTCTTCTGTTTTAAAAATTCCTGACAAGTCCCAAGTCAGCCTTTCATCAACATCTTTTCTTTCTAACAAACGTGTACTCAAGAAAATTTCCCCCTTTTAAATTTTTTTAATATCTAAAAAAATTATAATACTCTACCAAAAATTTTGCAAACGTATAACCTAATTTAAAAATTATACAGTCTAAAAAGTTTTATTCGTCAATATTATAATCTTGTTGTATAATATACTATGAAAACTTGTTTGTTAAATAATATTCAATAACATACTTTTAAGTATATAATTTTCAAAACTCTACCTATAAATGCATTAAGTAAATCTAAACTCTTTTGGAGGAAAAACAATGGAACCTCAAATAATTGTCAAAAACGTCAGTAAAACTTATAAAGTATACATAAAAGAAAATGGAATGATAAATGCAGTTAAAAGCTTTTTCAATCGTAAATACAAATACATACAAGCAGTAAAAGACATTTCTTTTACTGTAAATCAAGGAGAAATACTTGGATTAATAGGTCTAAACGGTGCTGGAAAAACCACCACTATTAAATTAGTATCCGGCATCATTAAAGCAGACAAAGGTATTATAAAGGTATTAGGCAGCGATCCCTTTTTACGAAGCAAAGATTATAGAAGAAAAGTATCATTAGTCATGGGACAAAAAGGGCAGTTAGATCCTGATTTATCTATTATTGATTCTGTAAAACTTTTTGCTTCCATTTACTCTATTGACAAAAAGGAAGCAATAAAAAGAGCAAAATCAATGGCAGAAGAACTTAACTTGTCAGAAATAGACCTGAAAAAACAGGTTAGAACCCTGTCTTTAGGACAAAGGATGAAAGGTGAATTAATATTATCTTTTATTCATCTGCCAGTAATTGTTTTTCTTGATGAGCCTACTTTAGGCTTGGATTTTATCACCCAAAGGACAATTAGAAATTACTTAAAAAATTATAAAAAGAAATATAATGCCTCTATAATACTAACAAGCCATTACATAACTGATATTGAAGATTTATGCGACAATATATACATACTGCATAAAGGACATGAGCTCTACTATGGAACAATTGATAAATTAAAAAGCATGGTACCTAATATAAGAAAAGTAAGATTTAACGCAAGTAACTGCGCTATTGAAAGAATCAGTAAATATTATAAGGTGGAAAAGGCAGATGAAGAGCAAGAATACTTCATAAGGTTTAACCCTCATGAGACGATAAATGTAATGAAAGTCTTATCAAATGAAATTGAAGTTTCAAATATAAATTTTCACGACGATACTCTTGACATAATAATAGAATCATTATATAAGGGTGCAGAAAAATGAAGACATTGTACATTTTTATAAGGTATTTTAATTACTCAATAAAAAAGCTTCTCATGTACAGAATCTACATAATAGGAGAACTTCTAAGTTCAATAATCGTGCCCGTTATAATAAGTTTCTTTTTTTGGAGTACCTTGATTGAAAAAAATCATATAAACTACAGCTTAAAAGAAATGATGGTTTATATATTAATTTCCAATATAATACTTTTGTTTACACAGATCCACGCTGAACATGACATTGAAAGAGATATAAAGACTTATAGACTTGGTCAAAAACTTTTACTACCTGTAGATTATCTTACAAGTATTTCATACAGTTACTTAACCTCAAGCCTTGCTAAATTTACAATTGTATATCTGCCTATAATTGTTATAATTTCAATATGGGCAAAGATTGAGATTCCGGCAAACCGCCTATTATATCTACCTATTACATTAACTTTTGGCTTTTTACTTAATGCTTTATTTTCCTTTATAATAGGCTTATTATCCTTTTGGCTGACAGAAATATGGGGTATAGCTGCTGTAAGAAACTTACTGACAGAACTTCTTTCAGGTGCTATTTTCCCTCTAGACCTTTTACCCAAAAAAGTAGAATCATTTATGCTGCTTACCCCTTTCCCATATATGACCTTCATACCTGCAAAACTCATAAGTGATAACAGCTTTGATATTAAAATAGTGAATAAAGGATTATTTATTTCTCTAATCTGGGTGTTAATACTTGGTTTCATTGTTTTTTTACTCATAAAAAGTGGATTAAAAAAATACACCTCTCATGGAGCGTGAAAACATGCTAATTGAATCTATAAAATTTTCAATTAAAAAAGCAATTCAATACAGGGCAAATTTAATCAGCTGGTTTTTGGCAGACCTATCTTTATACACTGTAACATTTTTAGGCTATTACCTGCTTACACAGAGAATTACTGTCTTTGGAGATTACAGCAGAGAACAGATTCTCTTTTACATAACCTGTTTCTTTTTAGTAAACAACATATATGCCATCTTCTTTGCAGAAGCAGTTTCTAAATTTGGACAATCAGTGTTAACAGGATATTTTGATTTTGATTTATTAAAACCTCAGCCTCTCATAAAATATATTGTACTAAAAAACTTAAATTTCCCTGCGGCTCTTTCAACTCCCCTGTTAATATTTCTAAATATATGGTGTATGAAAATATGTGGAATTAAATTGACAATAGCTTATATCATTTCAATTTTTAGTGCTTCTATTTTAATGGGACTTCTATTTTTCATAGTATACAGTTTTACTCTTTTTGGTTTAAGGTCTGAAGCAATTTCAGCAATAGTCCTGCAGCTTTTAACAATGGCAGAAAAACCCGATACAGTTTTTCCAAAAATCCTCCGCAATCTTCTCATATATGCGATTCCCATTTTCTTATTTAGTGCAATTCCTGCAAGAATTGCCCTTGGCAAGAGCAGTATATATGAGAATATATGGTGTTATTCATCTCCCTTATTATATTATTTGGTTTTAAAAATTTTCCTGTACAAAGGATTAAAAAGATACCAGTCAGGATTTGAGTAAAAACCTTCCTTTAAACCATTTATTAATAATAATGTCTGCCGCCATCGAATAAAAATAAAGTGCTCATTTGATAATCATTTCCTGCATTATATTTCCCCTTTTGTATAAACCTTTGAAATTTCCACTTCAACCACATTTTTTAAATTCTTCAATTCATTTTGCTTTCTTATCTCCTCTAAATTTTCAACAGTTAAATTTCTTATATCTAGTGAGGTACCCATATAATTTCTTTCATAAAGTTTCTACCTTTTTTACTGTATTAATTATATTTTCATCCCTTCTTTTTCCAATTGTACCAATTCCATAACTGGTAGCTATTAAAACCAGCGAAAGAATAACAGCACCTATTGCTTTAAGCAATATCTCCACCACCAATATCTTTTATTTAACTCTTTTTTCGATAATGTACCATGCTGAAAATAAAATCAACCCGAGTTTTGCCCGGGTTGATTTTATTAATATCCTGCCAAAAATCCCATAAGTATAAATCCTAAGCCTACACCTATTAAAATTCCTACTGCTAAATGATTAAAAAGCAGTCCTATCCCTGCCCCTATAAAAATACTACCCATAAAAAGTAAGCCACCTTTTACAAAACCCATCTCTCTTACCCCCTCAATAATTTTTGAGTAAAAACCTTTAAATACAAAAGAAAGAATTATAAATCCTGCGCCAATCCCCAAAAGTAATCCTTCAAAAAGTTTTCCAAAAAATAATCCCACGCCTGCACCAATAAATGCAAAGCCCAGTAAATAACATCTGACTTTTGCTTTGATTAAATCCTCCAAATTAATAAAACACCTCTCTTTTTAATTCTTCAAGCAATAATTTTTATACTACTATCAAATTTAATAAAACTAATATTAATTTTATTAATTTTTCCTAGTTTAATGATAACATTATTTAAACTTTATTAAAAACATGCTAAATTTCTAATTATACATTAAAAAATCCAATTTTCTTAATTTATCTCATTATTACTTACTTTTCCTTTCCTTATCTCCTTTTTTCTAAAAATAAAAACCAAATCCACTTTCAGCTTATAAAACATGTGAAAGCAGACCATTTCAATCATATATAAGGAATTTTAAAAAATGATAAAATAAAGGTTAAACAAATATTTTTATGAGGAGAGATTTATATGGACCTTGGTCTTAAAGTGAGCTAGCATTAGAAAAATTAACTTAAGGCTTAAATTTGCAACTCTGTAAATTGCAAACAGTCTGATATTGTAACGGAATCATTATTAATCCTCTGAGCCAACTACTGACTATTAATATTCAATATTAACTTTGAAAATTCAAAAAGGTCTATTACAAGATTTAATAAACCCGTCTCTCCAATGTAAAAAAGGAAATCATTGTCTCATTTTTACCATTGTCAGTAAAGAGTTAAATATAGAAGGTAAGCTCTTATCTGTCCTTATCGCTTACCATTTTTATTTAGACAGGAGAACCGCCACTTTGTCTATATTTATAACAAATGCGCCTGCGAATTACTAAAAACTATCTCCCTCTTGTTTCCATCCACTACCCAAAGATGTACTCCAGTGTCCCCAGTTTTTAACGTTATATCTGTGTCAATGGGCAATTTCATAAAAGCCCTAAACAACATATTAATCATTTTGCCGTGAGATACTATACAAGCTCTTCTGATATTTTCATCTGTTCCATATGTATCTAAAAATTTCGCCCAAAATGTTTCAGCTCTTGCTCTGAAATTTATGTAAGATTCAGTTCCAGCAAATTCGCTATAAGGTTTTCTACCTTCTTTAGGTAGAGGATATTTTTCTGCTGCTTCGGACCGTAATAATCCTGCCAATAGTCCATTATCCCATTCCATCAATTCATCATCAAAAATAATCTTCACATTCGTTTCCTTTCCAATATATTCTGCAGTTTGTGCTGCCCGTTTTAGCGGGCTACTTAATATTATGTCAGGTCTATAATTCTCCAATACCCATTTAGCTAACTTTTGGGCTTGCTCACATCCTAATTCAGTCAAAGAAAAATCAGCTCTCCCCTCATATCTATCTTCCAAATCTGCTTGAGACTGACCATGTCTCACTATTAAAATCTCCATACCTAATTTCACCTTCTTTCACCTTTTTTATAGGAATCATTCTTCTCGTACAACCTTTATATATTAATTATATCTTCGTTTCTTTTTTTACTTTTACTGCACATAATAAATAAATCAAAATCAACCTGAATTAAATCAGCTTAGAGAGTAAAATTTTAACACAAATTCTTATTTACTGGCTAATGAACGATAAAAATTAAAATCAACTTTTATTCTGTAGCTTTAAGCAGCTTTTCTAATAAATAACCTGTTCCGCGGATTATCAAATAAAATAATGTTGCACTTACAACTCCCCCTAAAAGGGGAGCGGCAATCAACATAAACCATCCAAAATCAGGAAATTCGATAAGCATTCTTCCTAAAGCTTCCCCCGGCCACAAACCTCCTTTTATTGTCCAGACAATCAACCCTATTGTCCATATGAATAGATCGTATCCAACTGCATAAGGTAGAAAAAGAAGACGAAAAATACCAACAAGAGAATCAACTGTAAACACATCATATATTGCAGAAAATGGTTTATCAGTCATCATACTATCTGCCAGAGTTATTGGTGTGAACTTTTCATTAATTATTACAGTAAAGCAAAGAAAAATTATTCCCCATACCAAGCCTATTATTAAAATTATTGAAATGACCTTTATTTTTTTCACATTTTTTCCCCCCATCTATTGTCTTATTTTCCACTGACTTTTTATATTCTAGTATAAAAATTACTTCCTATAAACTATAAACATGTATCCAATAATACAAAATAGTAATCACAAAAAAGTACATCTAATATATCGTACACCAGTAAAATAATTTTTAGCTAAGTTCCTGCAGTCCATAAAAATCTTTTAAGTTGACTCTGCAATTACATCCTTTACAATCTTTCCATCACGAAGGTGAAGATGTCTTTTTGCACGGCTAGCCAGTTCAAGATTGTGTGTAATGAATAATATTGTAGTCCCTTTCTCACGGTGAAAGGCTTCCAGTAGTTCAATCACCATTATACTATTTTCACTATCCAGATTTCCCGTTGGTTCGTCAGCCAAAATAACTTCCGGTTCGGTAACAAAAGCGCGGGCGATGGCTACTCTCTGCCTCTCTCCCCCTGAAAGGCGGGAAGGGAGATGGTGAAGCCTATCCTTTAACCCTACTTTTTCTAAAAGCATCTTAGCTCTTTCCCTGATTTCTTTTGTCGGCTTAAAGCCTATTTGAGGCATCATGACATTTTCTAAAGCTGTAGCAGTAGGCAAAAGATAAAAGTCCTGAAAAATAAACCCTAATTTTTCTCTTCTCAGACGCGCCAGTTCTTCCTCTTTAAGTTTGTGAACAGGCTTATCATCTACCCATATTTCTCCCTCATCAACAGGTTCAAGGCCGCCTATTACATTAAAAAGGGTTGTCTTGCCAGACCCTGAAGGCCCAACAATTGAAACGTATTCCCCTTTTTTAATCTCCAGAGAAACTGAATTTAGCGCTCGAATCTCCGCTTCACCTACTTTATATATTTTTACCACATTTTTTAACCGAATCACCAATATTCACCACCTTACACATTTTCCATATTCAATTTTTACTCTACCTTTCTTTTTTAGAAACTTCTTTCAAAGCCTCTTTAAGTCCAGGATAATCTGGATTTCTCTCCTTTAAAAACTCCAAAATTGACTTTGCCGTTTTAATATCCCCTTCTTCTAAGTAATAATATCCCAATTGAAGCAATGTCTCATCCTGATAAAAGGAAAGCTGTTCGGAAGATATATTCATATGAGAAGCAATATGATCTGCTTTTTCTTTATCCCCTAACAGGCGGTATAACATAAAAGCAAGTTCTTGTGATGAGGGCAAATATTCACTCTCCTCATAGGATTTCAAAATAATATTTTTAACCTTTTCAGGCTTTCTATCGTAAAAGATGTAATAATACGCATAAATTTGATTTCTGTCCTCATCTTCTATCCTCCATTTTAGCCTTTCAATAGTCTTTATATACTCTTTATAAGCGTCAGGGTCTTTCTTTTGATAGACGTCCTGTCCCCAGCGCCTAAGGTATATATCTGATTTTTCCATTTCTTCTGCCCATTTAGATTTATCCTCTGCTTTAAACACAGCAATTAAAGGCTGTCCTTCTTCTATCTTCTCTTTCACTTTTTCAATGGGATAAGTTCTTTCTTTCATGTCCGGCAGAAGGTAGTAATGCAGATTGTCGTCATCTAAACCATAAACAATTCCAGCATCTTTACTTGTACCGCTAAAAGAAAATTCAATTAAAACAGGGCTTCCTTTTAAAATATCCTCCTTTAACTCATCAACTCCAATTGGTTTGTAAATAAGAAAAAGCCCGTCTTCAGAAAGAAAGTGAAGTATATCAGTCAAAGCCACATAATCCTGCTTTGGAGTACTATAAACCCTTTCTGCCATCTCTTTTGTCAAAGGATGCCCCAAAAAAGCGCTCAAACGTTCTACCCCTTGAATAAAAGGGTCAGCCTCTTTAAAGATAGGTGTAATTTCTACTAATTTTTCTGCCTTAGGAATTGTATATAAATTTTTTGGAGTTTGTTCTTTTTTCTCAATTTCAGGCTTTGGATTACACGAGGCCAAAAAAAGCAACACCAGAGTCAAAATCGTAACAAAAATAGGTCTTAAAAGCTTTCTCATTATTTCCCTCCTCTCTTAATGCCAGAGGCAAGCCTAATAAAATGCATTACAATCGCTGTAACCGCCATCATTAAAGCCATAGGTAGCAGCACAGCAACTACCACCACCCACGGAGGCAGCCAAAGTGTAGAAAAAAGTTTTAGTATGATCAAAGCAGACAAAGAACCTAAAATACCGCCTAAGCTTCCAATAGTACCTGCCTCAATAAGAGTATATAGCGTAAGCCTTCCCCTAGGCCATCCAATTGCCCAGAGCAGTCCAAATTCCTCCTGCCTTTCCCACAAATTAAGCCACAAAAGCACAACAACTACCGCAATTGTCAAACCTACACCCAATCCTAACAACGCCTTTTGATAAGGCAAAAGATGTAAATCAACTACCTCTCCTAAAAACGAGAGATATAAAAACTCTGAAAGACTGTACTGAGTTGAAACAAAAAGTATTACCATCAAAGTGCTAAGTAGCACTGATAAAACCAGTAGCCCAAAGCGCAAAGGCCTTCGCATCATCTGGTGGAAGATGAAGGTAAAAAATCCTCTTACAGAGATAAGCCTTCTGCCATCTCCAGTTCTCTCACCAGAAAGCCCCATTCGCGGCGAAAGCAATAAACTGCGGTAACTGCCAGAAAAATATCCAGTAGCAATAATTGCTCCATTTAATGTGCCGATAAAAGCAATGTCTTTCCATGTAAAACTGCCATAAGACGCCTTGAAGAATAACACTGGAATAAGTGAAAAAATAGTTAAGCTGATGACTTCCAGAGAAAACCCATAAATAATCCTTTTCCTGGACCAACCAATAGTGCGAAGCTGTGCAAATTCCACTGACCTATTTATCAAACTGTGAGTTATCACTGTATACAGCAAAAAGAATATTATCACAAGTAAATAGATAAAAAGCCACTTGTTTGCATTAGAAACTTTCTCTTCTATAGCCCAGCTGACACCTTCTTTGATCCAACCTTCTTCCACCATTCCTATATCGTCTTTTTGCGCCCCTCCCAATTTCACATGAACTTTTGTAGGGGAAGCCCCTAGCATAATTTCAACTTTGTGACCAGTTTTATCCATAATCTCCTTGGCTATTTGCTCAATCTTTTTCTGACTTATTGGACTTCTTTCTTCCACCCCTTTTACAACAACTCTTACCGCAGAAATAGGTGGGTTATCTTTGTAAAAAAGCTTTGCTACATCTTTAGTAAGTACAGTTATTGCTTCTGGTCCGCCAGTATAATAAGAGTCTTTCATGGGCAAAGGTATTTGAGGGCGTGGCTTTACAGGATTACCTTCCCCATCTGCAATAATCATACTGTGGTGAGGTGTGTATATATCTACAGGGTCACCAGGCTTCCAGCTTGAGGCGTAATTAGGCTTAATCTTGTGGGCATCATAAACTCCAACTACATCTAATCCAAAAGTAATATCTTCATCTTTTTCAAGCATTTTTCTGTAAACTTGTGTCTCATCTGCATTGCCAAAAAAGGGGTTCTTTTCTCTCGGGTGACCTTCCACATAAAGAAGAGGTATGCCACTTTCTTCATATCCTAAAAATTTAAAATGAAGAGGCGAATATCTAACCAACCCAAGCCACGCAGTTCCCATAATATGCGGTCTAACTTCTACTTTATCATTTTTAAGCTCAATATGAGCAAATTTGTACCTCCACTCAGGAGAATAGGCATTTAACTTATAACTTGCGACAATTTTTTTGGGACTTTCCTTTAAATAATCAATTGCATTACTACCCATGTCCCATAAATCAATATTATTAGGAACAGATACTAAAGATACTTCCATAGACTCCTCCACATCCAATCCCTGATCTTTTAAGACTAATATAGGTAACACGGGCTCCCCTATTCCTTTTTCAATTTTTAAATCTGCAAAGCGCAAGTCATCCCCTTCGACAACCGCTTGAGACAAGTTATAAAGCTTGTCTTCACTTTCTGGGTCTACAGCTACAAGAAGTAATTCATTGTCAGTTCTAAACAGCATACCTGGCGGGACAATGGCATTTTGAAAAATTACATAATCTTTCATTTCTACTTTGGTATGAGAAAAAAATTCATCTACTTTATTCCCAACTTCCACGGGCTCATACTGGTCATATCCTAAGTAATTTTTAAGTAAAACATTTTTAAGTCCATCAAAGGCTTTCATTTGATATTTAACTTCATAAATTTTCCCTTTTTGTGCATCTTCATAACTTACAGGAATGGAATCGTATTTAAAATATCCCAAAATAGAAATAGGAGCAGCCACTTCAACCCCAGGTATACTGCGTATAGTCTCTAAATCTTCAAAAGATATCCCTCCATAGCTTGCCAGTGGAGTCTGAGGCGCAACCCAACCATCTCCCAGTGCCTGATAGGTCTGGCTGTCCTTAGGATAAACCAGTATGTCATACTGCCAGCGCCAGTGATGCTGTAAGTCCTCCCTCGTTTTAATGCTCACAGTCTCTGTTAGTCTCTTAACTCCAGAATATCCTAAACTTAAAATAAACAAGGTTATTAAAATAAATAGAAATACCGGCCATCTTTGCCTAATAGAGATTTTTAGATATGTAAATATAGCCTATCCCCCCTTGGTATTTTGCAACTAATATTATATATTCTCCATCGCCTATTTAATTGTTTTCCTCTTTTTGTTTCCTATATTATACAAAAAGAAGAAAACAATTTCAACCCAATTTAAACTGAGAGAATATAAATTAGCACTCTTTAATCAAAAGCATAATCCCTTTTCTACTTTAAAATAATACGCCTTTGTTTTATTTTTATCTCAAAAGGCACCAAAGCGCTTAATCCACCTATAACGGTAGAAATAATTATCACTAAAAATGCTAATTTCACATCCAAGTTTGCACCTTTATAAGTCAAAAGTAAGAGCCCATTCGCCCCTATTAAGCCCAACACCCCTGCTATAAACCCATATATAGCTCCCTCAGCTATTACTAAATTTCTTACCCAGCTTTTCCTCCAGCCCAAAGCCAAAAGAAGTGAAAGTTCAAATTTTCTGTCCAATATATTAAGGCTTATTAGGTCAGAAATAGTTACAAAAGCTAAAATTGCCGAAACTATGCCTATTAAGTAATGCTGTGGCTCAATTTTTAGTGAAATGTATTCTCCTAACAAAGTTAAGTTCAACATGCTGTTTAAGTGCACTTTTATATAAAATAGTATACTTAGCAAAAACACTGGTACAGATGCTGAAGATATAGATAAAAGCGCTCTCCATGGCCTGTTAAATACATTGCTCAAAATTAAATTGAAAATTGGATTTTGACTATACCTTGAAACCCTTTGCTTTTGTACCTCACCTGATTTTAAAATGGAAGTCAGGTTTTCTTCTTTTTGAATGAAGGCAGAGAGCCCTGTTCCGGAGACATAAGCAAATAAAGAGATAAAAAATATAGACAAAAGCCTTGAGATTTCAACCGGCTTATTTAAAATATCTCCGCCTATTATTGTGAGAATGGAAGCTATTATGCCAACAATTGTTCCTATGAAAACTCCTTCTTTTACAATTAGACCTCTTATGTGGCTATTTCTCCAGCCTACAGCAGATAAAATAGCAAACTCCTCCATGCGAGACAAAATACTCACAATTGACGTTGCCAGCATAAAAAGCACTGCTTCAATAACCAAAACCAATATAAAAACCCAAAAGGCTACTGTAGTCTCTCTTACAATTGTCATAGCTGCGCCCAGTTGAATCCATAACTCCTGCAGATAACCTATACCTTTTGCATGAACAAGGATATTTCTTGGAGAGGAACCAAGTGTTACATAAGCCTTATGTCCAGTTAGGGAAGTTATCTTACTTGCTATTTCCTCGGCTTTCTTTTGAGCCTCTGAAGAAAGATGCTCTGCTCCTTTTATTTTTACTCTGATTGCAGAAATAGGCTTATCCCCCCTTATCGCTTCTGCTGATTTGATGGTTGTAAGTATAGTAGGTGGGCTTGTTATAATCTCTAAGGGGCTTCCCGTCGGCTTTAAAGTAACTACTGGATTTTTTGGTACTTTGTTTTCATCAAGTACCACCTGTGCCTGAGCAGGCCTATATTGTTCCATTGGCTGTTCAGACAATGGGTCTTTTGAAATTTTAAGCTTTTGTACATCGTAAAAACCTATGGGCTTTAAATAAACCACTTTCCCTTCAACTTTCTCCAAGGGCCTAAAAGAAGGGACTCCTGACAAATATAAATTTATCCATTCATCTTTTTCATTAATTTTTATCTTTTCTGGTTTGGCATCTAAAGCTATGGGCCATCTGTCTTTGTAAGGAGATTCTATTTGACTATAATCTACTTTCGTAGGTAAAAAATAGAAATTACCTGTTGCAACAAGTTCTTTTCCCATCGTCCCCTCAAGAAGTTGTTTTTTTAACATTTCGTGTATTTCTTCTGGATTTAATTTGATATCAAACACAGTTTTTTCTGCTGGAATTTTATCTAAATATTTTTTCCCTCCTTTTTCTTCTAAAATATCTAATAATTCTGTATCGTCAATTTTGGAAATTCTTAATTTTTCAATTTGCTGTTCAAAAAATATATCTGCAAAAGGCCAATTCATAACCAACACTGGAACTTTTACTTCTCGAATGCCACTTTGCGTTTCTTTTATTTCAGGAACATCTCCTGCTGAAAAATACCTTCCCTTTATCACGCTTTTATCAAGTCCCACAAGTTTAGCTTCTTCTTCCGGGGCTATAGCTCCAATAAGAAAAACTTGTTTGTAAAAATCTACATTGGGAAATGAAATATCGTAAGCTTTAAGAACACTTTTAAGTGGAAAGTTAATGCCATATTTTTCTTTAAACTTATCAAGTTCATCAGGTAACAAAGGATAAAGACGCTTTACTGTCTCTAAAGAAGAAGGCCACATCAGATAATAAACAAAACTAGAGCTATAGTTTTTAAGTCCATCCGTAGTTTTAGTCTTTAAAATCACTCTGTATATACCAGGGTCTTTAAAATCAAAAGATGGAAAAGAAAGCATGATAGGTTTCCAACCTATTATAGAAACTGGCGCTGCCACTTCTACCTCTTCAATTTTCTTTATCTCTTCCCAATCTTTTATGCTTATCCCTCCAGAAAAATTAGAAATCTGATTGGATTCCATTATATTAAGATTCTCCAAAGGGAAGCTTTTATCTTTTGGAAGCACTAAAATGTCATAGGAGCTTTTCCACCTTTTTTCTAACTCTTCTTGCACCGTTATTTTTGAATCATGACTTATACCTACCAAGTATGATAAACCACTAGCTAAAATTGCCACCCCTAAAAGCATTACAATCAAACGATTTTTCCTATAGATAAAATTTCTGTATATATACTTAAGCATTTCTCAAAACCTCCAAAATGCGTCCGTCTTTCATAAAGACTTTGGTAGGAGAATTTTTGGCTATTTCCTCATTGTGAGTAACGATTATAATGGTGGTTTTGTACTCCCTATTTATAAATTTTAAAATTTCTATTATTTTTTCACCTGTCGATGTATCAAGATTGCCTGTTGGTTCATCTGCTAAAATTATGCGCGGATTAGAAATTAAAGCCCTTGCTATCGCCACTCTTTGCTGCTCTCCTCCTGAAAGCTCCCCTGGCAAATTATTTTCTTTACTTAAAAGCCCCACCTCTTTTAAAAGAAGCCGAGCTTTTTCATATTTATTAAACTCTGTCCGCCTCGGCAGTACAGGTATGATTACATTTTCTATAACGGTAAGCGAAGGAATTAAGTGAAACTGTTGGAAGACAAAACCAATATATGAATATCTAAAATCAGCTAATTTCTTACCTTTAAGTGAAGAAACATTTATTCCAAATACTTCAACTTCCCCTTTAGTAGGCCTTTCAAAACCTGCAATTATATTAAGAAGTGTTGTTTTACCAGCCCCCGAAGGCCCCTGTACTGTCACAAATTCTCCAGAGTAAATCTCAAGATATACGCTTTTTAAAGCAGCTTCCTCTTCTTTTTGATTTTTATATATTTTTGTGACATCTTTGATTTTAACGGCTGATGGCAAATTAAAATTACTCAAAATGCTACCTCCTCATATGATTCTAAATTGGCTTTCTTTTCGTTACTATATATTAGGATCTCTTTTGCATATCTGTTTTCTTCATTATTTAACGTTAATAAGAGATATCTAATTTTGTCTGCATCAACTTTTGGAAGCTTGGGTTCTTCCCTACTACAAGATGTCAAATTAAAAACAAGTATAAAAATAACTATAAAAACTATTGAAAATAAGAAAAATATAGATTTTCTATTCATGGTGGATTAAAACCCTCCTATATAAAATTTTTAAGCATATGTGAGAGAAGGACATCTCTCACATATGCCACTTAAAAGCTTAATAAAAACCCCAAGTGTTAATTGCAAATGTTCTGTCACCAGGTATTGAAGCCAATTGCCACCCAGTTCCATAATTTTTTTTGCAAGGCTCTCAAATCTCAAAAAAGGGTAAATTTTAATTTGCTATTGACATTATTTAATATATGTCCTTACTGTATATATGCTGTATATATTACAAATTAAATCATAATTTTAAAGGTTAGAAATATATTAACGATCATTAATAGAGATTAATTACCTGGCGGAATAAATGTATTGATGATAAGAAATACTAGCATACCATTTAATAGAATAAAAAAATATATGCTTAGTAAAATCCCTCTCTTTCTATTTTTTTGCCACTTATATAATTGATAAACTGCAATATTACCAGCTATTAATGCTGTAACTAACATAATTCTAAAAAGAAGCATAAAATACCTCCTTTATCTCCGCATTTTGCAATGCCTCTCAATTAAGTTTTAAAATGAAGATACATTAATTTTCTTTTCATTTTTCCATTCCCCTTTACATATCTTTTCCTTAACTATATAATATATGGTAAAGTAAATAATTTCAACCCGATTTGAATCGGGGTGAGGTGTTAAAAAATTGAAAATGGCAAGGTCATACCCAAGCAAGAAACTCTTGATTTATTGTCTGTTGTTTTTAAAAAGGACTTAAATGATATATTGCTTAAATATAGATTAAAAGATTACTCTGCTTTTTATAAAATAAAAAAATTCTATTGAAACTAAGCTTGAAAGTGGGAGAGTTTGAAGAATTGGAAAAAGAAGCTTTAAAGCTTAAAAAAATAATTCAAGAAGGTAAAATGAGCCTTTATTATGAACGATTATTAAAACAACTTTTATATCTAGTTGAGTCTGTTATTGAAAAAACTATCAATAATAATTATGAAATATCTTTAGAAAAATTAATAGAAGCTATGAAAATAACCATACCAGAGTTTTCTCTCTCTGATTACACCGCTTTTGTATACAATAGCATTGAAATTAGAATCCTAATAAACATAGCCTTTATATTAGAAAAACAGGAATCTGTAGAAAAATCTATAGAAATTCTCCTTTTTTGTCTGTCCCAATTAGAGCCGAAAGATATAAAGGAGAAGATAAGGCTTTATTATAACCTTTCATATTCTTATCATTTGCTTTCTAACCATGAAAAAGCACTGTACTACGCTGACTTGGGTATAAAAACCTGTATAGAAGCCAAAACTTTAAATGGCTTGAGCCTTTTATACTTTAGAAAAGGAATTGCGGAATATCACCTTAAAAGAGAAAATTACAAAGATTCTCTTGTTAAGGCAATGCATTTGTTCGATATATTGGGACAGGAAAAATTAAAAGAGATGGCCATAGAAAGTTGTAAGAAGTTTTACAATATAGATATCTCAATAGAGAGTTCTTGTTGATATTACATATGGATATATTACGTGAATACCTAAATTACAATTTTGTTCAGCCTTAGCAGGTGCTTTAATGAATAGCTGGTATTCTCAAACAAGAGCAAACAAGAGGGACGGTTCTTTTTGTTTGAATTTTGAGAATGAAAGAATTTGAAAAACTTTTTAATCAATATTCTCCATTATTATAGGCATCCAAATAACCCAGGTAAGCATAAAACATAGGTGTTTCATTTTTATAATCAAACTCACTAATTCCTTGTTCAATGAATAATTCTAAAAGCAATCTGTTACAATTTGAATGGATGCATCCTGTTTTTGTTTCAAAAACAACATAAATGATATCTTCCTTTTCATTATTGGATATGTGTGCATAATTTGACTGATAGTACAAATTACTTTTATCATTTTTGAAAAGCTTGTATGCAATGAAATTAAATTCTCTAGCAGTAAGATTTAATCGCTGATTTCGCAAACAATGAACGGCATTTAATATAATGTGCTTCATAATAGACTCTGGCAAATCTGTTGTGGAAATTTCTTTAATATCCACTTTCTGTTTCAAGAAATCAATTAATTCTTCAATACTTTTTTCACCAGGCGTAATTTTATGTTTGTATTTTTTTAGTAAGTCCTCTCTATTATTCATTGTTTCAATCCCTAATTATTAAAATACCATTTTTCACCAGGTATAGTTATTATCAACGTTCAATAATTTATCAATCACTTTTTCTTATAGTCAAAACTCCTGAACAATAAGAAAGCTTTTCAAAATTTACTTTTAAATATGGCAATAACTTAGCTATTTTATCAGCTATAATATAATGTTCCTCATCATCCCATATGTCTTTGTCTTTTTCTTTTGCCTGCAGCATTTCTTCAGTATTTTTAAAAGATACGTCTCCAAATATTATAGCACCATCGTCTTTTAAATTTTTTAACATTTTAGTTATTAATTCTATTTTCTGCTCATCTGTCAAATGATGAATTGCATAGGTACTTATAACATAATCAAAAATTATATTACTAAACTCTTCAGGAAGTCCTTTTGAAAAATCAAATTGTACCAATACTGCATCTGGCATTTTGCTTTTTGATATCTTTAGCATTTCCTCTGAAAAATCTACTCCATATATTTTATGCCCATCATCATATAATCTTTTTGTCAATACCCCTGTTCCAAAACCAATGTCTAAGATTACTTTTTTCTCATTTATTGGGATTTTTTTATAAATTGTATTCAAAACATCCCTATAAGCTGCAAAGGGATATCTATTCTCCCTTTCTGATTTTTTTACATCCATATCATAATCTTTCGCCCATAAATTAAATTCACTATCTCTCAATTCCAACATCCTTTCTTAAAAAATAAATTATTTTTGTTATAATCTCCATAATACACCTTATCTGAAGAATTGTATTACATATTAAAACGATTTTTTAAGTTTAAAAATGCGTAATAGCCATGATTCTCAACTCTTTTTAGTTTATACTCATTAACCTACTACAGATAAAACTACACTTGCTGGAGTAAAAATTTCATCGAAAGTCCCTACTTTTACTACTTCCCCGTCCTCTACAAAAATTATCTTGTCATATTTTTTAAGAACTTCTTCAGAAGTATTATGAGTTATTACCAGTGCTGTCAATCCTTCTATGCTTAAAATGGAATTTTCTATGCTCAAAGCTGTTTTTTTATCCAGTGATGAGGTAGGCTCATCTGAAACCAATATAGGTGTACCTTTGATTAATGCCCGTGCAATGCTTATCCTCTGCCTTTCCCCTCCTGATAAATTACTGCCCTTTTCTCCCACTTCTGTATTTTCTTTATCCGGTAATTTCTCTATAAATTCCTTTAACCCAGATAAGGAAATTGCCCTTTCAATAACTTTTTCATCGTACTCCTTAAAAAGAGTTATATTGTTTTTAATACTTGTATCAAACATAAACACGTTCTGGTGTATCACAGAAATTAGATTGTTGTACAAATCTTCAGTTTTTATATTTCTTATGTCTATTCCGTCAATTAAAATTCTTCCTTCAAAATTGTTATAGTACTTCAAAAGAAGCTTTAATATTGTAGATTTTCCACTGCCACTTGGACCAATAATTGCATACTTCTCTCCCTTTTTTACTGTAAAAGATACATTCTTTAAAGCAGGTTTTTCCCTGCTGCCGTAAGAAAAGCTTACATTCTCAAAAACTATCCCATCGTTAAAGTCTGCCTTTGAAATAAATTCCTCTTCTCCTTCTTTTTTGTCCTTCATAATATCCATTATCTTTTTCTGTATTGATTCCGTTCCCTTTAAAGTATTTACTCTTTCAATAATCCCTATCATCGGATTTACTATATTGTTCATCAATTGAACTGCAGCTATCATCAATCCAGGGTCTATAACACGCTTTATTACAAGATACGCTCCAACACCTAGTGAAGCAAAAAACATTAAATACCCAAAAAATTCTGTCAAGGCATTTGCTAAAGCAAGTATTTTCTCAAAGAAAAATCGGCTGTCTTCCACTTTTTTATTGTACTTTTTGTACTGTTCTCCTACCAATTTTTCTACATTAAAGCTTTTTACCACTTCAAAACCAGAAAGTATGTCATTTGCCTGCACTGTCAATTCGGATAAGCTGTCTGAAAATTCTCTTTTAGCTTTACTTATTTTTTCTCTAAAAAGAGAAGGAATAACTATGAGAAAAATACTTATGACAAAAACTCCCACAGCAATGTAAAAATTTAATTTAAAAATTGCCACAGTCGCAATTATAAATGAAAATACTAATGCTATCATAGTCAGTATATTTTTAAAATAATCCTGCTCCAGTATTGTTATATCGTTGTTTAAAGTTGAAATGTATGCAGCACTGTTTCCCTTTTGAAACTGGTCAATTTCTTTGTCTATCACTTTAGAAAATATGTCGTTTTTCAAGTCATAAAGCATTTGCCTTATATAGTTCGCCCTTAAAACCCGCAAGGAATACCATACAATAAATACTGCAATTAAATATAAGGTAAAAATTACACACGTACTATAAAGAAGTGTCATATTGTACTGTACGGCTGCATTCACAAAACTTCCTAAAATAAATGCTATCATAACACTTAATACACTTTCCGCCAAGGTAAGGATTATATTTACTGTAAAGAGTAACTTATTCTTAAAAAAATACTTCTTCATCCCTTCACCTCCCAAAAACCTCTCCTAATACAAGTCCCATTCCAAATCCTAAAAAAAGCCCTCCTATGAAATGACCAAAAAATATTCCCAAACCTGCACCAATAAACAAGCAGCCTACAAAAATTTTACCCTTCTTTATAAAATTCAAATCATCCCCCTCCTGTTTTCCACTTAATCGCTTTAAATTATATGAATTTAAAATTAAATTTTTTAAATTTTGTTGCTTTAATAATAACAT
>DULG01000034.1 GCA_012840485.1 Clostridia bacterium | reverse complement strand
TAATGATGATTTTTTCTGCTGATAATCCTTTAATACCATTAGATATTAGATTAATAGTAAAATCTCCGAGCAAAAGAAGAATTAAAATAACTATACCAGTATTTACAATTTTCCTGCCTCTGTTAACCTGTTCACTACTAAAAAGCAAAATTATCTCACCCCTTTCGTACTGATTTACTATACTTACTTTTCGGTTTTTCTACATTAATAACACACATCACATGCCCTAAGCATTTTTTATTCAGCATAATTTTTTATTTCCTTCCTTCCTTCAAAGAATATCTTTCTAATATCTTTACTTTTTTGAAATCTGTTTAGCAGTTTTTACCAGTCCTCAGGTATTTCCAGTAAAAGTCCCTCTTTTTTTCATGAAGTCTCAAAAGAGGAACAATTTCTTCTATCATTACGATTTTTTCTACACCACGTTTATTTAACTCTTCCAAAACTGCTTCCATTGCTTTGTTCACAATTTCTATAGTTGTTGCTGGATTAAACCAAAAAACTGTACTTGAAACATGCTTATCTCCTGCATAGACAACTGCTCCTTTGCATCTGGAAGTAGCAAGTAACTTTACAAGTTATATATAAACGTATTTCAATTAACATTGTTATCTGATTGAATAAAAATGATAGGTTTTTTCAAGACTATTGAAGAAATTACACTTTTAAAAATTTTCATTTCTTGACTATCTTCTGTTTCTAATACAACTACATAATTATCAAATCCTTTAATAGTTCCTGTTAATGGAATGCCTTTAATCAGATAAATTATTACAGGTACTTTTTCTTTTCTTACTTCAGAAAGAAAAACATCTTGTAACTTTATAATGTCTTTTTAGTGGCCATTATCTTCTCTCCTTACTTTTATAATTTTACTTTCTTTACTTGATGATTGATCCAATAACGATATATAATACAACATACACTAAAAACATATAAATAAAAGGTTTTAAACCTCTTTGTTTCCAATCATTTCTCGCTTTTTCAGATACGAAAAACAGTAAAAATATAAAAAGCATACCTGAAAAGAGAGCTTTTATAATAAGTTTTATCATTTTGGTCAAACTCCTTATTTCCTAAATTTTTCTTTTAAAAAATCCTTTATCGTTTCTTTATCATCTCTGGCAACAATAAATGTAATTTTCCTGTTATTCGGTTTTAATGTAACTACAAGGTACTTGTCTGTAAAGCTGTAGCTGTTAATATCATCCCACGTGTGAAATACTCCCCAGTGCATTATACCTTTTTCGTTGATTCCGTCTGGTATTAACGAATGAACCAAAGGAATTATCCCAGCTATAAAAATCATTGCAAGAAGTTTTGTGCGCAACGTGTCTTTGAAATTAACATTAAAAATTAGTGGTATTAAAATAGCATATATGTATATTGACAACAATGAATAATTATTAGTAGTTTTGACATTCCACTTTATTTGTCCAAAACATTTTTGGGCTTTAAATACATCGTATATATCCCATATTGTAGCAAAAATTACAACTACTAAAAGAGCAGAAAAGAATTTTTGTAGAATATCTTCTCTAACCAAAAGTCCTACAATTATTCCAATTATTCCAAAAATAAATATTGCAATTATAATCAATAATTCTTTTTTTATTCTTATCATTAATTTTCATCCCCTTTTTAATGCAAATAATCTCTTTTTTAACATTTCAAAATTCCTTTCTTCTGTATTTTTTCATGAAAATTTTAGCGGATACATAAATTATTCCTAAAATTATAGCGGTAAGTGCATAACCAATAATCTCATTTTCACTATGAATAATTAAATTATACAAATAAAGATATGTAAAACCTAAAATTGAAATTATAATAAAATCTGAAATTGGAGAAACCTCTTTAATAAGTTTTTTTCTTAAAAAGTTTTCTGCAAAAGTTAGTACTATTATTAGAATAATAACACTAACGTATTTAATTGTCTTTGAATTAATTAAAGCATACAATTTATATTTGCTTCCACTTTTCTTTTTTAGGTTTTGAACATAGTTTCTTCTGCATAATAACAATTCTTATAATTCCTAATCCAATACCTACTCCATTGAATATTCCTCGTAAAAAATCAGTAATATAAATATGTCTGCTTAGATATGTCGTAGCAGATATTACAAATATTCTTAATAAAACTACAAATGACCTCTCATTTTTTAATCCTGCAGTTTTTCAAAAATTTTACACACTTTTATATTTCCAAATGTCATATTAAAATGTCTCTTTTTTGATAAATTAGATAAGACACCCCAATAGATAAAAGAATAACTGTAAACATTATAGAAAGATATACAGTCTCTATTCTTTTATTAAATATAAGCTCGGCCGCATCTACATATTTAAAAGGAGTAAAATATCTTAAATCTTTTAATTTATCTGTTAAATCTGATATAAGTTCTAAAAAATACATTGTAAATATTATACCTATAGAAAAAGAAACCATAGATTTAACTTTCGGCAAAATAACAGAAATCATAAACCCAATTGAGGCAAAAGTCAAGTGCATAAGAAAAGGTCCGACAGATAAAAGTAAAAATACTTTTATATCAAAATTTCCCTGTTTTACTACATGCATCGAGACATAATTTACCATTGCAAATATTAAATCAAACAAAAATACATAAATTAAAACACATAATAGTTTGGCTGTAACAATTTCACTTCTTTTTACAGGCTTTGAAAGCAAAAATTCAATTGATCTTTCCTTCTCTTCTTTTGATAAAATAGTAGAAGCAAAAATCATGGCAAACATACTGCCTACTAAAGTAATAATTAAATAAGACTCAATTCCAAAATAATCAAGGACATTTGATAATCTCAATTTGTCAAGATTAAAAGCTTTTATCATAGCAGTTGGATAATTTTTTAAAAGAACATCAAGCTGGCTTGCTTGTTTTGCTACAGTAGGATAAGCAGACATGACAAAAATATTATAAATAACTACAGATATTAACCATATCATAAAAGACTTTTTATTATCTTTAAATTCTTTCAAAAAAATCGTTTTCATTTTGTCACCTCTTTCCCATAGTAATGAAGGAAAATTTCTTCCAGTGATGGCTCCTCTATTACGAGATTTTGCACTTTTACCTGTGAAAGTTTTTTAATCAAAATTTCCAAGTCACCCATATATAAAAATTCAATACTACTGTCTTCTTTGCGCACATTATTCATACCAGGCAAATTAAACTCAAATTCTACTTTCTGTCTAAAATCAATTTTCACCCTTTTAAAGTTATTAGACCGTAATTTTTCTATTTCTTCGATTTTTAAAATTTCTCCCTCCTTTATAATAGCTACTCTATTACACATTTTTTGAACTTCATTTAAAACATGTGAAGAGAAAAAAATTGTCACGCCTTTTTTATTTTCTTCTTTTAAAATCTCAAAAAAGCGATTTTGCATTATGGGATCAAGTCCTGCAGTTGGTTCATCTAAAATCAAAAGTCTAGGCTGATGTAATATAGCCTGTATAACTGCCAATTTTTTCTTATTTCCAAAAGAAAGCTCTCTAATTTTCTTTCCTAATGGTACCTCAAAAATTTCACATAGTTCTTTTATTCTATTCCTTAAGTCTTTAAGATAAAACTTTGAAGAATACAAAAGCAAATCTTCTGTTTTCATATCATCGTAATAATTGACTTCCGATGGTACATAGCCTATTTGTCGTTTTATTATATGGGAATCTTTTACAGAATCTAATCCAAATATCTCAGCTCTACCTTTAGTAGGAATTAAAAATCCCAAAAGAGTCCTTATTGTAGTAGTTTTTCCTGCACCATTTGGTCCTATAAATCCAAAAATCTCTCCTTCTTCCACTTCAAAACTCACATCAAGTATCCCTCTTGATTTACCATAAAATTTTGTAAGGTTTACAGTTTTTATGATTATTTTACTCATGCAATCTCCCCCCACCTCTACTTTTCTTTGTTTTTGAAAACTATATAAGAATATACAACCGGTACTATAGCAGCAGTAATTAACAGCACAAACATTAAAACTGCTACCCATGTACCACCGAAAAAGGAAGCAAATAAGCCAATAATACCTGTAATGAGCCATAGTTTTCTACCTAACTGATGCGTCTTATTCCATACCTCTTCATCTGCCAGTGTCCATGGGGTTCTTATTCCTACAAAATAATTATGGCGAAGTTTACCCATAGTACTTCCAAATCCAATCAGCATAAAAGGAATAATAAGATTGCCTATTCTATTTATATCAATTCTATAACCTAATGCGGAATATGCAGAAGCAAAATATACTGCTGATAAAATAATTAACAAGATTATTCTTATTACTCTATAAGCTCCGGTAAATTTGCTATAATTGGCTCTTTTAGGGTCAATAAGGGGTATATACAACATTCCAAAATATATTCCAGTAATAATTGAAGGCAAAATAAATATATCATGTTTTGGCCCAAAACTGTCTACTTGACCTGAAATATTCCAATGCATTGGAATTTTAGCCGGTAAACGTCCAAAAATGGCAAATGTAAAAATCCATATTAATATGATAATGCCAATTAACCACCAATCCTTTTTTATTTCGTATTTGACATCGTAGTTTTCATTCATACTATATTACTACTCCTTTCTATGTGGAAATAGGTTTACTCCTCTGCAAATAAATCTTTTGCAAGGTCTTTAATAATTTTTCTGCGCTTTTCTGTTTCTTCTCTGTCTACTGTAATGTCAAACTTAAGTACATCTCCTTCTTTTGCCTCTTTAGGAAGGAGTTCTTTTGGAAAATTGAAGGTTTTGTCTCCATATTCTATTACTGCCCAATCGCCTTCAAAGCGGTCTATAATGGGGAGTTGGGGTGTTTTTTTAGGCATCGTTATCGCCTCCTTCTTCTTGTTTATCTGCCATTATTATACCACAGTGGAAAGTTATGTGGTATGAATTTATAAAAAATTTATCGACTAATAAGTAGAATAGTTTATCTTTTAATTAAAATTTCACGGGTTCATGTATTCAGAATGACTAAAAAAATGGAGCTGATAGATTCTGGATAAACCTTTGGTTGTGAATTAAAAACTCAAAAAGAAGATGAAGTAATCCCAGCCTTGCAAAAAATAATTTTGGTTATATGAGAGGTAAGAAATAAAATAAAAATAAAAATATCAAATGAGTAGGAGGCGGTGTTAATTGCCTCCTACTCATTTTGTAAACATCAACATATTCGTATTTTTGTCATATTTATATGAAAATCCAAATAATATTTTAGTGTATCTGTCGTAATAAATGCGTATCCTTTCTCTATTATAACTGGGTCAGAAAGCGTATATCTTTTTCGTTTAATTTTGCTTTTGTGCTATTTACAACTATATAAGTTTTATTATTCCCATATTTAATTCCAATAGTTCCGTTATCATTCCAATCTACAATACCGCCAAGATACTGGATAAAAGCTCTTAATGGTATATACCATTTGCCATTTATCTGCTTTGGATTTACAGGTAGAAACGGCTGGTGAAGTGTCAATTCTCAAATTAAATCTCCAAAGATTTTCAAATTATAATAGCATTTTTTAAGTGCATAAAAGTATTTTTTCTCAAATTATTACAGACTGATTAAAAAATTTTTTCACTTTCTAAGAGCATTACCGCCAAAATATGTTAATATCTGTTATTGGCAATTTGAATTAATTGATGTATAATAAAAAATGAGAGTAGCGAAAGCTACTACTCTCACAAACTGATTTCATTTTGTGCCTGGTATATTACTTCTTCATCTATTTCTCTTAGCCTTTTAGAATACGCATAGAGAAGAGAAGCTGTTACCAGGTTATTTATTATCCTTGGGAGCCCTTTTGTTAGAGAATATATCGATTCATATGCTGATGGTGTAAATATGTCATCTGCCATTCCGGCTATTTTCATTCTTGTTTTTATATAATCTTGAATTTCTTCTTTTTTTAGCCCTTGCATCACATACTTTATAGAAATTCTTTGCCTTAGTGCACTGTTTACATTCAAGGCTAGTTTGTTTCTTATGTGTGGTTGTCCTGAAAGTATCAATATATACGGGTTTTGAGAATCCATATTAAAGTTAAATATTATTCTCAAATCTTCAAGAACATC
>DULG01000033.1 GCA_012840485.1 Clostridia bacterium | reverse complement strand
TTTCTTCTTCTCCTATACTTCTTCCCCTCAAGTAAGCACTTAGTTGAGTGCCGGACCGCTCGACTTGCATGTGTTAGGCACGCCGCCAGCGTTCGTCCTGAGCCAGGATCAAACTCTCAGGTTTATTTCCTTGCTCTTCTCTACACCTTTTTCCGCCTCACTGTCCATTTTTCAAGGTCCCTCACTGCTTCACCGCAGCTTCTCTATATTAGCAAATCCATTTTCCTTTGTCAATACCCTCTTTTGCTGTCTTGCCGCCTCAGCAGCGACGTTTATTAATATATCATTTTTAAAAGAATTGTTCAATCCCTATAAAACTTCATTATGTCGAAAAATAACGGGAAATGTTCATGTTTTTTTCTTTATACTCTTTTTTGCTGACTTTTATTCTTCTTTACAGTTATCCTTCAAAGTGAAAAACGTCTTTTTTTATCGCTGTAAAAATTCTTTTGTCTATCTCAGGTATTTCTTTCTTTAAATCTATTATCAAGTTCCTTATATAATATCTTGTCGTATGTCCTTCAACAGGGCAAGGGTTCTTTACAACAGGCAAATTATTCTTTTTCACCTCACTTCTTATGTCTTTTTCCTTAACATACATCATAGGTCTTATTACAGTTATCTTTGACCTGTCTAAAAAAGAAACTGGCTCAAAAGTGTGAAGCCTTCCATTGTAAAACAAATTCATGATAAAAGTATCTATTAAATCATCATAGTGATGAGCCAAAGCTACTTTATTGCATTCTTTTTCTTTTGCAAAATTGTTTAAAGCTCCTCTTCTTAAATTAGCACACAAAGAACATGGATTTTCTTCTTTCCTGTAATCAAATACTATCTTTTTTATATCTGTTTCTTTAATAAAAAAAGGTATCCCTTTTTCTCGGCAAAAATTTTCTACAGGCGTTGGGTCAAAATTATCATAACCTAACGTCAGCATCAATCCCATTACATCAAATTTCACCGGATAAAAATTTTTAAGGAGATGTAATCCATATAAAAGGGTTATACTGTCCTTTCCTCCTGAAACACCAACAGCTATTATATCTCCCTCTTGTATCATATTAAAATCTTGAACTGCTCTTCTTATTCTTCCAAGTATTTTTTGCATACTATCACCCTCTCAATATTAATACTATTCACAGGAATATGTCAATACAATTGAATATTTTGGCTAATTATGATATAAAAAAGTTATTAGAAGTTATGAGGAGAGATGTTATGGCAGACGTTATATTAAGAAACACAAATATTAAAAGAATTTTAAATGGTCACCCTTGGATATACAAAACTGAAATAGATAAAATTGAAGGAGATTACACTCCAGGTGGAATTGTAAATGTTTTAAATCACAAAAAAGAATTCATAGGAAAAGGATACATAAATCTAAAATCTATGATAACTGTCAGATTATTGACCAGAGATATTAATGAAGAAATAGATGAAGAATTTTTTCGAAGAAGAATTAAAACAGCCTGGGAATATAGAAAAAAAGTTATGGACAATTTGAGCTCCTGCAGAGTTGTATTTGCAGAAGCAGATTTTTTACCTGCTTTAATAGTAGACAAATTCGGTGACTATCTTGTTTTGCAAACTCTTGCATTAGGTATAGACAAATATAAAAATACAATAGTAAATCTCCTTGTTGAAATATTAAATCCCAAAGGCATTTATGAAAGAAATGATGTAAATGTAAGAGAATTAGAAGGCCTTCCACAGCAAAAAGGATATTTGTACGGCAAGTTTGACACAATGCAACAATTTGAAGAAAATGGAATAAAATTTTGGGTAGACATTGAAAATGGCCAAAAGACTGGGTATTTTTTAGATCAAAAAGAAAACAGAAAAGCAATTCAAAATTACGTTAAAGATGCAGAAGTTCTAGACTGTTTCAGCCATACAGGCTCATTTACAGTACATGCCCTCCACTATGGAGCAAAAAGAGTTGAAACAGCCGACATCTCTGAAGAGGCAATTGAAATGGCAAAAAAGAATGTAGAACTCAATGGTTATCAAGAAAGATGTAATTTCGTATGTGACAATGCCTTTGATTTGCTGAGGAAATACGACAAAGAAAATAGAAAATTTGACACTGTAATATTAGATCCACCTGCCTTTACAAAAAGCAAAGAAACTGTAAAAGATGCATTAAGGGGATACAAGGAAATAAATTTAAGAGCATTAAAAATTCTAAGAGAAGGAGGCTTTCTCATCACCTGCTCTTGTTCACAGCACATAAAACCAGATATGTTTTTAGGTGTCATTAAAGAGGCAGCCAATGATGCTAAAAGAAATGTAAGACTTGTAGAACAACGTACTCAATCAAAAGACCATCCAATATTATTAGCCTCTGAAGAAACTCAATACTTAAAGTGCCTAATTCTGCAAGTCTTATAAAAAAGAACACTTTCCCTATTTTTATCATATTGTGTAATAGTGAAAGTGTATAAATGAGGTGAAAAAAATGGAGAGGCAACAGCTGGGCTCCAGACTTCTATACGAGGGTACCGTCGGATACGATGTCCTTCAGCTTCAAATGATTCTTCAAAGTTTAGGTTATGACCCTGGTCCAATAGACGGCATTTTTGGGCCAAGAACCAAAAACGCCGTCATGAGATTTCAAAGGGACAATGGTCTTAAAGTTGACGGAATTGTAGGACCTGAGACAATGAGAGTTATAAATATGCTCATACCTTAAAATTTCCTGCTTCCCGGCTTTACAAGAGGAATGCCTTCTTTGCAAAGGGGACATTCCTCTTTTCCATATGTCTCAACATACAAACTTACTACAGACTTAAAAGGAACTTCAAAATTTACCTTTCCGTCGCTTCTATCAACTATACTTCCAACTCCTATAACATTGCCTTTTAAAGAATTGACTAAATTTATAACCTCTTTTACAGAACCTCCTGTAGTAACAACATCTTCTACCACTAATACATTTTCTCCTTCTTTGATTTCAAACCCTCTTCTTAGCTTCATCACCCCTTCTTCTCTTTCTGCAAAAAGAGCTTTTGCTCCAACTTGACGAGCAACTTCATAGGCCAATATAATTCCTCCAATTGCAGGCCCTATTACAACATCTATTTCGTGGCCTTTAAATTTTAATGCCAATTCTTTACTAAAAATTTCGCTGTATTTAGGATATTGAAATATTTTCGCACACTGCAAATAGGTATTGCTGTGTTTTCCTGATGTCAATAAAAAATGTCCTTTGTTAATTACTCCTAACTTGCTAAAAATCTCTAAGACTTCTTCTTTTTCCATTTTCTCATCCCCTTTAATCAACCTTTAAAGAACCTATAATCTCATTTATGTCTTCTATATTGTTTAAAACCATATATTGTTTTATGCCCTCAATAACCTCAATTGTGCAATTGGGATTTACAAAATTACAAGTGCCAATTGCCACTGCCTTCGCCCCCGCAATCATAAATTCTAATGCATCTTTAAATGAACTTATACCGCCCATACCTATAACAGGAATTTTCACGGCTCTCGCTGCCTCATACACCATCCTAAGGGCAATAGGCTTTATAGCAGGTCCAGACAAACCCGCAATCATGTTCTTAAAAACAGGGGTTCTTGTATCAATATTTATAGCCATTCCTGCAATTGTATTAATTAAAGATACAGCATCTGCTCCTCCATCTTCTGCTGCTTTAGCACAAACCCCAATATCCGTCACATTTGGTGTTAATTTTACAATAACAGTTTTTTGTGTAACTTTTTTTACTTCTTTTGTTATATTAAATATATCATCAGGATTTATTCCAAAAGCCATACCACCTTTTTTTACATTTGGACAGGAGACATTTATTTCAATTCCATCAACACCATCTATATCAAGCTTCTTTGCCATGTAAACAAATTCCTCAATGGTTTCTCCTGCAATATTTACTATTACAGCAACATCATAATCTCTTAAAAAAGGCAGCTCTTTCTCAATGAAAGCATCTACACCCGGATTTTGAAGCCCTACACTGTTTAGCATTCCAAAAGGAGTTTCATAAACTCGTGGAGGTGGATTACCTTCTTTAGGTTTTACTGTAAGTCCCTTTACAACTATTGCCCCTAATTGATTTAAATCAATATATTCTCCGTATTCTCTTCCAAACCCAAAAGTACCTGAAGCTGTCATCACCGGATTTTTTAACTTAAGTCCCCCAACTTCAACTTGTAAATTCAAAACTCCACCTCCTCTGCCCAAAAGACGGGACCATCTTTGCACACTCTTTTGTACTCAAAACCACCATCTTTTTTCACTTTGCAAGCGCATACAAGACAAGCTCCTATGCCACAAGCCATCCTTTCTTCTAGAGATATTTGACAAGGAATGTTATTTTTCAAAGAAATCTCTTTAAGAGCTTTTAGCATAGGCTTTGGTCCACAGCCATATATTATGTCAATCTTATCAATTATATCCTCAATTCCTTGTGTCACCATTCCTTTTTCCCCAAAACTTCCGTCCTCTGTCGTGACAATAACTTCTCCTAAATTTTTAAACTCCTCCACAAGAAAAATTTCACTTTTAAATCCCAACGCAATATACAAATTTTTTGCTTTGATTTTTTTAGCAAGGTATAGAAGGGGAGGAATGCCTATTCCCCCTCCTACTATTAACACATTTTTGTCCTCATATAGTTCAAAACCATGTCCGTGAGGACCTGTTACTTCAATTGTGTCTCCTTTTTTCATTTCGGATAAATTTTTAGTACCTTTCCCTTTAACCTGATATACAATTGTCATTGATTTGTCATCAACAGAGCATACGCTTATAGGCCTTTTTAGAAAAGTATTGCCTTTGCAGTCTACCATTACAAATTGGCCTGGAGAAGGTATTTCCCCCTTCCACTCATATACCAATTTATAAATGCCACTGGCTATTTTTTCATTAGACAATATCCTGGTTTCCATTTTTCACCTCAACAAGCAATGTATTTTCTCTTAACAAGGCCATTGTTAATCATACCTGTCATAAGAATTACTTCTGCTCTCGCCGCTTGTGCATACTCATATTCAGAATATACATCTTTCCAGTAAGGACTTTGATATGAATAGATAACGCTCCGGGAAGAATTTATTATCGCGCCAAGTCCATTCTCATCAAAACAATCCATTATATCTTCAACAGTCCCCCCTTGTGCCCCATAGCCTGGCACTAGAAAGAAACAATTTGGCATTTCCTTTCTTAGCACTTTTGCCTCCTCTGGATAAGTTGCACCTACTACTGCACCTATAGAACTATAGCCATATTTCCCAACTGCTGACTTTGAAATTTTATTTATTATTTTAGCAACTCGTTGATAGACGTATTCTCCTGTTGCAGTTTTTATATCCTGTATATCTTTAGAACCTTTATTTGAAGTCTTGACAAGTGCAAATATACCCTTATTGTATTTGATCGCATCTTCTACGTAAGGGATTATAGTATCTTCACCCATGTAAGGATTTACAGTAATCGCATCAAACAACTGGTTTTGCAAATATGCTTTTGAATACATTTTTGCAACCTCTTGTATATCTCCTCTTTTAACATCCGCTATTACCATAAGCCCTAAATTTTTAGCGTATTCAGCAGTTTTGAAAAAAGCTTTAAATCCTTCTATCCCATAAGCTTCATAAAAAGCAACTTGGATTTTGACCGCAGGCACAACATCGTAGACTGCATCTATTATACCTTTATTAAAAAGGTATAAAGCTTCAGATATGCCTTCAATATTTTCTCCTTTCCTCTTAAAAGCAACGTCTTTTATAAATTGTGGAGTTTTTTCAATTCTGGGGTCAAGCCCCACTACAACAGGGCTTTTCTTAGCTTTTATACTCTCAATTAAATTATCAATAAACATCTACACCATCCTCTTATTGAAAATTTATTCATTTTATCGCATAAATATTCCTTTATTAATTATACCTCAATTTTTTCAATTTTTCTATCCCTTGCATATTTTATTTGACCTTCAACTATTGTGTATTCCACAACTCCTTTTAGCTTCATACCATGGAAAGGTGTGTTTTTTCCTTTTGATTTAAATTTATCTTTGTCAACTACATACTCTTCATAAGGGTCTACAATCACAATATCCGCTGTCTTGCCAACCTTTATTCCACTGGATATGCCCAATATATTTGCAGGATTTATGCTCATGTAATTGACTAACTCCTTTATGGTTATTTTACCTGTCTGTACAAGGAAAGTATTTATCACGGAAAAGGCTGTTTCTAAGCCTGATATTCCAAAAGCAGCCATGTCGTAAGGCACTTTTTTGTCATCCTTAGTGTGAGGAGCATGGTCTGTCGCGATTGCATCTATTGTGCCATCTTTCAATCCTTCTATTAATGCTTCTATATCCTCTCTTGTCCTTAAGGGTGGATAAGCTTTTGTGTTTGTATCATAATTGTAGACTGCTTCATCTGTCAAGGTAAGATTGTGAGGAGTCACTTCAGCAGTTATTTTCACTCCCTTTTCTTTCGCTTCTCTTATAAGTTCGACACTTCCCTTTGTTGAGACATGTGCGATGTGAAGCCTTACACCAGTTGACTTTGCAAGTATGATATTTCTTACAAGCATGACTTCTTCTGCTTCTCTTGGTATGCCTTTTAATCCTATCATTGTGGAAATTACTCCGCTATTCATTACACCTTCGCCACTTAATGTTTTGTCTTCACAGTGAGTTATCATGAGTAAGTCATACATTTTTCCATATGTCATTATCCTCTTCATAAGTCCTGCGCTCATTATTGGAAAACCGTCATCAGATAAGGCAACAACCCCTGCTTTTTTAAGTTTTGCCATCTCGGTTATCTCTTCGCCTTTCATTCCCTTTGTCATGGCTCCTATAGGCAGTACTTTTACAACTCCTTCTCTTTGCGCAATGCTTTTGACATATTCTACTACTATTTCATTGTCTATAGGAGGATTTGTATTTGGCATGCAGGCAACAGTAGTGTAACCTCCTGTTGCTGCAGCTTCTGTTCCTGTTTTAATAGTCTCTTTCTCTTCAAATCCCGGCTGCCTTAAATGGGTGTGCATATCCACAAAACCTGGGAGTACATATTTGCCTGTCGCATCAATCACTATCCCGTCTGAGGCTTGTATATTTTTGTCAATCGCTTTTATTATTCCATAGTCTATTAATATATCCGCTTTAACTTCACTTCCAAACCCATCTATTACAGTACCGTTTTTTATAATCATCCTCATTTTAATTTCTCCTTTCACAAAGTATTTTTAAAAGTGCCATCCTGACAGCGACACCGTTTGTCACCTGTTCTTCTATGACAGAATACTCAGCATTTGCTGCTTCTGAAGTAACCTCAACATTTCTGTTTATAGGTCCTGGATGCATCAATATCGCATCGGCTTTTGCAAGTTTCATTCTCTCTCTATTTATCCCAAAATATTCTCTGTATTCGTCAATTGATGGAAATAGTCCACTTTTTTGCCTTTCCAATTGAATTCTTAGTCCCATCACTACATCCGCATTCTTTATAGCTTCTTCCACATTGTAGTAAGCTTTAACTCCCATTTTTTCTATTTGTGGTGGCATCAAGGTGGAAGGACCTGCAACTCTCACTTCCGCCCCCATCTTTTTAAGACCCCATATATTTGACCGTGCAACTCTGCTGTGCATAATGTCTCCTATTATCGCCACCTTAAGGCCCTCAAATTCACCTTTTTTCTCCCTTATCGTCATCATGTCTAAAAACGCTTGGGTAGGATGTTCATTTATACCATCTCCTGCGTTTATGATAGAGGCATTTGTGTATTTTGCCATAAGATGCGGCGCTCCACTCATGTTGTGCCTCGTTATTATCACATCCGCCTTCATCATCTCAACAGTTCTTATGGTGTCTATTAAAGACTCTCCTTTAGCCACACTGCTGGTTGCCACTTCTATATTGCCGTAATGGGCTCCTAAATACTTTGCTGCCGTCTCAAAAGATAGTCTTGTCCTCGTGCTAGGTTCGAAAAAAATCGTCACAACTGTCTTTCCTTTTAGTATCTGTGAATATTTTTCTCCATTTAGAATTTTTTTCATCTCCTTTGCAGTATCTAAAATTTCCAGTATTTCTTCTTTCGATAAATCCTTAATGCCTAACAGGTCTTTTCTATTCACATTACCTTCCTCCTTTTAAAAAAAGAGTAGTAACCACATCACAATAATGTGAAATGGTACTACTCTTTTTGTATAAAATATTCTCTTTTGTTAAAATTAGGGTTTTGAATTTTGGCATAAAAAATCCTCCCTTTTTAGAGTTTAATACTCCGGGAGAATATCTATCATTCTCCCTTTTTAGCCTCGCTGGGCTAAATTAAAGGTGCTACTTTTCAGTTATTACAACTCTGTTGACTTTGTCTACTTCCTCCAACATCACATTTACTATTTCATTTTTTGATGTTGGAACATTTTTACCTACATAATCTGGCTTTATCGGCAATTCCCTGTGCCCTCTGTCTATTAATTCTGCCAGCTGTATTGCCTTAGGCCTCCCTAAATCGATAATTGCATCCATAGCAGCCCTTATAGTCCTTCCTGTGTATATCACGTCGTCCACTAACACCACTATTTTACCTACCACATCCACACCTATATCTTTTTTCTTGACTACAGGCTGTTCAAGGTCTGTGGTAAGGTCATCACGGTATAGGGTGATATCCAATGACCCTACTGGAGGCTTTTTCCCTTCAATTCGCGATATATACCTTGCTATTCTTTCTGCTAAAGGCACTCCTCTTGTCTTAATGCCTACCAAAACCACATCTTCAATGCCTTTATTCCTTTCCACAATCTCATGGGCTATTCTTATCAAGGCTCTGTCTATGGCTTTTTCATCCATTATCTCTGCCTTTATCTTCAACTTCCTAACCTCCACAAAAAAACTTCTTGCACTGGCAAGAAGTTTTTTATGCTACATTATTTGTAACCTTGCCAGCCTCACAGGACTGCTTAAAGGACTTCGTTTTTTATATATTATCACATTCTTTTCAACTTGTCTATAGGGAATATTTAAAAAAAATAAAAATTGTGCTAAGATGTTAGTATTGACACCAATATTAAAAGAAGGATGTGACAAAATGGAAGTAGGAAAAGTA
>DULG01000004.1 GCA_012840485.1 Clostridia bacterium | reverse complement strand
TTTCAAAATGCATGAAAAAAAAGTACAGATAAAAGTATCTGAACTTGGAGATGAAGGATGGGTGATTGGTGCTTCAACATTAGCGATTAGCAAACTTTTTGAAATACCTTTGTATGAAGGGCAAGATAATGCATTAACAGTATTTTAAGTGAGTTTATTTTTAATACTTCATTCACTGAAAAAAGTTGAAGGGAGGGGTAAAGGGAACAAATTAAATAAATATTTGACTTATAAATTTGATTAATAAAAGGGGGAAATTTAGAATGAGTAAAAAGGTGATAAGTGTTTTAGTAGCAGCTATTTTGGCTTTGACATTTGTAATGGCGGGATGTAGTTCAAATAGTGGCACAAAAAAGACAACTGACAATAGTTCTGTAAACGATACCCAGAAAGTAGAACCTGTTACAATTGAATTTTGGCATACTTTCAGTGATACGGAAGATAAGATTCTAAATGAGCAAATTATCCCTGATTTTGAGCAGAAATATCCCAATATTAAAGTAAAAGCTACGCGCATGCCTTATGATGGATTAAAACAACAAGTAATATCAGCAGTTGCAGGTAATGCAACTCCAGATGTAATGAGGATGGATATAATTTGGGTACCAGAATTTGCGAAATTGGGTGCACTACAACCGGTGGATAACCTTGAGGGTTTTGATGCTATAAAAGAAAAAGCATTTAAAGGACCTATGGAAACTAACTATTTCAATGGTCATTATTATGGAATTCCTCAAGATACAAATACTAAGATAGCAATATATAATAAAACGTTATTACAACAAGCAGGATTAACAGAACCGCCAAAGACTTTTGATGAACTTGTTGCAGCTGCGGAAAAAATAAAGGGAAAAGATAGATGGGGTATAGCAATCAGTGGAACAGGACCTTGGGGAATTGCTCCCTATTTCCTCTCATTAGGAGGTAAAGTTACAGATGATAAGTATACTAAAGCAACTGGATATTTAAACAGTCCAGAAAGTGTAGCAGCATTGCAGAAATTAATAGATTTGTATAATGAAAAATTAATTGGACCATGTATTTTGGGAGGACAGCCAGATACATGGGGTGGTATGAAAGGTAATAATTATCTCATGATTGACGATGGTCCATGGTTTTACAGCATACAAGGAGATGCTGCAAAGCAATCTACAGTACCTGCTTTATTTCCGCAAGGACCTGGAGGAAGCATATCAGTTGTAGGCGGTGAAGACCTTGTTTTATTTAAAACTACTAAACATCCTAAAGAGGCATGGATTTTTATGCAATATATGTTTTCTGAAACACCTCAAAAATTGTTAGCGCAACAAGCAGGGCTTATACCGACAAATATGGATGTAGCTAATTCATCAGATGTCAGCGGTGATCCGATTATTAGCCTTTATGTTCAACAATTAAAAACTGCATGGCCAAGAACACCAAGTCCAAATTGGGGTAAGATAGATGAGACTTTAAATCAAGCTTTTGAAAAAGTATTTAGAGGTAAAGCAACACCTCAACAGGCATTGGATGAAGCTGCAAAACAAATAGATGAATTTTTGCAAAATAATTAAAATTAGTTTTGTAAGAAGGATTAGGAGTGTACTCTTAATCCTTCTTACAAAAAGGAGTTGGATTCAATGTTATCACAGTCTATATTAGAAAATAAAAGTAAAAATAACAAAAAGAATAGCCATTTTAAGCAAAAATTTAAAGAATGGTTTGAGGTTTTGCCTTTTATAGGATTAGGGTTAGTTTTATTATCTGTATTTGTTGTTTATCCACAAATAAAAAATATTTATATGGCTTTTACAAATTACAATATAATGCCAGGGCAACCCAGTGAGTTTGTAGGGTTTGCAAATTTTATGAGAGCGTTTCACAGTGAAAAATTTTGGTTAGCTTTTAGAAATACGGTTTTATATGGAGTTGTTACAGTACCTGGTCAAATGGCGATAGGGCTTATTGTTGCAGTTTTAATTAACAATGTAATCAAAGGGAAAAATTTATATAAAGTTATGATATATATACCTGTAATTACTTCCTGGATAGTTGTTTCATTAATTTTTAAATATTTATTTACAGATGGTAAAGAAGGTCTAATTAATTATGCATTGTTGAAGCTACATTTAATTTCTAATCCTATTTCCTGGCTTCAGAATACATGGACAGCTAACTTTGTAATCTGGGTTCTTGGCATATGGAAGGGTATAGGATGGGTAATGGTTATATACTTGGCAGCACTTCAAGGTATACCAAATGAGCTGTACGAAGCTGCTGAAGTAGACGGGGCTAACCCTGTTCAAACGTTTTTTAAGATTATTATACCGTTAATAAAACCTACCACTTTTTTTATATTGATAAATCTAATTATAGGTGCATTTGGAGTATTTATACAAGTTATGATGATAACAAATGGTGCTCCACTTGGTACAACGGATGTGCTTTTGAATTATATGTATAATAGGGCATTTTCAGATTTTGAATTCGGATATGCATCTGCAATTAGTGTAATAATTGGTATAGTAATTATGGCTATAACTTTGTTACAAAAAAGACTCTTGAAGTATGATGAGTTTAATTATTAAAAAGGGGCAATATTTATGGTTAAAAGCAAATTTGGTCAACTTATTATTCATATTTTGCTATTGATTTGTTCTGCTGCCATGGTTATTCCTTTTATGTACATGGTAGCTACAGCTTTGACACAAGATACGTATGTTATGCCATATCCTCCTATTTTAATACCAAAATCTTTATACTTAGGCAATTTTATAGAGGCGTGGAATGCTAACAATTTCGAAAGATACTTTTTAAATAGCTTATTTCTCGCAATAACGAATACAATATTGTCTCTCTTTATTTCTACCTTATCAGCATATGGGTTTGCAAGGTTCAATTTTCCTGGCAAAAATTTAATTTTTAACATCTATCTTTTTACAATGATGGTACCAGGAGTTTTAAACATTGTAGCACAATATACGGTTATTAATGGAATGCATCTTGTTGACACATATACAGGACTTTTACTCCTATATGTAGGAGGAGGAATTGCAGGAAATACATTTTTTTTGAAGGGCTTTTTTGAACAGATACCAAGAGAATTGGAAGAGTCAATTATTATTGATGGAGGTTCTAGGTGGACTATATACAGACACATAATACTGCCACTTTCAAAACCTGCATTAGCAACTTTTGCAATTTTTGCTTTTTCAGGTACATGGGATGAGTTTTTCACTGCATTGACATTAATAAAGACCCCAATAAAAAGAACATTGCCCATTGCGATAAGAATGTTTCAGGGACAGTTTGCAACAAAATGGGGACTTGTATTTGCAGCATCATTGATAGCTGTTATACCAATAATTTTAATATTTATCATATTCCAAAAGTATTTCATAAGGGGAGGTATCCAAGAAGGAGCTTTGAAAGGTTGAGCATAATAGAGTTTCATAAATATGGGAGAGGATTAAAAATTGAGTAAAAAGATTATTGCGTTAATATTAATAATATCAACTGCTATATTTGGAGCACTCTACATGTATAGAAATATTTTTAGTTTTAAAGATGACAATAATATACTAGCTTTAACAAAAGGCAAACTAATAAGCGATGTATATACAGATAAAGCAAGATATTATCCAAGTGATAAAGTAACCATAAAGATAGAATTGAATAATGAACTACAAGAAGATTTTCGTGGAACGATTTATATTTTTTATAAACATCTTGAGAGTATTGTGGGGAAGGCAAAAATACAAGTAAATATAAAAAGTGGTCAGAAAAAACAATTGAATATATTTTGGGAAGCTCCAAAAGATGATTTTAAAGGATATTTAGTGGAAGTCTATGCCGTAAAAGGAAATAAAGCAATAGATAACAAGAATACTGCTGTGGATGTTTCTTCTGATTGGTCAAAATTCCCAAGATACGGATATTTAGCTAATTTTCCTGAACAGAGTAAGGAAAAATCTGCCCTTATTATTGAAGTCCTTAATAAATATCATTTAAACGGATTATTGTTTTATGACTGGCAATACAAACATAACAAGCCGTTAGCCGGGACAGTTGAAAACCCAGATCCAAAATGGAAAGACATAGCAAACAGGGATATCTATGGCCAGACAGTTAAGGACTACATTGAACTTGCTCACTCTAAAAACATAATGGCTGCAAATTATAATCTTATGTATGGAGGATATTTCGATTATGTAAAAGACGGGGCGAAACCAGAGTGGGGTCTTTATAAAGATCCCAATCATGAAGAACAAGATAACCATCCACTTCCACATACATGGGCGACAGATAGATTGTACCTTTTTAATCCTGCAAATAAAGACTGGCAAAACTACATTTTTAATGCTGAAAAGGATGCTTTTGGAGTGTATAACTTTGATGTATGGCATGTCGATACATTAGGGCCAAGAGGCACAGTTTATGACTACAAAGGGAATCTGGTAGAACTATCTATGACATATGCAGATTTTTTAAACAATGCGAAAAAGGCATTAGGGAAAAGAATAGTATGCAATACTGTAAATGAATATGGTCTTATTAATGTTGCGTCTGGTGCTGACGTAGACTTTTTATATGTGGAAATTTGGCCGCCGGCAAGAGCTCATTATAACTTTTTAAAACAAACTGTCGATAATGGATATAATTATTCTGATGGCAAGAAAGCTACTGTTGTAGCTGCGTATATGAATTATGGCATTGCAGATAGAAGTGCTGAATTTAATAAACATAGTGTAAGACTTACTGATGCTGCAATATTTGCTGCTGGTGGCGACCATATTGAGCTTGGTGATACGGGAATGCTTTCAAAAGAGTATTTTCCGTCAGCAAATTTAAAAATGTCGGAATCACTTGTAAAAGCTATGAGAAATTACTATGACTTTTTAACAGCATATGAAAATCTGTTAAGAGATGGGCTTAAAGAATCAGATAACAAAATAGAGATACCTGGAATTGAGATAAGTAACAATGGTTCAGCACGAACAGTATGGACATATGCGAAACAAAAAGAAGGGTATGATGTTATACACATGATAAATTTACTTGGTATTGAGGTTTCGAATTGGAGAGATGATCTAGGGAATTATAGTGCGCCACCTATAATAAAAGATTTTAAGGTGAAGTATTACTTAAAAGATGATAATATTAAAAATGTTTATCTTGCTTCACCAGATATTAATGATGGTAAGGTTATGAAACTTCAATTTAAAAAGAAGGAAGATAGTAAAGGTAAATATCTGGAAATATCTGTTCCTGAACTGCAATACTGGGACATGATATTTATTAAAAAATAATTTTTGGAGGAATTGAAATGGAGAATTTGGTAGAAAAGAGTATTAAAATTATTAAAAATAATCAATCAGAATATGGTTCATTTATAGCATCACCTTCATTCCCAACATATCATTTCAGTTGGTTGAGAGATGGCAGTTTCATTGCGTATTCTATGGATTTAGTGGAGCAGTATGCTGAAGCAAAGAAATTTTATCGTTGGGTAAATGAAGTGATAATAAGATATAGTTATAAAGTGGATAAAATTATAGAGAAAATAAAAAATGGCAATAAACTTGAACCGAATGACTTTCTTTATGCGCGATATACGCTGGAAGGTTATGAAGAGAAAGATAGTGGATGGGGTAATTTTCAACTTGATGGATATGGCACATGGCTTTGGGGATTATCAGAACATATAAAAATTACAGGTAAGACGGAACTCATAAATGATTTTTTCAAAAGCATAGATATTACAATTAAATACATTGATAATTTATGGTATTATCCTAATTTTGATGTATGGGAAGAAAATAGTGATAAAATACATACCTCTACGCTAGCATGCCTTTATGGGGGACTTAATTCTATAAACAAGTATTTAAATGATGATAAAGTTAAAGAATTAGCGAATAAAATAAAGACCTATATTTTGACAAACTGTGTTGTTGAAAATAGTTTTGTAAAATACGTAGGAAGCAATAGTGTTGACAGTAGTTTGATATGGCTGGCAATACCTTTTGAAGTAGTTGATGTAAATGATGAGATATTTCTAAATACAATTAAAAGAATAGAAAAAGAACTTTTACACAATGGGGGAATGCACCGCTATAGAAAAGATACTTATTATGGTGGCGGCCAATGGATATTATTATCTGCATGGATGGGGCTTTACTATTGCAAATCAGGTGATTATAAAAAAGCGGAAGAAGTAAAAAAATGGATAGAAGAGCAAGCGGATGAAAATGGATATCTGCCAGAACAGGTACCTTATCATTTAAATAATGAAGTTTATTATCCCTATTGGGTTAATAAGTGGGGTAATATTGCAAAGCCATTATTGTGGTCACACGCTATGTATTTAGTACTTGACTATGAACTTAAAAAGGCAGGTGTACAACTTGAGGATTAAAGATGTGTATCCGTCAAAATCACAATATAGGCCTGGTGAAAAAGTTGAAATTATTGCAACATTTGAGGTAACGGATGATTTAGGTAACTATACTGTATCGTGTACTGTTTTAAATTTTCATGACATACTTTATAAAACAGAAAAAGAATTAAAATTGCATGACGAAAAAGTTGTTTTTGAGTTTAATATAGAAAAAAACGAAAAAGAGATGATGGGCTTTGGGGTTGAAGTGGATTTGTACAGGAATAATAAAAAGATTAACAGTTTATCAACATCGTTTGATATTACCGAGTCATGGAAATTAGCACCGAGATACGGTTTTCTATCGGATTTTTTTGATAGAGATAAAAACGATGATAAAGATTTAGTACAGTTGAACAAATATCATATAAATGTAGTACAGTTTTATGACTGGATGTATAGACATCATGAACTGTTACCCCCGACTAATAGTTTTGCTGATCCTCTTGGTAGAAACCTATTAATTGATGTAGTAAAGCAAAAAATTAATTATGCGCATAAATTTGGTATGACAGCTATTGCTTATGGTGCTGTTTACGGTTGTGAAAAAGAATTTTATGATAAACATAAAGATTGGGCACTGTATAAAAATGATGGAACTGTTTTTGACCTTATAAATTTGATTTACATTATGGATATATCAAAGGAATCTGGATGGCATAATCACATAATATCTGAATTTTTAAAGGCTATTAAATTTGGATTTGATGGTATACACATGGACCAGTACGGTTTCCCCAAAGAGGCTTTAAGTATTGCTGGTGGTGTGAAAAAGATAAGAAGACTAAGGAATGAATTTCCTGTGTTAATTAATGACACAATGGAGTATATCGAAAAAAATGGATATAAACCTGCTTTAATTTTTAATGCTGTAAATAACTGGCCTATTGATACAGTAGCAAGTGCGAAACAGGATGTTGTATATATAGAAGTATGGCCTCCAAATGATACATATCAGGATTTATATAATTTAATTACAAATGCGAAAAAATATGCTCCTGATAAGCAGGTTATTCTTGCAGCATACATGGAGCCTTTTTCAAAAAGATCAAATGTCCCAGTAGAATATGCAGAAAATGCGACAATTATGATGATGGCTACAATATTTGCAAGTGGCGGCTTTCATCTTTTGCTTGGTGAATTAAACGGCATATTAACAGAGGCCTATTATCCTAATTATACAATGATAGACAATGAGAGATTCGTTAGAGAGCTAAGAAATTATTATGATTTCATTGTAAGATATGAAGAACTTTTATATGATTTTAATATTGTTGATAATACTATGACACATACAGGAGGAATAAATGGTGAGTATGTATTTAAAGGTACAAAGTTTTCACCAAAAGCTGAAAAGGATAGCGTATGGACTTTAATAAAAGAAAAACCGGGATATAAAATAATACATTTTATTAACTTTACTGGACTAGAAAGCACAAAGTGGAATGAAGGGAAAAAAAAGAGATCCAAAATTATAAATAATATCGAAGTTATTGCTCTTGTAGTAGAAAATGTAAAAGGTATATATTTAGCATCACCAGACATCGATTCTGGTAAACCGAAGAAACTGGATTATGAATATGTACCTCATGAACATGGGAAAGCTATTAGATTTGTTATACCACAATTAATAGTTTGGGATATGGTTTATATAGTTTGTGAGAGTTAAACTAATGTAATATTGTTTAAAAATAGATAAATATGATATATTGAGCTATTTACCACCTTTATAGTTAGTTTTTTAGCTTTAATTACTTTAGTTTTAACTGCAGGGTAGGGAAAGGTTTAATCCATTTTTACACAATTATATAAAGTTAACTAATAAATAGTAAATCACATTTAGTTATTATGTTTGAAAAATAGGAATATATAGAATATTTCAGGATCAAAATTATGTAGCTATTAGTACATCTTAAAGTTGGACGCTAAATTAGAAGCTGGGTTTGCACCTAAATTTATGTCTATATAAAGTATTCCATGGAAAATAGGCTTTTTAATTTAAGAAAATTTCTTATTAAAAAGAAAAAATGACGAAAAGCATGCCCTATAAAAATATAAAGGAATTCCAATTGTAAATATAAATTCCTTTGGAATGTATGGCAAGAAACACTAGGAATATATGGATAAAATAAAAAGTGTCATAAATCACATCACTCTATAACAATATAAAAACTTGATTGAACATAACACATTTTTGTACCTATTGTATTAACTCCAGATTGCGACAGGGCGTAAAAATAGATTATCTTTTAAAGTTTATGTTTCTAGAAAGTTTATAAATTGGGATTCTGAGAGACACAACGAACTTTAGATTTGCAGAAAAATGGAACTAATAAGATTTTAATGAATAAATTAGTATACTAGGAAAATAATTAATTTCCCGGAGGACAAATTAAGGCTTTCTTAATACTTCTAAAAAGATGTTTAAGAAGTATACAAACATATACTTCAAGATGAAGATATCGAAGGTCAAACTCCTGATTTTCCAATTTTTGAAGATGGACGTTGCAAATTATTCTTATGTGAACAAATAGTGAAATCTGCAAAAGAAAATAAGTGGGTTGTAATTGAGTAAAATCGAGTAGGAGGGAGAAGAGTTATCTCTTTCCTACTCGATTTTACTTTTCATATCATTGCTAGAATGATAAAAATAAAAATTTTTTTTAAATACAAGAAGGAATTTTTCGAGTTATGGAGAATATATATAATAACAAACTTTATAAACCGATTTAGTTAATTGATTTCAAAAATAAAAATATTAAAAACAGATGGGAGAAGAAAATGAGCAATACTAAAAGGTTTAGTATTACAATAGACTATGTAGCTCAAAAAGCTGGTGTTTCTAAAACAACAATATCACGTTATATTAATGGACATTATGAATATATGTCTAGTGAAACAAGAGAACGTATTAAAAAAGTAATTGAAGAACTTGATTATCGTCCTAATAAATTAGCTAGAAGTCTTAAATCTAATAAAAGCCATTTAATTGGGGTATTAGTAGCTGATATAAGTAATCCTTTTTCATCTATATTAGTGCGTGGAATTGGAGATGTATGCAAACAACACGATTACAATATCATTATTGCAAATACTGACAATGATCCTAAAAAAGAAAAAGAATATATTCTCTCTATGATTGACCAAAGAGTAGAAGGTTTAATAATAAATACCACAGGTGAAATTGATGAATTCTTATTAGAAGTTGGAAATAATGGGATGCCTATAGTTTTAGCTGATAGAAGCATTAAAACATTTAAATTTGATACGGTAGTAGTCAATAATTATGAAGTAACTTCCGAATTAATTAAACATTTGATTGACAATGGCTTTATGAAAATAGGTTTTTTTACTGAAGAAATAAAAAATATTAGTACCCGTTTAGAAAGAAAAAGAGCTTTTTTGGATACTTGTTTGAAATATTTAAATAGAGATGTTAATGATATGATAATTGTTATTGATACAGAAAGAGAAACTTCTGTTATAGAAGGACTAAGACAATTACTTGAAAAAAGCGAAAAAGAAAAAGTAGCAGCTTTTGGAGTTAATGGAGTAGTGTTATTAAGCTTGCTGCAGGGAATTAGCAAATTAAATTTAAAAATACCTCAAGATATTGGAGTTTGTGGATATGACGATTGGGGCTGGGCAGCTTTAATACCTCCTGGAATTACAACGATATCACAGCCATCTTATCAAGTAGGAGTAGAATCAGCAAAGCGTCTGATATCGAGAATAAAGCAAAAACGAAATTCAAAGCCCAAATTAATAACTTTATCCGCAAATTTAGTTATAAGGGGTTCTACAGTATTAACAATATAAAGTTTTTTGATGGCAATTTTTCTTTTAGATTTTTGTTAATCGATTTAGTAAATCGGTATATAAAGGAGGCGAAAATATGGATAAAATACTTTTAAAAGAAATGTTCAAAAACCAAATTGTTGCAGTGATAAGAATTGAAAATAAAGAATTAGCAAAAGAAATATCAACAACGATTTTTCAAAAAGGAATAGACATTATTGAGATAACTTATACAGTTGAAAATGCACGTTTATTAATACATGAATTAAAAAAATCTTTACCAGATTCAATAGTAGGTGCAGGTACTGTATTAGATCTATCTCAAGCAAAGGAAGCAATAGAACAAGGAGCTGATTTTATAGTAACTCCCTGCCTTATAGAAGAGGTTGCTACTTATTGTAAAGAGAATAATATATTTTTTTCTATGGGAGCATCAACACCGACTGAAATATATAATGCATATCAAATGGGAGCGGATATAATAAAGTTGTTTCCGGGTGAATTTTTAAAACCAGCTTTTATTAAATCCTTAAAGGGACCATTTCCTTTTGTTGAATTTATGCCTACAGGTGGTGTTGATAATTCAAATATAGCAGAATGGTTTAGAAATGGAGCTTATGCTGTGGGAGTAGGAGGATATTTAACAAGAGGAATTAATTTAAATAATTTATATTTGTTAGAAGAAAGGATAGAAAAGTTAATTGAAGCAGTAAAAAATTTTAAATAATTGGGGGATTTAAAGAATGAACAAGAATAGAATTGTGGTAACAATGAAGCTTTTTGAGGAACAATTAATTGAAGGTAAAAAACAGTACGAATATTTAAAGGATATTAGTAAGTTAGGTATAGTAAACGTGGAAATAAGAGAAGAATTTTTGAAAGAAAAAAAAGAAGAATTAAAGGAGATTAAAGAGTTAGCTAAGGAATATAATTTTCACTTAATTTATTCTGTTCCTGCGTATCTATTTGTTAATAAAACACTACCCATGGCGATAATAGAACAATATATCAATGAAGCTATGTGTATAGATGCAAAGATGATTAAGTTTTCATTGGGGGAATTTGATAAAAATAATTTGAATCTCGTTATTCAGCTTAAAAAATTGTTGGCTCAATATAATATTCAAATAACAATTGAAAACGATCAAACTGAATTAAGTGGAAAAGTTGTTAATTTGATAGAATTTTTCGAGTGGTGCAATAAATATGAACTGAATATAAAAGGAACTTTCGATATAGGCAATTGGTACTGGGTTGGAGAAAATCCCATTGATAATGCTAAGAAAATAGGTAGATTTATCAACTATATTCATTTAAAGGACGTGATTTTAGAAAATTTTGGACCTAAAACAGTTTCACTGTCCAAGGGTATTGTGCCATGGGATCAAGTACTTAAAATGTTTCCATCACACATTCTTATTGGACTTGAATTTCCAGGGGGAACTTCTCCCATTGATGTGATAAAAGAATCTATAGAAAAATTATCAGCTGTATAAAGGAATCAGTTCAATTTAATAAAGTACCAAAAAAGAATTGACATAAAATTAATTTCTAATTTTGCGAAAAGGAGGTGAGAGATGAACAGCCAAATTCAAGGTTTTCAAAGTTTTTCAAATTTATCAATCTTTTAAGAGGGGGAGAAAAACATGGATATGTGGGTAGGTATTTTGTTGCTAATCACCTATTTCTTGCTTATTTATTATGCTACTCGCGGCGGAAATTTAATGATAGGTTTCTTAGTAATGGCTTTTTTGTGGGTTTTAATAGGAAGAATACCATATGATATAGCAATCAGTGAAGTCTTTGAGAAATCTGCAGAGACATACGGAATGACAGCTACGGTAGTTATATTTGGTAGTTGGTTTGGACGTGTATTAGTTGAAACGGGTATTGCTGGAGCTATTATAAGAAGGACAGTAGAACTTGGCGGCGATCGTCCATTATTAACAACTATCTTAGTTTCGTTGGTTACAACTTTTATATTTACAAGTACTTTTGGAGTTGGAGCAGTAATAGCAATTGGTGTAATTGTATTACCGATATTACTTTCGATTGGTGTTCCAAAAAATGTAGCAGTATCCTCATTTACGCTATCAGTTGGTGCAGGTATGTATGTAAACATAGTTTTGTTTAAACAAATACAATTGTTCTTCCCTGATGTTGCTTATAATGGCCCGTATATTAAATTTGGCTTCATTGCGATGGCAATACAGATCTTATTTATAATGTTAATGTTAACATTTAATTTACGAAAAGGTAAAGTGAATTATGCATGGGCTCAGCCTACAGAACCACAAATTGACACTACTAATGTTCCAGCTATTAGTTTTATAATACCTATTATTCCTGTTATCATGGCAATAGCTTTTAAATGGCAACCTATTCCTGCAATGTTATTAGCTATATTTTTAGCATTACTGGTGACAAAGAAGTTTTCTTCTTGGAAAACTGCAGAGAGCTTGATACAAAAAACACTGTATGATGGTGTAGCAGATGTCGGTTTGTTGCTTGGTATGTTGTTTACACTAGCTATGTTTGGTTCAGCAGCCGGTAAAAATGCACATATTTTCCAGACCATGCTTTCACCTATAATGCCTAAAAATGCGCTTATAATTGCCATTGCGATAGGTATGCTTGCACCACTTGCATTATTTAGAGGACCTCTTATGGCATGGGGCGCTGGTAGCGCTACAATAGCAATATTAACAGGTTTAAACTTGTTTTCACCGCAACTACTTTTGCCTTTGATTTACGTGCCTACCATATCAATGGCTATTTCTACATGTCCTACTCAATCATGGAACTTATGGGCGATAAACTATACGAAATTAAGCATAAAGGATTTCTTAAAAACGGGTGTTGTATGGGCTTGGCTTGTGGTAATTATAAATGAAATCATTGCAGTTAATATGTTTAAATAAATACTATGGCTACAGCCTTTTGAAATTATTCGAAAGGCTGTAGCCATATGATACAATTTTTAAAGGAGTGTTGCAAGTTGAGAGAAAGTATGATACGAATGGGAATTGATGTTGGAGGGACGCATACAAAAGCTGTAGCTATTGATAATGAAACCCATGAAATAATAGGCAAAGCTTCTGTAATGACTACTCATTCTCATCCTATGGGAGTTTCTGCGGGAGTAATACAAGCTTTCCAGAAATGCTTAACAGAAAACAATATTAATCCTGAAAATGTTATTTTCATAGCTCATAGCACAACTCAAGCTACCAATGCATTGTTGGAAGGAGATGTATCATCTGTCGGGATTTTGGGAATAGGCGGTGGAGGAATTGAAGGCTTTTTGGCTAAACGACAAACAAATATTGGAGACATTCCACTAGGAACAGGCAAATTTATAAAAATTTATCATACGTATGAAAAATCAAAAAACCTTTCCCGTGAAAATATTGTTCAAGCAATAACTGAATTATTAAAAATGGGTGCTAAAGTAATTGTTGCAAGTAAAGCTTTTGGAGTTGATAGTATTAAAGAAGAAAAAATGGTTCAACAGGTTGCTTTAGAAATGGGTGTACCGGCTACTGTAGCGTCAGATATTAGTAAATTGTATGGGTTAACAATAAGGACGAGGACTGCAGCTATAAATGCAAGTATTTTACCCAAGATGCTTGATACAGCGAATAGTACAGAAGAAAGTGTAAAAAAAGCTGGAATAAAAGTACCTTTAATGATAATGCGCGGTGATGGTGGGGTAATGGATATAAATGAAATGAAAAAGAGGCCGGTGTTGACTATGCTGTCTGGACCTGCTGCAAGTGTTATAGGAGCTTTAATGTATTTACGGGCATCTAATGGTATATATTTTGAAGTCGGAGGGACAAGTACTAATATTGGTGTTATAAAAAATGGAAGACCAGCGATTGATTATGCTATTGTTGGTGGGCATAGAACTTATATAAATTCTTTAGATGTTCGTGTTTTAGGTGTGGCAGGAGGAAGTATGGTTAGGGTTTCTAAAAATAAAATTGTAGATGTTGGGCCAAGAAGTGCTCATATAGCAGGATTGCCTTATGCAGCTTTTACTCCAGAGGAGGAGATTGAAGATCCAGAAATAGAATTTTTTAGTCCAAGAGAAGGGGATCCTGCAGATTATGTTGCAGTAAAACTAAAAAATGGGAAGAGAATAGCAATAACTAATACGTGTGCTGCAAATGTATTAGGACTTGTAAAACCTGAACATTTTGCATATGGAAATTATACATCAAGTTATAAAGCAATTGAACCATTGGCAAAGATATTAGGACTTTCTGTAGAAGAAACTGCGAAGCAAATTTTAGAAAAATCATCACAAAAAATATTACCTGTTATAGAAGAACTTGCGTTAAGATATAAGCTTGAAAAAGATCAATTAATTTTAGTAGGAGTTGGAGGTGGTGCTGCGGCTCTAATTCCATATGTTTCCAATAAAATGAAGTTAGAATATAAAATACCAGAAAATGCAGAGGTAATTTCATCAATAGGAGTAGCTTTAGCGATGGTACGAGATGTAGTAGAACGAGTAATTCCTAATCCTTCTAAAGAAGATATAGCGGCTATTAAAAATGAAGCAAAACAGGCGGCAATAAATAGTGGAGCTGTTCCGGAAAGTGTAGAAGTCTTTATTGAAATAGATTCACAAACGCAAAAAGTTACAGCTATTGCATTAGGATCTACTGAAGTAAAAACAACAGATTTGTTAAAAGAGTGTACTGAAGAAGAAGCAAAAGATATTGCGGCAAAATCTATGAATGTTGCAATAGACGATGTTAATTTAGAAACAAAAACTTTCGGATTATTTGTTTTTTCTGATAAAAACAATGATAAAGGTAAAAAACAAATAAGAATTATAGATAAAAAGGGATTTATCAAAGTCCAAAGGGGAGATGGAATTGTTAAAAAGTCTAACAAAACTACATTTTACGAAGATTTAAATGAGGTATGGGATAGCGCAAGTTTATATAAGAGCGATACGATATTATATCCCGATATTTACATATGTATAGGAGGGCGTTTAATTGATTATTCTGGTATGAACAGCAAAGATCAATTAATAAAAGTAGTTGCAACGGAAATTGATTTGCTTGATGAAAAAGAAGAAATTATTATTGTAGGAGCTAAAAATGATATATAAAAATTGAGGAGTGATATAAATGGGAAGGATAATTACTATTGGAGAACCAATGGTTATGTTTATAGCAAACGAAGAGGGACCTTTAGAGGAAGTATATAATTTTACCAAGGCTTTGGCAGGATCAGAAGTTAATGTCGCAATAGGACTTGCAAGACTCGGTCATAAAGTGAGTTATATAACACGTCTTGGAGATGACCCTTTTGGCAAATATATATATAAATTTTTAGTAAATGAAAATATTGATGTTTCTTATATAAAATTTGATAATGAATATCCAACAGGTTTTCAACTTAAATCTAAAACACGTATTGGAGACCCTGAAGTTGTATACTTTAGGAAATGGTCTGCTGCTTCTCACATACAGGAAAATGATTTAAAAGAAATTAATTTTGATGATGTAAATCACATTCATTTGACTGGCATTCCTCCTGCTTTATCTTTAAGTTTCAGAAAAACCATATATAACATTGTTGAGATAGCTAAAACAAAGAATATACTTATTTCGTTTGACCCTAATATTCGTAAGCAATTATGGAAAAGCGAAGAGGAAATGAGGAGTATATTAAATGATATTGCTTTTAGATGCGATATAGTTTTACCCGGATATGAAGAGGGGAAAATTCTTACAGGTTATAATGAACTAAATGATATAGCTTCATTTTATTTAGAAAAGGGGACGAAAATCGTAATAATTAAAACAGGAGAAAAAGGGGCTTTTGTTAAAACTCCTACTGAAGAATATACAGTGAGTGGATTTAAAGTTGAACAAATAGTGGATACTGTAGGGGCTGGTGATGGATTTGCCGTTGGAGTTATAAGTGGCTTATTAGAAAATTTATCATTGCGTGAAGCTGTAAAAAGAGGTAATGCTATTGGAGCGCGAGTTATAATGTTTCCAGGCGATAATGATGGATTACCCAATAGAGAAAATCTAGAAAAGTTCATAATGACTCATAGTATAAGAGAAGGGTGAGAATTTTATGAAAATACAACTTGCATTAGATAGGATAAATATAGAAAGTGCTATAAAAATAGTTGAAAAGGTATATGATTATATTGATATAATAGAAGTTGGAACTTCACTTATAAAAGATTATGGAATGAGTTCTGTGGGGAAAATGAGAAAACAATTTCCTGATAAGCTAATATTGGCGGATTTAAAAACTATGGATGAAGGAGAGTATGAATTTAAAGCTGCTTATAGTGCAGGGGCAGATATAGCAACGGTAATGGGGGTTGCTCCATTGAATACTATTTCTTTGTGTTATGATGTGGCACAAAAATATAAAAAATCTATTATGATAGATTTAATGGAAACAAATGAGAGCCGTATTACAAATTTGAAGAAATTTAAAGAAGCTATATTTTGTATTCATATTGCTAAAGATGAAATTGAAAAGGACTTTGAAAGTTATTTTCAGAAAATGAAGCTATATATTAGTGAGTTACCTCATTTAGCGATTGCGGGGGGAATAAATATAGAGTTACTAAATAAATTAAATAAAACCAGAATAATAAAACCAGAAATTGTTGTAATTGGTTCTGCCATTACGAAAGCTTTTGATATGCAAAAAGCAGCGAAGGAATTTTATTCTTTAATGCAGAATATAAAAAAAATAAACTAACAAATTATTAGAAAAGAGAGGATCAGTATGGGAATTTTAGTTACAATTTTAAGAGAAATAGAATCTGTAGTTAGTGAGGTTGATGAAAATCAGATGAAAGAAATATCTAATTATTTTGACATGAATAAGCGAATTTTTGTTGATGGTGAAGGTAGATCAGGATTAATGGGCAAAGCTTTTGCTATGAGACTTAAACATTTAGGATATGAGGTGTATGTTATTGGAGAGACTGTAACACCATCTTTACAAAATGGTGACATATTTTTTGCGATTTCTGGTTCAGGAAGTACAAAATTTGTAGTAGAGAATGCAAAAGTGGCAAAAGGACTGAATTGCAAAGTTTTATCTGTAACAAGTAAAGCTGATTCGCTATTAGCAAAAATTTCAGATGAGGTACTTATTGTACCAGCTACAACTAAATATGATACAGGAGAAAAAAGAAAATCTGTTCAGCTTTTAAGTTCATTATTTGATCAAAGTGTTCATATAGTTTTAGATGGTCTTTGTCTGATGTTAAGTATGAAAAATAGTATTACGAATGACATGGCATTTAAGCAACACTTAAATTTAGAGTAAGTATATAAAGTGAGGGAAATAAAGTGATACCATCTGTTTTTTTAGATAAACAACAGTTAATAGAACAGGAATTAAAATTTGGTAATTATAGCAAGAAAGTATTTTCATCTGATGAAAGTGACAAAGTATTAGAGATAGTTTGGGAAAGAGGAATTAAAGAAGCCAAAAAGTTGAAAACAAATGACATAATAAATTTGATTTCGGAAGAAAATATTATGGTTGAAATCAGTAAAAAGAATTATATCTTTAATTATATAGTCTTTAGCGAATATAACAAAGAGAAAAATAAAATTATTTTATATGAAAAGCCAATAAAAGAAATATTTATTCCATCGATACCTGAAAAATTTTTCGATTGGTGCAATTATAACAAAGTTGTAAAATTATTTTTGTGCCATGAATATTTTCATTATTTAGAGATTAATTATATTGGATTAACAAATGAAAAAATAAAAACTTATACCACATTAGGTTTTTTTAAAGTTAAGGTAAAATTGAAAGCTTTTAGTGAAATAGCAGCTCATGCTTTTGTGAAAGAATTTTATGATATATGGTAAATAAAAAATAAAAAAGCATCCTTTTTCGATTATAAGGGTGCTTTTTATTTATGTGCGCCCGGCATGGGCGATAACTAGGCGGTGAAAGTCCGCTGTGGGCTTGGTAGTGGGAACCACTAGCCAAGAGCAAGGGTGTCCATCGTGAGGTGGAATCTGAAGGAAGCTTAAGGCAAAATCTCGGTCTGATGAACAAGAACCAGATAAGAGGCTGAATTGGGATGGATGAGTTTGCGTAACAAAACGAAGTCCAACACTACCCGAATCCCATATAGTAAATCTGGCAGATATATGAGATGAAAGTTATCGTTCTTACCCGGGGAGGTCTCAAGGATAAGTCATGGGAGTAAAATCTGAAGTGACAACCCATGCAGTGATGTATGGCTGAACCTTGAGAAGTCAGCAGAGGTCATAGTACTTATCTAGACATGAATAGATAAGGAAGGACCGAACGTTAGGAGGTTTTGGAAATCTTATGGACTCGAAAGATATGCAGAGACTGCAGACAACTCAACAAAGAGGCTATCCGTTGAATAGAGAAATGGAATTTCAAAAGACAACGGAAGTGCATAGTATATCATCGGCGTCGGAAGATGGAAGAAACGAGGTACAAAGATATACCGGCAAGATGCTTGAAATGATAGTAGAACGAGGGAACATGGAAGCAGCATACAAGCGCGTTGTTGCAAATAAAGGAAGCCATGGAGTCGATGGGATGGGAGTAGATGAACTTCTACCGTATCTCAAAGAAAACTGGGCAACCATAAAACAACAACTGCTGGAGGGGAAATACAAACCACAACCAGTGCGAAGAGTAGAAATTCCCAAACCAGATGGAGGAGTAAGACTACTAGGAATACCTACAGTACTAGACAGACTAATACAACAAGCAATAGCCCAAATACTAAATAGAGTCTACAACCATACATTTTCAGATAGCAGTTATGGATTCAGACCAGGACGCAGTGCAAAAGACGCAATAAAAGCCGCAGAAGCATACATAAATGAAGGATACACATGGGTTGTAGATATGGACTTAGAAAAGTTCTTTGACAGAGTAAACCACGACATAATAATGTCCAAACTAGAAAAGCGGATAGGAGATAAAAGGGTACTAAAGTTAATACGAAGATACCTAGAATCAGGAGTAATGATAAACGGAATCAAAGTATCAACAGAAGAAGGGACACCCCAAGGAGGGCCATTAAGTCCACTATTAGCAAACATAATGTTGGACGAACTAGACAAAGAACTTGAGAAACGAGGGCATAAATTCTGCCGATATGCAGATGACTGCAACATATATGTAAAAAGCAGGTCTGCAGGAAACAGAGTAATGAAGAGCATAAAGAAATTCATAGAAAGCAAATTAAAACTAAAAGTCAACGAAGCAAAAAGTGCTGTAGATAGACCATGGAGAAGAAAATTTCTTGGATTTTCATTCTATACAAAAGAAAACGAAGTAAGAATAAGAATCCATGAAAAATCCATCAAAAGGTTTAAGGAAAAAGTAAGAGAAATAACCAATCGGAACAAGGGAATAAGCATGGAAAACAGAATAAAAAGACTAAATCAAATAACAACAGGATGGGTCAACTATTTTGGATTAGCAGACGCGAAAAGCATAATGAAAACCCTTGACGAATGGATAAGGCGAAGACTAAGGGCATGTATATGGAAACAATGGAAGAAGATAAAAACGAAGCATGATAACTTAGTAAAACTCCGAACAAAAAGCCTGGGAATACGCCAATACAAGGAAAGGCTACTGGAGAATATCCAATAGCCCAATCCTAAATAAGACTCTTACAAATAAATACTTTGAAAGCATAGGTTATAAGAGTTTATCCCAAAGATATCTAATTGTACACAATTCCTAATGAACCGCCGTATACCGAACGGTACGTACGGTGGTGTGAGAGGACGCTGAATAAAATAATTATTCAGCTCCTACTCGATTAAGAAACTTTAGAAGATACTTTTTATATGACTTATGCTTGTATTATTACTATATAGGATTTATAATTAACTACAAGCAATAAAGAATAACAAAAAATAATTTTTTTGAGAATTTTCTAAAATTATAAAAGGAGGATCTTTATGAAAGATATAGTTTTAATTGCACCTTTTGAAGATTTAGCTGAAGTAGCAAAAAAAGTTGTTAATGAGAATAAATTTACTAATGTTGACATACTAATGGGAGATTTAAGTGAAGGTGTAGAGGTTGCAAAAGAATGTGTCAAGAATGGGGCCCAAATTATTATATCTCGTGGTGGTACATATAAAATGATAAAAGAAGCAGTAAATATTCCTGTTGTTGAAATTAAAATTAGCTCATTTGATATACTGAGGGCATTCAAAGATTTAATAGATTACAAAGGTAAGATTGGTATAGCTGGTTATGAAAATATTGTTGATAGAAGTGAAACGATTGCAGAGTTATTAAAGCTTAATATTGAAAAAGTGGTTTTTGATTCGGAAAAAAGAGCTCCAGAATTAGTATTGGAATTAATTAAAAAAGGGGCTACTGTTATTGTAGGAGATGCTATAGGACATAAAAGCGCAAAAAAATATGGGTATAAAAGCTATTTTATAACATCAGGGAAGGAAGCAATAATAGATGCTATTCAAGAAACACAAAGAATTTTGGAAGTATCGAAGTTAGAAAAAATGAAAAGTGAAAAAATAAGGATAATAATGGACTTTGTACATGATGGAATTATCTCAATTGATAAAGAAGGGTATATAACAACATTTAATACAATGGCTGAAAAAATATTTAATTTAGCAGCTAAAGATGTATTAGGGAAAAGGGTAGAGGAAATTATACCAAATACCAGAATGTTGGAAGTCTTAAAAAGTGGTTATGCTGAAATAGGTGAGTTGCAAGATATAAAAAATCAAAAAATAGTTACAAATAGAGTACCAATAATCGTAGACAATAAAGTAGAAGGTGTTGTAGCAACATTTCAAGATGTAACACAAATTCAGGAATTAGAAAAAAAGATAAGATATGAATTGACAAAAAAAGGTTTTATAGCAAAATATACCTTCAAAGATATCTTATATAAAAGTACTCAAATGGAAGAATGTATTAGGAGAGCAAAAAAATATGCGCTTGTTGATTCTCCTGTGCTAATTCTTGGTAAATCGGGAGTAGGTAAAGAACTTTTTGCTCAAAGTATCCATAATGCGAGTAATAGAGCAAGTGGTCCGTTTGTAGCAATAAATTGTGCGGCTATACCTCCAAATCTACTCGAGAGTGAATTATTCGGATATGCGGAAGGAGCTTTTACTGGGGCTCGTAAAAATGGTAAACCTGGATTGTTTGAGTTGGCTCACGGGGGAACTATTTTTCTCGATGAAATTGGTGAAATTCCCCTTGAGTATCAAGCAAGGCTTTTAAGAGTAATAGAAGAAGGAGAAGTGATGAGGATTGGCGACGATAAAGTAATACCTGTTAATGTTAGGATAATTTCTGCAACAAACAAAAACATTAAGAAAATGGTTGATGAAGGTAAATTTAGAGAAGATTTGTATTATAGAATAAATATACTAACCTTGACTATCCCTGATCTAAATCAACGGCGAGAAGATATAGCTTTACTTGCAAGATATTTTGCCAAAAAATATTCTCAGAAATACGGTAAGAACATAGAAGATATATATGACATGGCTATTGAATATTTAAATGAGTATTATTATAAGGGTAATGTACGAGAATTAAAAGGAATAATTGAAAGAGCTGTAATTTTAAGTACAGGGAATATAATTGAATTGAAAGATGTAAAAATTGAAGAAACAGAATACAATAGAGCGCACAAACACGTTGAGCTACTATCATCGTTTATGAGTTTAAAAGAAATTGAGACTATTTATATAGATAACATAGTTAGTAAATGTAATGGAAATTTAACTAAAGCTGCTAAGATACTTGGTATAAATAGGAGCACTTTGTGGAGAAAATTAAAAAGAAAATAAGCATATTGTTGCAATATGCATCAATATGCTTATTTTACTTTATATAAGTGTTGCAAAATAAAAAATGATAGAGAAATAATATTGAAAATAATGCGTTTTTAGGTTGGCATAAGATTTGCTTTATTTCTTTAGTGAAATTAGATATTTGAGAAGGAGGAGTTTAAATGAAGATCAAAGCATCTATGGAACGTGTTCCCGGAGGTATGATGATCATCCCTCTCTTTTTAGGTGCAATTATTAATACTCTTTTCCCAAATGCTGCAAAAACATTTGGATCGTTTACAGGTGCTTTATTAACTGGTGCTTTGCCTATTTTAGCAGTTTTTTATGTATGCATGGGTGCTACAATTGATTTTAAATCTACCCCTTATATACTCAAAAAAGGCGGAGCCCTATGGATAACAAAAATAACGATAGCTGCTCTTGTTGGCTTTATAGCTGCCAGATTCCTGAAAGAAGGGATGATTGATTCAGGACTATTTGCGGGCCTTTCTGTACTTGCAATTGTAGCTTCTATGAATGATACAAACGGTGGTTTATACATGGCTTTAATGGGACAGTTTGGTAAAAAAGAAGATGTAGCTGCTTATTCTATCATGAGTTTGGAATCTGGTCCATTCTTTACGATGGTAACACTAGGAGTTGTAGGTCTGTCGGCTTTTCCTTGGCAAATGCTAGTAGGAGCAATTTTGCCCCTTATAATAGGTATGATTTTAGGAAATTTAGATAAAGACCTTCGAGAATTTTTAGGAAGAGCAGTACCTGTATTAATACCATTTTTTGCTTTTGCACTTGGAGCTGGACTAAATTTATTAAATGTTTGGAAAGCCGGATTGGTTGGTATTTTAGTAGGCATAGCAGTAGTTATCGTTACTGGAATAGCATTATTTGCTGCCGATGTTTTAACAGGAGGCAATGGAATAGCAGGTTTAGCTGCAGCATCAACTGCTGGGAATGCTGCGGCAGTACCAGCTATAGTAGCAGCAGCTAATTCCGTTTATGCACCCGTAGCTCCTGCTGCTACAGCTATAGTAGCCTCTTCTGTAGTAGTAACGGCAATTTTGGTACCTATTGTAACTTCTTGGTGGGCAAAACGAGTTGGTATATTAAACAATAAAACGGTCTAGTTTATTATGCAATTAGTTATGTAACCTCTCAAGTTTCTTTAACTTGAGAGGTTACATAAAATGGGTGTAAATGTAAAAATTCCAACAGGGAGTGGTAAAATTATGGATAAAATAGCAATTATCGCAGATGATCTTACTGGTGCTTCTGATACAGGTGTTCAATTTGCGAAAAAAGGTTTAAAGACCTCTGTTATATTTGATATTGATAACTTATATGAAGATTCAAAAGATACTGATATAATTGTTATTGATACCGACAGCCGTGCTATTTCACCATTTGAAGCGTATCAAAAAGTAAAGGAAACATCTCAAAAATTAAAAAATATAGGATATACTCAGATTTATAAAAAAATAGATTCTACACTTAGAGGGAACTTAGGAATTGAAATTGATGCAATCATGGATGTTTTTGATTTTGATTTTGCTGTTATAGCACCGGCTTTTCCGCAAATGGGAAGAACTACTGTCGAGGGAAGACACTTTTTATATGGAAAACCAATTGACCAAACAGAAATTTCAGAAGATCCAAAAAGTCCTGTGAAAGAGTCAAATATTTTATCTCTTTTGTCTTATCAAACAAAAAGAAAATCGAGTTTAATAACTATAAATACAATTCGTTCCGGAGAGAATGATATAAAAAGTGAAATTGTTAAACTGTTAAAGAAAAATGTTCAGCTAATTGTATTTGATTCTGAAACAGACGATGATTTGGAAATTATATTAAATTATCTTACCACAAGCAATTATAGAATTTTATGGGTTGGCTCTGCAGGTTTAGCTAATTTGTTAGCAAATAAAATTTCTTTTCTCTCTTCAACTATAATTTCTGAGAATTTGGTTTTGACTGAAAATCCTATTTTAGTTGTGTCAGGTAGTATTTCCAAAATAACAAGGCAACAAATTTCATTACTTGTTACACAACCAAATATAATTGGTATTGAAATGAATCCATTAAAAATTTTAAATGAAGAAGAAAATAAAGAAGAAATTGATCGTTGTTATGATGAAATTATAAAAGCATTAAAAAGGAATAAAGATGTAGCATTTTTTGTTGATTCATCGCCTGAAATAGTTCAAAAAACAAAAGAAGTGGGAGAACTACTCAAAATTTCATCAGAAGAAGTCTCACATCGAATGGTAGACGCGCTTGGTTATATTTCAAACCGAATTATAAATGAAGTTCAATTAGGTGGTGTAATTTTAACAGGTGGTGATACAGCAAAAGCTGTATGTAAATATCTTGGTGCAAGAGGTATAAAGTTAATTAAAGAATTAGAAACTGGTATTCCAATAGGCAAGCTTATAGGTTTTAGAAATTTATTAACAATCACAAAAGCAGGTGCCTTCGGAACAGAAGAGACTCTTATTAATATAATCCGTTTTTTGAAAGGAGAGAATTAATATGGTAAAACCACTGATTGGAATTACAATGGGAGATGCAGCCGGCGTAGGACCAGAGATAATAATGAAAGCGCTAAGTGACACCCAAATTTACGAAATTAGCAAACCAGTTGTAATTGGTGATGTAAAAATGTTACAACGTGCTGAATCTTTTCTAAAGACGGGACTTCTTATCAAGGCAATTCAAAACGTCGAAGAAGCAGAATTTAAATTTGGAGTAGTTAATTGCATAGATCTGAATTTACTTCCAATAGATTTACCATATGGACGATTATCAGAAAAAGCAGGTGATGCTGCCTTTAAATATCTTAAAAAAGCAATTGAACTTGCGAAAGACAAAAAAATTGATGCAATAAGTACAGCACCTCTTAACAAAGAAGCATTACATAAAGCTGGTTATATGTATCCTGGTCAAACAGAGATTTTAGCAAAACTTACGAATACAACAGATTTTGCAATGATGTTGAGTGCGCCAAGGTTAAAAGTTATTCATGTGACAACGCATGTTGGATTAGTAGATGCTGTAAAAATGATTAATCCTGAAAGGGTATATACAGTTATAAAACTAGCATATAACACATTGAAAAAAGCAGGTTATTCTAATCCAAGAATAGCAGTTTGTGGAATAAATCCTCACGCAGGGGAAAATGGATTATTCGGATATGGAGAAGAAGAGGAAAAAATTGTTCCCGCTATTCAGAAAGCACAAACAGAAAACATCAAAGTGACAGGCCCGTTACCTGCAGATACAGTATTTTTTAGAGCTATTCGTGGTGAATTTGATATTGTTGTAGCTATGTATCATGACCAAGGGCACATTCCTATAAAAGTTTTAGGATTTGAGACGGGGGTAAATATTACTGTAGGGCTTCCTTTTATTAGAACAAGTGTTGATCATGGTACAGCGTTTGATATTGCAGGGAAAGGAATTGCAGATGAGAAAAGTATGAAAGAAGCTATATGTCAAGCGGCTGAATTGACACCTAAATGATTTTTAAGGATTTAAATGTATTAAATGTAACAATGTAAAATTTTACTTATAAAAAGCTTGTCTTTTAATATATTATGGGCAAGCTTTTTGTCATTTAAATTCCGAATGCTATAGAAGTTAAGTAATTATAACGATAAAAATAGTTTTATTAATGGTTTATTTGAAAAAAGTTGATGAAATAGAGCTATGAAAGGTATATTATAAATTTTATAAAAACTTTCTAAATTATTTGCCGTATTAAGTATAAGTATAAGAAGGCAGAAAAAACTAACTACAAAATTTTTTGTATTAAATACAATTTATAAAAATTAGAGAACATAATATCTCTGACAGCGAGGTGCCGATTGCTATTAGATAAATGGAGAAGGGCATTAAGGACGATTTAAATAGAATATAACGAGTTTCAAAAATTGCACTATTGTTGATGAAAGAAATGATTCTTGTTAACTAATTAAAGTTTAAGTATAATTAATTACAAACAGAAAAGGTTAGGAGGGAAAATAGTTTGTTACTTCCTGGCCGTGTAAATAAAATTTTTAGTATGTTATTAGAGTCATCAAAACCCCTGCGGATTAAAGATATTGCACGTGAGTTTCAAGTAAGTGAACGTACAGTAAAATATGACCTTGATTTACTCAGAGATTGGTTAAAAAAGTATGATATTAATCTTTATTCAAAACCCAATGTAGGAATATGGATAGATGAAAGAGATAAAAATACTCGAGTTAGTAATGAGTTAAAAAGAGATTTAAGTTTAAATGAGGGATTATATGGTTTTTTTGAGCGTCCAGAGAGAATTAGACGGCTTACTTTAGAATTGTTAGTGAATGATTCATTTTACAAAATTAGCGATTTAGCTGAAAAGTTTGAAGTTAGTCGAAATACAATTGTGAGAGATTTAAACATAATAGAAAAAGATTTAAAACAAAGGCATCTTGTGATAGAAAGGACTCGACAAGGGATAAGAATAAGAGGTTCTGAATTTTATCGGAGGCTTGCTCTAGAATATCTTGTTCAGAGTACTATGGAAGAAAAAGAAATGAACAAAATTATTATGAATGTAATTAAGGAAAGAGTTGGAAAGGAAGAAAAATTTTTATTAATCCAAAGTGTGTCTTTTTTATCTAAACAGGAACTGGAATATGTTTTTTCTAAGATACGTTTGATTATTTCCAGAATAGAAAATGAGTTGGAAATAATGCTTTCCGATAGAATAATCATTAATATATTTATTCGTCTTATAATTACAATTCAACGTTTAAAAAGGAAGAAAAATGAAAACTTAGATTTTATGACAACGATTAATATTCAACAATTAAAAATGCAAAAATTATATCAAATTTTTAAAGAAGTATTAAATGGGACTCCTTTTTTGAATTTTATTTTTACCGAATCTGAACTCATATATATAAGTCTTCCTACGATAGAAATAGTACAGCCTCTATTGGATGATATAAAAAATTCCGAGTATAGAGAAATTGATGTATATGAAAAAACAATAGAGTTAATTAAAAGGATGACAATAAAAACAAAAATTAACTTCGAAAAAGATGATCAATTATTAAATGCGCTATTGGTTCATCTAAAAGATAAAGTTGTGAAATTTAGATTTGGTATTATAGACCCTAATCCTATACTAGGTGCAGTTATTAGCTCTTTTTCTACTATGTTTCACTTGATTAAAGAATGTGTTTATGAGGTATTTAAGGAGGAGGATATTTATTTCACGGATGCTGATTTAGCCTATATTGTATTGCATTTTCAAGCTGCTTATGAGAGACAGAAAAAAAACTATTTATTTAAGGCATTAATTGTGTGCAATACAGGTAGAGGGACAGCTCAATTACTAAAAACAATGCTTGAAAATGAAATTCCTGAATTAAAAATCATTGGAACAAGTTCAATATTTACTTTAAAAAGACAGATAGAATTAAAAAAGCCAGACTTGATTATTAGTGTAGTTCCGATAGAAGATATAACCATTCCTTTTATAAAAGTTCATAATATACCTACAGAAGATGATATACTACGGATTCATAAAATAACTAATAAATTACAAAAAAATTCCTCAACAGAGTTGTTTTGTTCCTCGGTTGAGGGAGAAAATTATTTTGAACCAGTGATTGCTGAACAATTTGTACAAAATATTATTTTTAAAGGGTATGTATTAAGCCAAAAAATTATTCAAGAATTTAAGGATAATCTTACTGAAGAACGAGCAGAAGGTTTAAAACTCCATATTTTACTTTTAGCTGGTAGAATTGCTTTTAATTCATTTTATGATTTTGAATATACGGATTACAATTATAAATTTAATTATTCTTCTGAAATGCGTGAACGACTAGAGAAAATATTAAAAGAAAATGAAATTAATATTCCAGAAAGCGAAATAATAGCTATTTTGCAATATTTTAAATGAGAGGAGAAAATAGTAAATGAAGATTGATTTACTTGTTAAGAACGGTTATGTAATAGATCCTGGTAATAAAATGAAAGGCAAGTTTGATATAGCCATAGATAACGGGAAAATTTTAGGTATTTACCAGCCTAATACTTTTTCGGAATATTCCACAGAGAACGTGTTAGATGTTTCCGATTGCATAGTAGTACCAGGATTAATTGACCTTCATGTACATGTATTTCCAATTAAAACCGTATTGGGAATTTCTGCAGATCATGTTGGAGTTAATAAAGGAGTTACAACTGTAGTAGATGCCGGAAGTACAGGAGTTAGTTGTATTAACTCTTTTATTGATGAAGTAGTTAAAAAAAATATTACTCGTGTTTTACTATGGATTAATGTTGCTAGTCCTGGGTTATGTGAAGGGCTTTCAGAATTAGCTGATTTAAAAAACATAGAATTAGAAAAACTAGAAGAAGTAATTAAAGAGCATGGTCAAGTAATTCGTGGGATAAAAGTTAGGATGAGTTCTTCAGTTGTAAAAAACAATGGAATCAAACCACTTGAAATTGCTAAAAAATTTGCTCAAAAAGTTAAGCTTCCTCTTATGGTCCATATTGGCAATCCACCACCAGATCTTAATGATATTTTAAGTTTATTAGAAGCAGGCGATGTAGTTACTCACGCTTTCCACGGAAAGAAAGGAGGGATATTAGATGAGGATGGAAAGTTAATATTGGAAGCAGAGAAGGCTTTAAAAAGAGGGGTTCTATTTGATGTAGGGCATGGTACTTCGAGTTTTAGTTTTAAGGTAATGAAACGTGCTAGAGATTTAGGAATTGTTCCTCATACTATTAGCACAGACATTTATCTGGATAATATAACTGGGCCTGTTTATAGTTTAGTTACTACCATGACTAAATTCATTGCCTTAGGATATTCTTTAGAAGAAGTAATAAAAGCTACTACAAGTATGCCAGCTAAGGTACTTCGTATGGAACATGAAATTGGCAGTATTAAAGAAGGAAACATAGCAGATATTTCTATTTTAAAATGGAACCAATCTCCTATTAAGCTTGTTGATTCTGAAGGTGAAGAAATAGTTGCAGAGAAGTTCTTGTTACCATTATATACAATCAAATCTGGAAAGGTTTTGAAGTGCAATGGATGAAGTTAAGGAAACATTAAAAGAAGTAATAGAAGAGATTTCTAAGAAAGAAAAGATAACAGAAAAAGAGAGAGAGGAACTATTTGAGTTATTAAGATTAGTTAAATTAAATGAAAAAGATGGTAAATTTTCTTTTTCGTTTAATCGTTTGGTGTTAATAGGATATCATTTATTGGCTTTTATTAAGAGATTAGAAACAAATGAAAAATTACCACCTGTTGAACCAGGGTTGTGGAATGAAATTTCACCAGAGGTAAAAAAATTGAGTATTGAAGTTTTGCAAAAATATGTGCAAAGGTTTAAGAAAGAATTAGACGAAACAGAAATATTTTTATTAGCGGTTCATTTTGAAGCGTCTAAAATTAAATGTGTAGGAGGAAAAAATAATGCATGATAAAGTGAAGGTGGTAATTGGTGACCGACTCGGGAAAGGACAAAAAGTGGCAAAAGGTGTTGAAGAAGCAGGTGGAATTGCAATTGTGATTCCAGGTGTAGGCGCAGATATGAAAGTTGGTGATGTAATGAATAAGGAAAATGCTGATTTTGGAATTGCTTTTTGCGGAAGTGGAGGGGCTGGTGCTTTAACTGCTCAAACAAAATATGGCTATCCAGTAGAGTATGGACTTCGTTCTATTGAAGCAGGTATTACTGCGTTAAGAGAAGGTAAAAGAGTCCTTGGTTTCGGCTTTATGGACATTGAGGAACTTGGCAGGAGATTAACAGAAGAATATATAAAATTAATTAAGAGAGAGAATAAAGATGTATAAAGAGTTTGATCGTACATTAAGATTTGAAGAAAAAGGTGAAACTATTGAAGAAGTATTTAATAAGATGTTTTCACAAATAAGGAATAAACTTTCATATGAGATTAAAGATTTAATAATTAGAATTGAACCAAAAGATATTGAGGTTGTAGAGGCAAAGAAGATCGTATTTACTGAAAGATTTTTAGGGCTGTTTTTCCCGCGAAAGCGTAATTTGTATAAGGTTAAAGCTATGATAACAGTGAGGGTAGGAGTGATAGAAATTTCGCAAATAAAATTTGAAGAAATAGATGATACGCCTACGTTACTAAAACAATTTTTAAAAATTTAGAGTAAAGGAATAGAAGGGAGTGTTTGGGATGACTATCGTGATAATCTTAAAATCAATAATTATTGGGGCTTTGGTAGGCTTTGGAGTGGGAGCAGGTGCTGCAAGAATGTTTCATGCTCCTACAGTTCAGGCGATGGGAGCATTTCGAACATTAGGAGAATTAAATGCTTGTCAAGGTGATCCAATTTCGCATTTTTCTTTTGGTTTGGGATTTTTATTTAACTCATGGGCAACGGTCATAGGAGCTGGTGCATTAACACAAGATGTTGAACATAGAATTATTCCAAACTGGGCTACGGCATTACTTTTAACAAAAAATAGAAACGTGAAAGAAACCTTACACGATCCTAAAAAAATGGCAGTAGCTGGTGCTATCGTAGGAGTGATATTAATACCTCTTTTAAATTCAACAGCAGCGGCAGTTCCACAATCGTTACAAAATGTTGCGACAAAAGTTTTAGTACCGGCCGCCAATTGGCTAATCAATCCTGTTATGCCCATCATATTCTGGTTGGCAGCACTTGATGCAGGAAAACGGACAGGTATTTGGGGAACAATTTTAGGTGGATTAGCACATTTGATAATGGGGAATGCTGTACCAGGTATTGTTTTGGGAATTTTGATAGGAAAGGGTGTAGATGATTCTGGTTGGAATAAAATTACAAAAACTTTAGTAACTACTGTTATTCTTTTGTTTGTATTAAGTGGATTTTTCCGGGGTTTCGATGTAGCATTACTGAAAAGCATGAATATTGGAATACCCCAATGGTTAATTAATCTCCATAAATTCTTTGGAATGGTGGTGAAATAAAAATGGAAGATATAAAAATAGAAGATAAAAAGCTTGGTTTCTGGTATTCAGAATGGGGATTTATTGTATTTGTGATGGCTCTTGCTTCTGGTATTTTTGGTGGAACTCATTTATATTACACATATCATGTTGGGGCATTCAATGACTTGGCTGTTGTTGCTTTACTAGAAGCTGGACTTAAGGGAGGCGGATTTGGCGCCGCAGCTGCCTTTGGAGGAGCTTTTTTATTCGCACGTGTTATAGAAGGTCCATTGGTAGGAATTTTAGATATTGGTGGTTCTTTACAAACAGGAGTAGGAATTGGAATACCAGCGTTGATGCTTGGAGCAGGCTTTACTGCCCCGCTTGAATCGTTTCCTTTAGCCTTACTAACGGGTGCTATTCTTGGAGCTATAATTGGAGCTGTAATAATTTCTATTCGAAAATTTACAGTTGATAAGATAGACTCTACATTTGGAGCAGATATTATGATGGGAGCAGGTAATGCTGCTGGACGATATTTAGGGCCTTTGATTGTAATTTCTGCTGTCATGGCTTCTATTCCAGTAGGCTTAGGGGCTATTATTGGAGCTGCAGTTTTTTATGCGTACAAAAAGCCAATTGCAGGGGGAGCTATACTTGGAGCGATGTTAATGGGAGTTTTCTTTCCAATTCAATAATAATTTGCAGGCAGGTTAACCTGCCTGCTTTTATGGAGGTTGTGGTGATGAGTATTTACCAAAAATACGGTTTAAAACAGATTATAAATGCAAGCGGTAAAATGACTGCTTTGGGAGGCAGTGCTGTAGATACGAAAGTAGCACAAGCAATGTTTGAAGCTGCGCAAGATTACGTTGATGTTCAAGAATTAATGTTAAAAGCAGGTAGAATAATTGCTGAAATTACGACGGCGGAAGATGCATGCCCGACAGTAGGTGCTGCTGCTGGTATCGCAATTTCTGTAGCTGCTTTAATTGCAGGGAAGAATTTAACTCTTATTGAGCAGTTACCGTATAGTGAAGGTTTGAGAAATGAGGTTATCATCCAAAAAGGACATTCGATTAATTTTGGAGCTTCTATACTACAAATGATTAGATTAGGTGGAGGTAAAATAGTTGAAGTAGGCCAGACAAACTATGTTGAAAAAAGTCATATTATAGATGCAATTTCAGAAAAAACTGTTGCAATTTTCTATGTAAAATCACATCATGCTGTTCAAAAAGGTATGTTATCTCTTCCTGAAATAATTGAAATTAGCAAAGAAAATAATATTCCAATAATTGTAGATGCAGCTGCAGAAGAAGATATACAGAAATATATTCAAATGGGCGCGGATCTTGTAATATATAGTGGCGGTAAGGCTATAGAAGGTCCTACTTCAGGTTTTATTTGTGGAAAAAAAGAACTAATTGAAGCTTGTCGTTTGCAGTACAAGGGTATTGGAAGGGCAATGAAAGTTGGGAAAGAACAAATTATGGGTTTAATTTCTGCATTAGAGATTTATAAAAATAAAGTAGAAAACATTGAAAAACAATTACAGCAAGTTCAATGGATAGTTGATCAGTTTCAAAATATCGATGGAATAACTGCTTCGGTTGTGCAGGATGAAGCGGGAAGAAAAATTTATCGTGCTCAATTAAAATTTGACGAAGAGAAATTAAACATTTCAACGCATGAAATTATACAACAATTAGAAAGAGGGGAACCTGCAATTTTTACTAGGAATCATTATGCAAATTTAGGCATTATAAGTATTGATCCTCGTCCTTTGCTTCCAGGGCAAGAAAAAATAATTGTTAATCGAATAAAAGAAATTTTAAGAGTATAATGAGGTGTGAAAAATGGAAGTTAGATTAAATGTATTAGCAAAGAATTTAAAGAATGCTAAAGAAATTGTAGAGGTAACAGAAGGAAAAGTATTTATTGGGATTTTGACAAAAGAGTTCAATTCTACAGAAGAAGCGATTAAAAAGGTTTTCGAATTTCAAAATGCAGGAATACCTGTTTCCATTGGACTTGGTGCAGGTGATCCACAACAATGGCAAAAGGTAGTGGAGGTTGCTATTGCCACTAAGCCCGCACATGTAAATCAAGTTTTCACGGCAGCAGGGTATACTTTGGGAGCATTAAAAGCAGTTAAAAGTGAACATACCATAGTAAATGCTCTAATTAGACCTTCTGGTATACCAGGAAAAGTATTTATTTCAACAGGACCAACTAGTGAAAAATACTTAGAAATGGTGTCATGTGATTTAGCAGTAGCGATGTTGGCGGAGATAGGTGTTCCTTCAGTAAAGTTTTTCCCAATAGAAGGAAATAAACGGCTTGCAGAAGTAGAGGAAATGGTTAAAGCATGTATCAACCACAGTATAACTATTTTTGAACCAACAGGTGGAATTGACAAAAAATCATTACCTTCTGTTCTAGAAGTTTGCTTGAAAAATGGTATTCAAACTGTGATCCCTCACGTTTATACTTCAATTATTGATAAAACAACAGGTTTAACAAGAATAGAGGATGTGGAAGAGTTAACGACAATTATAAAAAGGGTTGTTGAATAATGCGGGATATTCGCCTTGTGGTAGTTGATATTGACGGGACTTTATTAGATTCAAATAGTAATCTTCATCCGAAGACAATAGCAACAATAAAGAAAGTACAAAAGAAAGGAATCCTTGTTACATTAGCTACAGGTAGGACATTTCGTTCTACCTGTACAATTGCAAAATTGTTGGGAATTAAAATTCCTGTGATTTGCTATAATGGAGCTTATATATCAAGTATAGGGCAACCTCCACTTTACACGTTTCCAATTTCAAGAGGAAAAATTAAGCCGATTATTAAAATTTTAGAAGAAAATAATTATTATATAAAATTTTATGCGGATGATTGTTTATATGTTCAAGAGGCTATAGAGGAGACATATCTTTTCTCAAAAATACATAAGGTTCCTTTTATAGAAGTGGGGAAAGGTAAACTTTCTCATCTAAATAAAGATCCTTTAAAAATTGTGGTATATGATACTCCCGAACGTATTAAGAGCGCATTAGAAATGTTTAAACCTTTGAAAGATGAATTTACCTTTATTATAGAAAATGATAATTTTGAAGTTAATTCTAAAAATATAACTAAAGCTGTGGCTGTAGAATTACTTTGTAACTATTTGGGTATTTCAATGGATCAAGTTATGGCATTTGGGGATGGAGTAAATGACGTTGAGATGGTTGAATCTGTAGGAGTCGGAATTGCAGTTGAAAATGCAATTCCTTTATTAAAGGAAAAAGTAGATTTTATTACCAGCTCAAATGATAAATTAGGTGTTGCACGTATGCTAGAAAAAATTTTTCTAGACGATAGTTAAAGGGGAATTAAAAGGATATAGAAAGATTTATGCTAAGGAAAAGTATGCTTTTTAAATTTCGTTGTCAACTTCAAATTTTTGTGTAAAATCCTTCTGCTTGGAATCAAATATTTTACATCGCTACTGCTTAACTTATTATATTGCCTCCGGCCATTTTGATGTCAGGGATACGTTATCACCAACTTTTGGTCGCCCTTGACATTGGAGTTTTAAGTAGTTATCCAGGACATAGGTAATGAGGAATGTTGTTTTATTGGAATTATTTTCACAAACATTTTAAAAACGATGAAAAAAGTAAAATTTATTAAGAAAACTCTCTTGGTTTTTTATTCATTCTCTCTTGACTTTGGTCAAGATTCTACTAAGTTATGAGAATACAATACTATAGAATTTAAAATTTAGTACGTTCATAATTGAGAGCGATTCGCCGCTACCATCCATGCGCAAACTGTATCGTCTATCGAAAGCCTGAAATGGGCTTCAATTCTATCAGGGTAGACGGTTATTTTATTTATACGTGTTAGTAAAATTTGTTTGATTTTTTGAGGGTCACCCGCTTCCAACACCTCTTTGTCTTTTAAAAGATATTCCCTTATTTTGGCTTCTGTCACAAAAGAAGTGTGGGGTGAACTGTTTATTTCTTTTAATCTTATTTCTATTTCAACTTTTTGCTGTTCAAGTTCTGTTAGTTTATCGTGGAGACTGGGATGAAAATAATCTCTTGCTATTACGTCCACAATTGTATTTATACCTTTTACGGCATTTTCATATTTTTTGCGAGTATGTTTCTTCATTTTTTCTGGAATTATTTTTTTATTTTCTTTGTGAGGTAAAATAAAAACAAACTAACTGAAAAATGTAAATATACTTGGAGTATATTTAAAAACTGTTAGCAAATTCGTAACCAAAATCTATGGGAAAATTAGAAAATGATGATGGAGTATAGTTTCACATAAAAATAAAACAGCAGAAAGAGTGAAGAGTATATCTTATAGTAAATTAATTCCTATTAAACTTCTGCCTACCAGATGATATGTACCATAGTGTAAGTAGGAGCTAAATAATTATATAGCTCCTACTTGATTTGATATGACTCGATAAAAAATGCTGAAATTAAGGTTTTAATGTTTTAATCTTTTCTAAAACAGATGAGGATATTTCATTCAAATTGTTTATTTTATTATGGAAATCATTATAAAACTCCTTTAATAAGTTACTTTCTTTAATCAAGTGGTTGTTCTCTAAATAGGAAGTGTATTTATTAAAAAATTCTTCAGAAACTAACGTTTCAATTTCTACTGTTTCACCAATTTCTTCGATTTGCTTTGGGAAGGTACGGAAATATCTAAAAATATTTACTAAAAGTAACTTTTTGAATATTTGTATTCTTTTTTCAGTGGGAGGCATGTCTAAAAAAGCTAATATTTTTTCAAAACTTTCTTTCATATTTTCGTCGTCAACTTTTTCTATTTTAACATATAAACTGTCTAAAATGCCTTCGTAAGCTTTTTTGAGAATTGAAGGTTCACTCAATATTTCGTCTAAAAAGTAATTTGAAAATTTCTTAGCAAAATCTATTGGCAATTTTTCTAAAGAGGATAGTTTAAATATTATTAAATAAAATCTGAGGAAAAACAAATAAACTATTAAAAAGGGAATGTCTAATTGTTCTTTAAATACTTTATTTAAGTCCTCTTGAATAGTATCAAGCATTTTGCTGGTTAAATATTCATTAAAAGAAGGATATTTAGCAGTTATTTTTAAAAATTTATTTTCTCTTTCATTATCATTTTCGCTGATATTTTTTATTTCTTCTAAAGCTTCAGATACTTCAAGCATTGTAGCTACTGTGATAACCCGTAATAGAGATTCATATTTATCTGATATAGCTAATCCTATCAAATGGAATAGGTTTTGCAGATCTTTTTCAGCAAAGTCGTAATTTTGCAATGCATATGAAATTTCCAGGAGATAATTTTCTATTAAAAATTGGTCATCAATCATAGATGATATTAATTTATCAATTTTTTCCTCCACTTCTGCATCATCTTCAAAATTTATTCCTATAAGCATATCACCACGTATTCTCAGATCTTTTAATCTTTCATCTTTAAATATAAATAGTGCAATTTCTTCTAACTTTCTACTTATATCCTCTTGTGAAAAATTTTCTTCTTTTGTCCATGTATCATTAATCAATTTTGATAATTTTTCTACATCGAGATAATCCTTCTTTTCAGATAGATCAATACCATATAAAATGCTTAAAACTCGAATAAATTCCCTTCCTTCAGAAAGAATAAAGGTTTCTTTAGAGAGTAGATAATTAAGTTATATCTGTTCATAAAATCTTATTTTGTTGTCTGAGATAGTTTTTCAATTGTTTCTACTTTTATCCTAACCGAAGAATAAATAGTGTTCAATTCTTTTTTAAAATTTTAACTATTGATTTTTTAGGCTATATAAAAAGACGGTTTTAAACCGCCTTTTTATATACCAAGTTCCATCATTGCAAAATATGATAAACGTTCCCTCTCCCATCGAGGTGAGTAAACAATTTCGACTTCAATATCACTGTAATCACCGTGGAAAAACAATTCTTTCATAGTATTTAACTATCTTTTATCACATTCAATTAAAAAATAAAAATAGTTATTTTCTAGTTTGCTTTAAATTTTAAGGCTAGATGTAATTTATCCAAAATTATTCGCGTAAATAATGCGTACAAAGGAACTTGAATAATCTGAGTAATAATTCGCGGGGGTAATGTAACTTTCATGGACAAATGGAAAAGCAATTGGATGAAATAAGGTACCAGTATTACAGAAGATACAAGCTGACCTATTCCAATAGCTATGACCAGTTGCCAAAATGAGGGTATAAGGGTTTTTATTGGTTTTAAAATTATGGGGGGTATAATCCCAATTAAAGCTGCCGTGAATGTAAAATGAGGCATATAGGGTCCCATAGGATTGATGAAATATCCAACTATGTCTCCCAAAGTCCCTACAATTCCACCAGCTGTAGGTCCAAACATAATCCCTCCCAGAATTATTGGGAAAGCGCCAAAACCTATTCTTATTCCTTCAATACCTCCAATAGAAATTCTGATGCTGGCTATTCTAGTCAGGACTATATTGAGACTTACCAGCAAAGCTAAAAATACAAGTTCTCTAGTGTTAAATTTTTTCATAAAATTAGAGCCTCCTTCTTTTTATTTGGTTATGGCAGCACTGCCACACCAAAGGAGAAAAGGCTCCCGGAGTGGCAGCAGACGCGATGACCCACCGCAAGTCTAACTTTTATAGTAGACTTTTCGTACGAAGGCAACGTCCGATCCTCCGTCACTTTACGCGAGACACCTACTCTGCCAAGAATTACTTTTTTTATTATATCATGTTTTCTAGAATTCTAGGAGGAGGATTAATAAAGATAATGATAAATTTTTACAGGAAAATAATTTTAAAAGATAAGTTGTATGCCCTTTTGTATTTCATGGACAGGAGAAGGAAGACCTAAAGTATTTAAATGATAAATTGAAATTTATCAATATAAAAGAAGGGATTTTGAGATAATGTGTAGAATAAATATATTGTGAAAAATTTATCTAAAATCTCCTGTTAATTAAAAAAATTACACGTTTTAAAGATATATTCTTTATGAATTCTTTGCCCAGTAATGTGATTTTATTTTTATTATAAAAGTTCATTACATTAACTAATTTTTGATTTGGAAAATAAAAAGGAGAAAGGATACCACTATTTAATTTAATAGTTTATAAAAAAACAAAACTAAAAGGGGTGTTTTTATGAATAAATATCAGGATACAATCAAAGAATTAATTGATAACTTAGGTGATTGGTTTTTAAATGAAGAAATATTAAAATGGGGCAAAATGACAAAAAACCTTTATCCATATGAAAAGCTTTTTTCTCCTATTCGCATAAATTCTATTACTGTTAAAAATCGTATTGTAATGGGACCTATGGGCAATATTTCTATGGCTGAAGAAATGGGAAGACCTAGTGAGAAAATGATTAAGTACTTTGTTGAGAGAGCAAAAGGTGGTGTAGGATTAATAACAACAGGTTTAGTACCTGTAAGTCATGATATTGATCCTTCAGTAACAGAGAGTGGAGATAGAAGTTATTTTCCGCGTATTGATAAATCACGAACTGTTTTATCAGGGTGGCGTGATATAACACAAGCGGTCCACGCTTACGGATCAAAAATTTTCATCCAATTAACTCCAGGACTTGGACGAGTAGGGTCACCCGAATGCGTATTGAAAAAATTCAAATTACCTGTCTCAGCATCTTGGAATCCCAATTTTTACATTCCTGCAATTCCTTGTAGGCCTTTAAAAAATAAAGAACTTTACAAAATCATTAAAAATGCTGGACAGGCTGCTGCTGACGCAAAGTCTGCCCTTTTTGATGGGGTATATTTACATGGACATGAAGGATACCTGTTAGAGCAGCTTACAAATCCAGCTTTTAATAGGAGGAGGATAGGTAAATTTTCAGATTGGCAGGCTTTTGGTATTGAACTTGTAAAAGAAATAAGAAAAAGAGTAGGACCTCTCTATCCGATAATGTATAGAATTGACTTATCTTTGGCATTAAATGAGACATACAAGGAAAAAATGTCTGAAGTTAGATCGCTTTGCAAATTTAAAAACGAACGAACTGTGGAACAAACATTAGAATATATGAAAAATCTTGTAAAGGCAGGGATAGATATATTTGATGTAGATCTAGGATGTTATGACAATTGGTGGTTACCTCATCCACCTGGGTCCATGCCACCAGGATGCTTTTTAGTAATTTCCAAAATAGTGAAGGATTATTTTAAGGAAAATAATATTAAAACAAATGTGGGGCTCGACGTACCTGTTGTGGCAGTAGGAAAGTTAGGTTATCCAGATCTTGCAGAAAAGGCTCTTCGAGATGAAATGTGTGATATGATAATGCTTGCAAGACCACTTTTAGCAGATCCGCAATGGTGCAACAAAGTTTATGCTGGGAAGGTGGAAGAGGTAATTCCATGCATCGGAGATCAAGAAGGGTGTATAAATGAGTTTATTGAGGGTGGTCATCCGCAATGTGCAGTTAATCCAAAAACAGGAAATGAGGATCTCTATTATGAAGAGTTACCAGTAAAAGAAAAAAAGAGAATAGCCGTTGTTGGTGCAGGACCTGCAGGGGTAATGTGTGCCGTTACTTTAGCAAAAAGAGGTCATGAGGTTACTCTTTATGAGAAGGATTCATCAATAGGAGGCATATTAAGGTTAGGTGCGATCCCGAAAATAAAATTTGATGTAGCTAATTACCTTGACTATTTAAACGATCTTGTAAATAAAGCTATTGAGAAGTCCTCATTAAAAGTGGAATTAAATAAAGAGATTAATACGGAGTATTTAAAAGGCAAAGAATACAATGTGGTAATATGTGCGACAGGCGCAACAGAAAAAAAGATAAAGGTTGAAGGAGCAAATTTACCTCATGTAATAGGAGCTATTGATTTGCTAAAAAATTCTATGATGATTGATGGCAAAGAAAAGATAGTAATAATAGGCGGAGGAGCTGTAGGGTGCGAATTAGCTTATTATTTAGCTTATGAAAAAGCCAAAAGAAATGTTACAGTGATAGAAATGCTTCCTTATTTTATGAATGGTGTTTGTACAGCAAATAGAGGGCATTTAATACACTATTTAGAGCGTAAAAATGTAAAGCTTCTTAATTGTGCTCAAATTAAATCTATAAAAGAAAAAAGTGTGATAGTATTAAGAAAAATAAAAAATGTCCCTAATCCTTATGCTGTTTGGCAACCTATATTACCTGCAAATGTTAAAAATCCTTTTGAGAAAAAAATAGGTGGTAAAGAAGAAGAAATAACTATTGAGGCGGACCTTGTTGTAGTAGCGATAGGGTTTGTTCCAAATAATAATTTATATTATGAATGCGTTAAAGAAAGGGTTGCTGAAACAATATATAACATTGGAGACTCCTTTACTCCTGGTAAGGTTTTTGAGGCTGTTAAAGCGGGATATTTATTAGGAAGAAGCCTATAAAATTGATATTAAGAAGGTGGAGATTACGATGAAATTGGAGAAGGATGAAATTGAATTGCTGGAAGGGAAAAGGGGAGCATTATGGCAAAAAATAATAAAATCTGTGATACTTTATGGAGAAATTTTTGGAGCAGAAAAATTAGTACCTATAGAAGGCACAGCTCATTTTGTGACTTCTTTTGGTGCAAATATGATTAAGCCTTATTTTGATATACTAGATGAGTTAATCAATGCAGGAATAAAAAATCCAAAACCATTTACGGTTGACCCAAGGCCTTTTGATCCAATAAATGTTAAATATTCTTTATTAGAAAGGATTATTTTTAATTTTATATATGGTAAACAGAAAAAGTGCGAAGAGCAATTACAAAAATTAGGTATATTAAATGAGAAAGCGTATAGTTGTACCTGTTATTTAGAGGAAATTGGGAATATCCCTGAAAAAGGGCAAATTTTGGCGTGGTCTGAATCTTCTGCAGTAGTTTATGTAAATTCAGTGATAGGTGCGCGAACAAATAGAAATTCAGCGGGAATAGATGTATTGTGCAATGTGTTGGGTAAAGCACCATATTTTGGTTTTTTGACAGAAGAGGGGAGAAAAGCAAATTGGTTAATTAAAATACAAGTGAAAAAACTTCCGAATCCACAGCTTTTAGGTAGCGCAATAGGCTTAACGGTTATGGAAGATGTTCCTTATATTGTTGGACTTTCTGATTTGATTGGAACAGAACTTAATGAAGATGTAAAAGATTATTTAAAAGACTTGGGAGCAGCCGCTGCATCAAATGGTGCGGTAGGTTTATATCATATTGAAAATCTTACTCCTGAAGCAAAAGAACACGGGAGAGAATTGTTGAGAAATGATTATTCTACTTATGTAATAGATGAAAAAGAATTAGAAAAAGTTTATAGTTCCTATCCCCTGTTGTGGAAAAAAGAAAATGGTAAGCCACAGATATGTTTTATTGGATGTCCCCATTGCAGTTTGAATCAAATATACTGGTGGTTTGAAAATATAAAAATTCGAATAAAAGAAAAAGGAAAATTAAATATTATAACCTATATTTGTGCTGCTCTTCCTGTAATTGATAAAGTTAAAAATGATAAAAAAACTTTTGAGGAAATGAAGAAAATTGGGATCAAATTGACGTCAATTTGCCCACTTATGTATATGAATAATCCGATATGCTCTAAAAAAAGAGTAATTACTAATTCAAATAAACTCAGAACTTATTCTACAGCTCGTTTTTATCCTGATGAAGAATTATTAGAGATTTTGACGAAAGACTAATATCTTTGTTTAAAGGGGAGATTATCGGTGAAAGTATTTAAAGGAAAACCCATAATATCTGGAAATGTAAAAGGAGAAGCATTAGTTAGTACTAAAGGATTCAATACACTTGCCTCTTTTCAAAAGAGTATTATTATGAGAGCCAAAAAAGCAATATGTTCTGATCAAGATAATAAAGAACTTTTTAAAAAAATTATGACTCAGAAAATTTTGTGCATTCCTCAAACTATTGGTTCAAGAACGGGTGGGCTTGTCATTTTGACAATTGCAAAAATGAATATTGAACCAAAAGCATTTTTGTTTGCTGATAGGATTGATTCTCTTGCTGCAGCAGGAATTATTTTAACTGATGTATGGTTAAATAAAAAGATAATAACAGTGGATTCACTAGGTAAAGAATTTCTTGAAGTTGTGAGAGAAGGGGACGTGGTAGAAATAAAAAATGATGGAACTGTTATTTTATGCTAATGTGTTAATAAGGGAAATTTTGATTTATTGTCAATTTTATGAATAGATGCTCACTATAAAAGGTGAGCATTTTTTGTATAATTTATGGTTCCAGAAAATTCTAAATTTTTCAAAGGGAAGTTTTTATATTTTATTTATAATGATATAATGTTGTTAAGAAATATAAACGGAATATTATTTGGTTAGTTTTAGTAATTATTTAAAATACAAAAAATATGGGAGAGGGGGAAATAACGTTGGAGGAGAATTATGGAGGATTTTTTATAGAGGGTAAAGATGGGGAGAAAATATATCTTCATTGTTGGGAAAATGTTAATAATCCTAAAGGCATTATACAGATATTTCATGGTATGGCTGAACATGGGAAAAGGTATGAAAGATTTGCTAAATATATGAATAGTTATGGTTTTGTGGTTTATGCTGATGACCACAGAGGGCATGGACAGACTGCAGGGGGCATTGAAAATGTAGGGTACATAGGGAAGGATGGATTTAACAATATTGTTGAGGATGAACATATTGTAGGTGGACTTATAAGAGAAAAAAATCCAGAATTACCGCTGGTTATATTAGGACATAGTTTTGGATCATTTGTAGCACAAGAATATATGATAAGATACGGTAATGAAATAAATGGAGTGATATTGTCAGGTTCTGCTGCAATAGAAGGATTTTTAGTTAGGCTGGGTTACACACTGGCAGCTATAGAGAGATTTATTTGGGGAGAAAAGAAGAGGAGTTATCTTTTAGACAAATTGACTTTTGGAAGCTATAACAAGAGAATAAAAGGAGAAAATTTGAGTAAATTTGCTTGGCTCACTACAGATATGGAAGAGGTCCATAAATACGAAGAAGATCCATTTTGTGGTGGGGTTTTCACAACAGGCTTTTATTATTATTTTTTCAGGGCACTTTTAAATTTATATAAAAAAGAAAGGCTACAAAACATACCAAAAGATTTGCCTATTTTAATAATTTCAGGGGAGGAGGATCCTGTAGGGGAATATGGGGTTTTAGTAAGGAGACTTTATGAAATTTATAAGGATTCAGGCAATATATTAGTCGATATAAAAATTTATCCTAGTAAGAGGCATGAAATTTTAAATGAAATTAATCGTGAGGAGGTTTTTGAAGATATTTTAGTGTGGCTGAAGGAGAAAGTAGAAGATAATTTTTCATAAACTTGTTAATTTTTTCTGCATATTATATGATAAAAAAGGTTAAAAATTTTTCAATGGTGGTGATTGGTATGTTAATAGCTATTGACCCTGGTCATGGAGGAAAAGATCCAGGAGCTGTTGTTGGGGATTATAAAGAAAAAGATATAAATCTAAATATAGGTTTAAAGTTAAGGGATATTTTAATTAATAAAAACATAAGTGTAATAATGACAAGAGATAAAGACGAAACAGTGGACTTGCAGCAAAGGTGTGATAGAGCTAACAAAAGCAAAGCAAATTATTTTATCTCTATTCATTGCAATAGTTTTACAGATTCTTCGGCAAATGGTACAGAAACTTATGCATATCCTGGAAGTGTTGATGGGAGAAACTTGGCCCAATATGTACAAAATGAAATAGTAGAGATACTAAAGACAAAAGATAGAGGAGTCAAATATGAGAAATTTTATGTGCTAAAATACACAGTTATGCCTGCAATACTTGTTGAAACGGCTTTTATGTCAAATCCTCAGAATTTGGAGTTGCTTTTACAAAAACCCGAAGATTTTGCTCAGGCGATTGCAGATGGGTTGATAAAATTTTTACGAAGTGTAGATTACAAACAGGTGGATGACATTGAAAAATTACAGATGAAAGGAATTATAGATAAACATTATGACCCTAAAAGTTATGTCACTTGGGGAGAATTTGCATCTGTGATAATAAAAATATTGGAGGGAGTTAAATGAGAGATTTAATTATGACTATTTTGACGGCGGGTGTGCAGCTTATTATAATGGTAGCTTTGGGATATCTAATCGATTATTTAAGCACAAAAATTGGGATGGAAAAATTAAAGAGGTATTATGAAATTGTCAAAACTTTTGTGCAGGCTGTTGAACAGCAGATGGGACCAGGTAATGGAGCTGATAAAAAAGCTCAAGTTTTTAACTTATTGAAAAAGGTGATTGGAAACAAGCTAACAGATGAAGAGATAGATAAATTAATTGAAGCAGCAGTTTTTGAAATGAATTATGTGTTGAATTTGAAGGGTTTAGAACAACAAAAGTTAAAAGCAAATGAAGCAAGTAATTGAACTATTAGCACTCCAAAAAGGGGTGCTTTTGTTTTTAGTAGCTACTACTAATAAAATTGCAAGTTTACATATCATAAATTTCATCAATGTAAAAGATTACAAGAAGAGTGTTTTTAAAATAGCGACATTCTGAGCAAAAATTGATATTACACAAACACATATAAAATATTTTTGCAGATTTTATTTTTTGAATTGCAAATATGTAATTTTTTTTGTATAATATTCTTATACGTAATTGTGAGGTGGTATAAGTGGATATTTTGCTTACAGAAAACAAGCAAACAATAGAGTATGTAAATAAAATGGAATTACCAGAAGAGGTAATAGAAATAATAAAGGGAGCCTCTAAGATTGTGATACCAAAAAGTCGTCAACACCTTTTAGAAATTTCTATGGGCGGAAAAGAAGACTTATTTGAAATTGTTTATGATGTGCCAGGCAAAGGAGAGGCTTTGGAAGGAACAGTGGCGAAATGTAAGAACGGTTTAGCTGTAAATTTTCCAGAACCTTATATGAGAAGAAGAGAACCAGATTGTTTAGTTGTTGCTGACAAAGAAGAGACGGATAAGCCTCGTTTTATAGATAGATATGGATATGACTTTGCCAAGTTAAGAAAACAAACTTTAGAGTGGCTAAAAGAACAAAGCTTAATTATTATGCCCTTTATGTCTGGAGGAGAAGAGTATGGATATCCATCTCTTTTGCTGGCACCGGATAATGCAGGCTTTTTTGCTACAGCTCTTGCGGATATTCAGGGATTTATTCCAGGAGATGAAATCCCAAAGGGTTTTACTCCCAGGGCAATTGTATACTTAGCACCTCCTTTTAGGCATACTCACTTTAATGGCAAACAGGTAGTCGTTCATAATCGCTTAGAGAATTTACACGAGCTTTTTTCTTACAATTTATATCTTGGGCCCAGTGCGAAAAAAGGGATATATGGGGTACTTCTCACAATAGGTGAAAAAGAAGGATGGATTACTGCTCATGCCTCAGCAGTAAGAGTAATTACCCCGTATGATAATATTTTGACTATTATGCATGAAGGTGCCAGTGGCGGTGGAAAGAGTGAAATGCTGGAGCAAATTCGCAGAGAGCCAGATGGTCGCATAAAGGTAGCTAAGAACACAGTCACAGGTGAAGAAATTTATGTAGATTTGAAGGAAGCTTGTGAGTTGCAACCAGTGACAGATGATATGGCATTGTGCCATCCTGATTTGCAACAAGGAAAGAAATTAGTGATAAAAGATGCAGAAAAAGGATGGTTTATAAGGGTTGACCATATAAACGAATATGGTACCGATCCTCACTTTGAAAAGTTGTGTATTTATCCACCAGAACCCTTAATCTTTTTGAATATAGAAGGAGTTCCCAAATCCACCTGTCTTATATGGGAACATATTATGGACGCTCCTAGCAAACCTTGTCCTAATCCTAGAGTTATAATGCCAAGACGATTTATGCCCAATGTGGTTGATGAACCTGTAGAAGTCGATATAAGGAGTTTTGGCGTAAGAACGCCACCAACATCGAAAGAAAAACCTTCATATGGCATAGTAGGGATGTTGCATTTACTACCACCTGCTCTTGCTTGGCTGTGGAGATTAGTTGCACCGAGAGGTCACGCAAACCCGAGCATTGTTGGTGCAGAAGGATTGGAGAGTGAAGGGGTAGGGTCTTACTGGCCCTTTGCTACGGGAAAGATGGTTACTCACGCAAATCTTTTGTTAGAACAGATTATAAACACTCCTGGCACAAGGTATATTCTCGTTCCAAACCAATATATAGGGGTGTGGAAAGTAGGATTTATGCCCGAATGGATAGCTCGTGAATATCTTGCAAGAAGAGGAAGTGTAAGATTTAGACCAGATCAAGTTACACCAGCGAGAAGCAGCCTCCTCGGTTATGCTTTAAATACATTAAAAATAAACGGAAGTTTTATTCCTCGCGAATTGCTGCAAGTTAACAAGCAGCCCGAAGTAGGGGATGATGGATATGACAAAGGTGCTGAGATGTTAAATGAATTCTTCAAAAGAGAATTAAAGCAATTCTTAGTACCTGAACTTGACCCTCTTGGTAAGAAGATTATTGAAACATGTTTAGAGGATGGAAGTTTAGAGGATTATATAAGACTTTTAGGGGATTATAGATAATTGAAAGAGCCTGTACATAAGTGTATGGGCTCTTTTTTGTTGTGCTGGTAGGATATATATTTCCAATAAAAAATTTTTTCTTTTTTTACGTTTTAAAAGGAGGAATTTTTTAAAATGTGTCGAATATATATATTACAACGTAAAACCATATTAAAATTCTTTGTAAAGATCCCAATTTATATCAACATATCTTGCGTTATATTTCGGGGAAAGGAAAAGATGGATTACAGGGGGGTGAAAGGAAGCATCTTTTAACTTAAAATATTAAAAAGAATAAATTTATAAAATTAAGGGGGATGTTAAAGTGAGTAAAATGAAAAAATATCTTTCCTTGATAGTGCTTATTGTATTTGTGTTGTCTATTGCATTATCAGGATGCGGCCAAAAATCTACCGATACATCTCAAACAGAACAGCCAAAAGAAACACCTAAGCAGCAAATACCTAAAGAGATAAAGTTGTCTTTGCCATGGTCAACTACTGAAATTTTAGAACCTCATGTTTGGACATGGGGAACAATATATGGAAAAATGGGAATATTTGAAGGTTTGACAAAACTGGACAAAGATTTTAAAGCAGTGCCTGCAAATGCAAAGAGTTGGGAACATAATGCAGATTATACAGTATGGACATTCCATTTAAGGGATGACTTGAAATGGTCAGACGGTACACCTTTAACTGCTTATGATTATGAATATTCATGGAAGAGAGCTGTCAATCCAGCAACAGCAGCGGAATACGGCAAAGGAACGTCTTTTATTACAGGTGTTCCACTGTTAAATGCTGAGGAAATTCTCAGAGGAGAAAAAGGTCCCGATACATTAGGTGTTAAAGCTTTAGATGAGAGAACATTAGAGGTTAGATTAGCTAAACCTTGGCCTATGATGGATGTTTCTGCTGCTGACCCCTGGGCTGTACCTGTGCCTAAACATATAATCGAAAAATATGGGAAAGAATGGGTAGCACAAGATAAGATTGTTTCTAACGGGCCATATAAAGTAAAAAGTTATGAATTAGGTGTGAATTTAGTGTTAGAACCCAATCCTTACTACTATGGCAAAGTAAATTTAGATAAAGTAGAAGTAATCAAGTTAGATTCTGAAATATTGCCTTACAAAAATGGAGATATTAATGTTGCAACAGCAAACCAGGCGGATATGGAAATGATAGAAAAAGATTCTGAACTAAAATCGCAGATGCAGTTTTACAAAACAGGGGTAGTCTACTTCATGGCGCTTATGCAAAGTGAAAATGATATATTACAGAAAAATCCAAAAGTGCGTCAAGCTATTGCAATGTCCATTAATAAAGATATTATTGCCAACGACATAATGAAAGGAACAGTAAGGCCAGGACTGTCAATGGTTCCAGAGATATTTGCTCCCTGGGGAACCGAAATAGGCCTTAAATACAATCCTGAAAAAGCAAGAGAATTGATGAAAGAAGCAGGTTTCCCAGATGGAAAAGGTTTTCCGGAATTGACTATAATGGTAGCTGGAAATCCTGGAGCCCGTGAATTAGCAATAGCTGACATGATTGAAAAAGGTACAGGCATAAAGACGAAGATTGTGAATTATGATTGGGCTAAATTCGTTGATGAGCGTGACAACAAGATATGGCCTAAAGATCAAATTGGATATTGGATTTCTGGTGCAGCAACTCCAGTTTATCATTATTCTGGATATTTTAGAACTATAGGTGTTTTAGGGAAAGAATTACTTTCTCCGGAAAAATATAAAGAATATCTAAAGATTAAAGATGATAAGTCAATCGATCCTCAGAAAAAGAGCAAAATGCTTACTGATTTTATTGAACAAAATACTACACCCGAAGCTAAGAGGTATCTTGAGTTAAGAAAAGCAGGACTTGATGCAAGTGATCCAGCAGAACAAGAAAGGATACTCAAAGAAGCAGGAGCCTTGAGAGAAGAATTAGCAGTGTATATACCAATTGATTGGGAAAATGCTGTAAAGCTTATGAAACCTTATATTAAGGGTTATGTAGGTGATCCTATAAGGTTAGGTGCTCCACCATTATACTTTAATGATATAACAATCCAGGAATAAATTTAAATGGTAATTAGCTGGCTGTAGGGCCAGCTAATTACCATCATGAGATATGCTAAAAAATATTAAATGTAAGGTGGTAAATGATGTTAAAATACGTGGTTAAAAGGATAGGTTTTATAATTATTGCCTTATTTTTTGTATCTTTGATTACTTTCATTTTGATAAAAAGTGCTCCGGGAAATTATGTAGAGACAGAGCGATTACTGTCACAAAATGTCACAGATGTCACAGTGCCGCCAGAAGTTAAAGCGGCATGGGAAAAAGCTTATCATCTGGATAAGCCGGCATGGCAGCAATTTTTAATATTTATAGCCAATGCTGCCCGCTTTGAATTTGGACCTTCTTTCCAGTACCCGAGTACAACCATAGAAAAAATTATTATGCGCACATTTCCTATATCATTTAGACTGGCTGTTATGGCTATAGGATTGGCGCTTATTATTGGTATTCCATTAGGAATAATAGCGGCATTTAAAAAGGATACCATTGTTGACAGGATAGCTATACTTTTGTCCATGATTGGAACAAGTCTGCCAAATTACGTAATGGCGGTATTTTTAATCTATATTTTGGCTTTAGAACTTCATTTAGTCCCTTCTATTGGATGGGGAGAACCTAAACATTATGTATTACCAGTATTATCATTAGCTATTGGTCCTATAGGGTCAATAACCCGCTATATGAGAGCAAGTCTTGTAGAAACCCTCAATAGAGAATATATAAGAGTCGCATGGGCTAAGGGTGGAGGTTTTCGCGAAGTAGTATTGAAACATGCCCTGAGAAATTCTTTAATTCCTTTGATAACTGTAGTGGGACCCCAATTGGCTTATTTAACTGTTGGCACTGTTTTTGTAGAAAATCTTTTTAATATACCAGGATTAGGTAAGTTTTATGCAACTGCGGCAATATATCGTGATTATCCTATGGTGATGGGCACAACTGTATTTTTTGCCACTATTGTGATGCTTACTAATTTTATAGTGGATATAATCTATGGGATATTGGATCCGCGTATAAGAAAACGCAGCATGATGGAGGGGTAATGTTTTATGGTTGAAAATTACAATGATGTAAAAACGGTAAATACTTTTGAAATAAAGGAGCGAAGCTATTTCAGCATTTTGTGGGGCAGGTTCAAAAAAAATAAAATGGCAGTAATCAGCTTGTATTTTATTATTTTTTTGATAGTAGTTGCAATTGTAGGGCCTTTAGTTTCTCCTTATCATTACACAATGATGGATTATACAGCTTTGTACCAAACTCCAAATGCAAAACATTGGATGGGTACAGATGATGGAGGGAGAGATTTAGCCACATTAATTATATACGGGTTGCGTAATGCTTTAATTGTAGGATTTGGAGCTGGTTTAGTAGAAGTTTTTATAGGCATATTGATTGGAGCTATAGCCGGATATCTTGGTGGACAGGTTGACAATATATTGATGCGATTTGTGGATATTATGTTTGCTTTACCTTCGTTTCTGCTAAATTTAGTCTTGGTTGTCGTTTTGGGAAGAAGTCTTTTTACAATTCTCTTAGCTATTGGACTGACTTCATGGGCTGGTATGGCAAGATTGGTACGTGGTCAAGTTTTAACAGTTAAACAGCTAGAATATATTGAAGCAGCAAAAGCATTAGGGGCTTCTAATTTAACTATTATATTGCGATATGTAATTCCTAATTCAGTTGGACCCATAGCTGTTGCATTATCTTTTAATATTCCGGGAGCAATGATGATGGAATCTGGTCTTAGCCTTATAGGATTAGGAGTTATGCCGCCAATGCCAAGCTGGGGAGGCCTTATTGCGCAAGGAAGTAGATGGATGCTCTCTTATCCTCACATGGTTTTATTTCCGGCTGGTGCTTTTGCTTTGACTATATTAGCTTTTACTTTCGTTGGCGATGGTTTAAGAGATGCATTTGATCCAAAACAAAGTGATTAATTTACAATGGAGGTGCTTTCTTTGGAATATTTGCTTGAAGTTAAGGATTTAAAGACTCACTTTTATACGAAAAAAGGGGTAATTAAATCTGTAAATGGCATTTCTTATGGGCTTAAAAGAGGGCAAACACTTTCTATAGTAGGAGAATCGGGAAGTGGCAAGAGTGTTTCAGTCCTGAGTATTATGAGGCTTCTTCCAACTTATGCGAAAGTTGACGGAGAGATTATATTTGAAGGGAATAATTTGCTAAATTACGACGATAGAAAAATGAAAAAAATTAGAGGAAATCACATTTCTATGATTTTTCAGGACCCTATGAGTTCTCTAAACCCCACCGTGAAAATTGGTCAGCAAATAATGGAACCGCTTCTGTGGCACCATAAAGCTTCCAAAAGAGAAGCGCGTCAAAAAGCCATACAGATGTTAACGGAGGTAGGAATACCTTCGGCAAAAGAAAGATTTGACCAGTATCCCTTTGAGTTTAGTGGAGGAATGAGACAAAGGGTTATGATTGCAATGGCTCTTATTAGTGAGCCAGAATTGTTAATAGCCGATGAACCTACTACTTCACTTGATGTGACCGTACAAGCGCAAATTTTGCAGCTTATCAGAAAAATTCAAGAGAGAAGAGGGACTTCAGTTATATTAATTACTCATAATTTAGCAGTTGCTACAATGGTTTCCGATTATATTGTAGTTATGTATGGCGGTCGGATAGTAGAAAAGGCTACTACGAAGGAATTTTTAAAAAATCCTCTACATCCTTACACCTTAGGTTTATTAAATTCTACTCCTATACTTAAAAGCAGAAAATCTCTAAATCCTATCCCAGGACAACCGCCAGATTTAAGGAAATTGAAGGATGTAGGATGTCCCTTTGCTAAGAGATGTTCAAAAAAGATGCCAAGATGTGAAGTGGAAAATCCACCTGAAATTAAAGTGTCAAATACCCATAATGTATATTGCTGGCTTTATGTATAAATTAGAATTTCTTATTAGCTAATAGTGTTAATTAGGAGGTTAAAATATGGCACAAAATATTCTCCAAGTTGAAAATGTAAAGAAATATTTTAAAGTGGGTAAAAAGGATTTAAAAGCAGTGGATGGCGTTTCTTTTACTTTAGAGAAACACAAATCTTTAGGTATAGTAGGGGAAAGCGGAAGTGGCAAATCAACTCTTGCTCGCCTTATTTTAGGACTTATTCCACCTACAGAAGGAGATGTGTATTTATTGGGCAAATCAATTTTTAAGGCCTCCAAAAATGAAGTTAAACAATTAAGGCGGGAAATTCAAATGGTGTTTCAGAATCCATATTTGTCACTGTTTCCCCATATGACAATAGGTAGCAATATTGAAGAGCCTTTACGATTGCATAATATAGGTACTAAAAAAACTCGTAAATCAGTAATACTTAACTTGATGGAACAAGTTGGAGTACCTCCTCAATATTATAATTCCTTTCCTCATGAACTGAGTGGGGGGCAACAACAAAGAGTGGCAATCGCAAGAGCATTAGCTTTAAAACCACAATTGATTGTATTTGACGAACCAGTTTCCAGTTTGGATGTATCTATTCAAGCACAGATTTTAAATTTGCTCTTGGAATTGAAAAGAAAAACAGATTTATCATATATACTTATAGCTCATGATTTGGCTGTAGTAGAATATGTCAGTGATCTGATTGCAGTAATGTATTTAGGAGTTTTTGTTGAGTTTGCCTCCACAGAAGAATTATTAAATGAGCCACTGCATCCTTACACACAGACATTACTAAAATCTGTTCCGGTAATTGGTGGAGAAATTCGCGATATCACGATTAGTGGAGAGATTCCATCACCTATCAATCCGCCTTCGGGCTGTCCTTTTCATCCACGTTGCCCTTATAAGAAAGAAATATGCGAAATGGAAAAACCTATTTTAAAAGAGTTAAAGCAACAGCATTATGTGGCTTGTCATCTATATTAGCACTATATTAACATCAATAAAGGGGTGGAAATGAATGACTGTTAACATCGCATCAGCGACTTTTGGTACAAGAGCTTGGGCAGATAGTTTTGCGCCGTGGTACCGAATATACCCTGTAAACGACGGCATAAGAAATGATGAAGATGAAACAGGACGCTTAAGTCAAATGCGGTGGTTTTCGCAACCTACCTTTGAACCTCATTGGGTTGTTCTTCTTTTTCCCGGCAAACAACTTATAGAATCGGTATCCATTTTTTGGGCAAGAGACCAGGGCAGCTTTTTAAAACCGAAAAGATATTGGTTAGAGTATTGGGAAGAAAATGAGTGGAAAAAAATTGAGGAAATCTCCCGTGAAGAAGCTAAGGATGGCAAATATACTCATATTGCCTTTTCGCCTTTGGAAGTTGATAGAATTCGCCTTTTCATGCCTGCAGGTGGGGGAAAACCGGGTGAGATGGTTAACGTTCTTGGTGTAGCAGAAATTGAAGTTTACAGCTCATCTCCCCATAAAGGGCAACCGTCCTCTGTGATTGTATTACAATCCAGCTTAAAGTCCAGAGCCAATCCTTTTTGGATTAACTGGGAGCCGATACCGCAAGCCAGCGGTTATGTGGTTCAATATAGCAGAGATAAAAATTTTGTCGGTGAAGATGTAGAAACTGTTAAGGTGAAGCAAAATTATTTCATGCCGACCCATTATTTACAGCCGGGTAGGTGGTATTGCCGTGTTGCCCCTATACTTAAGTCTGGAATAGGAGAATGGTCTAATCCCATGGCTATTGAAGTAGGGGAAATTAATTATATTCCTCATTGGGGTGGACCGTGGAAAACTACTCATCCTCGATTGCCTTGGACATTGATTGATAGGGAAAAAATTTTAGAAGAAATAAAAGGACCCAAAAAACACATATGGGAGGCAATCGAAAGATTAGCACAAGACAAAATAAGACATGTAGCACAGCTAAAAAACATGCAATCTACTGAAAAAGAAGAAGAGGAATTGCCGGAGGAGCCGCCATCGTTTGAAAATGGAGTATGGAACATCCAGCGTTGGCGTGAAATTGTTGGTGCAGCAGCAAAGGTTTTGGAAGCTCTTACTTTGTATAGTTATATGTATGCTGTTACAAGAGACAAAAAATACAGTGAGCGTGCTAAGACCTGGCTTTTGCACGCGGCGAAATGGGATCCTATGGGGTCGACTGGAATTGATAGCGTTGATCATGCGGCTCATGATGTTCTTGTAGGGCTATCAATTGGTTATGATATTTTATATCGCGAACTTTCTAAAGAAGAACGGGAGCTTGTAAAAAATGCTATTGAGGCTCGCTGCCGGGCACTGTGGCGTTATTTAAACCCGTTTGTTCTTGATGAAACCAATAATCATCCATGGTTTCAAACAAATGCTTTGGCAATAGGGGCTCTCACTATTTGGGATGAAGTTGAAGAAGCGAAGGAATGGATTGATTTTGCTATACAGCTTTACATTGGTCGCTTTTTGCCGCTCGGAGGAGTTGATGGAGACTGGCATGAAGGAAGTGATTACTGGACGTATACCATGGGATTTGTCATAGAATTTATTGAGGCAATTTATGCTGTGACAGGTATAAATTTGAGTGACCATCCGTGGCTCAAAAAAACTGCTGCTTTTAAGCTTTATGTTGCACCACCAGGAGGGGCGGGCCTCAGTTTTGGGGATACTCACAAACGTCCACCTAACGGTGAAGATGCGGCAATTATGTTTTATCTGGCTCGGACACAGAACAATCCATATGCTCAATGGTATGGAGTTGAAGCATTAAAGAATGACAGTCTAATTCGTCCTGCTTTATTAATTCGATTGATGAATTGGTGGGACACTTCTGTGCCATTAAAATCACCATCGGATTTGCCTTTGACAAAGCATTTTCGCGAAAGCGGTATTATTGTAGCTCATACAACATTAGAACATCAAAGAGGCACACATTTTGCGTTTAAAAGTGGACCGTATCACGGCATAATGGCAGGACATGAACATGCAGACCAAAACAGCTTCATGTTATATGCGGCTGGAGAGCCAATTATTGTAGACTCTGGGGTGTATGATTATTATGGAAGTCCTCATTATTATGGCTGGTATGTACGAACTGTGGCTCACAATACAATTTTAGTTGATGGTGAAGGGCAAATTTGCCAAAAACCTGGAGCTGATGGGGAGATATTACATTTTCTGCACAGTGACACGATAGACTATTTTGAGGGTAATGCTGCACCTTCATACAAAGGACTTATCGATAGTTTTGTGCGGAAGATACTATTCCTTCGTCCCAGCAGCCAGGAGGATAGTGGTGATTTAGGACTGCTGATTATGTTTGACCATATTGTTTCACAAAAGCAAAGGAATATTTCTTCCCTTATCCATACAGCTATTGAACCAAATGTTGTGATTGAAACAATTGATAGAACTGTGCATTCTGTGTCTGCTAAGGGAGAAAATGCAAATCTTAGTTTTTATATTAAAAGCAAATCGCCTCTTATATATATGGTGAGAAAAGGTTATGCACAGGATATAGCGCCATCAAATAATTCGTTAAAGGAATATCATATTGATTTTACTACAGAGAACAAAACCGCTGAAACAACTTTTTTAAGCGTTTTTGATTTGAACAAAATTGCATCACAATCTGCTTATGTCAATTTTGTTAACGAATCTGCAGTGTTAATAGAAAAAGGTGTATATTCACATTTTGTTGCTTTTGGAGATTCTTATAAAGAACTGGCATATGAAAATTTTAGGACTGATGGGAAAGTATTTGTTCAATCTTCAAAGGAAGGAAAATTAAGCAGCCTGCTCATAATTCAGGGAACTTACTTATACCAGGATAAACGGCTACTTTTACGTTCAGAAAACCCCATTGATATTATATGGAATAAAATAGAAAATGGATTGGAACAGTTGAGGATTTGGAGCAGGAAGATGCAAGAAATTAGAATACAAGAAGAAACTCTAAGTGTTGAAAATGAAGTGACAATTTCGACTTCGCGCTTTTTCAATATATAAAAAAATATTTTTCTTTTTATAAATTTTAGGGAGGAATTTTTCGTTTATAGTCGAATATATATTATAGGGAAATAAAACAAGTTGAGGAGATGAACATGGATATAATACAGCAACTAGAAAATGGATTAATTGTATCCTGCCAGGCATTAGAAGGGGAACCTCTTCATAGCCCTTTTATAATGACAAAAATGGCAAAAGCGGCAGAAATGGGCGGTGCTGTGGCAATAAGGGCAAATGGCTATGAAGACATTATAGAGATAAAAAAAGAAGTAAATCTTCCAGTAATAGGTCTTATAAAGAAAAAGTATAAAGGATATGCGCCTTATATAACGCCAACAATGGAAGAGGTGGATAAGGTAATAGAGGCAGGAGCTGATATTGTTGCAATTGATGCGACAAAGTCCTATAAGCCAGGTAACATCACGACTGAGCAATTTTTAGAGATGATAAGAAAAAAATACCCCAGAGCAATTGTGATGGCGGACATATCCACCTATGAGGAGGGAATAGAAGCGTACAAAGCAGGTTTTGACCTAATTTCAACGACGCTATCTGGGTATACAGAGTATAGTCCTGATTTAGAAGAACCGGATTATGAATTGATAGAAAGATTAGCGAAAGAGGTAAAAGTGCCCTTAATTGCAGAGGGTAGAATATGGACACCGGAGCAAGCGTTAAAAGCTTTAGAAAAAGGGGCATATGCAGTTGTTGTTGGAACAGCTATAACTAGACCTCACGAAATTACGAGAAGATTTGTGAATTTTATAAAAGGAAAAGATGTTGTTTACGATTACGAAAAAGATCAAAAGGAATCCTATTAAAATTAGAAGAGGTGTACCATAATGGAAAAACTAAAAGTCGCGATAATTGGGGCAGGTTCTATTGCGGAGATGGGGCATCTCCCTTATTACCAAAAACATCCCCAGGTTGAGTTGGTAGCTATAGTTGATAAAAATTTAAAACGTGTTCAATACATGCGAGAAAAATATTCTATTTCTAAAATTTATTCCTCTTTTGAAGAAATGGTAAATGATATAAAAGTAGATGCGGTAAGCATATGTACCCCAAATGTTGACCACTTTCCAATTGCTTGGGAGGCGCTAAATAGAGGAATTCATATTCTTGTAGAAAAACCATTGACTACAACATATGAAGAAGCCTTAAAATTACAAAAAATAGCTATAGAGAAAAAATGCGTAGCTATGGTAGGCATGACACATCGCTTTAGAAATGATGTAAAGGCTTTAAAGAAATATGTGGAAACAGGGGAATTAGGTGATATATATTATGCAAAAGCTAAAATTTTGAGAAGGAGAGGTACTCCTCGCGGATGGTTTACAGATAAAGGGAGGTCAGGGGGAGGAGCGCTTATGGATATAGGGGTTCATGCCTTAGACCTGGTATGGTGGCTGGCGGGCAGACCCCTTCCCATAAGTGTGTCTGGACATTTAGTAAAAGGGATAGGAGCATATTTTAGAGAATTTCTTTCTGGATGGAAATCAGCAGTTGAAGAAAATAAGGATTGGGGTAAATTTGATGTAGAAGACTTTGCTACTGCTTTTATTAGATTTAAAAACGATCTTGTCCTTCATTTAGAAGTAAGTTGGGCAATCAATGGGCCTCAAGATGAAGGATTGAAAGTAGAATTATATGGTACAAGAGGAGGTTTAACTCTAGAGCCATTAGTTTTTTATTCTGACAAAAACAATTTATTCAATGAAGCATGGTTAATAGTTGACAAAAACAATCCATTTGAAGAAGAAATCAATCACTTTATTGAGTCAGTACTAAACAATATGACACCTTACAGTCCTATTGAAGATGGAGTTCAAGTAGTAAAAATGTTAGAAGCTATTATAAAATCATCTGAATCAAAAGAAGAAATTAAATTTATATAAAAGAGGGGTGTTCATCGTGGGAAAAACAAAAATAGCCATTATAGGGAATGGAAGTATTAGCCATGTTCACGTGGCAGCATACAAGAAACTATCTAATGTAGAAGTAGTGGCAAATTGTGACATAAATGAAGAAAGGGCAAAAGAATTTGCACAAAAGTATGAAATTCCCCATTATTACACTGATTACAATGAAATGCTTGAAAAAGAAGAATTAGATGGAGTAAGCATATGTACATGGAATAACGTTCATGCACCTGCAACTATTGCAGCTTTGAATGCTGGTGTAAATGTCTTATGTGAAAAACCATTGGCTTTAAACGCAAAAGAGGCAGAAAAAGTGGTGCAAACGGCAAAGAAAAACGACAAATTGCTTATGGTAGGGTTTGTTAGAAGATTTGGCCTTAATACAAAAGTATTAAAAGATAGAATTGACCAGGGAGAATTAGGCCAAATATACTATGCTAAAACGGGATGCATAAGAAGAGTAGGAAATCCTGGCGGTTGGTTTTCAGACAAAAAAAGGTCAGGAGGAGGCCCTTTAATAGACTTAGGGGTTCACATGATAGACTTAGCAAGATATCTTATGGGCAAGCCAAAAACCGTTTCAGTAATGGGTTCAACCTATGACCTTGTAGGAGCAAGGTCTAACATAAAAGGAATACAACAATACAAGTCAGCCGATTACAGCGATTATAACGATGTTGAAGACTTTGCAGTAGGGTTTATCAAATTTGACAATAGAGCAACCTTAGTGGTAGAAACCAGTTGGGCACAGCACATCAAAAAAGACTACCTCTATTTAGAACTCTATGGAAGTAAAGCAGGAGCATCAATGGAACCTGAACTTGAAATATACACAGAAAAGAATGACTATCTTGTAGATGAAAAACCTATAATAGATCCTCATTTCATAGATTTCCAAACAATGTTTGACAAAGAAATAGAACACTTTATAGATTGTATACAAAATGGTATACCCTGCATAAGCCCGGGGGAAGATGGCCTAGAGCTTATGAAAATATTAGATGCCATATACGAATCGGCAAAGACAGGTCATGAAGTCAGAATAAAATAAAGAGGTGGAATTCATGAAATTAGGAGTTAGCATGTGGAGCATTGTCCACGAATATCAAAAAGGAAATATGGATGTAGAAAAATTCATTGACTTAATGCATCAAAACAATGTAGAAGGAGTGGAACTTTTAGACTACTTCTGGAAAGACAAAGAAAGAGAACTACCTAGGGCAGTAGAAAAAATAAAAAAATACAACATGGAGATTGCCTGCTACTCAATAAGCAATGACTTTGTAATGCCAAACGAAAAAGAAAGAGAAAAGCAAATAGAATATTTAAAACAGGGGATTGATGATGCTGTAATAATAGGGACAAACAGACTCAGAGTATTCAGTGGAAACACAAAAGAAGGAGTAACCTATGAAGAAGGAATAAAGTGGATAATAGAATGTTTTAAAGAAGTAGTAAAATACGCTAAACAAAAAAATATAATTCTTGTACTAGAAAACCATGGCCTTTTTGCAGGAAAGAGCCAACAGGTAAAAGAGATAATAGAAAAAGTAGCATCGCCAAATTTAAGAGTAACAGCAGATACAGGTAACTTTTTCCTTGTAGGAGAAAAACCAGAAGAAGCAGTACAAAACATAAAAGAATACATACAGCATGTTCACTTTAAAGACTTCAAAAAATCAGAACCGGGGAAGGGATACAAAGGAATAGGAGACGTATATTATGCAGGATGCGTATTGGGAGAAGGAGATGTAGAAATGAAAAAAATAATCGAAATACTCTCCGGAGTAGACTACAAAGGATACCTTGCAATAGAATATGAGGGTAAAGACCCACAGATAGAGGGTACAATAAAAAGCATAGAATATGTGAAAAAACTATTGGGAGGGAGAAAATCATGAAAATAGGTGTAATAGTAGACTCATTTAGATTGCCACTTAAAGAAGCCATAAAAAAAGCAAAAGAAGTAGGGGCAGAAGGCATACAAATATATGCAGTATCGGGGGAAATGGCACCTGAAAACTTGACGCCTTCTAAAAGAAAAGAGCTATTAAATTACATAAAAGACAATGGGCTTGTAGTTTCAGCTTTAGTTGGAGACTTTGGGGGGCATGGCTTTGCTATAAAAGAAGACAATCCAAAGAGGATAGAAGCTTCAAAGAGGATAATGGACTTGGCAAAAGATTTAGAGACAAATGTAGTTACAACCCACATTGGTGTAATACCCAGTGATCCTAATCATGATAGATACAAAATATTGCAAGAAGCTTGCGAACAATTAGGAGAATATGGAGACAAAGTAGGAGCCTATTTTGCAATAGAGACAGGTCCAGAAAAGACAGAGACACTGAAGAAATTTCTAGACAGTCTCAAAAGTAGAAGCGTAGCGGTAAACTATGACCCGGCAAATTTAGTGATGGTGACAGGAGATGACCCGGTAAAAGGAGTATACACATTAAAAGACTACATAGTGCATACCCATGCAAAAGATGGGATAATGAAAAAACAGACAGACCCTGAGATAATATACAACTTTTTTGCTGAGGGAGGCATTGGAGATTTAAGACTGGAGGACTATTTTGAAGAAGTGCCATTAGGGAAAGGGCAGGTAGATTTCAAAGCATATCTTGCGGCATTGAGAGATATAGGATATGATGGATTTCTCACAATAGAAAGAGAAGTAGGGGAAAATCCTGAAAAGGATATAAAAGAAGCAGTAGAGTTTTTGAAGGAGTTGTTGAAGTAAGAGGGTAACATACAAATGGAGGGCAAAAAGATGAGAGCAATTGTCACTTGCGAAGGAAAAGTTTATTTAGATGAAGTAGAAGAACCTCAACTTGGTGAAAAAACTTTACTTGTAAGGACTCTTTACTCTGCAATAAGCACAGGTACAGAGTTAAATTTGATTTCCTCTAAAACAAAAAATCCCTTTCGACTAGGTTATAGCGCAGTAGGTGTTGTGGAAGAGATAGGCAATGGAGTAAAAGGATTTGAAATAGGGGATTTAGTGGCTTGTTATGGTGCTCCTTACGTATTTCACGGAGAAAAATTATCAGTACCTATTACTTTATGTGCTAAAGTACCGCAAGGAGTATCGTTAAAAGAAGCAGCTTTTGTAGGCTTAGGTGCAATAGCTATACACGGCATAAGAAAGGCAAATTTGCAATTTGGAGAATCGGTAGTGATACTGGGGCTTGGCTTATTGGGGCAACTTTCCTACCAAATAAGTGCACATGCCAATTACAGAGTAATTGGGGTAAGTTATAGCAATGAGCATGCCGAAATTGCAAAAAAATTTAATTATCAAAATGGTCATGTTATAAATTTACAAGAGGAAAATGAAGATTCGCTACTCCAGTATATAGATGAAATCACAGAAGGCAACGGGGTTGATGCGGTCGTTATTACAGCTCATTCTCCTGACACAAAATTAATTGATAATGCCCTAAAATGGGTAAGAGTTGGAGGGAAAATAGTAATAGTAGGAAATGTAAAAATGGAATTTGATAGAGAGGCTTTTTTCCAAAAAGAAGCAGAAGTTTTAATTTCACGGGCTGCTGGACCCGGACGTTATGATTTAAATTATGAGAAAAATGCAGTGGACTACCCTGTAAGTTTAGTCAGGTGGACTGAAGGTAGAAACATGAAAGAATATATCAGGCTATTAAAAGAGAGAAAAATTGTGTTTTCTCCCTTTATAAAAGAATATCCTTTTGAAAAAGCGCCAGAAGTATACAGTTCTCTCAAAAAAGAGCCTAATATTTTGGGGACAATTTTTAAATACTCTGAAGAGTAAGGGGATTTAAATGAAAATATATATTAGTGTTGATATGGAAGGTATTGCAGGTATTTTACTTCCTGAGCAATTAATAAAAGGAGAGGCTTTGTATTACGAGGCCAGGAAATTAGTTACAAGAGAAGTCAATACGATAGTAGAAGAGCTAATAAAAATTGGTGTGAAGGACATAGTAGTTAAAGATGCCCACGGTTCAGGTTTTAATTTTCTCATAGAAGAGCTTCATCCAGACGCTCTGTATGTCATGGGAGGGTTGAGAGTAAATCAGCGATTTCCCTTGTTAGATTCAGATTTTACAGGAGCCTTTTTAATCGGATATCACGCAAAAGGCGGTACAATGCAGGCAATAAGAGACCATACTATTAGTTCTCAAAGCTGGCAATCAATTACGTTAAATGACATAGAAATTGGTGAAATTGGATTAGATAGTCTGCTATTTGGTTTGCATAATGTACCGATTCTGCTTGTTACGGGTGATGACAAAGCCTGTAAAGAAGCAAAAGAGCTTTTGGGAGAAGATGTGGTGACATATATTACAAAATATTCATTAGGGCGCCATGCCGGTATTATGCTCCCACCTAAAAGAGTGTATAAAGAACTGGCTGAAGTTGTAAAAAAGGCAATCGATAACAGCAAAAAATGTTCTCCTTTTTACCTGAATCCCCCTTATGAAATGGTTGTACGATATATGTCGACCGAGCAAGTTGATAGACTATTTTGTGATAATAAAAGGGTTATCCGAATTGATGGGGTAACAGTAAAGTATAAAGAAGAGGATTTGATGCAGTTGTTAAGTCATGTATTGTAAACAAATATTAAATAGTTAGAGGAGGAAACTTTTTGGAGGATGAAAAGTATTGAGAGAGAACTACTTGACATTGTATTGCCTGTTATAACAGAATTAAAAAATTATTTTAATAGCCTTTTGCGTGAAGAAGATGGTGAAAAGGTTTATATTTATGACGAGGAATTGAAAGACATTGCAAGTGGATGTACAATGGGTCAAGTAGCTGGTTTTTATGTGTTTTTGAATAAAATTGAAAAAAATGATGGGCTATTAAATATAGCAAAGGGTCTTGTCAAAACAGTAAATGAAATTCAGTTAAAGGATGGAGGCTTTTCACAGCCTTACTTTGCCAAAAAAGGCGAGCCACCGGTTGTTGACATTGCAGAGATTGGTGCTGTTGCTAATAGTTTGTATCATATTTTTTGTGCTACAAAAAGTGTTTATGCATATGATACCTTGATTAAAGCTGCTGATTATCTTTTAACTCAAGTAGCAAAAGAAAACCCAGGTGCTGTGTACAAAAGGCCTCAAGCCAGTAGTGATGTCTTAAATGGAGATATATATGCGGCCCATGCGTGGTGTAGAGCTTATCAGCTGAGCAAAAAAGAGACATATTTGCAAAAAGTTCACGATGTAATACAACATGTTGCCAGCAGATTTTCTAAGCATGAAGAAGGTTGGTGGCCTTATTCAGAGACATGGGGAGGTGATATAGAGGTTGGAAATAGCGTAAGTTATCAAGGAACTATTGTGGGCTTTGCCGATATTTGTCTTCCTTTGCTATCCGAAACTTTGCGGGATAATTGGTTAAAAATACGGTACAAAGCAGTAGAAACTATGTTAAAGGCTATGAAAGAAGGACCTAATGAAAGGACAGAAGTTACTTGGTGGAGCAGAGATTGGGAAAATACTTGGGAAATATACCTAGCTTTTTGGCGCTGTCGCAATGAGATTAAGGAGGCAAAGGAGGTGGTGCTTGGAAGGTTTAACAAGTTGAGGGAGGAGGTTGAGAAAAGAAAGATAGAAGTTTTTTCACCTCATATTGCTATTTCAGACCCAGACCGTACGCCTGTTTCTACTACTTTTCGCAAAGCTGCTACTTTTGCTGGTATACTAAGCTATATGTTTTTAGATGAAGGAATAATCTAAAAATGAAAGGGAGAGAAATTCAAAATGCCAAAAATAACTTTCATGGGAGCAGGAAGTACAGTATTTGCCAAAAATGTCTTAGGGGATATTATTTTAAATCCTGTACTTAAAGGTAGTGAAATTGCATTGTATGACATTGACCCCCAAAGGC
>DULG01000032.1 GCA_012840485.1 Clostridia bacterium | reverse complement strand
TATGCGTTTTCTAAAACGATGGATACAGAGCTTGCTATTCGTGCTGTAGAAAATGCCTATAATGCTCAAAAGCCACAGGGAGAACTTATACTCCATAGTGATTTAGGTTCAAGTATACAAGCGCCAAATTTCAAGAATATATATTATCCAAAGGTAACATAAAACACTCATTTAGTCAAAAAGGATGCCCTTATGATAATGCATGTATAGAACTTTTTAGCTTTTTAAAAAAGGAAGAAGTAAATTTAGCTACTTACCATGATTTTGATACTGCCAGACTTGCTATATTTGAGTATATTGAATCCTGGTATAATAGAAAGAGAGTACATAGTAGTATAGGGTATAGACTTTGCAACAATTTGAGGATCAGCATAAAAATTTCGAGTTTTTGTGTCTACTATATTGACATAAATCCAAATTGAACCTGCCACTTTATTTTCTCTTCTTTTGGATAAATATAAAAAATTTGACTACACAGTATGTAGTCAAGGATGAGGTTCTAAAATTGTCTGACAATTTATGTAGTCAAATTGTAGTCAAAATTACTTTTGTAAAATTCTTCAAAAACCCTGAAACCCTTTATTTATTTTTATGGTGCGGGAGAAGGGACTTGAACCCATATGCCACTTTAGGCACTAGAACCTGAATCTAGCGCGTCTGCCAATTCCGCCACTCCCGCACAAAATTAAAGCCCACCATTCCTTCTACTTTCCAATGGTGACCCATCCGCGACTCGAACGCGGGACACCCTGCTTAAAAGGCAGGTGCTCTACCTCCTGAGCTAATGGGTCATATTGGCTGGGATGGCAGGATTCGAACCTACGAATGCCAGAGTCAAAGTCTGGTGCCTTACCGCTTGGCTACATCCCAGCATGGGGTGGATAGTGGGACTTGAACCCACGACCTCCAGAGCCACAATCTGGCGCTCTAACCAACTGAACTATATCCACCACATGATAAATGGTGCGCCTGGAGAGATTCGAACTCCCGACACACGGCTTAGAAGGCCGTTGCTCTATCCTACTGAGCTACAGGCGCATGTTGGAGCGGGTGATGGGAATCGAACCCACGTAACCAGCTTGGAAGGCTGGGGCTCTACCATTGAGCTACACCCGCATTTTTAATCCGTCTGACATTTTTAGATTATATCAGATGCCTTTCTCTTTGTCAACACTCCCTGCCCAAAAATTTTTTTACCTAAAAGTAAAGGAAAACAGCACAAGAGGGAATCTCCCTCTTGGCTATCTACGCCTCCTTCAATACAGATACTTCTTCTAAATTTACCAGCCGAGGATATATCCCTGTTTTGTCAATAGTAACCAAAGCCATAGTCTTTTTGGACCCTTCTCTTGGCAAAGAAGGACTCCCGGGATTTAAAAGTAAAATGTCTTCATGTCTTGAAACCATGGGAACATGAGTATGCCCAAAAAATACAGCCTTTACTCCTAATTCTCTTCCCTTTTCTAGAATTGTTTGGTATTCATATTTAACATAATATCTGTGACCATGAGTTAGTAGGATTTTTTGACCTTCTATTTCTATTATTTTTTCTAATTCTTCCTTCGTAGGAAAGTCACAATTTCCTTTTACATATTCTAAAGGAAGTTTAAACTCCCCAGTCAATTGAAATGCATCTTGAGCATTATCTCCTAAATGTATTATATAGTCAAGCTCTTTGAGTTCCTTTAATTTTTTTCTTACCAGTGTGAGTATACCATGGGTATCGCTAATGACTGCTAAAACCATTTATTTTTCCTCCAGCCTTTCTAAAAGATAATTTTTTAATTTTCCAAGAGCTTGAGCTCTATGGCTTATTTTGTTTTTTTCTTCCAAGGTAAGTTCCGCCAACGTTTTACCTATATCATCTACATAAAAAATGGGATCATATCCAAAGCCATTCTTTCCTTTGGGATATTCTAAAATATGCCCTTCTAGAACACCCTCTAATAAAACCTCTTTTTCCCCATCTATTACTGCAATAACCGTTTTAAAATAAGCTTTTCTTTTTTCATAAGGAACACCTTTCAGCAATTTTAACAATTTCTCATTGTTTTCCTCATAAGTAGCATTCTCACCAGCAAACCTTGCTGAATAAACACCAGGCTCTCCATTTAAATATTCAACAAATAAGCCAGTATCATCTGCTATAATTATCCCATCCACTTTATCTTTTAAAAAATGTGCTTTAATAAAAGCATTCTCTTCTATTGTGCTTGCTGTTTCTGATATTTCTTCCCTTATACCTAAATCTATCATGGAGTAAATTTCAATAGGATATCCCTTAAAAAAATTTTTTATTTCTTTGACTTTATGGTAATTATTTGTTGCTATCACCACTTTCATTTATATCAACTCCTATTTTATCTGATATATCAGAAAGAACTTCTTTTTGAATTTGTATAATTTGCTTAATCCCTTCTTCTGCAAGGTTCAAAAGTTCTTCAAAGTTATTTCTTGTGAAAGGTCCCCCTTCACCTGTACCTTGTATTTCAATAATTTCTCCTTTATCTGTCATCACTACATTCATGTCCACTAATGCGTTTGAATCCTCTTGAAAAGATAGGTCTAAAAGCTTATTTCCACCAACGATTCCCACACTTACTGCTGCTACAAAACCCTTTAAAGGAATTTTTGGTATCTCTCCTTTTTGTGCCAATTTATTAAATGCGTCAGCCAAAGCTATAAATGATCCCGTAATAGAAGCGGTTCTAGTTCCTCCATCAGCTTGGATAACATCGCAATCAATCCATATAGTTCTCTCGCCTAACACTTCTAAATCGACAACTGCCCGCAAAGAACGACCTATAAGTCTTTGTATCTCCATTGTCCTTCCTGAAGGTCTGCCTTTTGTCACTTCTCTAGGATTCCTCGTTTCGGTAGCCCTCGGTAGCATCCCATATTCACTGGTTATCCATCCTTTCCCAGTACCTTTTTGAAATGGGGGTACTTTGTCTTCAATAGAAGCTGTACAAATAACTTTAGTCTCGCCCATTTCAATTAATACAGAACCTTCTGCAAATTTATTAAAATTTCTTGTAATCTTTATAGGCCTTAATTCATTAAACTCCCTTCCATCAATTCTATTCATTTCTTCAACCCTTTCTCATAAATAGATTTGTTCCTCCTAGCTATTTTCTCTGACTATTATTATTTTAAAACCTTTATTAATATTTTACAAGGATATCAAAATAAAAAAATTTGGTTTAAATAACCAAACAGCAGTTTTAGTTTATTTTTAATGATTTTTAGAAAAAATAAAAGAGGAGGAGATGAACATGACCAACATAAACTGTACAGCAAATTGTATTTATCAAAAGGAGGGAAAATGTAATTTATCTAATGTTTTTTCTATGATAAAAAAAGATGAATTTTTTGTTTCTACTACTCCTGAAGAAAAGGCAGAGATAAACTGCGCTTATTATATTCCTTCAAAAAAAGTAACAAAAAAATAACCTTTATCAATTTTTATCTTATTAAAAAAGGAGCATAAAACAAATTGATAAGCAATGAATCAATAATTACCATGAAAGTAAAAACTGCAAAATTAGAATTGAATTTTTCCCCTCTGAAGTATGTTTTAACAATTAAAAAAGACAAAAGTATCCAAAAAATAGGCATTAATTTTAAATCATAAGGAAATGCAGCTTGTACCATCCCTAGTTTTATACTAAAAGATAATACTGACAGCTATAATAATAATTAGTAAAATTGCTAAAATTTTCTTGCTAATTTTATCCCTTCTTTTTGAAAATCATGTTAAAAAGGCACTCTCTCCGAGTGCCTTCTATCAACTAAAAAGATGACAAGCAACAAAATGTCCATTACTAACTTCTCTGAGAGAAGGCGTCTGCTCTTTACATATATCCATTGCATATTTACATCTTGTCCTGAATCGACAACCTGATGGAGGATTTATTGGACTAGGTACATCTCCCTCTAATATTATCCTCTCTCTTTTTTTCTCTACTTTAGGGTCAGGTATAGGCACTGCTGACAACAAAGCTTGAGTATAAGGATGAAGGGGATTGGCATAAAGCTCAACGCTGTTGGTCATCTCTACTATCATCCCCAAATACATCACTGCGACATTATCACTTATATGCCTTACCATACTCAAATCATGAGCTATAAACAAATAGGTGAGTCCCTTCTCTTGCTGCAAATTCATTAAAAGATTCACAATTTGTGCTTGTATAGAGACATCTAAAGCAGATATGGGTTCATCAGCTATAATAAATTCCGGCTCAATAGCCATTGCTCTAGCTATACCTATTCTCTGCCTTTGACCACCTGAAAATTCATGAGGAAATCTATTGGCATGCTCTCTATTTAAGCCTACCATATCTAAAAGTTCGTATATTCTCTCCATTCTTTCTTTACCAGTATATAACTCATGGATGTCAATTCCTTCTCCAATTATATCTCCAACTGTCATTCGTGGATTTAATGAAGCATAAGGGTCTTGGAAAATCATTTGTGCTCTTCGAGCAAATTTTTTTCTTCCATCATAAGTTAAATGATTGACCTTTTCTCCATCAAATATTATTTCTCCCCCTGTTGGCTCATATAATCCTATTATCGTACGTCCTGTTGTAGATTTGCCACATCCCGATTCTCCTACCAAACCTAATGTTTGACCTTTTTTGATTGCAAAGCTTACATCATCTACCGCTTTCAAAACACCGCCACTAACATAAAAATATTTTTTCAGATTTTTAACCTCAAGTAAAGCTTTATCATTGCTACTCATCTGCTGCTACCCCCATTTCAAAAGGATTGGTAACTTTAGGAGCATAGGGATGTTTAAGCCAGCAGGTGACATTGTGAGTATCTGATTCACAGGTTTCCTCAGGTGGAGCTTCATAACATATCTTCATGGCATAATCACATCTGGCCGCAAAAGGACATCCTATTGGTGGCGCAAATAAATCTGGTGGCGTACCAATTATAGGAACAAGTCTATCTTTCTTTTTAGCATCTAGTCTTGGAACAGACCTCAATAATCCCCATGTATAAGGATGCTGCGGATGATAGAATATTTCATCTATCGTTCCCCTTTCTACAATCTTTCCTGCATACATGACAACGACTCTATCAGCTATATCAGCTACAACTCCTAAGTCATGAGTTATTATAATTATTGAGGTGTTAAATTGCTTTTGCAAGTCCTTCATCAAATCCAAAATTTGCGCTTGTATTGTAACATCCAGTGCTGTAGTAGGCTCATCTGCAATCAACAATTTAGGTCTTAGAGCCAGAGCAATAGCTATCATAGCCCTCTGTCTCATACCACCTGAAAATTCATGAGGATATTGGTGAATTCTCTTATCAGCATTGGGAATTCCTACAATATCCAACATTTCTTTTGCTCTTTTCATAGCTTCCGCCTTGGCTACATCTTGATGCTTTAAAATCACCTCTGCAATTTGTTTTCCAATAGTCATAGTAGGGTTTAAAGAAGTCATTGGGTCTTGGAATATCATTCCTATCTCTGAACCTCTTATCGTTTGCATTTCTTTATCTGTGTAATTCGTTATATCTTTTCCGTCAAATATGATTTTCCCACCTTTTAACCTTCCTGGAGGTTCAGGGTTTAGTTTCATCACAGCATGCATCGTAACTGACTTACCGCATCCAGATTCTCCAACAATAGCCAAAGCTTCTCCTTTGTACACTTCAAAACTTACCCCTCTTACAGCCTTTACTTCCCCGGCATAAGTGTCAAAAGAGTATTCTAAATTCTTTACTTCTAACAATACTTCTTTCTTTCCCATCTCAATTCCTCCTTATTTGCGCAACCTTGGATCAAGGGCGTCTCTTAAACCATCCCCTAATAAGTTGAAAGACAGCATTGTTACACTTATGAAAAATGCCGGGAAGAACAACTGATAAGGATACAAAAGCAATACGTTGGTAGCATCATTTGCTAAAGTACCCCAGCTAGCTAAAGGAGGTTGCACCCCAAGGCCTATATAACTCAAGAACGCTTCTGTAAAAATAGCTGCAGGAACATCAAAAGTTATGGAAACTATTATTGGACCTATTGTATTTGGAATTAAATGCTTCATAATAATTCTTCCAGGAGAAGCTCCCAAAGTTTTAGCTGCCAACACGAATTCCTGTTCTTTCAATTGCAAAACCTGTCCTCTCACAAGTCTTGCCATCCCAACCCAACCTGTTATGACCATAGCAGTGATTATAGTAACAAGGCCAGGCCCCATCACAAGCATAAGCAAAATAACTAATATAAGATAAGGAATTCCATAAAGAATATCAACGATACGCATCATTACATTGTCTACTTGCCCTCCAAAATACCCAGAAATTCCTCCGTAAATTACTCCAATTATACCATCTAGCAGAGCTGCAGTGATTCCTATAGTAAGGGAGATCCTCGCTCCCATCCAGGTTCTAACAAACAAATCTCTTCCAAGGTAATCAGTTCCAAACCAATGTTCAGCAGATGGTGGTCTGTTTGTCAGCATAAGATTTTGATCAGAATATTTGTAAGGTAGCATATACGGTCCAATAATTGCCATTATACCTAGCAAGATAAGAAATACCAATGATGCCATTGCAACTTTGTTCATTTTAAGCCTTCTCCATGCGTCTTGCCAATAAGTCATGCTGGGGCGAACTATTGCCTGACTTTCCTCAATATTCGGTCCTACTCTTTCAAATTTCTCCCTTGTCAATTCAATCACTACTACCTGCCTCCTTTGCCAAGTCTTATCCTTGGATCAATTAAACCGTAAGTTATATCTACAAAAAATACCATTAACACAAGAATAGTACTGTAGAAAATAGTTGTTCCCAATATCATTGTATAGTCGTTGTTATATATACTTTGGACAAAATATTTACCAAGTCCAGGAATACCAAATATTTTCTCAATAACAAAAGTACCAGTAACTATTCCTGCAATTAAGGGACCCAATACAGTGATTATTGGTAAGATCGCATTTCTAATCATGTGTCTCCAAATAATCTCCGTAGAAGAAAGTCCTTTTGCTTTAGCAGTCTTTATATAATCTTGCCCTATTACATCAAGCATACTTGCTCTCATCAAACGAGAAATTATTGCCAATGAAGCAAAAGAAAGTGCAATTGAAGGAAGAATTGTGTGAGCAAAAGTTCCCCATCCCGAAACAGGAAGCCATCTTAACTTTGAAGCTATCCAAAATTGCAACAAAGTAGCAATAATAAAATTAGGAACAGACCTTCCGATAATAGCTAAAATCATTGATATATAATCCCAAAATCCATTTCTGTTTAAGGCTGCAACTATTCCAAGAACCAATCCTAAAGATACACCTAATATTATGGATTGCATTCCTATTTGAAAAGAGGGTGGAAAACCAGCTTTTATTATATCATTGACACTGCGGTTTAAATATTTGAGAGATATTCCTAAATCTCCATGTAGAAGATTTCTTAAATAATAGCCATATTGCACAATTAAAGGCTTATCCAAGTGATATTTAGCAAGCATATTTTGCCTTATCTGTTCAGGAACCCTTTTTTCACTTGTAAAAGGATCCCCAGGAATCATGTGCATTAGGAAAAAAGTCAAAGTAATAATAACCCACAAAGTTACAATCATGTATATAGTGCGTTCAAAAGTGTACCTTAGCAAATTGCCACACCTCCAATATCAGTTGATGTAAATACAATACGAATATATATGGCAGCTCCCACATATATTCGTAATGTGAAGCTTTCTTTATTTCTTCCCTTCAATGTAAGTCCACTTCATTTCCCAGTCAGGACCAAAGGTCGGGAAATATAAGGTTGTATTATTACCATTGTTTGTCTCCCACATATCGAGGAAGGTCATTGGATCAGCTCCCCAGCCAATACTATGTGATAATTTGTCCATCATCTCAAGCCTTTCTTTAAATTCTATGTTCTGAATTTCAACTTGAACTCCAAGAGCTTGGTTCCACATCTGTTAAATTTCCTCTCATAGAATACAAAATTTATAAATAACTTGACCCACCTCATCTATATAGAACATATGCAATATTATATTTATGTTCACCTCCTTAATAAAGTGGAGTTTTAAATGAATAGACATAGCATTTAAATGATATATACATTTTATATCATTTAACTTTAATAATCAATATGCAAATTTATGCATTCCGCGAAAAGCTTTTCTTTTATTTATATATATTTGATTTGACAAAATTTAAAAAGTCCTTCAAAGTTTATTTAGCTTTTAAAAATTTTTTTAAAAAGAGCCAAGCTTATAAGCTTGACTCTTTTTAAAACATCATTTATTTTTTCCTTCTATATACGTCCATTTCCATTCATCATCTACACCTACAGGAAATCTTATCCAGTCTTTTACATATGGTCTTTGCAAATAAGAAGTAATTCTGAAGAGTAACGGGGCAATAGGCATATCCTCCATTAATATCTTTTCTGCTTCATGCATAGCTTGCATTCTAACTGAATTGTCGTTTGTGGAGTTAGCCTTCTTTATAAGTTCATCATATTTGGGATTGCTATAAAAAGTTCTGTTATTTCCTCCGTTTGTCACCCAAAGATCCAAAAATGTCATTGGGTCATTATAATCAGCTACCCAATTGGTGTACACTATATCATAATCGCCTTTATTCATCATATCAAGTCTGACCTTGAAAGCTACATTATATATATCAACGGTTACACCCAAATTTTTACTCCAGAATTCCTGTAACACTTGAGAATGTTTCTTTGCAGCATCACTGTCCCCAGCGACAAATTTAATTTTTGGTAACTTATCAATTCCCAATTCCTTCATGCCTTGGGCTAACAACTCTTTCGCTTTTGCAACATCATTGTCTTTAAAGTAATTTCCGCCTTCTTTTCTGAATTCTTCTTTATCGCCAGGTATCCCTGGGGGCACGAAAGCAAGTGCAGGTACTCCACCACCAGCAAAAACGTAATCTACAAAAGATTGCCTATCAATTGCGTAGCCAAAAGCTTTTCTTATATTTACATTTGAAAATATCTTGGATTTGTTGTTAAACATCACATAGTAAGTTACACCTATCGCCATTTGATGAAAATCCGGGTCATTCTTGTATTTTTCAATGTATTGGGCAGGTACACTAATAGAATCATAACGCCCTGTTTCCCAGTTTTGAATAATTGTATTTTCTTCTTTAACCATATCCATATTTATTTGTTGAAGTTTCACGCTATTTTTATCCCAATAGTTTGGATTTTTTACAAGAACTATATTCTGTTCGTGATTCCATTCTTTTACCATATAAGGACCTGAATAAACCATTGTCTCAGGTGAAGTGCCATACTTATCTCCAAATTTCTCAATAGCCGCTTTTTGGGCTGGCAAATAGGTCCCCCATCCAGTTAAACCTAAAAATTGAGGAGCTGGCCTTTCAAGAATTACTTCTAATGTTTTATCATCAAGAGCTCTTACCCCTACATCTTCTGCTTTAGCTTCCCCTTTATTAAAAGCTTCACCATTTTTCAAGTAATAAAGCATATATGCATAGTTGGAACCTGTTTTTTGGTCAAGGGCTCTTTTCCATGCATATTCAAAATCATGAGCAGTTATAGGGGTTCCATCACTCCACTTTGCATCTCTTAAATGGAAAACGTATCTCAGCCCATCTGGAGAAATTTCCCAGTCTGTAGCAAGCCCTGAACCTTTTTCTACTTTTCCATCTTTATTTAGTCTTACTAATCCCTCTAATGTAGCATTTAATACCTCAAAAGACACTAAATCAGTCGCCAATTGTGGATCCAAGCTGGGTGGCTCTTCTCCTAAATTAATGTTTAAAATTTGTTCATCTGCTGGTGCCTTTTCACGAGATGCAGTAGTAGAATGGCCAGAACAACCAGAAAAAACTACAGACAAAACAAATAATGTCACAACAAATAATGCTATTATGCTTTTTTGATTCTTCATCAAAAATTTCCTCCCCCTATTGTTCTAATTTTAAGAGATTAAGAAACTATTGCATCTATTTTCCTCTGATTTTCACCCCCTTTGCAATTTTTGAAACTTTATACTTTTTAAGTTAGTTGTATTCCCTCCCCATCGTAAAAGATTAAATTTTAATAAATTTTTTGTTTATAATTATATCATTAAATGTTTACATATGCAATATAATCTACTAAAAAACAGCAATAAGCCAAACCTTCAAAGGTTTGGCTTGTAAAAAGTATTTAACTTATTCAATTTTTATTTGTTTTTGCCTTCAATATATGTCCATTTCCATTCATAAGACACACTGACAGGAAACCTATACCAATCGTGCACATAAGATCTTTGTAGATATGCTCTTCCTCGCTTCATGCATTGCTTGCATTCTTACTGCATTGTCATTTGTTGAGTTAGCCTTCTTTACAAGTTCATCATATTCTGGATTGCTATAACGAGCTGAATTATTGCCTTATTAATTTTCATTTTGAGAGTTCTTCTTTCAAGATCTGATTAGTCAGCTGAGGATTTGCTTTTCCTTTTGTTGCCTTCATAACTTGCCCTACTAAAAAGCCCATCGCCTTTTCTTTGCCGTTTTTGTAATCTTCTACTGATTTTGGATTTTCATCTATGACCTTTTTTATGATTTCTCTTAATTCATTCTCATTAGCTATCTGTTTTAAACCTTTTTCTTCTACTATTACCTCTGGCTCTTTCCCTGTACCAAACATCTCTTCAAAAACAGTTTTAGCAATGGATCCGCTTATCACACCGTTATCAATTAATTTAAGCAACTTTACTAACATTTGTGGTGTTACTGGTACTTCATCTATTTCTTTTCCTGTTTCATTCAGAAGGCGAGAAAATTCTCCCATAAGCCAGTTGCTTACAGTCTTTGGTGAATAGTATTCTGCAACACACTTTTCAAAAAAGTCTGCCATTTTCTTTGAAGAAGTTATAATTTTAGCATCATATTCAGGCAAACCATACTCTGAAATAAATCTTTCCCTCTTGTGGTGTGGCATTTCAGGCAAAGACTGCCTAATCTCTTCTTTCCACTCCTCTGTAACAACAATTGGCACCAAATCTGGTTCTGGGAAATACCTGTAGTCATGGGCTTCTTCTTTTGTCCTCATAGGCTCGGTAATTCCTTTTGACTCATTCCATCTTCTTGTTTCCTGTATTATCGTTCCGCTTTCCTCCAAAACTTTTATCTGCCTTTTTATTTCGTATTCTAATGCCTTTTGGACAGCTTTAAAAGAATTCAGATTTTTAAGTTCTATTTTTGTCCCTAATTCTTTGCTTCCCACAGGCCTTATGGAAACATTTGTGTCAACCCTTAAAGAACCCTCCTGCATTTTACAGTCAGAAACTTCTGTGTACTCTAGGATACTTTTTAATTTTGTTAAGTATTGATAAGCCTCCTCAGGAGTAGATATATCCGGTTCAGACACTATCTCAATGAGAGGCACCCCTGCGCGGTTATAATCAACTAAAGATCCATCTGTATTTTCATGGAGCAATTTCCCGGCATCTTCTTCAATGTGTATTCTCTTTATACCTATTTTTTTTGTCTGACCATCTATTTCAATCTCTAAATAGCCATTGCTGCACAAAGGAAGGTCATATTGAGAAATTTGATAGGCTTTAGGCAAGTCTGGATAAAAATAGTTTTTCCTGTCCATCTTGCTGAAGTTTGCAATTGTACAATTTAAAGCGAGTCCTGCTCTTACGGCATATTCCACAACTTTTTTATTTAAAACTGGCAAAGTTCCAGGAAGTCCAAGACATACAGGACATACTTGAGTATTTGGTTCACTGCCAAATTTTGTACTGCAGCCACAAAAGATTTTGCTCTCTGTCAAAAGCTCTGCATGGACTTCTAATCCAATCACTGCTTCATATTTCATTATCTCGCACCTCCTATGGCCTGTGGCTTAGCATTAAATTTATTCGCTTGCTCAAATGCATAAGCAACATTTATTATTCTTCCTTCATCAAAGTGCTTTCCAATCACCTGCAGTCCCACTGGTAATCCATCTGAAAGTCCACAAGGCAGTGATATACCAGGAAGACCTGCTATATTGACTGATACTGTATATATGTCCGCCAAATACATTGCTAATGGGTCATTTGTCCTTTCACCAATCTTAAATGCTACTGTAGGACTGGTAGGACCTACTATTACGTCGCATTTTTCAAAAGCTCTTTCAAAATCATTTTTAATTAATGTCCTCACCTTTAGAGCTTTTTTGTAATAAGCATCATAATAACCGGAACTTAGAGCATAAGTTCCTAACATTATTCTTCTTTTTACTTCTTTTCCAAAACCTTCACTTCTGCCTGTCATGTACATGTCAATTAAATCCTCATAGTTTTTCGCAATATGCCCATACCTTATGCCATCATACCTTGCAAGGTTAGAACTAGCTTCCGCTGATGCAATTATATAATAAGCTGGAAGTGCATATTCTAGATAAGGAATAGAGATATCGATAATATCTGCACCTAAATCCTCGAAAACTTTTATAGCCTTTTGTACAGTTTCTTTTACTCCTTTTTCAATACCTGTGCTAAAAAATTCTTTTGCAACTCCTATTTTTAGCCCTTTTATATCTTCTTTAAGGTAAGAAGTATAATCAGGCTTGTCTATCTTCAAGGAGGTAGAATCCATTGGATCATGTCCAATAATTGTATTTAATACAATGGCACAATCTGTAACGTCTTTCGTAAAAGGCCCTATTTGATCAAGAGAAGAAGCAAAAGCGACTAAACCATATCGAGAAACTAATCCATAGGTAGGTTTCATCCCAACTACACCGCACAAAGAAGCTGGCTGCCTTATAGAACCACCTGTGTCTGAACCAAGTGCAAAAGCCGCTTCATCTGCTGCAACAGCTGCTGCAGAACCACCAGAAGAGCCTCCTGGTACTCTTGATAAGTCCCAAGGATTTTTTGTAGTTTTAAAAGCAGAGTTTTCTGTTGAAGAACCCATTGCAAATTCGTCTAAGTTAGACTTCCCTAAAATTACTGCTCCTTCTTCTAAAAGCCTTTCTACCACTGTAGCATTATAAGGTGGGACATAATTTTCTAACATTTTAGAAGAGCAAGTAGTTCTTATCCCTTCTGTAGAAATATTGTCTTTTATTATAACAGGAATACCTGTTAAATCTTTTGCTTCTCCGTTTTTAATTTTTTCGTCTGCCTCTTTTGCCCTTTGCAATGCAAATTCCTCTGTAATTGTAATAAGAGCATCTATTTGAGGTTCTACTTCTTTTATCCTTTCAAGATACGCCCTTGTTACTTCTAAGACACTAACTTCTTTTTTATGAAGAAATTCTTTTAGCTGGTGAATTGTCAAACTATATAATTCCATTTATGTACCTCCTCATTCTATAATCTTTGGCACTTTAAAACAGCCGTTCTCTGTATAAGAAGCATTTATCAGTATCTTTTCCCTATCCATAGAAGGTTTTACTTCATCTTCTCTAAATACATTGTGAATCGGTACTATGTGAGCTGTAGGTTCTACATTCTCTGTATCTAATTCATTTAATTTGTTAACGTAATCCAAAATTTTGCTTAATTGCACTGTAAATTCTTCTATTTCTTCAGCCGAAAATTTAAGACGAGCTAATTTAGCTACATGTTCAACTTCACACTTACTTATCGCCATTATCCCACACCTTTCTTATATTATTCACCTCTTATAGTTTATCACAAAAACATATTTTTGAAGAAGTAATTAAATATTTTCATCCTTTAGCATTTCTTCAAATTGTTTTTCATCAATTATCTTTACTCCTAATTCTTGAGCTTTTTTAAGCTTTGACCCTGGATCTGAACCCACTAATACATAGTCTGTCTTTTTACTCACTGAGTTTGTGACTTTCCCACCTCTTTCTTCAATTATCTTTGTAGCTTGTTCTCTTGTGTAATTTTCTAGTGTTCCTGTTAAAACAAAGGTCTTGCCTTCAAAGATATTACTCACTTTACCCTTTGAAAGTTTTTTCATGTTTACTCCTGCATTTTTAAGCCTTTCAATTATCTCTATATTTTGTTTTTCAGAAAAGAAAGACACTATACTTTTTGCCATTTTAGGACCTATATCAGGAAGTTCTAGAAAATCTTCAAGTTTTGCTTTTATTATATTGTCCATTGTTTCAAAATGCTCAGCAATGACTTGCGCAGCTTTATTTCCTATTAAGTTAATACCCAATCCAAATAAAAGCCTATCTAAATCTCTATTTTTGCTCTCTTCAATGGCATTTAATAAATTTTTAACAGACTTATCTCCCATTCTTTCTAAATTTATTAAATCTTCATATTTAAGATAGTACAAATCTGCTATGTTGTGAATAAGCCCTTTTGACAAAAGCTGATTTATTATAGCTGGACCTAGTCCCTCTATATCCATTGCATCCTTTGATGCAAAATGTATAATCCCTCTCAAAAGCTGTGCAGGGCAATTGAGTCCCGTACAGCGCCTTATAGACTCTTCTGGAAGTCTAACAGCTAAGGCACCACATTCTGGGCATCTATCCGGCATTACAAATTCTTTCTCTTGTCCTGTTCTCTCTTCTTTAACCACCTCTACTACTTCAGGAATGATTTCTCCCGCTTTTTGAACTATTACTGTATCTCCTATCCTTATGTCTTTTTCTTTTATGTAATCTTCATTGTGCAGTGTGGCACGGCTCACCACTGAACCCGAAATAACTACAGGCTCTAATATAGCAGTAGGAGTCAAAGCCCCTGTCCTTCCTACTTGTACAATTATATCTAATAACTTTGTCTTTTTTCTCTCTGCAGGGTATTTAAAAGCGATAGCCCATTTGTAGTCCTTAGCAGTTTGACCTAATATTTCTCTTTTTTCAAGGTCATTTACCTTTACAACTGCTCCATCAATATCATAAGGCAAAATATCCTTTAGCCTTCTTATCTCTTCTATTTTCTCTATAACTTCATCTATGGTACTGCATTTTTTGTGAATAGGTATTACTTTAAAACCTTGGTCCTTTAAAAACTCCAATGCCTCTATGTGGGTTTTAAATTGTCTTCCTTCAATTTTTTGAAGGTTAAAAATAAAAATGTCCAAATCCCGCTTCGCCGTAATCTTGGGATCTAATTGTCTCAAAGATCCGGCTGCCGCATTTCGTGGGTTTGCAAAAAGACTTTCTCCTCTACTTTTTCTTTCTTCATTCAATTTTTCAAATGAAGTTCGAGGCATAAAGACTTCTCCTCTTACAACAAGGCTTACATTATCTTTAAGCCTTAAAGGAATCGATTTTATTGTCTTTAAATTAGGGGTTACATTTTCTCCAACAATTCCATCTCCCCTTGTTGATCCAACAGTAAATATACCATTTTCATAAACCAATTCAACAGACAAACCATCAATTTTAAGCTCTACAACATATTCTACGTTCCCTACCGTTTCTTTTACTCTTCTGTCAAAGTCTCTAATCTCACCTTCAGAAAAGGCATTAGCCAAACTTAGCATTGGCACTACATGAGTAAAAGGTTCGAATTCCTTTAAAGGCACTCCCCCTACCCTTTGAGAAGGAGAATCTGGAGTTTTAAGTTCTGGATATTTTTCTTCTAATTCTATAAGTTCCCTCATCAACATGTCATACTCATAGTCTGAAATCTCTGGCTGGTCTAAAACGTAGTACCTGTAATTGTGATAATTTATTTTTTCTCTTAATTCCTTTATTCTCTCTTTTAAATCCATAAAGCCACCCTCCACTTTCTAAGAAATAGCCTTAATAGGAGCAAACTTTAAGTCTAACTTTTTTATACCTATATTTGGAAAAGCTACTGTAATTTCTTCTCCCTCTATTTTTACTACAGTACCTATCCCCCATATCTTATGCTCTACCTTATCTCCCAAATTATACGATGTTTTTTCATAAGTTTTCCTTTCCACATAGCTAGATACAGGCCTATATTCTTCTCTTGGTTTTGACAATTCATGGTATCTTACTAAAAACTTCTCAGGTATTTCGCTTATAAAACGGGAATAGGATCCGTACTGAGATTTGCCGTATAAATTTCTTCTCCGTGCGTATGTCAAATAGAGTTTTTCTTTTGACCTGGTAATACCAACATAACAAAGCCGCCTTTCCTCTTCTAATTCATAGTCATCAGTAAAAGATTTGAAAGAGGGAAAAACCCCTTCCTCCATTCCCACCATAAAAACTACAGGAAATTCTAATCCTTTTGCAGAATGCAAAGTCATAAGTACTACACTTTCTCCAATCTCTCCAGCCAAGTCAATATCAGAAACCAGTGTTACGCCAAACAAAAACGCTTCTAAAGATTTATCCTCCGAAGATTCTTCGAACTCATAAGCTGCATTTAAAAATTCATTTAAGTTTTCTATCCTTCCCTCTGCTTCTTCTGATTCCTCTTTTTCTAATTCCTCTATATATCCTGTCTCTTCTAAAATATATTTTATCACTTCACTTACAGTCATTGTATCTTTTTTATTGATTAATTCTAAAATAAATTTTTTAAACTCTAATAGACTATTTTTAGCCCTCTGACCTACTTTTACCTCATCTATTGCTAAAAAAAGGCTTGTATCCTTCTCTAAAGCAGCAGCCTCTAGAGCTTCAATAGTCGCAGACCCAATTCCCCTTCTTGGGATATTTATTATTCTTTTAAAAGACACATCATCATAGGGATTTATAAGTAGTCTCAAATAGGCAATTATGTCTTTTATTTCTTTTCTGTCGTAAAATCTCAAAGCTCCTACTACTTTGTAAGGAATCCGAACTTTCATTAAAGCTTCCTCAAAAGGACGAGATTGAGCATTAATCCTGTATAAAATGGCAAAATCCCTAAAACTTCTATTTTCTTTCTCTTTTAAGTTGATTATCTCCTGTATTACAAATTCTGCTTCTTCTCTCTCATTTTCTAATTCGCAGAGAATTATTCTTTCTCCTTCTTCATTATTTGTCCATAGAGTTTTTTTCTTTCTTCTTATATTGTTATCTATGACATAATTGGCAGCTTCTAATATTGTTTTGGTAGAACGATAATTTTGCTCTAATTTTATAACTTTAGCCTCAGGATAATCCTTCTCAAAATTTAATATATTTTTTACATCTGCACCTCTCCAACCATATATGCTTTGGTCATCATCGCCTACTACACACAAGTTTCTGTATTTTTGCGCTAACATATTCACAAAATGGTATTGAGGAGTATTTGTGTCTTGGTATTCATCTACCATTATGTACTTAAATTTCCTCTGATAAAAATCTAAAACTTCAGGGCTTTTTTTAAAAAGTTCAATAGTTTTTATAATTATATCATCAAAGTCAAGGGCATTGTTTTTCTTTAGCTTCTTTTGATAGAGCTTGTATATCTCACTTATTTTTTTGCTTCTATACTCATTTCCAAAAACATATACATACTCTTCTGGAGTGACCATTTTATCCTTTGCAGAAGAAATAGCATTTAAAACGGATTTCACTGGATACTGTTTTTCACTTAAATTTAGCTCTTTAAGACATTCCTGTATTAAAGCCTTTTGATCAGTAGTGTCAAATATGACAAAATTTCTATCATAACCTATTTTATCAATATCCCGCCTTAAAATTCTAACACAGGCAGAATGAAAGGTGGACACCCACAAGTCTCCAACATACCCCAATAAATCTTCTACTCTTGTTTTCATCTCTTCAGCTGCTTTATTTGTAAAGGTGATAGCAAGCATATTGGAAGGTGATACTTTCTTTTCTTTTATGAGATAAGCAATTCTATGGGTTAAAACTCTAGTTTTGCCACTGCCAGCACCTGCTAATATCAAAAGAGGTCCTTCTGTAGTCATAACCGCTTCTTTTTGCTTGTCGTTGAGGTTGTCCAGTATGCTGTTCATTTTTTTCACTCCAATTCAATTATTTAAAAAGCCCGGTTTTAATCCCGGGATTCTGATTCTAACCTGTCTAATATAATTTTATATCCATTTGCTCCATAATTCAATGCCCTGTTTACTCTGCTTATGGTAGCAGTACTTGCTCCTGTCTTTTCTGCAATTTCTATGTACGTTTTTTTCTGTCTGAGCATCTTCGCAACTTCTAATCTCTGAGCTAGTGCCTTTATTTCGTTTATTGTAGCAATATCTTCAAAAAATCTGTAACACTCCTCTATGTTTCTAAGCTTTAAAATGGCTTCAAATAACTGATCTACAAGTTCATCTTTAATTTTGGATTCGTACATACTAATCCCTCTTTCAAAAATAATTTAATGGTTTACAAATATATTGTAATCAATGTAAAGATAAATTTCAATACTTTAAAGTGATTTTTTGTAACGTATACAAAATTGTGATGTAGTATAATAAAGAGACAAATTTTGATAACTTTAAAAACTTTCAATAAAAATACTACCTCATTGAGAGGTAGTATCAGAAAAAAAGGTCTCTTTCTCCATTTTCTATTCTTTTAAGCCTTCTTTCTGTTTCTTCCTTTACAGTTCTTGATGGAATTTTCTCTAAATTTACCTCTATGGCTTTTTCTCCAATTTCCTTTGTTTTTTCATCCCCATAGTCAATCAAAAACTCTTTGAAGGTCAGTATCGCATTGGGCAAACAGAAATTGTGTATTTGGCCTGACTTTGCAAAGGTCATAAACCTGTCTCCTGTGCGCCCCATTCTATAACATGCAGTACAGTAACTCGGAAGATATCCTTGTTCACACAAAGTCCTCAAAATTTCATTAGGACTTCTTTTGTCTTCTACCTCAAATTGTAGCTTTGAACTACCTTTTTTGGATATCTCTTCATGATATCCACCTACTCCTGTACAAGAACCTGCACTAATTTGAGAAATACCTATACTTATTACTTTTTCTCTAAATTTAGGTTTTTCTCTTGTAGATAAAATCATTCCAGTATAAGGAACTGCCATTCTTATGACAGCTACTAATTTTTTAAAGTCTTTATCTGATACAATATATGGGAATTCCTCTATATGGGTATTAAGAGCAGGTCGTAAACGGGGCACTGAAATAGTATGGGGCCCAACTCCAAACTTTTCCTCTAGGTGGTTTGCGTGATAAAGCATCGCAATAGTTTCATATTTATAATCATAAAGGCCGTACAAGACTCCTATTCCCACATCGTCAATACCTGCCTCCATAGCTCTGTCCATTGCGGTCAAATGATAGTCATAATCATGTTTTGGCCCCTGAGGATGCATGTATTCATAAGTAGGTCTATGGTAAGTTTCTTGGAATAAAATATAAGTCCCTATACCTACCTCTTTGAGCTTTTTGTAATTTCCTACTGTAGTTGCTGCAATGTTGACATTAACTCTTCTTATGCTTCCATTTTTAAGTTTTGTATCGTATACAGTCGTTATTACATCAAGGATATAGTCTATAGGACAGTTTATAGGATCTTCTCCTGCTTCAACTGCCAGCCTTTTGTGACCCATTTCTTCTAAAATTTGGACCTCTCTTCTCACTTCTTCCATTGTAAGCTTTTTTCTTTCCTGTTCATTGGAATGCCTGTAACCGCAGTACCTGCAGTTATTTACACAGTAATTGCTAACATAAAGAGGTGCAAATATTACAATCCTATTTCCATATATTTCTTCTTTTATATATCTTGCTACTTTAAACATCTCATTGAGTAAATCTTCATCTTCCACATTTAAAAGCACTGCCGCTTCTTTAGGGGTAATACCTTTTAATTTTTTAGCTCTTTCAATAATTTCTAATGCATCTTTAATCGTAGCTTTTTTAGCCCTTTCTAAATCTCCCCTTATCTTTTCGTCATTAATAAAGTCTGCTTTTTCTTTTATCATATTTTCTCTCCTCCCTTGTCCTCAGGAAAACCCCTTGGACTTAGTTTTTATTTCATTATACACTATTATTGTTAATTTTTCAACAAAATCATTTTCCTTAAATCCTCAATATAAGGCAATTTTAAAGCAGAACAGAGAAATAAATAGGCAGAAATACTAAAAAAAATTGATATAAAAATGTTTATCCACATATTAACATTAATTGTCAACAGTTTACTGTGGATAATTATTACAATTACACCCATAAATACCGATGCTATTATTGGCTTCATAAACCAATTCAAATAATCTATTTTCAACCCTGTAATTTTTATAAGTTCAAACATGTTTAAGGTTAAAATAAGAGCATCAGCAAAAATAAAGCTATATATATATCCAAGGAGTCTAAATTGAGGCATAGCAGTTAAATAGTACATTCCTAAAATACAAACTCCTAACCATAAAATAGAATTTTTCAAAACCACATTTTGTCTCCCTAGTCCATGAAGAATGCTGGCTACCACTGCTTCCAAAAATGCAAAAATACTTCCAAAAGAAATCACTCTCACAAAAGCTCCTACACCTGGTGAAGAAGGATACAAAAGTTGAGAAATCTGTTCAGGAAGAAGCAAAAACAAACTTATAGCCGGAAAAGCCACCAAAGTAGTATATCCAATCGCCTGATTAATCCTGAGTCTTACTGTATCCCACTTTTTTAGAACAGCTGCTTCAGAAACTGCGGGAAGTACAGTAGTGGAAAGGCTTGAGGTTATAACAGCCGGCATATAGGCAAGAGGCACCGCCATCCCTAACATCTTGCCAAATTCAGACATTGCTTCACTGTGAGTGAGTCCTGATACAACAAGCCTTGAAGGAATAATTAAAGATTCAGCTAAATCTAAAGCATTTACAATTAATTTTGAAAATGTTATGGGAATAGAAGTAATGACTAGCGTTTTTACTATATAAAAAGTATCCCATTCTTTTCCCTCATAAGGTATCTCTTTGTTTATGATTTTTACTTCTTTTTTATAGAAAAATATATACATGAAAAAACTGACAATTTCACCTACAGATATGCCAAATATAGCTATTGCAACTAAATACTCAAGTTTTGCCCCTGTAAAAAGATGTAGTAAATATAAAGTTATTGACACTCTAGCTATTTGCTCGACAATTTCAGAAGCAGAAGCAGGGACCATATTTATAACTCCTTGAAAAAAACCCTTAAACACAGAAGAAGACGTCACAATGATGAGTACAGGTGCAAACACCAAAATCGGCAAAAAAGCTCTTGGCTCATGAAGTAAATTTTTTGCAATGTACTCTGCGTTATAAAATAATAACAAAGAAAGTGCAAAAGCAATTATCAAAACTATCAAGAAAGTAACTTTTAAAATTTTAAACATGTTTTTTTTATTTCCCCTTGCCCTTTCTTCTGAAATAAATCGTGAAGTTACAGCCATAGTCCCAGAAGTTAAAAAAGTTATTGATACAAAATAGATGGGAAGAACTAATTGATAAATACCCGTGCCTTCCGGCCCTAACATATTTGATAAAACTATTCTAAATACAAATCCAATACCTCTATCTATGATATTTGCAATAGTTAAGATAAAAGCACCACGAATAAAAGACCTATTGTACATACACAACACCTCACAATAGTTTATTCGTAGTACTTTTTATATATGAAAAAAACCGGCATACGCCGGCAGTAAAGGGGGATTAGGGGGAGAAAATAAGTATATTTAATGAGGGGGTTAAGATTTGCACTTATAAAGCTCCCTCTTGCACAAAATAGATCTTTTCAAAAGAGGAAAAGCTTTTTCATCTTTCGACAAATATTATGCAACATTTGATGAAAAATGTCAAGATTTAATTTAATTATTATATTACATGAAATTTTTCCTGCATTTTTGTAAGATTATTAATTACTCCAAATAAATAAAACTGCAGTAAACCTTTTTCTGCAGTTCATTAAAGAATATTTATAAATAAATATCCTTAATTTTCCTCAAATATTTTTTAAGTCTTCAAAAATTTTTTAATCCCCTGAAGCTAAATAATTTAAAACCGTAGAAACATGGACAGCAATGCCAATTTTAATACAAGATTCATCTACATTAAATTTGCTATTGTGAAGAGGTTTATCTATTCCTTTTTCTCTATTACCACATCCTAATTTATAAAAAGTACCCGGAACTTTTTTTAGAAAATATGCAAAATCCTCTACTCCCATCGTCGGCAAAACTTCTATTACATTATGTTCCCCTAAGAGAAAAGAAGCAGTCTTTTTTACAAGGTCTGTAATATCTTTATGATTAACAAGGCAGGAATATCCTTTTGTTCTTTTGAATTTTATTTCTCCTCCCATAGCTTTTGCTACATTATTGCAAATCTTCTCCACCATTTTAACTATCTCATCTCTTTTTTCTTCCTCCATCATTCTTATAATCCCAGACATTTTTACTTCATCTGCTATTATATTTCGCGCATATCCTCCTTCAATAGTTCCAATAGTCAATACTATTGGATTTAGCGGGTCAACTTTTCTGCTGATGACAGTTTGAAGCATATTTATAATATTAGCAGCAATTACTATGGCATCCACTGCTTTGTGAGGTGCAGCACCATGGCCACTTTTACCCTTAACAATTATATCAATCATATCTGAAGAGGCATGTGCTTTGCCATAAGTTATCCCTATTTGCCCTACTTGAAGTTCTGGATCTACATGGAGCCCTATTATGGCATCTACTTTAGGGTTTTCTAAAACTCCTTCTTCAATCATGGGCAAAGCTCCGCCTGTTGTTTCTTCTGCTGGCTGAAATATAAACTTAACATTTCCTTTTAATTCATCTTTCATGCCGACTAAAATTTTGGCAGTACCTAAAAGTATAGCTGTATGGACGTCATGGCCACAGGCATGCATTTTCCCTTGAATTTTTGATGCATATTCTACCTCATTTTCTTCTTGAATAGGAAGGGCATCCATATCTGCCCTTATAGCTATTGTTTTATCCCCATATCCTTTAAGAATACCTGTAACACCCGTTTTAGCAAATTTTTTTACTTCTATTCCTAAATCCTTTAAATAATTATAAACCAGTTCAGAGGTTTTTACTTCCTCAAAACCAAGTTCTGGATGCATGTGTATTTTTCGCCTCAGTTCTACTATTTCCTCTTCTATTTTCTCAACTTCTTTAAAAATATCTCTCATAAAAATCACCCAGTTTTAATATTTTTCTATGTCAACAACAAAAACTTCCGAAATTTTTCTTTCTAATAACATTTCTGCTGTCTTAGTAAAATTATCTTTGCTGCCACTTACATAAAACTCCATTTTTCCTTTATCCCGGGGATTTATCAAATCTTCCCTCAACAAATAATTTTTCACATCATAGGATAATTTAATAGCAGGATCTACAATTTTTACATTTTCACCCATTATTTTTTCTATAATTGGAGTTAATAGTGGATAATGAGTACAACCTAATACAAGGGTATCAATGTCTATGTACTTTAATCCCTCTAGACATCTATTTGCCGCCTCATAAGCTACTGGCGAACTATAAAGTCCTTTTTCTACAAGAGGAGCTAGCTCAGGACAAGCTTGTTGGTACACTTCTATATCCCTATCTATCTCTGTGATTTTCTTTTGATAGCTATTGCTTTCTATTGTTCTTTTTGTCGCAATAACACCCACTTTTTTGTTTTTAGTAGCATCTACAGCACTTTGTGCTCCAGCCTCCAAAACATCAAAAAATATAAAGTCGTATTCTTCTTTATTGATAGTAGCACAAATAGTGTTACAAGCGATTACCAGAGCTTTCACTTTTTTTTCTTTCATAAAATTTATAATTTGACCTGTAAATTTTTTTATTTCTTCACTACTTCTATCACCATAAGGATTTCTTAAAGTATCACCAAAATAAATATAATCTTCTCCAGGCAAAACTTCTAAAAGTCTCTTAAGAACTGTAACTCCTCCAACACCTGAATCAAATACTCCTATAGGCAATTGCTTCATTTTAAAACTCCTTCCTTTATTAAAATTTTACTTATTAGGTATGAGAATATATAGAGAAGATCTTTTTCTTATATCTATAATTTTAACATCTTTAAAGTGCTTCTTTAACTCAAATTTAACTTTTTTATAAAATTAAAGTAGTCACCTGGTTATCTAAACTGTACAAAACTGACAGTTTAGATAGCTGGGGTATTTGTAGTCCGCCTTTCAGACTTTCCCAGCCCCAACAGGCGGTATTCGGGAAAGTCATAGCCCCTGCCCCAAGAAGCAGGAACTCGCGCCATTACGGGTCTCCCCACTTGCCCTGGATTAATAACTCCTTCAGGACAGAGAAGTCTCTTGGCACCTTCTCAGGAGAGAGTGGTGTTACCACCGCTACCTTGAGAACTTGCCAGAAATTATAGGCACTAAAACT
>DULG01000031.1 GCA_012840485.1 Clostridia bacterium | reverse complement strand
TGGTGCGCCTGACAGGAATCGAACCTGCGACCTCTCGGTTCGGAGCCGAACGCTCTATCCACTGAGCTACAGGCGCACACTTTACATATAAAAGTGTACTATGAAAAATTTAACCTGTCAAACCTATTTGATATTTATTAGATAAAGTGATAAAATAATATTTGGAAACAATAAACAGAAGGAGGAGTAGCGGATGCAAAGTGTCAATATTGAAGCTATAAAAAGAGATACAGGCAAATATGCAGTTCGTCGTTTAAAAAACAAAGGTTATATTCCAGCAATTTTGTATGGTAAAGACATGACAGAGAATATTCCTGTAGCAGTTGAATATAGTAACCTTCAAAAATTATTACAAAAACATGGGAGAAACGTCCTTCTCAATGTAATTGTCGATGGTTCTACCCTCAATGCTGTTATCAAAGAGATCCAGGAAGATACTTTAAAGGGCAAGATAATCCATGTTGATTTTCAGAGGGTATCGATGTACGAAGAAATTGAAGCTACCGTTCCCTTAAAGTTTGAAGGTATAGGTATTGTTGAAAGCAAAGGTGGTATAGTACAGCATCAACTTTGGGAATTGACAGTAGAAAGTTTGCCTACCAAAATTCCTCAAGAAATTGTTGTTGATTTAAGCAATTTAAATATAGGAGATACGATTTTTGTAAGGGATATACAAGTACCTGAAGGAGTAAAAGTTGTAGACGACCCGGATGAAGTTGTAGTTTCTGTACTGGCACCGCGACAAGGTGAAGAAGAGGAGGAAGAAGCAAAAGAAACAGAAACTCCTCAAACAAGTGAAGAATAGGGAATAAATTAGAAAAGAGAGGATTTTCCTCTCTTTTCTAATAATTAGCAATTTTTCTTTTCTTTTCTATTATCAATCTATTAGGTATTAAATCATTTCTAATTATGTCTTCATAAGTTTCTCTGGTGACAATTACATCTGCCTGCCCCTTGTAAACTAGAACAACAGCTGGCTTTGGAACTCTGTTATAATTGCTGGCCATAGAATAATTATAGGCTCCTGTGGAAGTAATAGCCAAAATATCGCCTTCCTCAATTTTGGGCAATTTTATATCCCAAATTAATATATCTCCTGATTCACATAATTTCCCTGCTATTGATACTTTTTCAACTTTCGGTTCATTAGCCTTATTTGCAACAATAGCATTGTATTTTGCACCATATAGAGCAGTGCGTATATTGTCAGATAATCCACCATCTACAGCTACATATTTTCTGATGCCGGGAATGTCTTTTATTGCCCCCACTGTATAAAGAGTAATTCCTGCATTCCCTATAATAGACCTACCCGGTTCTACAATTATATTTGGCATTTTTATGTTCAAAACCTCAGAATATTTTTTTACTGTTTGAAGGATTTCTTGAGATATTTTTTCAATTGGCTCTGGATCGTCTTCTTCTGTGTATGCTATTCCAAAACCTCCTCCTAAATCAAGTTCTTTTGCTTCCCAGCCTAACTTTTCTTTTATCAGTTTTATAAAATTCATCATAATTTCTACTTCAGCTTTATAAGATTCAGAATCAAAAATTTGTGATCCAATATGACTATGGAGGCCTACTAAATTTACGTTTTTTAATGTTAAAGCGTATTCCACAGCTTTTAATGCTTCTCCGTTAAAAAGAGGGAAACCAAATTTAGAATCTATTTGACCTGTCTTTATATATTTATGAGTGTGAGCTTCTACACCAGGAGATACTCGTATATAAATTTCAGGTTTTTTATTCATCATATTTGCTAATTCGTTTAGCATCTTGAGTTCATGCCAATTATCTACAATAATTCTCCCTACGTTATTATCTAGGGCCATTATAAGTTCTTCTTTGGATTTATTATTTCCATGAAAATATATTTTTGAGCGGGGGAAACCCGATTTTAAAGCTGTGTATAATTCTCCACCTGATACCACATCGAGACATAGGCCTTCTTCTTCTATTATTTTACATAATGCCATTGTTAAAAAAGCTTTACCAGCATATACTACTTGATTGCTTGGGTAATCTTTTTTGAATCCTTTATAAAAAGCTTTGCAATTTTCTCTCAATAGTTCTTCATCGATCACATAAAGAGGAGTACCAAACTTATTAGCCAAATTTACAGCATCGCATCCGCCTATTTCTAAATGTCCTTTAGAATTTACTTTCATTGACCCATGTAACATCATTTTATCAACCTCGTTTTTTAGAATTTTGATATTAAATATATTATAAAATCAAAAAGAATGTTAATGCTTTTAATAGACTCTTTTAGATGAAAAAATCAGAGAAGAAGAGACTTGATTTTTTATATTTATGCATATTCAAGGTTCTACCCCCTCTTTAAATTATCATCTTTATCAAAAAATGTGGATAACTACAGACATTTACATTTTTTATCTTTAAAATTTACTAACTGATGAGTATTATTATTCAATTTTCTCATTATAATATCATTTAGTAAAGCAACTGTCAAGAGATTTAGAAAATTTCCTTACTAAAATAAGATAAAAAGGACAAGATAAATATGAGGTGTTGTAAATGCCGTGGATAATAACTTTTGTAATTTCATGGATAATTTTTTTCTTTTTGGTTGATTGGAAATATATAAAATATACCATATGGAGCGGTTTATTGGCGTCAATTTTTCAATTAGTAGTGGATGGTATTGCAATTAATCTTAATCTTTACACCTTTTATGATGTAGTTATAAGGGTTTTTGATTCAAGTCTATTTTTTTCTTTTGGAGCTCCTTTTTGCATTGGTATATTGTATGCTCAAACGTATCCAAAAGGAAATATGTTGCGACTTATAAATGCTTTTATATCTACTGGGTTATTTTTTATAATGGAATACTCCTTAATTTACATTGGAGTATTGAAATATGTCCATTGGCACTATTTATATAGCTTATTAGTAGATGTAGAAGCACTTTTAACTTTAGGAAATCTTATCACAATATTTAAGCTAGCTCCATGGATGAGGAGGCAAGAAGAATGAGATTATACATTTTTTTACTACTCATTATCATTGATGGAATTTTAGTATTTTTATGGTATAATCTTTTAGATAAAATGCAGATAAAAGAATAATATGAAAAAAATGCCTAATATTATAGATATATTATACAAAAATTTTAGCTTAATATCATATTTATTGCCCATAGCAAAATGAAGGAAGTAATATTATAATAAAAGCATCAAACGTTTACTAATAGGGGGAATTGGGAAAATGGCTGGTGTTGTTCTCAAACATGTTTACAAAGTATATCCTGGTGGTGTTACTGCAGTTAAAGACTTTAATTTAGAAATTGAGGATAAAGAGTTTATAGTTTTAGTTGGTCCTTCCGGTTGTGGGAAAACTACTACCTTAAGAATGATAGCAGGTCTTGAAGAAATAACACAAGGAGAGTTATATATTGATGGAAAACTTGTAAATGATGTACCACCAAAAGACAGAGATATTGCAATGGTTTTCCAGAACTATGCTCTTTATCCCCACATGACGGTGTATGATAATATGGCTTTTGGTCTTAAACTTAGAAAGGTACCAAGAGCAGAGATTGACAGAAAAGTAAAGGAAGCAGCTAAAATTTTGGGATTGGAAGAATATTTAAATAGAAAGCCAAAGGCTTTATCAGGTGGACAGAGACAGAGGGTTGCCTTAGGACGTGCTATTGTTCGAAATCCTAAAGTGTTTTTGATGGACGAACCTTTGTCAAATTTGGACGCAAAATTGAGAGTGCAAATGAGAACTGAGTTGGCAAAACTTCATGATAGGCTCCAGACGACTTTTATATATGTTACCCATGACCAAACAGAAGCTATGACAATGGGTACGAGAATAGTGGTTATGAAGGATGGGGTCATTCAACAGGTGGATAAGCCTCAAACTATTTATGATTATCCGAACAATCTCTTCGTGGCAGGCTTTATTGGAAGTCCTCAGATGAATTTCATAGATGCAAGGTTAGAAAATAGAGATGGAAAGGTATATGCTACCTTTAAAGGATTCAGCGTTTTAGTACCAGAAGGCATTTTAAAAAGACTTAAAGACCCAAGCTATGTAGGAAAAGAGATTGTGCTAGGAATAAGACCAGAAGATTTGCATGATGAAGAAGTATTTCTAGAAGCATATCCTGAAGCTGTAATTGAAGCTAAAGTAGAAGTTACAGAGTTAATGGGTCCAGAGACGTATCTTTATCTTGATGTGAATGGCATACCCTTGACGGCAAGAGTAGACCCAAGGACAAGGGCAAAAGCTGGGGACGTTATTAAGATAGGTTTTGATGTAAATAAATTGCACATGTTTGACAAGGAGACAGAAATGACAATTTTAAATAGAGTAGTAAGTTAAAAGGCGGTTATACCGCCTTTTAATAATTTGTACCAAAATATTGCATAAACTTACATTTTGCCTATTATTTCTTCTAGGAAATAGTGTATAATTATTGTATACTATAAATTAAGATGGGTGGTATGAAAATGATCAACAATGACCTTATAAAAAGGCTTAGCCACGATATTCAAAAAAATATACAAATGCCGTTATATATAATAGATAAGTCAGGTAATTTGATTTATGGAAATGAAGATTTTTTTGCAAAAAAAGCAGGATTTTTAGATATAAAGGTAGAATATATGTATGAAAGAGAGATATGCGAACTAGAAAATTATACAATTTATAACATTTTCATTGATAATATTCCTTATTTTACCATCATATTAGAAGGTGTAGGAGAAGAAGCAAGAAGGATTGCAGGATTAATAGCTATAATATTTGATCAGATTTTTCAGGTATATAGTAAAGAAGAATTTCTACTCAAGATGTTATATGGAGAATTTGATGAAAATTCAATATATTACTATGCAGAAAAATATAAAATAGATAAAAGCGTGAGATATGCAGTTGTAATTGTGGAAACGAAGAATGAAATTGATGATGCGCTAAAAATAATTAATAATATTTTTAATAGAACCAATTTATATACAGTAAAGCTCAATGATAAAAAGTTTGTTGTAATATTTTCCTCTCACAAAGAAAAGGATTCATTGATAGACTTTTCCAAAACTATGAAAGACATGATAGAATCAGAAGGCTATACAAAAGTAAAGATCGCCAGTTCTTCGTCATTGGTGCCACTGCATGAGATACATAAAGCTTATAAAGAAGCGGAAACGGCTTTGCTACTTGGTCAAAAGTTAGAAGGGGAAAAAGGAATTTATCTTTACGATGATTACATATTTGCGGAAATTTTATGGGGAATTGACGTAGAAAAGGTGAATCAGTTTATAAAAAAGCTGGACATCGACTTTAGCCTCTTTAAAGAAGAGGAATTAATTCAAACCTTAAATGCTTTTTTTAGAAATAGTTTAAATTTGAGTGAAACTGCAAGAGAGCTTTATGTACATAGAAATACTTTAGTGTACAGACTTGATAAAATTTTTAAGATGACTGGTTTAGATGCTAAAAAGTTTGATGATGCCCTTTTATTAAAGACAATGATGGTTTTGGCTAAATTATATGATGTTTTGGGGTGAGAAATTTGATTAAATTTATAAATGTTTCTAAAAGGTATAACAAAAATATAATTGCTCTTTCTAACGTCAGTTTTGAAATTGAAAATGGTGAATTCGTTTTTATTGTAGGTCCCAGTGGCGCTGGTAAATCTACGATAATTAAATTGTTGCTTAAAGAGGAAGAACCTACTTCTGGAAGTATTCTTATTGATAAAAGAGATATAACAAAGCTTAAAAAGAGAGAAATACCTTATTTGAGAAGGAGTATGGGGGTAGTTTTTCAAGATTTTAGGTTGCTTCCTAACAAGACAGTTTTTGAAAATGTGGCTTTTGCAATGGAAATAATAGGAGCTTCTCCCAAAGATATAAGAAGAAAAGTTCCAATGGTGTTATCTTTGGTTGGTTTAAGTGATAAAGCTGATAATTATCCTCAGCAATTATCAGGAGGTGAGCAACAGCGAGTTTCTTTAGCGAGAGCTATTGTGAATGAACCTTCTATTCTTATTGCTGATGAGCCTACAGGGAATCTCGACCCTGATACTTCTTGGGAAATTGTAAAACTGCTTTCTGAGATAAACAAAAGGGGTACTACAGTGGTTATGGCCACTCATGCAAAGGACATAGTGGATGCTATGAAAAAAAGAGTAATAGCGCTAGAAAAAGGAAATATAGTAAGAGATGAAATAAGGGGTGCGTATGGATATGCTTTTTAGAAATTTTAAATATTTTTTAAGAGAAGGGTTTAATAATTTGACTAGAAATAGACTTATGACAATAGCTTCCATAACCTCTGTAATGGCTGCCTTAATTATTTTAGGTTTGTTTCTTTTAATTATTTTAAATGTGGATACAATGGCAAATCAAGTTGAATCTCAATTGGAGCTTAAAGCTTTTTTAAAAGATGACCTTACTGAAGAACAAATTGACAAGATAAAAAAGGAAATAGAGTCAATAGATGGCGTTACATCCATTATTTTTGAATCAAAAGAGCAAGCTTTAGAGAAATTTAAACAGCAATTAGGAGATAAGAGTTATTTGGCAGAAGGATTAGAAAAAGACAATCCTCTTCCTCAATCTTATATAGTAAAAGTAAAAGATGCTAATTTGATGAAGGAGATAGCAAAAGATATAAAGCAGATTGATGGAGTTGATAAAGTAAGTTATGGCCAAGATGTGGTGGAAAAGCTCTTAGGGATTATACGGATAATAAGGATAGTGGGATTTTCCATTATACTTATTCTCTTTATAATTTCGATTATAATAATTTCCAACACCATAAAATTAGGAGTTTTTGCGAGAAGAAGAGAAATAAGTATAATGAAATACATTGGAGCTACTGATTGGTTTATAAGATGGCCATTTTTAATTGAAGGGATAGTGTTGGGACTAGCTGGTGCTTTGCTATCTGTAGGAATATTAGCTCTTATGTACGGCTATGCTTTGAATTTTGTCAATAACAGATTAATCGTCTTTGACCTTTTGCCTTTGTCAAAAATGACAAAAGAAATGACTGTATATTTTTCTCTCATTGGAGCGGTTATTGGAGCTGTAGGAAGTGGGCTCTCGATTAAGAGATTTTTGAACGTTTAGAGAATTACAAGGGGGAAGAAGCATTGAGAAGGTTCAAATGGAAATTGATAGTTTTTGGTGTTGTATTTTTTCTAACGACGCTTTTTATTTCTTATCCCAGAGCTGACCAGCTTCAAGATGCTAAAAATAAATTAAATCTTATACAAAAGTCTATTAATGAGACAAAAAAGAAAAAAGAAGAAATAATTAATAAGAAAAATGACATTGCTGCTCAGATAGCTGATTTGGATAAAAAGCTTAATCTTACTTCACAACAATTGGAGGAAGCCCAAAAGAAATTAATGGATATAAATGCAAAGCTTGAAAAAACGCAAAAGGACTTAGAAGCAGCTAAGGAAAAAGAAACTCAGCAGTTCAATATGATGAAAGAGCGCATAAGAGCCATGTACATAAGTGGCGAGTGGGGATATTTAGATGTACTTTTAAGTTCTACAAGTTTTGCAGATTTTATAAGTCGGTTGGATATTGTAAAATGTATAGTCACTTTTGATGCCAACCTCTTTGATTCTTATAGACAGCAAAGGGAATTTATTGCACAAAAAGAAAAAGAATTGGCTCAAATGCAAAAAGAAGCTGAAAGCTATAAAAATCAAATAGCTAATCGTCAGAGAGAATTACAAGTAGCCATGTCTTCAAGGGAAGGCTTGATGAGAGATTTAGAAAGACAGCAAAAGTATTATGAACAGCAAGAAGACGAATTATTGCAGCAATCAAAACAATTGGAGTCAATTATACAAGAGCTCCAACGCAAATCGAAACTTAAATACAGCGGAGGGAAACTTTTATGGCCTGTTCCCTCCAGTGATCTCAGTGATATTACTTCTCCTTTTGGGTGGAGAACTCATCCTATACTTAAAGTCAGGAAATACCACACAGGTATTGATATAGCAGCTAATACAGGAGCTGACATTTTAGCAGCAGCTGATGGACAGGTCATTTTTTCAGGATACTATGGAGGATATGGCTATGCAGTAATTATAGATCATGGAGATGGAATATCTACATTGTATGCCCACTGTTCTGCCTTATTAGTAAAAGAAGGGGACACTGTTAAAAGAGGGCAGGTTATTGCTAAAGTTGGAAGTACTGGATTATCTACAGGACCTCATTTACATTTTGAAGTTAGGAAAAATGGTGAACCTGTTGACCCAATGGACTGGTTAAAATAACCGGTCTGTTTTTTTTATTTAAGGAATGTTGTATAATAAAGAAGAATATACAATAATTTTAAGAGACTAAAAAAGGTGGGGAAATTATGTCAAAAAAAGGGTTTTATATTTTTTATATTCTGCTAGCAGTCCTTCTAATAATTACTAATATCACAACTTTTATAATAGCAAATACGGTATCTGTAGCTCTTCCTAATGGGAAAGTCATTGTTTCACGCGAAGAATACCAATTGTTGAAAGAATATCATAAGCTTTTTGACATTGAAAAAATCCTCAAAAATCGGTATGTAGATGAAGTCCAAGGTTCTGTTCTTGTAGAAGGCGCTATGAAAGGGATGACCAACTCTTTAGGGGATCCTTATACAGTATACATGAACAAAAAAGAGTTTTCTGATTTTATGACCCAGACTACTGGCTCTTATGGAGGAATAGGGATTGTCGTAGCAGTTGACAAAGATGACCATATTGTAGTAGTCTCTCCTATAAAAAATACACCAGGAGAAAGAGCAGGAATAAAATCGGGAGACATAATAGTGGAGGTTAATGGTAAAAAAGTTAGTGGGAAAAATTTAGAAGAAGCAGTATCGATGATGAGAGGACCTCAAGGTACACAGGTTACTATAACTATAATGAGAGATGGAAAGACTTTTACTAAGACTATTATAAGGGAGATAATAAAACTGGAAACTGTTTATGATGAAATGCTTCCTGACAAAATTGGGTATATAAAAATCACAATGTTTGACCAAAGTACTTATAAGGACTTTAAAGCGGCTCTTGATAGGTTAAAATCTCAGGGAATAAAAGGACTCATAATAGATTTGAGAGATAATCCTGGTGGACTTTTAGAAGAATGTGTGAACATAGGTAATTTACTTTTGCCAAAAGGTGTTATTGTGACCACAAAGGGAAGAGCTGACAATCAAGAATATTATTCTAAAGGACCAGGTTTAGGATTACCTCTTGCTGTGCTTGTTAATAAAGGAAGCGCTAGTGCTTCGGAGATTTTAGCAGGAGCAATAAAAGATAGAAAAGTAGGGGTTTTAGTAGGTACTACCACTTTTGGGAAAGGACTAGTGCAAAGTATTGCTGACTTTGGCGATGGAACAGGATTAAAATATACTATTGCGAGGTATTACACTCCTGATGGTACTAACATTCAAGGCAAAGGTATTGATCCAAACTATGTGGTGGAGTTACCCAAAGATTATACTCTTAAAGATACTCCTGATTTGAAAGAAGATACACAACTTATAAAAGCTTATGAAATTGTAAAAAGTGAGATAAAGTAGGGTGTTAAAATGATAACTTTTCTTCAAGTTTTTTGGACGGTCATAGAAACAATAGCTCTATCAGTCTTTAATCCCTTTTTCTGGGTGGTAATAATACTTGTAATAATGCAGTATAGAAATAAGATAGCTATAGAGAGAGAAATTATGGGACAGGAGCAAGAACCAATGAAAGAGTTGGTTCTTGACTCTGTCTTTTATGGAGTGATTGCTGCGATTATTGGCAGTTTGCTAATGGTATTTTTAGGGATAATAATAGAGAATATAGGCCTTCAGTATGTATGGCCTTTGGCTATACTTTTAATGCTTATCAATCCCAGATACATTTGTTTTTCTTACGCAGGAGGAATAATCTCACTATCAAGCTTATTTTTTGGACTTCCTAAGATAAGTGTTCCTGCACTTATGTCTATTGTAGGAATTCTTCATCTGATGGAGAGCCTCCTTATATATATAGATGGTGCAAGAAATCCTACTCCAATTTTTGTGCGCCTTCAAGATGGAAGAATAGCTGGAGGCTTCACGATGCAGAAATTTTGGCCTATTCCTTTTGCAGCTCTTACCATAGCTACGGGAATGATGGTGACAGGAGATGTAATCAATATGCCGGATTGGTGGCCTATTATTAAACCTGAGGTAATTGATTTGAACAATGTAATTTTTTTAATTATGCCGGCTATGGCTGCATTGGGATATGGTGATTTGGCTTTAACTCAGCCTCCTGAGGAGAAAGCGCGAATTTCTTCTCGCCGCTTATTTTTCTTCAGCGCAGTTTTGATTTTGTTTGCAGTATTAGGAATTTATATAAGAATATTCCAATATTTTGCTGCCATTTTTGCACCTGTCGGCCATGAGCTTTTAATTATAATAGGCCAAAAAGAGGAAAGAGAAAATCCGCCTATTTTTGTAGCACCTGAGGTAGGAGTTATGATTTTAGCGACAGCTAAAGGTTCACCTGCAAGGCAAATGGGGATTAAACCAGGAGATGTGATATTGCAAATTAATAGTATCCCTATTCGGGAACCAGATGACATAATAAGAATACTAAATGTGCATCCAACTGTTATCTGGATTACAGTCAGAGATTTAGATGGCAACTACACTAATTACGAATATAGAGACCCTCAAGGGATTTTGGGATTGGGAATTTTAGTAGTGCCTAAAACTAGCTCTATGGTGTATGAAATAAATGAAGATGGAATGATTCTTAGAAGATTGAAAGAAATTTTTAAGAACCTCTTTAAGAAGAATAGATAGGGGGGAGGTAAGATAAGTGTTTTTACAGACTTTTGAAACTTACAACTCTTTTAATGAGAGAGATTTAAAAGACAAAAATGTTGTTGTAATAGATACACTTCGCGCGACAAGTGTCATTACTACTGCTTTGTCCAATGGTGCTAAAGAGGTAATCCCTGTTTCAGAAGTAGAAGAAGCAATTGAGCTGGGCAAAAGTTTTGATAAAGATACTTATCTTTTAGCTGGAGAGAGAAATTCTCGTAAAATAGAAAGTTTTGATTTGTCTAATTCCCCACTAGAATATATTCCCGGAAAAATAAAAAATAAGACAATAATTTTTACTACAACTAATGGCACAAGAGCTTTAAAGAAAGTTTCTTTAGCTGACGATGTTATTTTAGGATGTCTTTTAAATGCTTCTGCTGTGGCTAAATATTTATATGAAACTAATAAAGATACAATCATTGTGTGTGCTGGGACAGAAGGGAAATTTTCTTTTGATGATATAATAACTGCCGGAGTTATATATAAAAAGTTACAAGATTTGATGGAGTTTGAAAGTGATGATTTATCAAAAGCCAGTTATTTTTTGTATAAGCCTTACGAAGACAATCTGTATGAAATAATGAAATACGGGTATCATTTTAAGAGATTAAAAGAGTTAGGATATGAAGAAGACATTAAATTTTGTCTCACTGTTGATAAGTTTGACATAGTGCCAAAACTTAAAGATGGAATAATAAGAAATTCAGCCGACCTGTAATGGTTGGCTGTTTAGCTATATTTGTGTTGATAAATAGGGTGTGCTATAATAATAAGATAGACAAATTGTAAAAGAGGGTATTAACTATGAGTGGCTTTAAATTAATATCTAACTTTAAACCAACAGGTGACCAACCGCAAGCTATAGAAAAGTTAGTGGAAGGGGCAAAAAAAGGATATAAATTTCAAACATTATTAGGAGTTACAGGTTCAGGAAAGACATTTACTATGGCAAATATAATACAAAAACTAAATCGCCCCACTCTTGTCATTGCCCACAATAAAACATTGGCTGCTCAACTCTACAGTGAATTTAAAGAATTTTTCCCGGATAATGCAGTAGAATATTTTGTAAGCTACTACGACTACTATCAGCCGGAAGCTTATGTGCCGGAGACCGACACTTATATTGAAAAAGATTCTTCTATAAACGAAGAAATAGATAAACTCAGACACTCGGCGACAGCGGCTCTTTTTGAGAGGAGAGATGTAATAATTGTTGCCAGTGTCTCATGTATATACGGTTTAGGAGACCCAATAGATTATGAAAATCTTATGCTTTCTTTAAGGCCTGGCATGATAAAAGATAGGGATGAAATAATCAGAAAGCTTGTGGAGATACAGTATGAAAGAAATGATGTAAACTTTACGCGGGGCAAGTTCAGGGTAAGAGGAGATGTGATAGAGATATTCCCTGCTTCTTTTTCAAATAAGGCTGTGAGAGTAGAACTTTTTGGGGATGAAATTGATAGGATAGCTGAGATAGACGTTTTAACAGGAGAAATTTTAGGCTGGAGAAAACATGTGGCTATTTTTCCGGCTTCTCACTATGCTACTTCAAAAGATAAATTAGAAAGGGCAATAAGGAGTATAAGAGAAGAACTAGAACAAAGGTATAAAGAGTTAAAAGAGACTGGAAAAATAGTAGAGGCTGAGAGATTGAGGCAAAGGACAAATTATGACCTAGAGATGCTCCAAGAGATGGGTTACTGTCAAGGGATAGAAAATTATTCAAGGCATATCTCTGGAAGACCTCCAGGTAGTCCTCCCTATACTCTTTTAGATTATTTTCCGAAAGACTTTCTCATATTCATAGATGAATCTCATGTAACAATTCCTCAGATCAGGGGAATGCACAATGGCGACCATTCTAGAAAAGAAGCACTGGTAGAGTACGGATTTAGACTTCCCTCTGCTTTTGACAACAGACCTCTTACTTTTGAAGAATTCGAACAGAGAATAAATCAAGTCATATTTGTTTCTGCGACACCTGGTCCCTATGAGCTGGAGCATTCTCAACAGGTTGTTGAACAGTTGATACGTCCTACAGGTCTTGTGGACCCTGAAGTAATAGTAAGACCCGTCAAAGGACAGGTGGACGATTTAATAGGAGAAATTAGAAAAACAGTTGATAAAGGCTTTAGAGTTCTTGTCACAACTCTTACCAAAAAGATGGCAGAGGATTTGACAGATTACTTAAAAGATATGGGAATAAGGGTTAGGTATCTGCACTCTGACATTGATACGATTGAAAGGGTTGAAATTATAAGGGATTTAAGGCTTGGAAAATTCGATGTGTTAGTTGGTATAAACCTTTTAAGAGAAGGATTAGACATACCAGAGGTTGCTTTAGTTGCGATATTGGATGCGGATAAAGAAGGTTTCTTGCGTTCAGAAACCTCTTTAATACAGACTATAGGCCGTGCTGCTAGGAATGTTGAAGGAAGGGTTATAATGTATGCAGATACGGTGACCAATTCTATGAAAAGGGCAATTGATGAGACGAATAGGAGAAGAAGTATTCAAATGGAGTACAATAAAAAGTATGGAATAATTCCTAAAACAGTGGTCAAAGGAGTGAGAGATATAATTCAAGCTACACATGTGGCTGAAGAAGAAGAGAGATACGAGAAGAAAAAAGTTTACACTTATGATCCTGAGGTCATAAAGTCTACTATAGAACAGCTTGAAAAAGAGATGAAACAAGCGGCAATTGAACTACAATTTGAAAAAGCGGCCAAATTGAGAGATATAATTTTCGACTTGAAGAAGCAATTGGAGGAAGTCAGTTTGAGGTGAAAACATGGCAAAGGATAAGATTGTAATAAAAGGAGCAAGGGTTCATAATTTAAAAAATATAGATGTAGAAATTCCAAGGGATAAACTGACTGTCATAACAGGCTTGTCGGGATCTGGCAAGTCTTCTCTTGCCTTTGATACAATTTACGCAGAAGGGCAGAGAAGGTATGTGGAGTCCCTATCAGCTTATGCAAGGCAATTTTTGGGTCAAATGGATAAGCCAGATATTGACTATATAGAAGGCTTATCTCCTGCCATTTCTATAGACCAAAAGACTACCAGCAAAAATCCTCGTTCTACAGTAGGCACAATAACTGAGATTTATGATTATTTAAGGCTTCTATACGCGAGAGTTGGTACGCCTCACTGTCCGATTTGTGGAAGAGAGATTACAACGCAGACTATTGACCAAATGGTGGACAGGGTAAAAGAATTGCCAGAAGGGACGAGGATACAGATATTAGCTCCTGTTGTCAGAGGGAGAAAAGGAGAGTATACTAAGCTTTTATCAGATATAAAAAAGAGTGGATATGTGAGAGTAAAGATTGATGGAATAATGTACGATGTAAATGAGGAGATTAGACTTGATAAAAATAAAAAACATACAATAGAGGTGGTAGTGGACAGAATCATCATAAAGCCAGGAATTGACATGAGGTTGACTGACTCTATAGAGACGGCTTTAAAATTGGCTGAAGGATTAGTCACTATAGATGTAATAGATGGAGAAGGCTTTACCCTCTCTGAAAAATATGCTTGTCCAGTGTGCAATGTGAGCATTGAAGAGCTTTCTCCCAGGATGTTTTCCTTTAACAGTCCTTATGGAGCATGTCCTGTTTGCACAGGTTTGGGAGAATTTATGAAAGTTGACCCTGAACTTTTGATACAGGATCCTAAAAGATCTTTGGTAAATGGTATGTTGCCTGGAATTGTTGCTTCCCAAGACAGCTATGCTTATTACAATATTTTGAGATTAATTGAACATTTTGGCTATACGGAGAATACTCCTTATGAGAAGTTTGGTAAAGATTTAAAAAGTGTGCTTCTGTATGGGAAAGATACAAAAGGGAAGTCGTATGGTTTTGAAGGCATAGTCAACAATCTTGAAAGAAGGTATAACAATACTTCTTCTGATTTTATTAAGGAAGAAATAGAAAAATATATGAGACCAGTGACCTGTCCTGCTTGTAAAGGGGCAAGATTAAAACCAGAAGCACTGGCTGTAACTGTCGGCGGGCTTTCTATAAAAGAAATGACAGATTTGTCTATAGGAGAGCTCATGAAATTTATTGATGAGATTAAATTCACAGAAAAACAGGAGATGATTGCTAGACCGATTTTGAAAGAAATAAAAGCAAGGCTTAATTTTCTTGTAGATGTAGGCCTCAACTATTTGACTCTTTCAAGGTCTGCGGCTACTTTGTCAGGGGGAGAAGCGCAAAGGATAAGGTTGGCAAGTCAAATAGGTTCTGGGCTTGTAGGAGTCACTTATATTTTGGACGAACCCAGCATAGGGCTTCATCAGAGAGATAATGCAAGGCTTATAAATTCTCTTAAAAAGTTAAGAGATCAAGGCAATACCCTTATAGTTGTGGAACACGATGAAGATACCATATATGCTGCAGACTACATTGTGGACGTAGGACCAGGTGCAGGAGAACATGGAGGAGAAATTGTAGTTGCGGGTACTATAGAAGATGTGTTAAAATGTGAGAAATCAATTACAGGACAGTATTTAAGTGGCAAAATAAAGATAGAGGTGCCGGGAAAAAGGAGGAAACCCAACGGCAAAGCTGTAATAGTGAGAGGTGCCAAGGAAAATAACTTAAAGAATCTAAACGTAGTATTCCCGCTTGGCGTATTTATATGTGTCACAGGTGTATCTGGTTCAGGTAAGAGTACACTTGTAAATGAAATACTTTATAAAGCATTGGCACAGAAGATATACAAGTCCAAAGATAAACCTGGTAAACACGATGCAATAGAGGGAATTGAAAATATAGACAAGGTGATAAACATTGACCAATCTCCAATAGGTAGGACCCCTCGCTCAAATCCTGCTACTTACACTGGAGTTTTTGACTATATAAGAGAAGTCTTTGCAAACACTCCAGAGGCGAAAATGAGAGGATACAAGCCGGGAAGATTTAGTTTTAATGTAAAAGGTGGGAGATGTGAAGCCTGTGGAGGAGATGGTATAATAAAGATTGAGATGAACTTTTTGCCTGATGTGTATGTCCCATGTGAGGTATGTAAAGGGCAAAGGTATAATAGGGAAACATTGGAAGTAAAATATAAAGGGAAAAATATTGCCGATATCTTAAACATGACAGTTGAGGAGGCATTGGAGTTTTTTGAAAATATTCCACGAATAAAGAATAAACTGATGACTTTGTATGATGTTGGATTGGGATATATCAAGCTGGGGCAACCTTCTACTCAGCTGTCAGGTGGCGAAGCACAAAGGGTGAAGTTAGCTACCGAACTTTCTAAAAGGCCAACAGGTAGGACATTGTATATTTTAGATGAGCCTACTACAGGACTTCACTTTGCAGATGTTCATAGACTTCTAGATGTTTTGAACAGGCTAACAGATGCGGGAAATACGGTGATTGTCATAGAGCACAATTTGGATGTCATAAAAAGTGCAGACTATATCATTGACTTGGGACCTGAAGGTGGAGACAGGGGCGGAATGGTCATAGCCACAGGTACTCCTGAGGAAGTTGCTGCTAATGATAATTCTTATACAGGGTGGTTTTTGAAAAAAGTCCTTTCTCAAAAATGAGGTGAATTTATGTATTATGAAATTGCTTCTCAAATACTGAAGTATTTCCTTATTTTTCTAATTTACCTGTTTTTATACAGAGCTTTTAAGATAATTTATATGGACATAAAAGGAGTCAGAAGAGAAAGGCAACTGACTTCTGCGAAGCTCTCTTTTTTTAATGGAGAAAGGACTTTTAATCTTTTTGAGGTTACTACAATAGGAAGGTCTGATGAATGTGATATTGTAATTGAAAGCCCCTACGTCTCTGCCAAACATGCTATTATACGTAAAAAAGGCAGAAAGTTCTATATACAGGATTTAAACAGCACAAATGGGACTTTTGTAAATGGTAAAAGGATTAAAGGTATTGCCAAAATTAGAAATAATGACATAATTACTTTAGGGGATATGGACCTCAAATTTATTTTATAGGGTGAAATATTATGGAGGAGTATATAAAAACAGGTTCTAAAGCCATGAAAAATGTCTTCTGGATATTCATAATAGCCTTTGCACTTCTTTTTATTCACAACAAACCCAAAGGCTTTGACATGATTTATTTTATTCTAGCTTTTCCAATATTGATTTATATTGTATATTATTTGCACGTGAGGCTTTTCCCTCTAGGAGAAATACAATTTGTCATTCTCACTTCTTTTTTGACAGAGATGGGACTGATAATGATATACAGAGTTGCACCGGAACTACTCATAAAGCAAATTATCTGGATTGGGATAGGGTTTGCACTTTATTTTATTACCTCTTACTTTTTAAAACATTACGAAATACTTTATAACTTGAAATATGGCGAATATCTTTACCTCCTCATTACCTTCCTATTGATAGCTTCGACATTAGTTTTTGGCAAAGAAATAGCTGGAGCTAAAAACTGGCTTACTTTTGACGGCATATACGTCCAACCGGCAGAAGTAGCAAAGGTGATATATATAATTTTTTTAGCAAAATATCTCTCTTCAAAGAAAGATGTAAACTCTATAGGCATAATAGGTGTAATCGCTATAGCAATTGCTGGAATATTTGCTTTGGAGAAAGACTTGGGGATGGCTTTTTTGTTTTATGTGACTACTGTGCTTATGGTGTTTGTAGTGACATCTAACCTGCTATATACAGCTATAGGATTTGGTGCTCTTGTAGTTGGAGGGATAATTTCTTATTTTTTGTTTTGGCATGTGAGGGTGAGGATTGAGGCTTGGTTAAATCCCTGGATGGATGTGCCAGGAAAGACGTACCAAATTGTTCAATCCCTTTTTGCCATTGCAGCAGGAGGATTTTTTGGGACAGGACTTGGAATGGGACATCCAGAGTATATACCTGTGGTTGCAAGCGATTTTATCTTTTCAGCAATTTGTGAGGAGTTTGGAATTTTAGGGGCGATAGCCATAATACTTGTGTACTTTGTTATAATGTATAGAGGGATTAAAGTAGCATTAAACGCAAAGGATGAATTTGGCAGTTTAGTTGCTGTAGGGCTTATCTCAATGTTTAGTTTACAAGTTTTTACTATAATTGGAGGAGTTATAAAATTTATCCCTCTCACGGGAGTAACGCTTCCTTTTGTAAGTTATGGAGGCAGTTCTATGGTTATGAGCTTTGTCACCTTGGGAATGTTAAATGGCATTGCGGTTGGGGAGGAGCAAGAGGATGTCCAATTTAAAGCGCAATATTAAAATTTTATTTGGAGTTTTTGCTGTTCTTTTTTTCAGTTTAATCGGCTATTTGACCTATTTTCAGCTATATGAAAGAGATAAATTGATTACCAGTTCTTATAGTGTTTACAATAGAAGGCTCATAGAGCAGGAAAAAAAGATTTTGAGAGGAAGTATTCTAGATAGAAATGGGATTGTACTTGCTAAAAGCGTAATGGAAGCTGACGGTACACAAAAGAGAGTGTATCTGGATGGTCCTGCTTTTGCGCAGGTGATAGGTTACAGCCGCAGAATATACCAGCAGGGTAATGCAGGAATTGAAAAAACGTATGACAGAGAATTACTTGGGATGGTAGGAAATGACCCTATGGTCCTTTTGAGAAAATTAATTTTGGCAAAAGGGCAGATAGGGGACAATGTGTATTTAACAATAGATAAGACTCTTCAAGACCTTGCCTATAGGGAAATGGAAGGTAGAAAAGGGGCAGTGGTAGCTATAAACCCCAAAACAGGGGAAATATTGGCGATGGTATCTACTCCTTCTTATGACCCTAACACACTGGGAGAAAATTGGGAAAAAATAATGAGAAGCCCTGAACATGTGGTTTTAAATAGAGCGACACAGGGATTATATCCTCCTGGTTCAGTGTTTAAAATTATAACAACTGCTGCAGTGTTGACACACAAACCTGAATTATATAGCCAAACTTTTGATTGCAAAGGGTATGTGGTGGTAGACGGAAATAAGATAAGCGATTTTGGAGGAATTGCTCACGGGAAAGAGGACTTTCAAAGGGCTTTTTATGTATCCTGTAACTCCTTTTTTATACAGGTAGGACTAGACTTGGGAAGTGAAAATTTACAAAAAATGGCATATGCATTTGGTTTAAATCAGAGAATTCCCTTAGAAACAGATACAGCAAGAAACTATTTTCCAGCTATTGAAGGAAGAGTGGCTTTGGCAGAAACCTCAATAGGGCAGGGGAAAATGCTTGTTACTCCACTTACAATGGCATTAGCTACTTCTGCTGTGGCAAATGAGGGGGTCATAATGAAACCTTATTTGATGAGATATGTAGTAGATCCTATTTCAGGTACAGTAATTGAAAAAAGCGCACCTACCCAGTATTTAGCTCCCATAACAAAGGATGTTGCAGATACTATCAAACAATTAATGATGGGAGTAGTTAATAATCCAGAAGGGACAGGGAGAGCTGCACAAATTTCTGGCATTACAGTTGCAGGTAAGACAGGTACTGCAGAAAATCCTCATGGGGAACCTCATGCATGGTTTGTAGCTTTTGCTCCTGCGGAGGACCCTCAAGTAGTTGTCAGCGTCATAGTCGAAAATGGTAGTGAGGGCGGAAGAGTAGCAGCACCTATAGCAAGAGATATAATAAAAGCCTATTTAGGTAAGTGAAGCAAAGGTGGTGAAGATGACTATACAAGAAAAACTTAAACTTTTGCCTGAAAAGCCTGGAGTATATTTGATGAAGGACAAAAGTGGAAAGATAATTTATGTAGGGAAAGCGGCAATTCTTAAAAATAGGGTGAGGCAATATTTTCAAAACAAAGAAAATCAATTGCCTAAAGTAAAGGTGATGCTTTCCTATGTAGAGGATTTTGAGTACATTGTTACTGACACTGAACTAGAAGCTTTAATGTTGGAGTGTAATTTAATTAAAAAGTACAAGCCCAAGTATAATGTTCTTTTGAAGGATGATAAAAATTATCCATATATTAAAGTTACAGTAAATGAAGAATATCCTCGCATAATGTTTACTCGACGGATTGAGCCGGATGGAGCAAAATATTTTGGTCCTTATAGTAGTGCTTTTGCAGTTAGGGAGACAATAAAACTTGTCAGAAAGATGTTCCCCATAAGGACATGCAATAGGAATATAGAAAATGATATGGGGAAAGCAAGGGAATGTCTTTATTATCACATAGGGCTTTGCGCTGCTCCTTGCACAAATAAGATAGAAAAGGAAGAATACCGAAAGTTAGTAGACCAGGCTGTTTTATTTCTCGAAGGGAAAAGAGATTGGCTTGTTGAAAAGCTAAAGGAAGACATGCAAAAAGCTGCAGAGGAGTTGAGATTTGAGGAAGCAGCAAAGATTAGAGACCAGATTTTTGCCATTGAAAAGACCTCAGAAAAGCAAAAAATCACTTCTGTAGGGGAAGATGAGCAGGACATAATATCAATGGCTAGAAGTGCGGATATTTCTTGCATACAGGTATTTTTTGTGAGGGAAGGAAAACTGAGCGGAAGAGAACATTACTACATGAAAAATACTGAAGGGATGGAAAGAAGGGAAATAATCTCTTCCTTTATAAAGCAATTCTATGAAGGAGCCCCTTACATTCCCAAGGAAATAATAACGGATGTAGAATCGGAGGAAAAGGAACTGCTCAGTGATTGGCTTTCACAAAAGAGAGGAAGCAAAGTCTTTATAACAATTCCTGTAAGAGGCAAAAAAAAAGAACTTGTAGATATGGTTTATCAAAATGCTCTGGAAGCTCTCAAGAATGATATTTCAGTAAGAGAGGAGATATCAAAAGATCAAGCTGTGTTAGAACTTTCTAATCTTATTGGTCTTGATTACGCTAAGAGAATTGAAGCTTATGATATTTCAAATACAAAAGGGCAAGAGAATGTAGGTTCTATGGTAGTATTTGTGGACGGAAAGCCAAAAAGGAGCCAGTATAGAAAGTTTAATATAAAATACGTAGAAGGACAGGACGATTATCAGAGCATGAGAGAAGTTATAGAAAGGCGTTTTCTCCATGGTTTGGAGGAAAAGGAAAAGATGGAAGAAGGAGAACTGGAAGAGAATAAAGCAAAATTTGCTGAAATGCCCGATTTGATACTGGTGGATGGTGGAATTGGGCATGTAAATGTTGCCTTAGAGGTGTTAAAAAATTTAGGATTGTCTATACCGGTATATGGAATAGTAAAAGATTCAAGGCACAGGACTAGAGGGCTTGTATCATCTCAAGGAGAGATTGACATACCGATGACTACGAGAGCTTTTCGCTTGATTGCCCAGATACAAGAAGAAGCTCATAGATTTGCTGTGACTTTTCACAGAGAAAAGCAAAGCAAGAGGTTTACAAGTGAACTTTTAAATATACCTAATATTGGGAATAAAAGGGCAAAAGCTCTCTATGACGCTTTTAAGACAATAGAAGAGATAAAGAGGGTAAGTGTAGAAGACCTTAAAAAAGTAGAAGGGATGAATGAAAAAGCTGCTAGAGCTGTTTATGAATACTTTAGAAAAAACATCTAGCTGCCCAAAATATTGGCAGCTAGATGTAGTCCAATAATCCTCTTATTGAAACATCACCTGACATGATAGATAACCTTTTCCCTTCTTTTGTTTCTACTACTAAACTTCCGTTGCTGTCAATTGTGATTGCTTTTCCTTCAATCACGCCTTCAAGGCCAATTACTTTTATTTCTTTTCCTATTGTTATAGATTTTTCAATACTCAAAGGCCTTATGAAGTCAAAGCCTTTTTGCAAATATTTGCTGTAATAAAATTCAAGATGATTTAAAATGCTTCCTATTAGTTTTTTTCTATCAACTTTAGAATGGATTTCTAAATATAAAGATGTGGCTTTGTCTCTTAATTCTTCAGGGAAAATATCGCAATTTACATTTACTCCAATTCCTATTACTACATAATTTATTCTATCAATTTCAGAACTCATTTCTGTCAATATGCCACAAACTTTTTTGTTATTTAGTATTATATCATTTGGCCATTTTATTTTTGTTTCTCTATTACATACTTCTTCAATGGCTTTGACGACAGCAATTGCTGACACTTGAGTCAAATTAATTGCTTGTTGTGGCTGCAAATCAGGTTTTAAAATTACAGACATCCATATGCCACAGCCTTTTTGAGAAAACCAACTTCTTCCCAACCGTCCTCTTCCTTCAGTTTGTTCCTCTGCTACAATAACAGTTCCGTTAGGAGAAGTAGAAGCAATTTCTTTTGCTAAGTCATTTGTAGAGTTTATATTTAGTTTGTGTATATAATTTTTCCCTATAAACTTAGTTTTGAGATAGGGCAATATTTCTTCATGAGTTAAAAAGTCAGGTTCAGAAATTAGCATATACCCCATTTTATGGTGAGCCTTTATTTCATATCCTTCTTTTTCCAATTCCTTTATATGCTTCCATACTGTAGTCCTTGAGACATTCAGTTGTTTACACATTTTTTGACCAGAGATATATTCGCCTTTATTTTCTTTTAGAAGTTTTATCAATTGTTGTTTTACCATTTCTTCACCCCAAGATTTTTAATTGATTATACACATATTATAATTTATATCTTCACTAAAGAAAAGTTTTGTCTATTTACTTATTTTGCATAAAATAATATAATTGAATTAAATGCGAGGGTTTCCTTGACGGAGGTGAAAAAGTGGATAAAGTTCCTGTAGAAACTTTGATAAAGGATTTGAATTTAGAAGTTATTGTTGAAGCAAAAAATAATAAAATAGACATAACCACAAGTGATGTAAACAGACCTGGTTTACAATTTTCGGGTTTTTATGAGCATTTTGCTTATGAAAGAGTGCAGATAATGGGCAAAGTAGAAACTACTTTTGTAGAACAACTCCCTGATGAAGTTTTAGCGAAAAGAGCAGATAAGTTTTTTGCATATCCTATTCCCTGTCTCATTGTGACAAGGGATTTAAATATAAGACAAGAAATAATAGATGCTGCCCAAAAATACGATAGGTATCTTTTAAGAACAAAAGAAGCTTCTACTAAGTTTATAAATAGATTAATAAATTACTTGGATGAAAAGCTGGCTCCGCAAATTACTATTCATGGTGATTTAGTAGATGTATATGGCATAGGTGTTCTTTTGCTAGGAGAAAGTGGCATAGGTAAGAGTGAAACAGCCTTAGAGTTAATTAAAAGGGGGCACAGATTGGTAGCTGATGATGCAGTTGAAATTAGCAAAATAGCTGAGGACAAGCTTCAAGGAAGTTCACCAGAGATAATAAGGCATTTTATCGAAATAAGGGGAATTGGTATACTGGACGTAAAAACCTTATACGGTGTAGGTTCTGTGAGAAATAGTATGAGTATAGATTTGGTCATTCAATTAGAAGAATGGGATGAAGACAAATACTATGATAGATTAGGATTAGAGGATGAGTATATAAAATTTTTAGATGTGGAAGTGCCAAAGCTTACTATTCCTGTAAGGCCTGGGCGAAATCTCGCTATAATTGTAGAGGTAGCTGCTATGAATCACAGGCAAAAGCAAATGGGCTACAATGCTGCCCATGAGCTTAATAAAAAACTATTAAAACAAGTGGGAAATTAAAAGGAGAGGATGAAATTGAAGTTAGTTTTAGACACCCATACTCATACAATTTCTAGTGGCCATGCCTACAGGACTATTATAGAAAATGCAAAAGAAGCCTCTAAAAAAGGGCTTCAACTTATATGTATGACAGACCATGGACCTGCAATGCCAGGTGGTGCTCATCTTTATTACTTTGGCAATTTAAAAGTAATACCTGAGAAAATAGAGGGGGTGGAGATACTAAAAGGTGTAGAAGCCAATATAATGGATGAAGAGGGAAATGTAGACATCCCGGAAAGGATATTAAAAAAGCTGGATATAGTAATTGCCAGTCTACATGATGAATGTTTTCAACCAAGTGATAATATAGAGAGAAACACAAAAGCCCTTATAAATGCTATAAAAAATCCATATGTAGATATAATAGGACATCCTGGTAATCCCATATACCCTATAGATATTGAAAGGGTATTGGAGGCTGCTAAAGAATACGGCAAATTCATTGAAATAAACAACAGCTCCTTTGTAAGTTCAAGAAAAGGTAGTGAAGAAAATTGTTTTCTCATCGCTAAAAAAGCGAAAGAAATGGGAGTCAAAATTGCTGTAGGAAGCGATGCCCATGTAAGCTTTGATGTAGGAAGGTTTGAGGAAGCTTTCAAGGTTATTAAGAATGCCGGCATAACTGAGGATTTAGTGCTTAATACTGATGCTGGAAAAATAAAAGAATATCTTAAAGAGAAAAAACGGAGAGTAGGAGGAGGGGAAGAATGAGAATAGGAGTTGACCTTGGAGGGACAAATATAGCCGTTGGATTAGTAGACGAAGAAGGGCGAATAGTGGCAACTGGCAGTAGGCCTACAAAGCCAGAAAGAGGGTATGAAGCGATTGCAAAGGACATTGCGGAAATAGCTTTTGAGCTTTTAAAGAGGACTAATATTGACATAAAAGAAGTCAAATCAATGGGGATTGGTGTTCCTGGAGTGGCAGACAATGAAAAAGGCATAGTCATAAGAGCGGTAAACCTATTTTGGACAAAAGTTCCTCTTGCAAAAGAAATAAGAAAATACATTGATTTGCCAATATATATGGATAACGATGCAAATGTAGCGGCTTTAGCAGAGGCTGTGTTTGGCGCTGGTAAGGGTTCTAAGTCCTCTGTTACTCTCACCCTAGGTACAGGAGTTGGTTCTGGATTTATTTTAGATGGGAAAATATACAGTGGTGCCCATCACTTTGCTCCAGAGATCGGGCATATTGTAATAGGGGACAATGGAATAAGGTGTAATTGTGGAAAAATTGGATGTTTTGAAACTTATGCTTCTGCCACTGCATTGATAAGAGAAGGTAAAAAGGCAGCAGAGAAAAATCCTGACACACTTATTTTAAAATTTGCAAATGGAGATATAGAAAGCATCACAGCGAAAAATGTTATTGATGCTGCAAAACAGTACGATGAAGAAGCTATGAGGATTTTTAATGACTACATAAAGTATTTGGCAATTGGTATTGTCAATATAATAAACCTGTTTGACCCAGAAGTAATCATATTGGGAGGAGGAGTTGCAAACGCGGGAGATTTTCTCCTAAAGTCCCTTAAAAAAGAAGTGGCAGAGAATATTTTATTCAAAGACTTACCGTATGCTGACATAAGAAAAGCAGAGCTTGGAAATGATGCAGGAATTATTGGTGCTGCTATATTAAGTTAAAGGAGGATAATTATGAGAATTTTTGAAGTGCACAAAAACACAAAAGTGCCTGACAACCATGTGGCGATAAAATTTAAAGACAGAGTTTATACTTACGGAGAAGTGGATACTTTAATAGATAAATACGCTTCTTTTTTTCAATCAATAGGTGTTAAAAAAGGTGACAGGGTGGCTTTAAGTTTCCCAAATTGTCCTGAATATATTTTTTCTTTTATGGGAGCGTCAAAAGCAGGGGCGATTGTTGTTCCACTTAACATGATGCTTACTCTTGAAGAAATAGCTTATATAATCATGGAATCAGGTACAAATACTTTAGTTGTCCATCCAGCAATAGCTCAAAAAATTGACAAATCCCAATTAGGAAGATTAAACCTTAAAAATGTAGTTATATTGGATGAAAATACTATTAGTGAAATTTTAAAAATGGGTTCTCCACAACCTGTTGATATACAACCTGATGAAATATGTACTTATTTGTATACCTCTGGAACTACAGGGAAACCAAAAGGAGCAATGCTTACCCATAACAACTTTATTGCAGATGTAAAAATGCTAGATGAAGTTTCTGATTTAGGACCCTCTGATAATTTTTTAACTGTATTACCTCTTTTTCATAGTTTTTCATGGACAGTTAACATATTATTGGGTTTATATTTAGGATCAGCTATCACACTGAAAGAAATATTTATGCCCAAAGACACTTTAGAGACTTTGACAAAAGAGGATATAACAGTATTTTGCGGTGTACCCTCAATGTTTGCTGTTCTCATGAGGATGGCAGAAAAAGGGCAGTTTAAAGCATTAAGGTTAGCGATATCTGGAGGAGCTCCTTTAGCCCCTGAGATACAAAGGGGGTTTGAGGAAAAATTCAATTTCCCTCTTGTAGAAGGTTATGGTTTAAGTGAAGCGGCTCCTGTTGCACTTTTAAATCCATTGGAACCTGACGCCATAAGAAAACCAGGGTCTATAGGGTTGCCACTTCCTGGGGTGGAAGCAAAGATAGTGGACGAAAATGACAATGAACTTCCTGTGGGAGAAGTAGGGGAGCTTGTTTTAAGAGGACCTAATATAATGGTTGGCTATCACAACATGCCAGAAGACACTGCTAAGACTTTAAGAGGTGGTTGGCTCCACACAGGTGACCTTGCAAAAAAAGATGAAGATGGATATTTTTATATTGTAGACAGACTAAAGGACATGATAATATTAGGAGGCTTCAATGTATATCCGAGAGAAGTAGAAGATGCTTTGTTAGAACATCCTGATGTTTTAGAAACAGCTGTAATAGGAGTGGGTGATCCATTGAAAGGAGAAGAAGTTAAGGCTTTTGTGGTATTAAAAGGAGGAACTCAAGCTGATAGAAAAGAGCTTCAAAGCTTTTTAAAGGATAAATTGGCTTCATATAAGATTCCAAAGCATTTTGAATTTGTGTCAGAACTTCCTAAGACTCCGACAGGTAAGATTAATAAAAAACTACTAAAGCAGATATAAAGGTGAAAAAGATGAAAGATTCTAAACTTTACGATATTGCCTATTTTATAACTGATTTAATGATATTAAATCTTCTGTGGATTGTATTTTCACTTCCTGTTGTGACAGTTTTTCAATCCACAGAAGCTCTTTTTCATTCAATACGTTTATTGAGAAAAGATGAAGGAAGCAGCGTGTGGAGAGAATTTTGGAAGGGTTTTACAAAACACTTCTGGTGGATGCTTATAAACTTTGTGATTACTGTTGCTGTTATTTTAATACTTTACGTAGATGTGAGATTTTTTATACAACAAAACACACCTTTTGCATATATTCTTGCTGGCTTATTATTGTCAATGGGACTCATGTTTTTAATCACATTGGTATACACTTTTTTAACAATTCAATATTATGAGGGAAAACTTTTTGGATTGTGGAAGACATCTTTTGTCTTAGGGCTTGGGCATTTGCCCCAGACAATACTTATACTTGCAATACTTGTAGCTACGACTTTTATTGCACAAATTTTGCCAATACTTTTTTTTATAATATTAGTGAGTGGAACAGCTTATTTGATAGATATAGTTTTTGAGGGAATAATTAAGAAATATATAAAGAAGGAAGAGGAATGAGAAGTAAAAGGCTTCATCTTGAATATTAAATTTAAAAGGGATGAAGCTTTTATTGTTGTGCTATAATCAATATATAGAAGAATAATATCGAGGTGTTAAAAATGGGAAGTCTATTAGGTTGTTATCTTCTGGCTCATCCACCTATAATTGTTCCTGAGCTAGGACGAGGAGAAGAAAAAAAGATTCAAAAGACGATAGATTCATTTAACGTTGTCTCAAATAACATAAAAGAAAAAGAACCTGATACAGTAATAGTTGTCACTCCTCATGGATACGTTTTTAGAGATGCTGTGGCAGTGACTGTTTTTTCTAGTTTAGAAGGAGACCTTGGACAGTTTGGCGCAAGAGGTGTAAGGTTTGAATTTGAGAATGATTTAGAACTTGTTGAAAAAATTGTAGAAGAATCGAGAAAAAAAGATATACCTATTGCAGAGATAAATGATGAATTAATCAAAAGATACGCCCTTTCAAAAAAACTTGACCATGGAACAATGGTACCTTTGTATTTTGTGACAAAACATTATGCTACTTTCAAATTAGTTCATATTTCCTATGGCTTTTTGCCTTTTGAACAGCTTTACGAATTTGGAATTGCAATAAACAAAGCAATAATGGAATCAAACAAAAAAGTCGTTTTTATCGCCAGTGGGGATTTATCTCACAAATTGACTCCCAATAGTCCGAATGGTTATACGCCAAAGGGAGAAATTTTTGACAACAAGCTTTTAAATTTGCTTTCCGAAATGAGAGTGGAAGAAATAATAGGCATGGACAAAGGACTAATAGAAGAAGCCGCAGAGTGTGGATTTAGATCGGTTTGCGTTATGTTGGGAGTTCTTGATGGTTATGAAGTTAAAGCGAAAGTATTATCCCATGAAGGGCCATTTGGCGTAGGATATGGTGTTGCGCAATTTGAAGTGGATCAGTATAAGGAAACAAGCCTTTTAGAAAAGTTATACAGGTTAAAAAGACAAAGGATTGAAGAGATAAGGCAAAAAGAAGACCCATATGTCAAACTTGCCAGAGAAAGCCTTGAATATTATGTGAAAAATAAAAAGCTAATGCCAGTACCACAGGGCTTACCGGAGGAGATGTATAGTAGAAGAGCGGGAGTTTTTGTTTCTCTTCACAAAGATGGGGAACTTAGAGGATGTATAGGTACAGTAGTTCCACAGAGAAAGAATATAGCAGAAGAAATAATAAAAAATGCCATAAGTGCAGGTTTTGAAGATCCTCGCTTTGAACCTGTAGAGGAGTATGAACTGAAGGATATTGAGTATTCAGTGGATGTTTTGACACCTCCTCAACCTGTTAAATCAAAACAAGAGCTTAACCCCAAAAAATATGGAGTAATAGTGAGAAAAGGCTATCGTTCAGGATTGCTTTTACCTGACTTAGAAGGAGTAGACACTGTTGAAGAACAAATTTCTATTGCTTTGAGAAAAGCTGGAATTAGTCCAGATGAGGATTATACAATAGAAAAATTTGAAGTTGAAAGACATAAATAGTAAGGTAAAAAGGAGGGAGGAGCCATTTCTCCATTTAAGTTGATGGAGAAATGGTATCTTTTACTATGTTAAAAGAGGCTATGTTCTATAAAAAACTAGAGAATAATGTTGTAGAATGTTTATTATGTCCTCACAATTGCCGTATAAATGAAGGAAAGTACGGAGTCTGCAATGTGAGAAAAAATATAAACGGAACATTAGTGACTGAAAATTACGGAATTATAACCTCTGTAGCAATGGACCCAATTGAGAAAAAGCCTCTTTATCACTTTTATCCAGGCAGATATATATTTTCTGTGGGGACTTATGGCTGCAATTTAAAGTGTAAGTTTTGTCAAAATTGGGAAATAGCACATCAAAAATGGGAGGGAGATTACATCTCTCTCCAACAATTAATTGCTGCAGCAAAAAGACAAAGAGACAATATAGGGATTGCTTTTACTTACAATGAGCCTTTAATATGGTATGAATATGTACATGATGGATTGATTGAGGCTAAAAAAGAGGGGTTAAAAACTGTACTTGTGACAAACGGATATATAAATTTAGAACCATTAGAAAAGATACTTCCTTATGTAGATGCCATGAACATAGACGTAAAAGCCTTTACAGAAGATTTTTATAAAAAGATTGTTGGTGGAAGATTAGAACCTGTTTTAAAGACCGTCGAAGAAGTTTCGAAATATTGCCATGTAGAGGTTACTAATTTAGTTGTTACTGATTTAAATGACAAAGAAGAAGAAATAGAAAACTTAGTAAAATGGCTTTCTCAAATTGGCAAAAATATACCTTTACATTTTTCAAGGTATTTTCCACGCTACAAACTAAATAATCCTCCTACTCCTATTTCTATTCTTGAAAAAGCCTATCAAATTGGGAAAAAGTATCTAGATTTTGTCTATGTAGGAAATGTAGTGGGATTTGATAATAATACCTATTGTCCTTATTGCGGTAATTTGCTTGTAGAGAGGCAAAACTGGTATGTTAATGTAAAAGGATTGGAAGGCAATAAGTGTAGGAAATGTGGTAACAGTATAAATATAGTTAATTAAAGATGCAAAATACTACTTATAAAAAGGCTACAAAGCCTTTTCTTTTTTTTGTGACACTATCGTGATAATTTTCATATATTATCTTTAGATTATACTTTTTTGGGGGTAAATAATAATGGATGACATAAAAAAAGAATTTCAAAGGGCAGTTGATGCCTTAAAATATGCGATGGAATTGTCTTTTAAGGAATATAAAAAAGACCCGTCTAAAAAGAATGAAATAGTAAATTTATGGCAAGAGACAATAGGAGAATTTTTACAATATTTTTCTAAAATTAGTGAAAAATATAATGCAAAGGATTTATATAAAGCGATAACAAAAGTTATGATTTTTGGTAAATAACACATTAAATTATATAAAAAATTGAGGGCAAAATATTAATGGAACAAAAGAGAGGAGGAGAGAAGAAAATGGGTATTTTAAAATTTCTTTCCTCCAGAAAGCTTTACTGGGGGATTGGAGCAGCAGCTTTAAGTTTAATTCTCTACCCAAAAGCAAAAGAAAACATGAAACCATCAATAGAAAAGAGCATAGAAGAGATGCAAGATGCTGTTAATAAAGCTATGGAGTTTTTTGACAATAGCAAACAAAAAATAGTTGAAACAGTTAAAAATAAGATGGAAGAATTAAGACAGCAAGGCAATCAAAAAGAAGAGATGATGCAACAAAAACAACAAGCACTACAGCAATTAGAATACCTTAAAAATAAGATACAAGCTCTTGAAGAGCAGATAAAAACATTAGAATGATAGTTTTGCTCAACCGATAAGGTTGAGCTTTTTCGTTCACAAAGAGGCGGAATAAATTTGTTTTGTATAAAAACTTAGCAATATGTACATACTGTACATATTGCACATAATATGATATAATGGAGGTGAAAAAGGGGGGGAATGAATGAAATGTTTACAGTGAATGCAACAGATGCTCGAAATGAATGGAGTGATTTTATCAATTCGGTCATTCGTGAAAAGCCAAAAATTATTAAGCGCACAAAAGATTATATTTTTGTTTCAAACTTAGAAATGGCAAAAGAAATGTTAAAAGTATATACATTTACAGCAAATATTTTTAAAGAAGAGAATGGGAGTGTAACAATTTCATTAAACGAAATTGATATTGTTGCTAATGGAAAAAACGAAGAAGAAGCTTTAAATCGTTTAGTAAATGATTTAATTGAATATGCAGAAGACTTTTATAACGACTTTCAATATTGGTATTCAGCTCCTAACCGTAAAAAACATTTACCATATATTTTAAATGTCTTATTACAAGATAGTCATGAAGGAGTAAAAAAACTAATAAAATGCCAACGTGGAGAGAATTAAAGCGTTTTTGTGAAAGAGACGGTTGGGAGTTATACAAACAAACGGATCATTATTTCTACGTTAAACGTGATAAAAATGGCAATGTTAGACGGACAAAAATTTCAATGGGAAGTGGTGAAATTCCAAAATATTTATGGAAAGAGATTTTAAAAAATCAGCTTCAAGTTTCAGAAGAATATTTTAACAGCAAAATATAGTATCGAGGCATAGTATTTTTACTTCGGGGATTTGTTAGACTGCTTCGGCAGTTGTTTTTAAATAAAAAAACAAAATTTAAAATAAAAGTATGAAAATTATTTGTTGCTATTGATTTTTTTTAATTTAGAGGTATAATAGTAAATGTAATGCGTTACACATTTTATTAGATATATCTCTGAAAATCAGTGAAAAATATTATGTAATCTGTTACACAGGAGGTTACAATGGCTAATATTAGAGAAGTTGCTAAAAGAGCGGGAGTCTCTGTTGCAACAGTATCAAGAGTTTTAAATGACAGTGACTCGGTGTCTGAAGAAACAAAGGAAAGAGTATTAAAAGCGATAAAAGAATTAAATTATCATCCAAATCTCCTTGGAAGAAATTTAAGACGTTCTGAAACGAAAATGATATTGGCTTTGATGCCTAATGTCTCAAATCCTTTTTATGCAAGGGTTGTAAAAGGAATAGAAGATGTAGCCCATAAAAATGGTTACAATGTAATGCTTTGCAATACTGATTCTGATATTAACAGAGAAAAAGTATATCTTGAAATTTTAAAAAACAGATTAGCGGATGGCGTTATTTTTATGGCGCCTGTGATGGGAAAAGAAGAATTGACAGTGATAGGCCAAAATTATCCTGTTGTTCAGTGTTGTGAATACATAGAAGGAGCTGGTGTTTCATATGTATCTATAGACAACTTTTCTGCAGCTTACAAAGCAGTAAGGCACTTGGTAAGTTTAGGACATAAAAAAATAGGAATGATAAGCTGTGAAAATAACTTTGTATCTACAAAGCAGAGGGAAGCGGGTTTTAAAAAAGCTCTTGAAGGTTCAGGGATAGAATTTGACGAAAAGCTTATAAAATACGGAGATTACAGCTTTAAAAGCGGAGTAAGAGCAGCGAAACAGCTTTTGGCGATGGAAGAAAGGCCTACTGCTATATTTGCAATTTCTGATATCATGGCTATTGGAGCTATAAGAGCGATAAAGGAAGAAGGGCTTAAAGTCCCTGAGAATATAGCGGTTGTAGGCTTTGATGATATAAGCTTTGCTTCTATGTATGACCCTATGCTTACAACTATTTCACAGCCAAAATACGATTTAGGGTGTGTTGCTATGGAACTACTGATAAAACACATGAGTGGCAAATTAGAAGAACCACAGAGGATTTTTTTAGAGCATGAGTTAATAATAAGAGAGTCGACAGTAAAATAAAGAATAAAGTTTTGTCTTTAAAATACAAATTTAAATATAATCAGGGGAGGAATTTTTATGGTAAAAGAGAAACTTAGAGTAGGAATTATAGGTTGTGGAGGAATTGCTTTTGGTAAACACATGCCCTCTTTGGCAAAACTAGGCAATGTTGAAATGGTGGCCTTTTGTGACATCATAGAAGAGAGGGCTCAAAAAGCGGCAAAAGAATATGGTACAAAAGACGCGAAAGTATATACGGATTACAAAAAACTTCTTGAAGATAAAACGATAGATGTGATTCATGTTTGTACTCCCAACAAGTCTCATGCAGACATAACTGTTGATGCTCTTTATGCAGGAAAACATGTAATGTGTGAGAAGCCTATGGCTAAGACTGCTGCAGATGCCAGAAGAATGGTGGAATCATATAAGAAAACAGGTATGAAACTCACTATAGGGTATCAAAATCGCTTTAGACCAGATTCTCAATATTTACATAAAGTTTGTCAAAATGGTGAACTAGGGGAAATATATTTTGCTAAGGCTCATGCTATACGTCGCCGTGCGGTACCTACATGGGGTGTTTTCTTAAATGAAGAAGAGCAGGGTGGTGGGCCTTTAATCGATATAGGAACACATGCCCTTGATTTGACATTGTGGATGATGAATAACTATAAGCCTAAAGTTGTAATGGGAAGCGCCTACTATAAATTAGGCAAAAGAGCAAATGCTGCGAATGCTTGGGGACCATGGGACCCTGAAAAGTTCACAGTTGAAGATTCAGCTTTTGGATTTATAGTAATGGAGAATGGAGCTACCATTATATTAGAGTCCAGTTGGGCTTTAAATACTGTAGAGGTTGGCGAGGCTATGACCACTTTGTGTGGAACAGAAGGTGGAGCTGACATGAGAGATGGACTTCGCATAAATGGAGAGAAATTTGGAAGGCTTTATACAACTAAAGTTTCTACTGATGTAGGTGGAGTAGATTTCTATGAAGGTAAATCAGATAACCCGGGATTTTTAGAAGCAAAAGCTTGGATTGATTGCATCATAAACGATACAGAGCCTGTTGTAAAACCAGAAGAAGCTCTTGTAGTAACTGAGATACTAGAGGCTATTTATACATCTGCGAAAACAGGAGAACCAGTATATTTTAACAGGTAAATGAAGGCTTTTGTATGGAAAAACTTAAATATGCATGTGTTGGTGCAGGGTCAGTTGCTGATTACAAACACTTAAACGGTTATTCAAAAGTAGAAGATGTTGAAATTGTAGCCATATCTGATCCGGATATAGAGGCTGCAAAAAGATTAGCGGAAAAGTACAATATACCTCACGTTTATGCAGATTATGAAGAAATGTTTGAAAGAGAAAAACCAGGCTTAATAAGCGTGTGTACCCCAAATTATTTACATGCGCCTATTTCTATAAAAGCGATGGAAAAGGGAATTCATGTGCATTGTGAAAAACCTATAACTCTAAATGCAAAAGAAGCTTATGAGGTCATTGAATCAAAAAATAAATACAAAAGGAAGTTTATGATAGGATTAAATAATAGGTTTACAAATGAATCTTTCTTTGTAAAAAGATATATAGAGGAAGGGTATATAGGCGAAATATACCATGTAAAGACTGGCTGGAGGAGAAGGAGAGGAATTCCTGGAAAGGGCGGATGGTTTACAAATAGGAAATTGTCTGGAGGAGGCCCATTAATTGATTTAGGTGTACATTTTTTAGACTTAGTCTTGTATTTCATGGGATACCCTAAAGCTCAATCTGTGTCAGCAGCTACTTATTCTAAGTTTTCAAATAGCAACAGTTTAAACAGCTGGAATTATGCAAAAAGCGGGGATGGAATTTACGATGTGGAGGATATGGCAGTAGGCTTTGTAAGGCTTAAAAATGGTGCCACAATTGACTTTGAATTCAGCTGGGCTTCCAACATTGAGGGAGATTACAATTACTATGAAATTTTAGGTGATAAAGGTGGCATATGGTTTAAAAACGGACAGCTTAAAGTATTTTCGGAAATTGTTGATACATTAATTGACATAGTTCCAGACACCAATTATCCAAAATCGCCTTTAAATGAATTTGAACATTTTGTTGACTGTATAAAAAATGACAAAGAGCCTTTGGCTTCTGCTGAAGAAGGGGCAATTCTCATGAAAATAATAGACGGTGCCTATGAATCAGCTGAAAAAGGTAAGGAAATAGTTTTAGGTTAAAGGGGGAAAAAATTAAAATGAGTATACCTATAGCACTTCAACTTTACACTTTGAGAGAGGAGACACAAAAAGATTTTATAGGTACTCTTGAAAAGGTTGCGGAAATAGGATACGAAGGAGTGGAGTTTGCAGGATATGGCGGTTTAAAAGCATCAGAATTAAGAAAAACGCTTGATAATTTAGGATTAAAAGCTGCTGGTAGTCATGTAGGAATAGAATTACTTAAAAACAATCTTGAGGAAGTGATAGATTATAACCTTGAAATAGGCAATAAATACATCGTCTGTCCATGGAATGAGTACAAGTCAAGAGAGGATTATATTGAAACAGCAAAGTTGTTTAATAAAATAGGTGAAAAGTGTAGGGAAAAGGGACTTGAGTTTTGCTATCACAACCACAATCACGAATTTGAAATATACGATGGAGAATATGGACTTGATATACTTTACAAAAATACAGATAAAGACCTTGTAAAAGCTGAAATCGATGCGTATTGGGTTACATATGCGGGAGTTGACGCGGTAGAATATCTTAAAAAATTCTCCAATAGACTACCTTTAATTCACTTAAAAGACATGGATAAAGAGGACAGATCTTTTACTGAAATAGGAAATGGAATTATCAATTTTAAAGAAGTAATAAAAATTGCAAAAGAAAATGGAGTTAAATGGTTAATCGTTGAACAGGATGTGTGTAAAAGACCTCCAATTGAAAGTGTGAAAATTAGTTTTGAAAATTTAAAAAAGATTTTAGAGGAGGAAATGTAAAATGTATTTAGGATTTTTAACAGTATGTCTTGGGAATATGCCTCTTAAAGAAAAAGCTAAGTGGGCAAGTGAAAATGGGTTTAAATCACTGGAAATTGCCTGCTGGCCTAAAGACAATACGAGGGATTATTCTGCAAGTGACATAGATGTAGAAAATCTCACACCTGAAGAGGCGGAAGAAATAAAAAAATATTTTAAGGAGTACGGGCTCACAATTTCATCTCTTGCATATTATGACAACAACCTTGACAGAGACCCAGAAAAGAGAAAGTTTATAAACAATCACTTAAAAAAGTGCATTGATGCGGCACAGATGCTTGGGACTGACATGGTGGGGACTTTTGTAGGGAGAAACATTGAAAAGAGCATAAAAGACAATTTTGATGAATTTGAAAGAGTTTTTACTGATATAATAAGCTATGCGGAAGACAAAGGAATAAAAATTATAATCGAAAATTGTCCTATGAAAGGATGGCAGGTACCTGGCCTTCCAGGAACAATATCTTTTACACCAGAGCTTTGGGAGGAGATGTTTAGAAGGATACCTTCTAAAAACTTTGGTTTAAATCTTGACCCTTCCCATCTTGTTTGGCAGTTTATAGACTATATAGATGTGATACCAGAGTTTAAAGATAGAATATTTCATGTACACGCAAAAGACACAGAAGTGTTTGAGGATAAATTTAAGCGATATGGAGTTTTCAACAGACAGCTTTACACAGGAACGCATGGAGAGTTTGGATACTGGAGATACCGAATGCCAGGTATGGGAAATGTAGATTGGGGCAAGTTTATAAAGGCGCTAAAAGACAATGGATATAATGGGGTAATAAGCATAGAACATGAAGACCCTCTATATGAAGGCAGTGAAGAAAAAGTAAAAGAAGGGCTTCTTTTAGGATTAAAACATTTAAGCCAATTTGTAAAGTAGAAACAAAAGAGCTCAACCACAGCGGTTGGGCTTTTGCTTTTATTTATATAAAGTTAAAATTTATGGTATAATCAAAAGTAAGAGCAATTGAGGTGGAATAAAATGGTCATATCAAAAATGGTTGAAATACTTGTAGAGATTTTTATTGTAATGGCAGTAGGATATTATATCACCTATATAAAATTAGTTAAAGAAGAACATTTTAAAATGCTGGCGGATTTAATCATTTTAGTTACAACACCTTTACTTATCTTTCACAGCATGTATTCTAATTATACGCCAGCACTACTTAGAACTGCTTATATACTGCCTTTTGTAAGTGCCTCCACGTTAGTTTTGACATTATTAGTTTCAATGGCTCTTTTTAAATTGCTTAAAGCTCCAGAAGAAAAGAAAAATGCATTATATGCCCTCTCCTCTTTTAGCAATACTTTATTTTTAGGGCTTCCCATAAACATTGCCTTATTTAGAGATAAAAGTATACCTTATGTTATCCTTTACGATTTAGGGCACACAGCTTTATTTTGGACTTTAGGAGTTTGGATTTTGTCTGAAGAAAAATCTTTTGATATGAATGGTTTCAAAAAACTTCTAAATCCTTCTTTTGTTTCTCTTGCTTTGAGTTTTTTAATAGTGATATCAAGAATCAAAATACCAGATGAAATACTGAAAAGTGCACAAATGATAGGCAGTGTAACTATTCCTCTGGCTATAATGTTTATAGGGATGAACATGTATATAATCAAAAAAAGCGACGTAGACTATTTTGTTTATCTTGCAGCAATAATAAAGCTCATTTTGTCTCCTTTAATAGCTTTTGGGATTGTGTACTTTTTAAATTTACCCCTTGATGCCAAAAAAGTTGCAGCTTTAGAGGCAGCAATGCCAACGATGATGACAGTAGCCATTGTTGCGAGGCAAATGAGCGAAAAAAATAGTTTTGCTTCTGCAGGGGTGTTTGTTACAAACTTGCTTTCGTTTTTGACAATACCAATATTTTTGGTATTGATTAACATATTTTAACTGGAGGAGTGATACAAATGTTTAAAGTCTTTGTGACAAGAGCTATTCCTGAAGAAGGACTTAATCTTTTGAGAAAGTACTGCGAGGTAGAGGTAAGCCCTTACGACAGAATGCTTACAAAAGAAGAGTTACTTGAAAAAGTACAGGGCAAAAATGCTGTAATCACACAGCTTACAGACAAAGTAGACAAAGAGTTTTTTGAAGCTGCAAAAGATGTGAAAATTGTTGCAAATTATGCTGTAGGATTTGACAATATAGATTTAGAAGAAGCTACAATAAGAGGAGTTTACATAACAAACACTCCTGATGTGTTGACAAACGCTACTGCGGAACTGGCTTGGGCTCTTCTTTTTGCAACTGCAAGAAGAGTGGTAGAATCTGATAAATTTATGAGATCAGGAAAATTCCAAGGTTGGGCGCCAATGCTTTTCTTAGGAAAAGGCGTAACAGGCAAGACATTAGGAATAATAGGTGCAGGTCGCATAGGACAAGCTTTTGCTAAAATGGCAAAAGGCTTCGACATGAAGATTTTGTACACTGCACGAAGTCCTAAAAAAGAGTTTGAAGAAGAGACAGGAGCTCAATATGTAGACTTGGATACTTTGCTAAAAGAATCTGATTTTGTTTCCATACATGTGCCATTAACTCCTGAAACAAGACATTTGATTGGAGAAAAAGAATTAAAATTGATGAAAAAGTCTGCTATATTGATAAATACGGGGAGAGGTCCTGTTGTAGACGAAAAAGCCCTTGTAAAAGCGTTAAAAAACAAGGACATATATGCAGCAGGCTTAGACGTATACGAAAGAGAGCCCATGTTTGAAGAAGAATTAGCACAGCTTGACAATGTCGTAATGCTTCCTCATATAGGAAGTGCAACAGAAGAAGCGCGAAGAGACATGTCAATAGTTGTGGCTCAAAACATAATTGATGTAATAGAAGGAAGAGTGCCTCGCACTTTAGTAAATAAAGATGTATTGAATAAATAATAATTTAAAGGAATCCTTTTATGGGTTCCTTTTTTCCAATTCCATAAATTCCATAAAAGCCAAGAAAAAATAAATTTTTAAAACCAAGAAGGATTTTTTGGGTTTGTGTAGAATTAATATAATAAAAGCAATAAAATCCACAAATAAAATGTGTATTTTAAATTATAACAGTAAAGTTGTTGACTTATTTATTTTATGGTAAAAATAAGAATGACTAATAAGTGTAGGAGAGGATGTAAATGCTTGTTTCAACTAGAAGAGATAAAATTAAAGAAATCATTTTAAAGAAAAAAGCTGTTAAAGTATCCGAACTCTGTGAGATGTTTAATGTTTCTGATGAGACAATAAGAAGAGACTTGGAAGAGTTGGAAAGACAGGGGCTAGTAGAAAGAAACTATGGAGGAGCAGTATTGAAAGAAAATATAATTATACCTCCCCTTGTTAAAAGATTTAAAGAGCATATAGAAGAAAAACAAAAAATAGCAGCAAGGGCTGTGTCAGAAATACAAGAAGGAAATGTCATATTTTTAGATGCTGGTTCTACCACATATCACATAGCCCGTGCCATCAGAAATTTCAAAGGCATAACGGTGGTGACGAATGCATTAAACATTGCTACAGAATTAGCCAACAACCCTGACATCAATCTTTTTATTACTGGTGGCAAATTAAAACATGATAATCATTCAATGGTAGGGTTTGAAACCTTAAATTGTATAGGTAAATACAACATCGACATATTATTTTTAGGGACAGGTGGAATTTCATTGGAAAAAGGGCTTACCACCTCTGATATTTTTGAAGCGGAAGCGAAAAAAGCCATGATAAAGTCCGCCAGCAGAGTAATTGTTGTAGCAGATAGCAGCAAATTTGGAAAAGTTGCAATGGTATCTTTTGCTACTTTTGAAGAGATTGAGAAAATAATAACTTCTGGAGATCAGAACAATGAAATAGTGGAAGAGTTAAAAAATTATGTAAAGATTGAGGTTGTGTAGTTGCAAAAAAATAAAAAAGGGGTAATGGAACATGAAAGAGGAACTTTCTAATTATTTGTTAAAAAACTCTTTTCTTTTATATCCTGACTCATTCAGAAGATTAAAAGAGGATGTTTATATTTTTGTAGCTAAAGAAGATAGTGACAAAAAAATAGGATTTTTGACAAATGGAAATTTTAAATTATCTTCCCCTCATTTTGTTGAAGATAAATATGTAGAAGAGCTGGGTTTTTATCTCAATCTTTATCCTTTAACTTACGAAAACTACTTAATATTAAAAGATAATTTTGGTATTTCTCCAGTGACTTGCAAAGAAAGAACCTCATTTGGCACGGGGGACAGGTTGGGACTTGTGACACCAGCTCATATAAAAGTTTTAAAAAATTATGATATTTTTCCTGTGTTAGCTCAACAATCTCCAAGAGAACTTGTAAAAACTAATAGAGATTTTAAAGATGTATTACTAAAAGCTATTTTAGGCGTTTTAGAAGCAGGATACGCAGGAGGATTTGGAGCAGATGCCGACCACATAAAAGACGAAAAACATTTGATGGAAGCAATTGATGCAGGCTACACAATGTACACTCTTGATTTAAGTGATTTATTAGTGAAAATTTCAGATATGCCAGAGTCTCAATTAAAAGAAAAGGCCCAAAGTTTATCTTCACAAAGTATGCAAATAATTGACAGGTATAAAGGTAAAAAATTCAGTATTTCTACCGACGAAGACTTTGTAGTTTCTGAAGATGAATTGTACAAATCTGCTCTCACTTATGAAAAAGCTATGAAGTTTCTAGAAAAAGTATATGGTATTCTGAAGGACAGATTGCAGCATTTCGATTTAGAAATTTCAATAGATGAGGGAGAGAAGGATACTACAGTAGAAGACCACATATTTGTGGTTGAATATTTGCATAGAAAGGGGATAGACTTTTGGAGTTTGGCACCCAAATTTCCTGGGGAATTTCAAAAGGCGATAGACTACAAAGGAGACATAGAGAAGTTTACATCAGAACTTAAAAAGCATTATTTTCTTACTAAAGAATTAGGAGGGTACAAGTTAAGTCTTCACTCTGGAAGTGACAAATTTAGCATTTACAAAATATTTCATGAAATTACTGAAGGAAATTTTCATATTAAAACTTCTGGCACAAGCTGGCTTCAAGCGATAAACCTCATTTTTGAAAGGGATAAAGACCTTTTTAATGACCTTTATAAAATTGCTTTAGATAATTTAGAAGAGAGTAAAAAGGCTTACAAAGTCTTAATTGATAGAGATGATTTTCCACAAACAATCCGAACAGAGGATTCGCAAATTCTTTTAAAACCTGAAATTAAACAGCTTTTTCACATTTCCTATGGAGTTTTATTGGATGAGAAAAGAAAAGAAATTTATGAAGTTTTAGATAAGTATGAAGAAGAACATTACGAGTTTGTGAGTAAAAACATTGAAAATCACTTGAAAGAAATATTTAACATATGAAGAAAGGAAGATAAAAATGAGTGTAAAAATTGCGATTGTCAACTCTAGCAGTTTTGGCAAACATTTTCCTGACCATATTGAGAGGTTAAAAGCATTGGGGGAAGTGGAAAGATTTGAACTTCCTCATGACATGAGAGGGAAGGCTTTAGCAGAAAAATTAATGGGCTATTCTATAATCATTGCCAGTGTAAAGCCCTATTATGACAGAGAATTTTTTGAATACAAAGACAAGACTCTTTTAATAACTCGCCACGGCATAGGATATGATGCTATAGACATAAAAAGTGCCACAGAAAAAGGCACTCTTGTCACAAAAGTTGCTGGAATTGTAGAAAGAGAAGCAGTGGCAGAAAATGCAATTGCCCTTCTTTTAGATGTAATGAGGAGAGTAAGAGAAGCATCTTTAAGGGTAAAAGATGGCAAATGGCAGGAAAGAGCGAGTTTTATGGGGTATGAGATAAAAGATAAAGTTGCAGGAATAATCGGTATTGGGAATATTGGGAGTAGAGTTGCAGAAATATTAAAATATGGATTTGGTGCACAAGTAATAGCCTATGACCCTAATCTTTCAGAAGAGGAGATACAAAAAAGAGGAGCACAGCCTGTTTTTTTAGAAGAACTTTTACAAACTTCTGACATTATTTCATTAAATGCTTCACTCAATGAAAAAAATTATCACATGCTGTCTCATAAAGAGTTTTCTATGATGAAGAAAAATGTTTTTATTGTTAACACTGCAAGAGGAGAACTTATAGATACAGAAGCTTTGATAAAAGCACTCAAAGAGGGAAAAGTTGCAGGAGCAGGATTGGACGTAGTAGAAGGTGAACCCATTGATGAGAATCATCCCCTTTTAGCCTTTGACAATGTTATAATCACACCCCACACATCTGCTTACACTTACGAATGCTTAAGAGGTATGGGGGACAAGGTTGTTTCAGATGTAGAAAAGGTCTTAAGAGGAGAAATTCCTGATGGCGTTATAAATAAAGAAGTTTTGGAGGGGGAGTCATGGAAAATTTAATTCTTTCTGTTGACATAGGTACTACAAATTTAAAAGCAGGTGTAGTGGACGAAAAAGGAAATATTTTAAGTTTATATAGAAAAGAAACGCCTATAGAAAGAGACAATGAAGGAAAGGCGGAGCATAATCCAGAAGTCCTTTTTGGTGCTTTTGTAGAAGCAGTTAAAGAGGTGGCAAAAGGATTTGAAGATAAAATTTCTTTAATTGTGCCTTCTTCCTACATGTTTGGGCTAATACCTGTGGACGAAAATTTAAATCCCCTGATGGGTATGATGACTCTTTTGGACTTAAGGGCGAAAGAAACTTATGAAGAATTTTTAAAGACAATGGATGTAAAAGAAGTATACAAAAGAACTGGCTATACTCCTACTTTTCATGCTCCTTTATTTAAAATATACTGGCTTAAGAAAAAGAGAAATGAGATATTTAACAAAACTAGGTTTTTCTTAAGCTCCAAAGACTTTATTCTCTTAAAACTTTTAGGGGAACCTTTTACAGAGCCCAGCATATCTTCTGCAACTGGTTATATGAATGTAAATACATTAGATTGGGATGATTATGCCCTTAGTATATTAGGGATAGATAAAAACAGACTTCCCACAATAGTGTCTTCTGACAAAATTTTAGCTGATTTGCCTCTTGAGACAAAAGGGCTTTTGGGGCTTTCTGGAGATGTAAAAGTGCTTACAGGGGTTTACGATGGAGGAGCTGTGGGCATAGGAATTGGAACTTTTGAAGAAGAAGTTGGCGCAATAAACATAGGGACTACTGGAATGTTTAGAGTAGCTTATCCTGAAGCTATATTTGATAAAGAAGAGTCTATGAGGCTTCAAACTTATTACCTTTCTTCAGGGAAATGGTTTATTGGTGCTGCTATAAACAATGCAGGAATTGTTTTAAAATGGTTGAGAGATAATGTATTTAATATGTCTTATGATGAATTGACAGCGGAAGCTTCAAAAGGAGACTCATCAAATCTCTTTTTCATTCCCTATTTAACCGGAGAAAGAGACAAAGAAATAGGAAACATTGCTTCTGGAGTGTTTTTTGGATTGAAAAACACCCACAATAAAGGACACATGATAAGAGCCGGTATGGAAGGAGTTGCATTTTCCCTAAGGATGCTTTATGAGGCTTTAAAGGATAATAATATAAAAATAAAAGAAATTAGAGCGGGAGGAGGAGGTACAAAATCGCCCCTATGGATGGAGATTTTTGCTTCTACTTTAGGGTTGCCAATTAAGGTGTCTAATGTAGAAGAACCTGCTCTTGTAGGCTCTGCACTTTTAGGCTATTATGCAATGGGAAGGTACAAAACTTTGATTGAGGCCACAAGAGAAATGGTAAAAATAGAAAATACTTATGTGCCTTCCAAAGAAAAAATAGAGTATTACGAAAAGAAATTTCAATTTTTTAGAGTTTTAACTAAAAATCTCAAAGAACTTTTTGAACTTCACAGCAAATTATAAAAACAGGAGGTAAAGTAAATGAATGAAATAGGTTTAATCGGCTTAGCAGTAATGGGACAAAATTTGGCTTTAAACATTGCTAGAAAGGGCTATAGCGTATCTGTATTTAATAGAACATCTGAAAAAACACAAGAATTCATGCAAAACAAAGTAAAAGATGAACAAATTAAGCCTTATTATGACATCAAATCTTTTGTAGAGTCTTTAAAGAGGCCTAGAAAAATCATTCTCATGGTTAAAGCAGGAAAACCCGTAGATGATGTAATTCAAGAGTTTTTGCCTTATCTTGACAAGGGAGACCTAATCATTGATGGAGGAAATTCTTATTTTAAAGATACTTCAAGGAGAATTAAAGAACTAGAAGAAAAAGGCATACTCTATTTGGGAATGGGAGTATCAGGTGGTGAAGCTGGAGCTTTACACGGCCCTTCGTTAATGCCAGGAGGAACACAGGATGCATATGAAATGGTTAAAGATGTTCTTTTAAAAATTGCAGCTCAAACAGAAGCAGGGCCATGCTGTACATACGTTGGAAATGATTCAGCTGGACATTTTGTCAAAATGGTCCACAATGGAATAGAATATGCCATAATGCAAGCAATAGCTGAGGTTTACGATGTACTTCGAAAGGTGTTAAAACTTTCTCCCGAAGAGATAGGAGAGATATTTGAAAAATGGAATAATAATGATTTAAATTCTTTTCTCATGGAGATTTCTTATAAAATCATGAGATATAAAGATGAAGAGAGGGGGAAATATCTTGTAGATTTAATATTGGATGAGGCAGAACAAAAAGGTACAGGCAAATGGACTTCTCAAATTTCTTTGGATTTAGGAATACCGACTCCCTCTTTGAACCTTGCAGTAGAAGCGAGAAGTTTATCTTTCCTTAAAGAGGAAAGAGTACAATTAGCTAAAAGAGTTACAAAAATATATCCTGAAATTGATATAGATAAAGAAAAAATAATAAAGGATTTAGAAAATGCATTACTTTTTAGTGTTTTTACATCTTTTTCTCAGGGATTATGGGTTATATCTGAAGCTTCAAAGGTTTTTGAGTATAATATTGACCTTTCAGAAGTATTGCGTATTTGGAAAGGTGGCTGCATCATAAGAGCAAAGATTTTAGATTTCTTAAGAGACATTATTAAAGAAAATAAAGAAAATGTAAATCTTCTTAACAGTGAAAAGGCGTTATCTTTCCTAATGGATAAAATTGATTCAATAAAATATATCACTAATTTAGCAAAAGATTTTTACCTTCCAATGCTTGTACTTAATTCTTCATTAGATTATTTTTTGAGCATGATAGAAGAAAACTTGCCTGCTAATCTAATCCAAGCTCAAAGAGATTTCTTTGGGGCTCACACATATAGAAGAATAGATAAAGAGGGAATTTTTCACACTGAATGGGAGGCAAACTAAAACCTAATTGACATTTAGTTGATGTTGAATTAATGGGAGTTTTCTGTTCTCCCATTTTCTTTCAATAAAAATTCAATAAAAAAATTTAAAAATCAAGAAGGATTTTTTGGATTCATGTAGAATATATATAATAAACACAAGATAATCCACAAAATAAACGAATGAATTGTTGTGATATTACAAGACAATTCACAGAAAGGAAGAAAGGATATGCTTTTAACTAGGGAGAGTATAAGAGACATTGATAAATGGCGTCAAGCAGGTATAAAACTTCCAAACTATGATGTAGAAAAAGCAGCGGAAGAAACTAAAGAAAATCCTACATGGTTACATTTTGGGGCAGGGAACATTTTTAGAGGCTTCATTTCACTCCTTCAGCAAAATCTTTTAGACAAAGGATTATCAAAAACTGGAATAATTGCTGTAGAATCATATGATTACGAAATAATTGAAAAAATATATGTTCCATATGACAATCTAAGTATGTTAGTAGTTATGAATTTGGATGGCACTCTTGAGATAGAAGTTATAGGTAGTATAAGTGACAAAATAATAGCCGATCTATCTCACAGTGATTGGAAAAGATTAAAGGACGTATTCGCTAATCCGTATTTACAGATAGCAAGTTTCACAATAACTGAAAAAGCCTATAATTTAAAAGATTTTTCAGGGGAATATATTAAAGAGGTAAAAGAAGACATAGAAAATGGACCAGAGAGACCCAAAAACATTATTTCAAAAATCACTTCACTGGTTTATGAAAGGTATTTAAACGGTCAACATCCCATTGCGCTTTTGAGTTTAGATAATTTCTCTGGAAATGGAGAGAGACTTTTCAATTCAATAAAAACCATAGCAGAAGAATGGCAAAGAAAAAGTTTTGTTGAAACAGGATTTTTGGATTATCTAACTGATTCTACAAAAGTATCTTTTCCACTCAGCATGATAGATAAAATAGTGCCAAGGCCCTCTGAAGAGGTGAAGAAAAAATTAGAAGACCTCGGCTTAGAAAGAATGGATATAATCAAGACAAGCAAAAATACTATAATAGCACCTTTTGTCAATGCAGAAAAAATACACTACTTAGTAATAGAAGACAAATTTCCTAACGGTAGGCCTCCATTAGAAGAAGCAGGAGTGATTTTTACAGATAAAGAAACAGTAGAAAAAGTAGAAAGAATGAAAGTAACAACTTGTTTAAATCCTTTGCATACAACATTAGCGATTTTTGGCTGTTTGTTAAATTATAACACAATAGCAGATGAAATGAAAGATCCATGTTTGAAAAAACTAGTTGAAAAAATAGGATATGATGAAGGGCTTCCAGTTGTTGTTCATCCGGGAGTATTAGATCCAGAAGAATTTTTAAGAGAAGTAATTGAAGTAAGATTTCCTAATCCATATATGCCAGATACCCCACAAAGGATTGCAACAGATACATCACAAAAAATGGCAATAAGATTTGGAGAGACGATAAAGTCTTACAAACAAAGAGATGACTTACATGTGACAGATTTAAAGTATATTCCACTTGTTATAGCAGGATGGTGTAGATACTTAATGGGTATAGATGATGAAGGAAAAGCAATGACATTAAGTCCAGACCCCTTATTAGAAGATTTAAAATCCCATGTTTCTAATATAAGATTAGGTGATATAGAGTCAGTAAAAGACAATTTAAGACCTATTCTTTCAAATGAACATATTTTTGGATTAAATCTTTATGAAGTAGGGTTAGGGGAAAAAATAGAAAATTACTTTAAAGAATTAATTGCTGGCCCTGGAGCAGTAAAGAATACATTACAAAAGTATCTTGAATGTGAGGAATGAGTGATTATGAAAAATTTCATGGATGAAAATTTTTTACTTACAAATGAAACAGCAGTGAGATTGTACCATGAATATGCCAAAAACATGCCAATTTACGATTTCCATTGTCATTTAAGTCCAAAGGAAATATACGAAAATAAGCGTTTCAAAAACATCACTGAAATATGGCTATATGGTGACCACTACAAATGGAGACTTATGAGAGCTAATGGAATAGATGAAAAATATATTACAGGAAATGCTGATGATTACAATAAATTTATGGCATATGCCAAAACTATTCCTATGGCAATAGGAAATCCAGTTTACCATTGGACTCATTTAGAATTGCAAAGATATTTTGGTATATATGACCTTTTAAATGAAAAAACAGCAAAATCTATTTGGAAAAGAGCTAATGAAGTTATAAATCATGATGACTTTAACGTAAGAAACATAATAAAAAAGTCAAATGTCAAAGCCATAATAACAACAGATGACCCAACGGACTCATTAGAATATCATATTAAACTAAAAGAAGAAAAAGAATTTGATGTAAAAGTCTTACCTGCTTTTAGACCAGATAAAGGTTTAGGAATTGAAAAAGAAGATTTTATTCCATGGCTAAAAAAATTAGAAAAAGTTACCAGAATAGATATAAATAATTATGATGACTTTTTACAAGCTCTTGAAGAAAGAATAAAGTTTTTCCACTCAGTAGGATGCAGAATCTCTGACCATGCGTTAGATTACGTATTTTATGAAAAAACATCAAAACAAGAAGTAGAAAAAATATTTAAAAAAGCGTTATTGAGAGAGCACTTGACAAAAGAAGAAATAGATAGTTTCAAAACTTACACATTAATATTTCTTGGCAAAAAGTATGCTGAACTAAATTGGGTAATGCAATTACACATTGGAGCAATGAGGAACAACAATACAAAAATGTATAAAATACTTGGACCAGACACAGGATATGACTCAATAAGCGATTTTACAATTGCATATCCTTTAGCAAAACTTTTAGACGTCCTTGAAGTGGAGGATTCTTTGCCAAAAACTATTTTATACACATTAAATCCAGCTGGCAATTATGTAATAGCAGCAATGATTGGCAATTTCCAAGGTGGAGGAATAATAGGAAAAATGCAATTTGGTGCTGCATGGTGGTTTAATGACAACAAGGATGGCATGATAGAGCAAATGAAAGCTCTTGCAAACACAGGTTTATTAAGCCGGTTTGTTGGAATGGTGACAGACTCAAGAAGCTTTTTATCATACACACGGCATGAATATTTCAGACGAATTTTTTGCAATTTGCTTGGTGAATGGGTAGAAAATGGAGAGGTACCGAATGATATAGAGCTGCTGGGCAAGATAGTTCAGGATATTTCATTTAATAATGCGAAAGAGTATATAGGTTTTTAAAATACAGTTGGAGTGAAAAATAAAATGGATATAGTAACGTTTGGAGAATCTATGGTAGTTTTTACACCCCATACAAGAGGTCCTTTGAGACATGTGCATACATTTTCAAAATCTATTGGCGGCGCGGAGATGAATCTTGCAATAGCTCTTGCAAGATTAGGACATTCAACAGGCTGGTTTTCTAGGCTAGGCGATGACGAGTTTGGCAGATTTATACTGAATTCTGTGAGAGCCGAGGGAGTTGATGTATCAAGAGTGATAATAGATAAAGAAAGTTATACTGGTATTTTATTTAAAGAGTGGTATTATAACTTTGATCCTAACGTTTATTATTATAGAAAAGGATCTGCTGCAAGCAAAATATGTGTTGATGATATTGATGAAAATTATATAAAAAACGCAAAGATACTTCACATTACGGGAATAACACCGGCAATCTCTGAGTCTGCGACAGAAGCAGTGTTTAAAGCTGTTGAGATAGCAAAACGCAATAAAGTAATGATTTCTTTTGATCCTAATCTTAGACTAAAACTTTGGAACATTGAAAAAGCAAGGGAAATTTTGCTAGAAATAGCTGAAAATGCCGATATAGTATTACCAGGTTTAAATGAGGTAAAACTTTTGATTGGCCAAGATGATCACCATAGAATAGCGGATTATTTTCTATCACGGGGAGTAAACTTGGTGGCAATAAAATTAGGAAAAGAGGGCTGCTATTTAAAGAGCAAAAATGAAGAAGCTTATGTAGCTGGATATAAGATAGAGAAAATAGAAGATACAGTAGGAGCAGGAGATGGATTTGATGCTGGGCTACTTGCGGGAATATTGAGGGGATTACCACTTAAAGAATGTGGTGAGATTGCAAATGCTATTGGTGCTATGGCTATGCTAGTAAAAGGTGACGTAGAAGGATATCCTTATTGGGAACAAGTAATGGAATTTATGGGCAAAAAGGATAAGATTGAACGATGAGAACTATCTTTCATTGAGTAGATGCTGTGAGGTGTAAGTAGTGATACCAAAAAAGCAACTTATCGAAAAATTTATTGATGATTACATCTTAAATTATAGACCTTATAAAGAAAAATGGAATTATGAAGATGGGTGTGTAGTAAAGGGATCTTGGGATTTATATAAAACCACAAAAAAAGAATTATATAAAAATTTTGTACTAAATTACATGTATAAATATATTGATGAAGAAGGCAATATAAGAGGCTATAATATGCAAGATTATAGTTTAGACGATATAAATTCGGGTAAAGTTCTTTTTGATTTATATGAACTTACACAAGATGAACGTTTTAAAAAAGCTATAGAACATCTATATCAACAAATACTAACTCAGCCACGAACAGACCAAGGGAATTTTTGGCATAAAAGAATTTATCCAAATCAAGTTTGGCTAGATGGATTGTATATGGTAATGCCGTTTTACATTAAATATATAAAAAAATTTGGTAATAAAAATGATTTAAAAGATATTTGTTTTCAATTTGTTAATGTTCGAAATCATATGTTCAATAAAGAAAAAGGGCTCTATTATCATGGTTATGATGAAAGTAGAAAGGAAGCTTGGGCAGACAAAGAAACAGGATTATCACCAAATTTTTGGGGTAGAGCTATGGGATGGCTTGTGATGGCACTTGTTGATGTATTAGAGGAATTGGATGAAAAAGTAATAGGAGACTACAAAAATTTAACGGAAGAATGTAAAGATTTACAAGGTATTTTTAAAGAAGCAATAGAAGGTATTTTACAATATCAGGATCCAGATAGTGGTATGTGGTATCAAGTTGTTGATAAAACAAAATCTAAAGGAAATTATTTAGAAACATCTGCTACCCTTATGTCTGCATATAGCATACTTAAGGGATGTAGATTAAGGTTACTTCCCCAAAAGTATGAAAATTACGGCTTAAAGGCATTTAATGGTACTATTGATAAGTACTTATCGTATAAAGATGGAGAATATAAATTGGGTGGCATTTGTAAAGTAGCAGGATTAGGTAATTTTCCTTATAGAGACGGAAGTTATGAATACTATATTTCAGAAGAAGTAGTTTTTAATGATCCGAAAGGAGTAGGACCTTTTATGATGGTTTATAGTGAAATATTAAAAAACTCCCAATTTTATTCAGCATAAATTATAATTTATTAAAATTAATCAAAATGTAATAATCTCGCACTGATAATCATATTGGGAGGTGGGAGAGAGAAGTATTAAAAATTAATTTTATAAATTTTAAAAAATTGAATGAGATGAAAATAATGATTGGGGGAAGAATTATGAAAAGAGCAATCACCTTGATGGTATCTTTAATTTTTTTTCTGACTATAATTTTAGCAGGTTGTGGGACTTCAAAACAGGAAAGTAGTAATAATGTGCAAACTCAGGAAACACAGAAACAAATCACGTTAAGATTTTCTTGGTGGGGTGATGATACAAGGCACCAAGCCACTCTTGAAGCAATAAAACTTTTTGAGCAGAAATATCCGAATATAAAAATTAAAGCAGAATATGCAGGTTGGGATGGTTATTTAGATAAACAAACTACTCAAATAGCTGGTGGTACTGCAGCAGATATAATGCAAATAAATTGGAATTGGTTACCTATATTTTCAAAAGATGGTAATGGTTTTTATGATTTAAATAAGTTGTCTAAAGAATTGGGATTAGAGGAAAATTATACAAAAAATATTTTACAGTTAGGTACTGTAAATGGCAAATTAAATGGTATACCAGTAGCTTTAACGGGAAGAGTAATTTATTATAATAAGACTGTTTATGACAAATTTGGAGTTTCTACTTTTCCAACTACATGGAATGACCTTATTAATATTGCCAAAAAGTTTGATAAAGGATATTATCCTATGATTCTTGGAGATTATGATGCATGGCTTTTATCGATGACATATGCTATACAAAAAACAGGTAAACCTTTTATTGATAATAATGGAAAATTAGCTTTTGATGAAAATGATATCAAAATAGCTTTGGATTTTTATAAGAAACTCATAGATAATAAAGTTACTCCAACAATCGCGACAATTGCTAATGAAGGTGGAAACGGAAATGCTCCAATAGAACAACTTCCAAGTTTTATTGATGGCAAATTTGCAGGTTTATTCCAATGGACGAGTGCAGTTAAAAAAGACGCAACTCCATTGAAAGAAAAAAATATGGAATTAGCATTAGGTGGTATTCCAATGGATAGCGATTCAAAAACATCCGGAGCAATACTCAAACCATCGATGCTTTTTGCAATTAATAAAGACTGCAAATATCCTAAAGAAGCAGCTACTTTCCTGAACTTTATATTAAATGATCCAGAAGGAGTAAAAGCAATGGGCCTAAATAGGGGGATTCCTGTAAGCAAATCAGCGGTAGATACATTACAAAAAGCAGGATTAATTTCTGGGTTAGAATATGATGGACTTAAGTTTTTGCTAGATCATCCTTCTGTTCCTATAAGTCCATATTTGGAAGATCCGAAACTTCAAGATGTGTATAGGCAGACCATTGATCAAATTTCTTATGGCAAAGTTACTGTAGATGAAGCAGCAAAATATATGTATGACAATGTACAGAAAGTTTTAAGTGAAATTACTAAGTAGGAATAGTAACTAGATTGCACGAAGAATACTATTCGTGCAATCTAGTTGTATAAAAAATTTGTTTGCAGTACTTTATAATCGTGGCAGTTGGGAGGATAAAATAATGGAGAAAAAATATACTGGATTATTGTATATTGCACCATGGCTAGTAGGGTTAATTATTTTTACAATATATCCTTTTATTGCATCTTTTATTTTGAGCTTTACAGATTACAAAATAATATATCAACCCCAATTTATTGGATTTTCTAATTATATAAAAATGTTTCATGACCAACTTTTTTGGACTTCTATGTTTGCAAGTTTTAAATATGTAGTACTTACTGTTCCTTTAAAGTTGATATTTGCATTATTTATTGCTATGGTTTTAAACTTTAAATTAAAAGGAATAAATTTTTATAGAACTGCTTATTATGTTCCATCTATTTTAGGAGGTAACGTAGCGGTCGCAGTTTTGTGGAGATTTTTATTTGCAAACAACGGACTAATAAATCAATTTTTAGGTATATTTGGTATTAACCCTGTACCATGGTTTTCCTCAGAATATCCTGCACTTTTTACAATAAGTGCTTTGAGAATATGGGAATTTGGTTCAGCTATGGTTATATTTTTAGCAGGTTTAAAAGATATACCACAGGAGTTATATGAGGCTGCTGCTGTAGATGGTGCAACACCAATTAGAAGTTTTTTTAAAATTACTATACCATTACTAACGCCTATCATTTTCTTTAATCTCGTTATGCAAATAATTCAAGCATTTCAGGAATTTAATGGTCCATATTTGATAACAGGAGGGGGACCTTTATATAAAACTTATTTATTTCCTCTGTTGATATACGATAATGCATTTAAATATTTTAATATGGGATATGCAAGTGCCTTATCTTGGGTTTTGTTTATAATAATAATGATTTTTACAGCTCTAGTATTTAGATCTTCCAGGTATTGGGTATTTTATTCAGATTCAGATGAGGGGGAAGTTAAATAATGGTTAATCTTATTGAAAATAGAAATAAAAATTTTAATTTACGTCAAAATAGCGATTATCGCAAAAGAGAAATAAAAAGGACAATAAATTCGGCTGTTCGGTATACTATTTTAAGCATAGGTGCTTTTATAATGCTTTATCCTATTTTATGGTTAATAGGAGCATCATTTAAAACAAATTCTGAAATTTTTACTTCAATTAGTTTTATACCACCTAGAATAGATTTTACACCTTATATAAAAGGTTGGATTACAGGAACACAATATACTTTTGCCACCTATTTTGCCAACACTTTTAAATACGTTATACCAAGAGTAGTTTTTACAGTTTTTTCTTCCGTTATTACTGCATATGGGTTTGCACGTTTTGATTTTCCTTTCAAGAAACCATTATTTGGTATTTTGATTGCGACTTTATTTTTACCAGAAGTAGTTACAAGAATACCATTATATTTACTATGGAAGCAACTTCATTTATTAGATACATTCGTACCACTTTATGCTCCAATGATTTTTGCGAATCAAGCTTTTTTTGTTTTCATGCTAATTCAGTTTTTTAGAACTATACCTAGAGAATTAGACGAAGCAGCAATAATTGATGGATGCAATTCTTTTGAAGTACTGACGAAAATTTTAGTTCCAACATTGAAACCTGCAATTATTACTGTTGCTTTATTTCAATTCATGTGGAGTATGAATGATTTTATGGGGCCATTAATTTATATTTCTAGCGTTGAAAAATATCCGGTATCCATTGCATTAAAGATGGCAATTGATACTACTGAAGGTAATTTTGCATGGAATCAGATTATTGCAATGTCTTTAATTGCGTTATTACCGTCAATTATAGTATTTTTTGCAGCACAAAAGTATTTTGTCGAAGGTATAGCAACAACAGGATTAAAAGGATAATAAGAATTAAAATATTTCATGGAGGGGAAGATGGTGTATGCTGAAATTAAACACAGTTGCGGTTACATCAAGAACTGCATCCTTAGAAATTGAAAATGATGAATGTTACTATGTACCTAACAAAATGTATGTATATGTAAATGATACAAAAAAATATGAAGTAAATACCAATGTATTCACGATTAAGAATTTAATTCCAGATACTGAATATCTAATCATGGTTGAAGATAGTGTTACATTAGAAAAAAGTGATAAAGTTATAATAAAAACTTTGGAAGAGAAATTTATGGTAAATGTGAGGGATTTTGGTGCAAAAGGCGACGGAAAGACCATAGATACGTCGTTTATACAAGCAGCAATTTATTCCTGTCCTGAAGGAGGAAGAGTATTTTTTCCTGGAGGAATATATTTAACAGGCCCAATATTCTTGAAAAGTAATATTACTTTAGAATTGAGTAAAGATGCTGTTTTACTTGGTGCTAATGATAGAAATTTATATCCTATTCTTCCGAATACTATTAAGTCTCAAAATTCTGATGAAGAATTATATTTGGCAACATGGGAAGGAGAAGCAGCAGAGTGTTTTGCAAGTCTAATAACAGGTATAAACATTGAAAATGTAAATATTATTGGAGAAGGAACTATTGATGGAAACGCTAATTTTGAAACTTGGTGGAAAGAACACAAAATTAAAAAAGGCGCATGGAGACCAAGAACTGTTTTTTTAAACCAGTGCAAGAATATTTTAATTGAAGGAGTAACAATAAAAAATTCTCCTGCATGGACTATACATCCATTTCAAAGTGAAAATTTAAAATTTATAAATTTGACAATCGAAAATCCCAAAAATTCACCTAATACGGATGGACTAAATCCGGAAGCCAGCAAAAACGTTCTTATATTGGGATGTAAATTTTCCGTGGGTGATGATTGTATAGCTATAAAAGCTGGGAAGTTTGACATGGCACAAAAGTTAGGTAAATTGACAGAGAAAGTATTTGTGAGAAATTGTTATATGGAATATGGCCATGGAGGAGTTGTTATAGGCAGCGAAATGTCAGGCGGCGTGAAAGAGGTATATGTGGAAAAATGTATTTTTAACAACACAGATAGAGGAATTAGAATAAAAACGCGTAGAGGCAGGGGAGGATTTATAGATGAAATTCATGCTGATAAAATACGAATGAATAGGGTAAAAACTCCTTTTACTATTAATAGTTTTTATTTCTGCGATGTTGATGGAAAAACAGAATATGTTTGGAGCAAGGAAAAATTGCCTATTGATGAGAGGACTCCATATATAGGTAATATTTATCTTAAAAATATTAATTGTACTGATACACAGGTGGCAGCAGGATTTATATACGGATTACCGGAGAGAAAAATAGAAAAGGTAATAATTGAAGAAATATATGTGGATTTTGACCAAAATGCAAAAGCTGACTATCCTGAAATGTTAAGTTTTGTGGAGCCAATGTGCAAAAATGGCTTTTATTTCAATAATGTAAAATATCTAAAGCTAAAAAACGTTAAGGTAGAAAAGGCTGAAACAGAACCATTTATTAAATTAAATATTGATGAGGAAGAAATATTATAAAAGGGGTGTGAATGATGGAAGTTAAATATGCGGTTCATCCTGATGATTATAAACATTATACTACTGAAATACTTAGAAAACATTTCTTGGTAGAGAAAATTTTTGTGAAAAATGAGGCAAATCTAATTTATAGCCATGTAGATAGGATTATTTTTGGAGGAATTATGCCTGTAAATAAAAACATAGAACTAAACAATATGTTAAATGAGCTAAAATCGGAATATTTTTTAGAAAGAAGAGAAATGGGAGTAATAAATATAGGAGCTGATGGAATTGTTACAATAGATGGAACTGACTATTATCTTAAAAGCAAGGATGGATTATATATAGGGATGGGAGCAAAAGATATCCAGTTTAAATCGATAGATCAAGAGAGGCCTGCAAAATTTTATGTAAGTAGTACTCCTGCTCATACTTCTTACCCTACAGTTAAAATAGAAATTAGCAAGGCAAATCCTGTAGAATTAGGCAGTCTGCAAACTTCAAACGAAAGAACAATATATCAATATGTACATCCTGCTGTTTGCAAAAGTTGTCAATTATTGATGGGCATGACAATACTGAAAGAAGGTTCAGTATGGAATACTATGCCTTGTCATACCCATGATAGACGAATGGAAGTATATTTTTACTTTGATATGGATGATGATACGAGAGTATTTCATTTTATGGGTGAACCTCAAGAAACAAGGCATATTGTAGTGGCGAATGAACAGGCTGTAATATCACCGAGTTGGTCTATACATGCAGGAGTTGGTACAAAAAATTATGCATTTATATGGAGTATGGCGGGCGAAAATCAAGACTTTGAGGATATGGATTTGATAGATGTGAGAAATTTGAAATAGGAGAGGTGTTTCTAAGTGAAATATATTGGAGATAAGGCTGAGGATATGAAAATTGCTTATATTGGAGGAGGTTCAAGAGGCTGGGCATGGCGGCTTATGTCAGATCTTGCGCTTGAGCAATCAATTTCAGGAACGGTATATTTATATGATATAGATTATGAAGCTGCTAAAACAAATGAAATTATTGGAAATAATTTAAAAAGTCAGTGGCTTTACAAATGTGTAGATAATATTGAAGAAGCATTAAGAGGTGCGGATTTTGTTATTATATCAATATTGCCGGGTACTTTTAATGAAATGATGTCAGATGTTCATACTCCAGAGAAATTTGGAATATATCAATCAGTTGGTGATACGACTGGACCTGGAGGTCTTTTTAGAGCACTGAGGACTATTCCTTTGTATGTGGAATTTGCGAATAAAATAAAGGAATATTGCCCTGAAGCATGGGTAATCAATTATACTAATCCAATGGCATTGTGTGTAAAAACATTATATGAAACTTTTCCTAAAATAAAAGCTTTTGGATGTTGTCATGAAGTATTTTCTACACAAAATTTGATTGCAAAAGCTGTCAAGGAGATAGAAGGCATTGAATGTTCAAGAGAAGATATAAGAACGAATGTGCTTGGCATTAACCATTTTACCTGGATAGACAAAGCTAGTTATAAAAACATAGACTTAATTCCAGTTTATAAGAAATTTGTAGAAAAGTATTTTGAATCAGGATATGAAGATAGAGGAGATTGGAAAGAAAGCTATTTTAATTCGGCTAATAAAGTGAAATTTGACTTATTTGAAAAGTGTGGAATAATTGCTGCTGCAGGAGATAGACACTTAGCAGAGTTTGTACCATTTTTAGGGTATTTAGAAAATCCAGAAACGGTAGCAAGATGGAAATTTCATTTAACGCCTGTGTCATGGAGAATAAAAAATAGAGAAGAGCTAATAGAAAAAAGCAAAAGGATAGCAAATGGAGAGGAAAAATTTGAAATAGAACCATCTGGTGAAGAAGGAGTAAAACAAATAAAGGCTCTTTTGGGTTTAGGCGATTTAATCACAAATGTGAATCTTCCTAATATTGGTCAAATGGAAGGAATTGATTATGGTACAGTTGTAGAGACAAATGCACTTTTTACCAAAGACAGAGTACAACCTATCGTTTCGGGGGAATTACCTGAGGCTGTAAATATGTTGCTAGCGCCGCACGTTTTAAATCAAAAAATGATTTTTGAAGCTGCGATAAAAAAAGACAAAGATTTAGCTTTCCAAGCATTTTTAAATGATCCATTTCTAAGAAAATTAAGCTATAGTGACGCTAAAAAGTTATTTAATGAAATGTTTGAAAATACAAAAGAATATTTACTAGGATGGTAATTAGAAAAGAATTAAAAAGATTAGCAAGATACTTTTATCGTTTTAAAAATTCAATAAAAGCAAAAGGAGGATAAGGCAGGATGGGATTTTCGCTTACTGATTTTTCTATGGATTTTTTCTCTTTAAAAGGAAAAGTTGCAATAGTGACAGGTGGAAATACAGGATTAGGTCAAGCTTTTACTGTGGCTCTTGCAAAAGCAGGTGCTGATTTGTTTGTAGTGACACACAATGAAAATTGGGAAGAGACAGAAGATTTAGTTAAAACAGAAGGCAGGCGAGTTACGTTCTTTAAAGCTGAATTAACAGACAAAAATCAGATTAAAGCAATTGTAAATGAATGCCTTAGAATATATAATCGTATAGACATATTAGTAAATAATGCTGGTACTATAAGAAGGGCCCCTTTATTGGAGTACCAAGAAAAAGATTGGGAAGACGTAATAGCTGTGAATTTAACTGCTGTATATTATTTAAGTCAAGAAATAGCTAAAATTATGGTAAAACAAGGTGGAGGGAAGATTATAAATATTGCATCAATGCTTTCATTTCAGGGTGGTAAATTTGTTCCAGCATATACTGCAAGTAAACATGGAGTTGCAGGCCTTACAAAAGCATTTGCAAACGAATTAGCACAATATAATATACAGGTTAATGCAATTGCTCCAGGATATATGATAACAAAAAATACAGCTCCTATTAGGGAAGATAAAATGCGCTATGAAGAAATATTATCAAGAATACCAGCCGGACGATGGGGTGAACCTTTTGACTTAATGGGGGCAGTAATTTTTCTTGCAAGTCGCGCTTCAGATTATGTTAATGGCCATATTTTAGCTGTAGATGGAGGGTGGCTTGTTAGATAGAAATTTATTCTGATAACTATGAAAATTAAAATTTATATAATACTAGTCAAAATAGGATGAAGAAAAATGCTTTTAAAAAAAGAAGTCTCAGTATTGGCTATACCTGTAGTTGTTGAACAAACTTTTATAATATTAGCAAGCGTAATTAATGCCATTATGGCTAGCCGCTTGAGTAAACAAGTAATTTCAGCTATAGGAATGGCTGATTCTTTAAACAACATATTAGTAAATATTTTTTCAGGATTAGCAATCGGAGGGACAGTTGTAATAGCACAATATATAGGTCAAAACAATAGAAAAAGTGCAAATAGAGTTTTAAAACAAGTATTGTATTTTGGCATTCTTGTTTCAGTTTTAGTTACTATTTTAGTTTGGCTATTTCGCTATCAGATAATTGCACTATTATACAAATCAGCGGAAAGCAAGGTATTAAATAATTTAATGATTTATTTGCAGATAACAATTTTGAATTACCCATTAATTGCCATCCAGTTAATTGCATTAGGAGCTTTACGAGGAAGTGGCGATACTAAAACGCCAATGAAAATTAACATTATCATTAATATAAGCAATGTAATTTTTAGCTACATATTTATGTATGGGGTAAAAACAGTTGGTTTAGACAGTATGGGGATTAAAGGAGCAGCTTTAGGCATAACTTTATCGCGAATAATTGGAGTATTGGCAATTTTAACTGAACTTACAAATCCTAAACATAAAGTATTTTTAAATCGAATAATTAAATATAACCCGGATTGGAAAATACTAAATGCAGTTTTCACAGTAGGAATTCCGGCAAGTATAGAATCATTGCTGTTTACTAGTGGGAAATTGATAGTACAGATACTGGTAGTTGGACTTGGAACAGCATCTATTGCAGCGGATTCGATTTTTAATTCTATATTGTCGATTTTTAATATTCCTGGTAATGCACTAAGTGCTGCAGCTACTATTTTAGTTGGTCAGCATATGGGGAGGCAAGAAATAGGCGAGGCTAAGAAATATATTATGTATACGACGAAAGTTGCTGCTGTTATTTTAGGAATTTTAGGAGCTATTTCCTATCCTTTTGCTCATAATATTGCTTCTTTTTATACGTCAGATGAAACAGTTATAAAAATAGCAAGTGACCTTATAAAATTGAACTCTGTATGCATACTTTTATGGCCACCTTCTTTTATATTTCCAGCAGGACTTAAAGGATCAGGAGATTCTAAATACACAATGGTCATTTCTACTATAACTATGTGGCTGTTTAGAATAGGACTTGCATATATATTTGGAATAGTATTAAAATTGGGATTAATTGGCGTTTGGATGGGCAGATATGCTGATTGGGGTGTACGGGGAATCTTGTATTTTATAAGGTTGCATGGGAACAAATGGAATAAAATACTTGTAAAAAGTGAGGGGGTCTAATTTATGGAAAGGATACAAACAATTAAACAAATAGTTGAAAATGGTATTGTCGCCGTGATTAGAGCAGAATCAAAAGAAGAAGGGAAAAAACTTGTCGATGCAATAAAAAAAGGTGGAATAAAGACAATTGAAGTTACTATGACTGTGCCAGGTGCTGTGGATATAATAAAAGAACTATCTAATGTTTATAAAGATGATGAGGTGATTATAGGGGGAGGAACAGTTCTTGATCCAGAAACTGCAAGGATGTGTATTATGGCGGGTGCAAAATTTATTGTAAGTCCGAGTCTTAATATTGAAACAATTAAATTGTGTAATAGGTATAGAGTATCTGTTATACCTGGCGTTATGACTGTCACTGAAGCAATACAAGCCCTTGAATATGGTGTGGAAATTCTCAAGTTATTTCCCGGAAATTCTTTTGGACCATCTATAATAAGTGCTTTTAAAGGGCCATTACCACAAGCAAATTTTATGCCTACGGGAGGAGTGAACCTTGATAATATAAAGGATTGGATAAAAGCTGGTGCTATAGCAGTTGGCATAGGAAGTGATTTGACGAAAGGCGCAAAAGCAGGAGACTTTGAACTTGTTAAAGAAACTGCTGCTAAGTTTGTCGAAGAAATAAAAAAAGCAAGGGAAGGTAAATAATTCTGAAACTATTTTAAGGGTGATGTAAAATTGAACATTGGAATACGAGCTCATGACTTAGGTAACCTCAGTATCGAGAAGCTGGCTGAAAGCGTTGCGCGAAATGGTATAAAGGCTGTGCAATTAGCACTTACAAAATCCTTTCCAGAGTTAAATTTACAGATTGGTAGTCTTAGTCCTGGTTTAGGACAATATATAAGGGACATTTTTCACAAATATAATATCCAAATTGCGGTACTTGGTTGCTATGTTAATATAATTCATCCAGATCTAAAAGAAAGACACAGATTGCTAGAATTTTTTAAAGAACATATAAGGTACGCAAGAGATTTTGGTTGCAGTGTTGTAGGAACTGAAACAGGTAATGTGCATGTTGAAATGGGATATACACCTGATAATTTTAGTGAAAAAGCTTTTATTGAGGTTGTCAAGAGTGTAAGAGAATTAGTTGAGGAAGCAGAAAAATTTGGCGTAATTGTAGGTGTAGAACCGGGTGTTAACCATCCTGTCTATTCACCAAGAATGATGAAAAGACTTCTTGATGAAGTACCATCTAATAATTTGCAAGTTATTTTTGATCCCGCTAATTTACTGACTGTAGAAAATTATACGCATCAAGAGGAAATTTTTTGCGAGGCAATGGAACTTTTCGGAGATCATATAGTAGTTATACATGCTAAAGATTTTGTCATAGAAAATAACAAACTAGTTTTTGTACCAGCAGGCAAAGGACTTTTAAATTATCGTGTGTTATTTAAAATGATAAAGTATAAAAAACCATATATTAATATTTTGGTGGAAAATACAAAGGGCTTTGATATAAATAAATCTATAGAATATTTAGAAAGAGTCTATGAAACAGTATAAGATTCAAGTAGAATATTTATTATTTTATGCAAATCGCACTCACTTAAGGAGGCATATAAATTGCAAACTTTCTTATCATCTGCTCAAGGAGTATTGACGATAGTATTTATTTTAATTCTTGGATATTATTTGTCAAAAATCGGATGGTTTGATGAAAAAACATCAGATTTGTTTGCCAAACTTGTTGTAAATATTTCTTTACCTCTTAATATGATAGTAACAATAGTAGCGACTTTTTCGAAAGAACAATTAATACATTCAGGAAAAGGGCTATTAATACCTTTTTTGTCAATACTTTTATCCTACTTTATGGCATATGTACTTGTTATACTCTTTAAAATTAAAAAAGGCAGAAGAGGCGTATTTATGGCAATTTTTTCGCTTTCAAATGCAATATTTGTGGGGCTTCCTATGTCTCAAGCACTTTTTGGAGAAGTCGCAACACCATATACGCTTTTATATTACATGGCTAATACTACAATTTGGTGGACTTTAGGGGTTTATGGTATTGTGCGAGATACAAATGGTAAAGATGAAAAAGTATTTACTTTTGATACTTTAAAAAGGATATTTAATCCACCTCTTTTAGGGTTTGTCATAGGAGTGATTTTCGTTTTTACTAATATTTCTCTTCCTAAATTTATTTTTGAAAGTTTTAAAATGATTGGAAATTTAACCAGTCCACTTTCGATTTTTTATGTTGGAATTGTCATATATGAAATGGGTTTTGATAAATTTAAACTTGACAAAGATGCTATTTTGATTTTTGCTGGTAGGTTTTTGGTAACGCCAGCGTTAGTAGTGATATTAAATTTATTTATTCATGTTCCACAGCTAATGCGGAATGTGTTTATAATTATGTCAGCAATGCCTGTTATGGTGAACTCGTCAATAATAGCAAGAGTTTATGGAGCAGATTATGAATTTGCAACGAGCATGATTACTTACACGACAATTTTTAGCGTAATTATAATGCCATTTTGAATGGTTTTGATAAAAGTCATATAATTTATGAATAAATTTAACAAAAACAATTTAAACTCAAGTAACGAAGTTCATAAATGTCGTAATTAAATTTTTTCTAAAATTTGAAATTTAGAGAAAAGAGGTGATGTCTTCTAAAAAACTTACAAATTAAATTTAAATTGATTAAACACTTTTAAAGGAGGTTAGAAAGCATGGGAAAGTTTGTAAAATGGCCAAAGTTGCTGCTGAAGGCTGGCTTAGCTTTATTACTCACAACCGTTTTGCCATTTACAACAGCTTTTGGGAATTTACCTAAGAATGAGAAACCATCACCTCCAGTTGCACTTCGTGTTTTAGATGGGTCACTTACCAGCAATGAGCTAACTTTGATATGGGAAAAGCCTGATAATTATCAAGATATAACTGACTTCAAAATAGTGGTAAGAGGGCCAGGGTATTATCATGAATATTTTGCAAGTGACAATCCAACTGTTGCAAATCAAAACTATATAAAACTTTTTTATGAACAACACATAGGAGATTTAAAAAATGATGAAGGAAAAGTTATAAGAGAAGCTTATAAAATTTTAATGCATTCATTTTATGTTAAAGGATTAAAACCAAATACAGAATATGTTTTTTCGGTTCAATCAGTTGGCAAAAATGGAGAACTATCAGTTCCTGTAACTATAACTTATAGAACACGTCCTACTATACCTGCTTCTAATATTATTAATATAGAGTCAATGGGAGCTATAGGGGATGGAACTTTAGCAGATGATATAAATGGAACCCCATCCTCAGGAACGTTAAATACTGAAGCAATTCAAAGAGCAATTGATGCATGTCCACAAGGTGGTATTGTTTTGGTACCTGCTGGTAAAATTTATCTAACAGGACCAATTACTTTGCATAGCAATATGACACTTCTTGTAGAGGGTATTCTATTAGGAACAGTTGATGCAAACCAGTATCCAAATCCTTTTGATACTGATAAAACTCGAATAGCTGAAAAATCTATGCCACTTATTTCTACACCTTCTACAGGAACATACGAAAATATAAAAATTATTGGACATGGTGTAATAAATGGGAATGGCTGGGCGAAGGTTGCTGTTAAGGAAACATCTATTCCGCTTGGTACTACCTTTGATCAATATCAAAAAGGAAACAGTAGTAACATTTTTACAACAGCTAAAAATCATCTAGCTTTAAATCAATTTAATAAATATATCGAACAAGGTGAAAAAAATGCTTATGCGACAAGATCTAATTTAATAGATTTAAAAAATGTAACGAACGTTTATATAGGAGATGGTCTGACAGTTACAAATCCTTCTTATCACACTATTTCGTGTAGTAATTGTAAAAATGTTATTTTGAATCAGTTAATAGCATCGACGTACGATTGTAATAATGGTGATGGCATAGATTTTAATGGTGCAGGGCTTATTGTTGTGAATTCTGTATTTAACACAGGAGATGATAGCGTAAATTTTGAAGCTGGAGTTGGGCTTGCCGGTGAAAAAAATCCACCTACTGAAAACGCATGGATATTTAACAATTATTTTGGAAGAGGACATGGCGTAGTCGCAATGGGTAGCCATACAGCTGCTTGGATACAAAATATTTTAGCTGAAGATAACGTAATAAATGGAAATGCTGTGGGGCTAAGAGGGAAATCACAAAGTGGAAATGGAGGTGGCGCAAGAAATATAATATTTAGAGATAGTGCGCTTGCTAATATAACTGACAATGATGGTTCTCCATTCTTACTTACCGTTGCTTATTCTAGTGCCCCTCCCACTGACTTGAGCAATTGGGCGCCTGATGAACCTACTTTTCATGATATATTAATTAAGAATTGTACTGTAAATGGTACTAAGAAATATGCAATTTTAATACAAGGTTCACCTGATGGGTATGACTATAATCTTACATTTGATAATATATATTTCGGAGCGGGCACTTATCAAACAAAGATGGCATACTTGAAAAATTGTACTTTTAATAATGTAGTGTTTTATGGTTCTACACCTAACTATGATGGTAATAAAAAAGTTCCAGTAAATCCCTGGTTTGCTACAAATGCAAGTTCACTTATGTTTAAAGGTATTACAACTTCTCCAGATCCATTCCTTGCTCCAAATTGGCCAGTGGACAGCAAAGCTGTAGCCACAATTATTAATCGTAAAGAAGTAAATATAAACTGGAGTCCAGCTGTTGATAGAACTTTTACAAAGTATCTTATAAAAAATGGAGATGAAACAGTTGCCATATTAAATGCTGATACAAATTCTTATACAATAACTGGACTTTTGCCTAATAAAGACTATCAGTTTACTATTTATGCTGTTAATGAAGAAAATAATATGACAGAAGGCCCAAGTGTCTTTTTTGAAACAATTAAAAAATGATTTAAAAGTGCAGAGAAGTTATTCTCTGCACTTCAGACTGTTGACAAATTATCGGGATCCCGTTATTATGAAAGGGATCCCATATTTTAATGCTACATAGCAAAGTGAGGAGAGGAGAAAATGCTATTTAAAAAACAAGACGCAAGACAGCAAATAGAATTTGTTAGCATAGAACAATTAGTACCAAAGGACCATTTATTAAGGAAAATAGAAAAAACCATCAACTTTGATTTCATATATGACTTAGTAAAAGACAAATATTCTGAAGATCATGGTAGGCCAAGTATAGATCCAGTAGTACTAATAAAAATATTATTCATACAGTACCTTTTCGGCATACCATCAATAAGAAGGACAATAGCAGAGATAAAGACAAATGTAGCCTATAGATGGTTTCTAGGTTATGGCTTAACGGAAGAAATACCCCACTATTCAACCTTCAGCCAGAACTACATAAGAAGATTCAAAGGCACAAACATATTTGAAAAAATATTTACAAAGATTTTAGAAGAAGCGATAAAACATGGACTTGTAAATGCGGAAGAAGTATTCATAGATTCCACTCCCGTAAAAGCAAGTGCTAACAAGAAGAAATACACGAAGGAAGTAATAGAAAAAGAAGCCAGGACTTATCAAGAGAAGTTGGAAGAAGAAATAAATAAAGACAGAGAAAACCATGGCAAAAACCTCTAAAAAAACTAAAAATTTAAAGACGAAAGAAGTAAAAATAAGCAAAACAGATCCAGATAGTGGGATGCTAAACAAAAATGAAAAAGAAAAATGTTTTGCATATTCCTTTCATACAGCGTGCGATAAAAATGGATTTGTATTAGGAGTAAAAGTAACAGCTGCAAATGTCCACGACAGCGTAATGTTTGAAGAAGTATTAGAAGAAGTTGAAAAGAGAGTAGGAACACCAAAAGCAATAGCAGTAGATGCAGCCTATAAAAATCCATACATATTAAAGATGATGTTTGATAAAGAAATAATGCCATCAGTGCCATACACAAGGCCAATGACAAAAGATGGTTTCATGAAAAAACATCAGTACGTATATGACGAGTATTATGACTGTTACATATGCCCACAGAATGAGATATTAACATATGTTACAACTAATAGAGAAGGATATAGAGAGTACAAATCGAATCCAGAAAAATGCATGAATTGTCCTTTAAGGGGAAAGTGTACATTAAGTAAAGATTACACAAAGAGGATATTCAGGCATATATGGGAAGGTTATGTAGAAGAAGCAGAGCATTTAAGGCATACACCTTATTGTAAGGAAGTATATGAAAGAAAGAAAGAAAGAGACAATAGAGAGAGTATTTGCTGACATGAAAGAGAAGCATGGTTTGCGATGGACAACATTAAGAGGGAAGGAAAAATTGTCCATGCAAGCGATGCTTGTTTTTGCTGCGATGAATTTAAAGAAAATGGCAACATGGTTATGGAAGAAGGGCATAAGCCCTTTAGATACTTTAAACTTTTATCCAGTATTTGGTATTTTAAAGAAAATTATATCCAAATATATACAACCCCTGCTTTCGGAACGAAAAAAACAGGGGTTTAAATTTTGCTTTGTCAACAAACTGAAGTGCAGAGAATTTCCTCTGCACTTTTAAAATATATTCTTCAAATCAATTGTTAAATCTTTAAATATCACCGATTTTAATACCTCATCTTTTGAAAAATTAATTGGTTCACCGTATACGCCGTCTTGCAAACTAAATATCTGAATTTCTTGGTTTTTTGGTGATACTATCCAGTATTCTTTTATTCCAAACCTCATATATAAATCCATTTTTATGATATAATCTTTTGATGCTGTGGAAGGAGATAGTATCTCCACTACAAGTTCAGGTACTCCAGTATAGTTATTTTCAGTGAGTCCTTTTTCATCACAAATAACAGTTATATCTGGCTGTACTTTGTGCTTTTCTTGGTCATTTTGTAGTATAACATCTAAAGGGGCAACAAAATGTTTGCACTTTTTATCTCTAAAATATATTCCAAATTCTGTCGATAAGTTCGTTAAAATTCTTTGGTGTGCCACTGAAGGGGCGGATAACAAATATATTTCGCCGTTTATGAATTCGAGCATTTCATCAGTTTTAGAGTCTATTTCTTTGAATTCTTCATAAGTAATTTTTTTGTTTTTAGGCATTATATTTTCCATTATATCATCCCCATTTACTACGTTCTAAATATATTTTAGCACATTTTTCAATATTAACAATTATTCATTACCTTTATAAAAATATCTAAAAAACTTTTTATAAACTAGAAGGAATTTTTAAATATGTGTCGAATATAAATAAGAAAGAGGTTAATTAAAATAATAAACAAACTCTTTTAAATGTTTTTCATTGCATGTGAATGTCATGTTTTAATAAATCTGCTGTTTTAACAAAGTCATTGTATACTGTAGATTTCTTTTTTATTACAGACTTAATTAAAAAATATAATAAAGTCACTGGAGGATATATTATGGATTCCAGAGAGGTAGCATTACACATCGAGCGGCTTATAAAGTTTGCACTTAAAAAAGGCTTGATAGAGGAATTAGATGTGATTCCAAGCCGCAATGCACTTATGGATTTATTTAAAATAGAAAAACCTTATGAAGGTGAGGTTTCTGAGGAGGAATTAGAAAGCCCTTCTCCTATTTTAAACAAATTATTGGACTATGCGGTGGAGATAGGCCTTATTGAGGATACTGTTACCTATAGAGATTTAATGGATGCAAGAATTATGGGGCTTTTAATGCCAAGAGAATCAGAAGTTGTAAAAAAGTTTAATACCATTGCCTCTGAAAAGGGGATTGAAAAAGCCACAGAGTATTTTTACAAATTATCTCAAGCCTCCAATTACATCAGGATGGATAGAACTTCGCAAAATTTATATTGGCGTACTCCCACAGAATACGGTTCTTTAGAAATCACTATAAATCTTTCTAAGCCAGAAAAAGATCCAAAAGAAATTGAGGCGGCAAAGAAAATTCCTCAGTCAGGATATCCAAAGTGCCTTTTATGCATTGAAAATGTAGGTTTTGCGGGAAATTTAAATCATCCAGCAAGGCAAAACTTAAGAATAATCCCAGTAAAAGTTGCGGGAGAGCAATGGTATTTCCAGTATTCACCTTATGTATATTACAATGAGCACTGCATTTTGCTCCATGAATCCCATATTCCAATGAAAATATCAGAAAAAACTTTTGTGAGGCTTTTTGATTTTATTGAGCAATTCCCCCATTATTTTATGGGCTCCAATGGGGATTTGCCAATTGTGGGAGGCTCGATTTTATCCCATGAACATTTTCAAGGGGGAAGGCACGTTTTTCCAATGGAAGAGGCTCCTATAGAAGAATACTTTATATATCCTCAATATCGTAACATTAAAGCAGGAATAGTCAAATGGCCTATGTCTGCCATTCGCCTTTCAAGTAAAGACAGGGATAAATTAACAGAGCTTTCTTCACATATATTGAATACCTGGAAGGACTACAGTGATGAATCCTGTAACATATTGGCATATACTAAAAAGAATGGGGAACTCATCCCTCACAATACTATCACACCAATTGCGAGGTTTAATAAAGAGGGAGAATTTGAAATTGACCTTGTCCTTAGGAATAACAGGACAACAGATGAATACCCCTATGGAATTTTTCATCCTCATGAAGAACTTCACCATATAAAAAAAGAAAACATTGGACTTATAGAAGTTATGGGATTAGCAGTTTTGCCAGGAAGGCTGAAATTTGAGTTGGAGGAAATTATTAAGTTTTTAATAGGGGAAGAAAAATTTAGCCCATACTTGTATGGTGAAAGCAGTCCTTTATACAAACATATTCAATGGATTGAAGAATTACTTTTAAAATATGGTACTAACTGCACTCGAGAAGAAGCCGAAAATTATATAAAACAGGAGGTTGGAAATAAATTTTTGAAGGTTCTTTTAGATGCAGGAGTGTATAAAAGAGATGAAAAAGGGAAAAAAGCCTTCGAAAGATTTATGAAAACAGTAGGCTTTGAAAAAATAGATATGAAAGGAGACCACAAATGAAAACGGCTGTAATTGAAGCACTTGAAAAATTCTACGGTAAAAATGATGCTGAAATAAGGCTTTTCTATTCTCCGGGACGAGTAAATCTAATAGGAGAGCATACAGATTACAATGGAGGCTATGTATTTCCTTGTGCCCTTGACTTTGGAACATATGCTGCGATTAGAAAAAGAAATGACAAAAAAGTCTTCATGGCTTCTTTAAATTTCGATTTAAAGGTGGAAGTAGACCTTGATGCACTCAATTTTGATAAAAGCCATGATTGGGCTAATTATCCTAAAGGGGTTTTAAAAGTGTTACAGGATGAGGGGTATGACTTTTCTGGATTTGAAATTGTGTTTGAAGGCAACATTCCAAATGGCGCTGGACTTTCCTCATCTGCTTCAATAGAGCTGGTTACTGCTGTTGCAGTAAATGAAGTTTTTAATTTAAATATTGACAGAATAAAATTGGTGAAATTGTGTCAAAAAGCAGAAAATACTTTTGTTGGGGTAAATTGTGGCATAATGGACCAATTTGCTGTTGGAATGGGTAAAAAAGACCATGCTATTTTATTAAAAAGCGATACATTAGAGTATTCATACGTGCCTTTGAAGTTAGAAGGTTATAAAATTTTGATAACAAATACAAATAAAAGGAGAGGGCTCTTGGATTCGAAATATAATGAAAGAAGAAGTGAATGTGAAAAGGCCCTTTCATATCTTCAAAAGGCTTTGCCTGTAAAAAATCTATCTGAAATTACAATTGAACAATTTGAAGAATACAAAGATTTGATACCTGACGAAGTGCTTAGAAAAAGGGCAAAACATGTTATAACTGAAAATAAAAGAGTTTTAGATGCAGTAAAAGCACTTAATGATAAAGACTTAATCAAATTTGGAGAATTAATGATTGAATCTCACAATTCTTTGAGAGATGATTACGAAGTTACAGGGAAAGAACTGGACACTTTGGTAGAAGAAGCGTTAAAATTAAAGGGAGTAATAGGTTCCCGTATGACTGGAGCAGGCTTTGGTGGCTGCACTGTAAGCATTGTAAAAGAAGATGCAGTAGAGGAATTTATAAAAGTGGTTACTCACAATTACACTCAAAAAATAGGCTACAGGCCAACAGTCTATATAACGGGAATAGGTGAAGGAGCAGGAGAAATTAAATACTGAAGGAGGTAAAAATATGGCGGTTTTAGTATGTGGTGGTGCAGGTTATATTGGAAGCCACACAGTTGCAGCACTTTTAAGGAGAAATGAAGAAGTTGTCGTTGTAGATAACCTCGTCACAGGACATAAGGAATCTGTTTTGGGAGGAAAACTGTATATAGGCGATTTAAGGGATGAAGCTTTTTTAGACAAGGTATTTACAGAAAATGAAATTGAAGCGGTAATTGATTTTGCAGCTTTTTCACTTGTGGGAGAAAGTGTAGAGGAGCCATTTAAATATTATGAAAACAACGTATGCGGGACATTGAGCCTTTTAAAAGCGATGAAGAAACACAATGTCAACAAAATCGTGTTTTCTTCAACAGCTGCAACATATGGAGAACCAGAGAGAATTCCAATAGAAGAGGAAGATAGAACTAATCCCACAAGCCCTTATGGTGAGACAAAGCTTGCCGTTGAAAAGATGCTAAAATGGGCAGACAGTGCTTATGGAATCAAATACGTCGCTTTGCGATATTTTAACGTTGCAGGGGCTATTGAAACAGGCGAGATTGGAGAGGACCATTCGCCTGAGACGCACCTTATACCGATTATACTTCAGGTTGCACTTGGGAAAAGAGAAAAGATAATGATTTATGGTGATGATTATCCTACTAAAGATGGGACATGTATAAGAGATTATATTCACGTGATGGATTTAGCAGATGCACATATACTTGCGCTTTATAAATTGAGAAAAGACAATAATAGCGCAATTTATAACCTGGGAAATGGAGAAGGTTTTAGTGTAAAGGAAGTGATAGAAGTTGCAAGAAAAGTGACAGGGCATCCTATTCCAGCAGAAGTTGCTGGGCGCCGTCCGGGAGACCCTGCAGTACTTGTGGCATCTTCCAAAAAGGCAATAGAAGAGTTAGGTTGGGTGCCAAAACATTCATCTTTAGAAAAAATAATTGAAAGTGCTTGGATGTGGCACAAAAATCATCCAAATGGCTTTAAGAGAGGGTAAAGGAAGGGGTATAAATGGAAAACTTAATACCAGTCAGCTACAAATTGTTAAAAGGAATGAACGAATCAGTTATATTAAATATCATAAGAAAAATGGGACCTATTTCAAGAGCGGATATTGCCAAAGAGACAAATTTAACGCCGCCGACTGTGACTAACATTGTAAACAAACTCATTGCTGAAAATATTGTAATGGAGTACAAAGTTGGCGAATCAAATGGTGGAAGGCCTCCTGTACTTATCAAATTAAATCCTGATTTTATGAGTATTATTGTCATTCATATAAGCACCTACAACTTACATCAATATACTCTTGATGCAGAACTTAAAACAAAAAAGAAAGAGAAGAATTCTATTAGAGGTTTAAAGCAAGAAGAAGTTTTAGAATTGTTGACATCTGTTCTTGATAAAGCAATAAAAGAATCTCCACAAAATGTATCGGGGATAGGAATTGTGGTTAGAGGACCTGTAAAAATGAAAGAAGGTATATCTGTATTTGCTCCCAATATAGGGTGGAGAAATGTGCCTTTAAAATCAATTGTAGAAGAAAAATTTGGTGTACCTACCTATGTTATAAATGACGTGCGAGCTATGGCTTTAGGAGAATTTCATATGGGCAAAGCAAAAGATGTGGAAAATATGATATTTTTAAAGGTTGGCTATGGAATAGGTTCAGCAATACTTATAAATGGCAGGATATATACTGGAGCCAGTGACGGTGCGGGTGAAATAGGGCATACAACTATTGATGTAGCAGGGCCACAATGTAGTTGCGGCAATTACGGTTGCTTTGAAGCGTTGGCTTCAGAAAAAGCCTTAGTGAATTTAGTTGTTAAATCTATTAAAGAGGGTATGGATTCTATTGTGTATCAAATGGCAGAAGGGATGTTAGACAGTGTTACTCCTGAGATGATATACGAGGCAGCAAAACTAAACGATAAATTAGCAGTTAATGCTTTAAAAACTATAGGAAGATATTTAGGAATAGGTATAGCCAATACAATAAATACATTTAACCCAGAGCTCATTTTGATAGGGGGAGGGATTGTGCAGGCACGTGAGCTTATTGAAGATATCATTATAGAAACTGCTAAAAAGCGCACTTTTGAGAATTCATTTTCTTCCTGCAGAATAGCTTTTGCTGAATTAGGTGATGATGCTACACTCATCGGTGCTGCCAATATGGTCATGGATGAAGTATTGTAACCCATCTCTGTTATTCTGAGCGCAGCGAAGAATCTTACCTACTGAGGTAGTGAAAAAAATAAAAAATTATGCAGAAAGGAATGAAAATAGTATGGCAATAAAAATTGACAAAATAAACTTTTTAGGATGGGAAAATAGTATAAAACTGTCTAATGGCATTATTGATGTTGTGGCTACAACTGATATAGGCCCAAGAATTGTGAGGTTTGGATTTGAAAATGATGTAAACGAATTTAATTTGGACCCTAAAACTATTGGCTTAAAAGGAGGTGACGAATACAGATATTATGGCGGCCATAGACTGTGGCATAGCCCCGAAGATAGAAAGAGGACATATATACCAGACAATGATGAAGTTGATTGGCATGAAATAGAAAACGGTGTGAGACTTATTCAAAAGCCAGAAAAATGGGTTAATACACAAAAGCAAATCGATATAATATTAAATCCTGATGAGAGTAGAGTAAGGCTTGTACACAGGATAACTAATCTTGGAGCGTGGCCTATTGAGCTTTCAGCGTGGACAATTACAGTATTAAACACAGAAGGCATCGAAATAATTCCTCAACCAAATAAAGACACAGATTTACTTCCAAATAGGCAAATTGTACTCTGGCCTTATTCTAAAATGAATGACAAAAGGGTGTATTGGGGAGAAAAATATATTGCACTGAAACAAGATCCTAATAACAAAGCTCCCTTTAAGTTAGGAATTAACAATCAAGAAGGTTGGGCTGCTTACGCAAGAGGAGGACATCTCTTTGTAAAAAGATATTATCCACAACACGACGCAACATATCCCGACTTTGGTGTATCTTTTGAAACATACACAAATGATTGGATGCTTGAAATAGAAACATTAAGTCCATTTACAAAATTACAACCCGGTGAAACTGTTGAGCATGTTGAAGAATGGGAGCTTTACAATAATGTAAATATAAAAGATATAGATGAAGGTGTATTTGATGAGGTTGTAGAAAAATATTGCAGGAAGATAAAAAGTTGAAAAAATACTTTATAAAAAAATTAATAAATTAACATTAAAAAAGAAGGAATTTTTGTTTTAATATTTTATTATATTTGGTTAGTTAAAATAAAAAATAAAGTAAAGGAGATGTACTGTATGCCAAAAATAACTTTCATGGGAGCAGGAAGTACAGTATTTGCCAAAAATGTCTTAGGGGATATTATTTTAAATCCTGTACTTAAAGGTAGTGAAATTGCATTGTATGACATTGACCCCCAAAGGC
>DULG01000030.1 GCA_012840485.1 Clostridia bacterium | reverse complement strand
CATGTGGCCTATTTGCCTAGAAAGGGTAAAATTTTAGGCCTTTCAAAATTAGCCCGTATAGTAGACATTTTAGCAAAAAGACCACAGCTTCAAGAGAGGTTGACAAGTGAAATTGCAGATACCATAATGGAAGCAGTGAATCCCTTAGGTGTTGCCGTTGTCATTGAGGCAGAACATTTGTGTATGACAATGAGAGGTATCAAAAAACCGGGTTCTAAGACTGTTACTTCTGCTTTGAGAGGAATATTTAGAACAGATGAAAAATCAAGAGCAGAGGTAATGTCTTTGATAAACTCTAAAAAATAAGGGAGGTAAATTATGCTATTTAGGTGCAGAGATAAAAGTCTGGAGATTGGAAAAAAAACTTACATAATGGGAATTTTAAATATGACTCCTGATTCTTTTTCAGATGGGGGAAAATATAATACTTTAGAAAAAGGCATAGAAAGAGCTCTTCAAATGATAGAAGAAGGAGCTGACATAATAGATATAGGTGGAGAGTCTACAAGGCCAGGACATACTCCAGTGGATGAAGAAGAAGAAATAAGAAGAGTTATACCGGTCATTGAAAAGCTTTCAAAAATTTCAAATGTCATTATATCTGTGGATACTATGAAATCAAATGTGGCACTTCGAGCTTTAGAAGCAGGTGCTCACATAGTAAATGATGTATGGGGACTTCAAAGGGACCCCAAAATGGCGGAAGTAGTTGCAAAATACAATGCAGGTGTAATAATGATGCATAACAGCAATGTAGCAGAATATGAAGATGTTGTTCAGGATATAATAAAATTTTTACAAAAAAGTATAGAGATAGGAGAAAAAGCAGGAATTGATAAAAGTCAAATGGTAGTAGATCCAGGGATAGGTTTTGGGAAAACTTTAGATCATAATCTTGAGGTCATGAATCGATTAGAAGAATTAAAGGTTTTAGGCCTTCCTATTCTTTTAGGAACTTCAAGAAAATCAATGATTGGGAAAGTTTTAAATGTAGAGGTAGATGATAGACTAGAAGGGACTGCTGCGACAGTTGCTGTTGGAATTGTAAAAGGAGTGGATATCGTAAGAGTACATGATGTAAAGCAGATGTTAAGAGTTGCTAAGATGACTGATGCGATGGTGAGAAGATGAGTGAAGTGTATTTATCTTTAGGTTCTAATTTAGGAGATAGGGAAGAAAATTTAAAAAGAGCCGTTTTTGAGTTAGAACACTGGGAAGGCATAATTTTAAAGAAGCTTTCTCCTATTTATGAAACAAAACCTGTAGGATATTTAAACCAGGATATGTTTTTAAATATTGCAGTTGAAGTGGAGACAAACATTGGGCCTTATGACTTATTAAAAGTTGTAAATGAAATTGAAAAAAAATTAAAACGAGAAAGACTCATAAGATGGGGTCCAAGGACTATTGATATTGACATACTGTTGTACGATGATATTGAATTAAAGGATGAAGTGTTAACTATTCCTCATCCGAGAATGTGGGAGAGAGCTTTTGTCTTGATTCCTCTTTCAGATATAAACCCTTTTATAAAAAAAGGAGATGTGTATATTAAAGATTTAATAGCGGAGTTGCCTGATAAAGAAGGAGTTAGGCTGTATAAAGAGAATTGGTACAATGGGGTGTAAAAAATGAAAGTCACAAAAATATTTACTTTTGATAGTGCTCATAACCTCATAAATTACAATGGGAAGTGTGAAGAGCTTCATGGTCATACATATAAGCTGGAAGTCACAGTTGAGGGAAAGCCTGACGGAGAAGGAATGGTAATAGATTTTGTGAAGCTTAAAAAAATAGTAAATGAGAAAGTTGTAAAAAAGCTTGACCATAAGTATTTAAACGAAGTTTTAGGATTTAACACTAGTTGCGAAAACATCCTTTTATGGATGTGGAAAGAATTAGAGCCCGTGTTAAAAGGAGATAACTATCATCTTTATAAATTGAGATTGTGGGAAACCCCTACAAGCTTTGCAGAAATTACTGAAAAAGATTTTGTATGAGGTTTTTAAAATGGTGATTACAAATCCAATTGTTTACGGGAAATTCATAAAGAGAATCAATAGATTTGAAGCTTATGTAGAGTTAAATAGCGGAGAAAAGACTTTAGTACATGTGCCTAATACGGGAAGGTGTAAAGAGATATTTGTCCCGGGAGCAAACGTTATACTTGAGATAAGAGATAAAAAAGGGAGAAAAACTCCTTATGAGTTAGCCTTTGCTTATAAAAGGGAAAGACTTATATCTATTGATTCACAAGTGCCTAATAAAGTGGTTTTAGAAAGCATAAAGATGGGGCTTATAGATGAATTCAAAGGTTATGAAATTATAGAGAAAGAGAAGACCTTTGGAAATAGCAAATTTGATATAAAGCTTACAAATGAAAAAGAGATATGCTATATAGAAGTAAAAGGGGTAACCTTAGAGATAAATGGTGTTGCAAAGTTTCCTGATGCTCCAACAGAGAGGGGGAGAAAGCATTTAAAAGAGCTTATAAAAGTAAAAGAAAAAGGCATGAGATCAGCAGTAATTTTTCTAATACAGATGGACAATATAAAATATTTTACCCCTAATGATGATCAAGACCCAGGGTTTGGGATGTTTTTAAGGGAGGCTGTAGGTAAAGGAGTAGAAGCCTATGCCTATACCTGTGATGTTGGAGAAAACTACGTGTTTTTAAAAGACAGGGTGGAAGTTGTATTATGACCCTGTCTTTTTAATTTGTGAATAAAACTTTATTAAGCCGTTAAATATAGCTTGAGCAACTTTATTTCTGTAGTCTACATCTCTTAAATGAGCGTCATCTAATCTTACATTTTCCATTGCTGGAACAACTCCTATAGGTATTATGGTATTTTTATGGCTATAGGCTTTAGAGTAAATACCCAGATTGCTAAGTTGTAATTTTTGTTCCATGGCTTCATTTATGTATTTTGCAAGTTTTGAAGATATTTCATTTCCTTCTTCATAATATACTTTAAAACCACTCTGTTTTGTAGGAGAAATTTCTGTAAATGTATCTACAAGAATTCCGTCTTCAAAACTTACAATATTTTTCTCTTCAGGTGATTTTTCCCATACTAATTGACTTTGGGCACAGCAATTATTTAATAAAAAATTAAGCTTTTTTGCTATTCCCATCATAGGAATATGTTGAAGAAGTCCTGTAGGGCTTGCGGTTTTTATGCTAAATCCAGGATTTATAAGTATTTTTTTATCTTTTAATATTTCTATAAGAGGACTTCTATCTATGTATAGGTTAAATTTGGCGGGAATTCCTTCAATAGTTTCAACTTCAAAATTTGATGGAAAGTCAAGAATTATCTCTGCAAGTATATTTGTGCCCTCTGTTTTAATTTCTACATAAGAAATTATTCCATCTAATACTTTGAATTTCCCTTCTGGCATGTTCAGAGGTGTATCTTCAAAAACAATTTTTATAGAATTATTTTGCTTTTCTATATAGTAGGAAGGAGTTTTTAATGAAAAATCAAAAGTGAGTAGGCTTTTGTGATTTTTTATTGATTCACTATTACAGGTGGAATCAATTCTTAGATTTGTCAATTTGTTTAACATATCTATCCTCTCCAATTGTTAAATTTAGATTAAAAAATAAAATTTGAGATAAATGTGATAAAATTGTGATATAATTGTGATGAAAGCCAAATATATTTTACCACAACAAGAAAAAAATAAAAGATATTTACTGAAAATTTTAGTGTTAGAATTTTGAAGATATTGGAGGCAAAACTTATGTATGGGAAAATACCGATAAAAACGCATATTATAACCGAAAAAGATGACATAGTGGAGGTAGTATATCAATATACAAGAGATATAGCAGAACCGGGAGATTTGATATCTATTGCTGAAAGTGTTGTGGCTATTACGCAGGGTAGAGCGTACCTTCCTGAAAATATAAAACCAGGACTATTAGCAAGAATACTGTGTAAATTTACAGATAGAAAGGGCAGTCTTACTTCTCCTTATGGAATGCAATGTGCTATAAATGAAGTAGGATGGTTTAGAATTTTAATTGCCTCCATCATAGGAGGAATTGGAAAGTTGTTGGGCAGAAAAGGGTGGTTCTTTGTAATAGCTGGAAGAAAAGTCGCTTTAATTGACGATTTTGCGGGGACAATGCCTCCTTATCATAGGCACATAGTGCTAGGACCTAAAGACCCTGATGAGGTTTGTGAAAGGATAAAACAAAAAACGGGAGTTGATACTGTCATAGTGGATGCAAATGACCTACATCGGGCTGATTGTGTTGGGGCATCAAAAGGGGTTGACAAAAAGTATGTTGAACAATTGTTTACTGATAATCCATCAGGGAATGCAGAGCAGCAGACTCCTATTGTGGTTATAAAAAATTATAAAGAGATATTAAACTCATCGATGGGAAATGCTAGATAAAAGCAAAGGAGATACTCTTTTGCTTTTTTATTTTTGCAAAATGTATGTTATAATGATTTTGAAAACATTTTATTAGGGGGCGGTTTTAATGGGAAAATTGCAACTAGAGGACTTTACAAGGTTTAAATTTTTATCGGGTTTGAAGTACTCTCCGAAGGGAGATTATGCAGCTTTTGTAGTACATAGGATAGACGTAGAAGAAAATAAATATTTATCTAACATATGGGTTTTAGACACAAAGACTGGGAGATACTTTCAATTAACTTCTTTTAATGAGGAAAGAGGATTTGTATGGCTTGATGATGATTACATACTTTTTGCGGGAAGTAGAAATCCAAAGGATAAGGAAAAGGCAGAAAGTGGAGAGGAGTTTACAAGGTATTATAAGATAAACATACACGGAGGAGAGGCAATAGAAGCCTTTGTAATTCCTAAAAAAGTGATGAGTATTGAACTAATTGATGAAAATACTTTTTTATTAACAGCAATGTACAATGTAAATAAAAAAGAGTTAGAAGGGCTAAGCGAAGAGGAGAAACAAAAAGAGCTAAAGAAAAGAAAAGAGGAAAAAGACTATGAAGTTTTAGATGAGATTCCTTACTGGGCAAATGGTGCCGGGGTTATAAATAAAGATAGGGAAAGATTGTATTTATATCGCGTCAATGAAAATAAATTACAGCCTATTACTGATGAATATACAGAAGTATCTTCTTTTAAGTTAAATAAAGAGAAAAACACAGCAGTTTTTATAGGGCGGACTTACAAAGATAAGATGAGCCTTGTGAGTGATGTATACATTTATGATATCGCATTTAATGAATTGAAGAAAGTCAATAAAGATAATGACTTTTCCTATAGATATGTTGACTTTTTAGGAGACAAAATAATTTGCACAGGTACTGACATGAAGAAATATGGAATCAATGAAAATAGCAAGTTTTACCTTTTAGATATTGAGTCAGGGAAGAAACAGTGCATAACTCCTGATCTGGATGTGAGTTTAGGAAATTCTGTTGGTTCTGATTCTAGATATGGTTTTGGCTATAGTTTTAAAGTAGAAGGAGATTATCTGTACTTTATATCTACAGAAAGATATAATGCATACCTTAACAGGATAGATGTAAATGGGAAAATAGAAAAAGTGATAGCATCAGATGGGTCTGTTGACATGTTTGATGTAAAAGGGGGAAATATTCTCTTTATCGGTTTTAGAGGGTTAAAACTTTTGGAACTTTATGAATACAAAAATGGCGAAGAAAAGCAATTGACAGATTTTAATGAGTGGATTCAAAGGGAGAGAAAACTTTCAAAGCCAGAGAGGGTGAAAGTTGAAACAAGGCCTGGCCATTTTATAGATGGTTGGGTTATAAAACCTGTAGATTATGAAGAAGGCAAGAAGTATCCTGCAATATTAGATATACATGGTGGCCCTAAGACTGTATATGGTGAAGTGTACTTCCATGAAATGCAGTACTGGGCCTCAGAAGGGTATTTTGTATTTTTTTGCAATCCCGTTGGAAGCGATGGCAGAGGAAATGAATTTGCTGATATAAGAGGTAAGTATGGTACAATTGATTATGAGGACATAATGAAATTTACAGATTATGTATTGAAAAATTATAAAGATATTGACCCTGAAAGAGTTGGCGTTACGGGTGGTTCTTATGGAGGATTTATGACAAACTGGATAATAGGCCATACAGATAGATTTAAAGCGGCCGTTTCTCAAAGAAGTATATCTAATTGGACAACAGAATTTGGGACTACAGATATAGGTTATTATTTTGTCCCTGACCAAATAGGAGGAACACCTTGGGATAATTTTGAAAAGTATTGGGAACATTCGCCTTTAAAATACGCTGATAGAGTAAAAACTCCTACTTTGTTTTTGCATTCAGATGAAGACTATAGATGTTGGATGGCAGAAGCCCTGCAAATGTTTAGCGCTCTTAAATATTTTGGCGTGGAATCAAAACTGGTATTTTTTCATGGTGAAAATCATGAACTTTCAAGAAGTGGTAAGCCTAAACACAGAATAAGAAGGCTTAGAGAGATAACAGATTGGTTTAATAAGTATTTAAAGTAAAATAAAAACACCCTACTTTCACAGTAGGGTGTTTTTTAAGCCAATAAAGCGGCTACTACACCTACTAAAAAGATTCCATCAAATATTCCTGCGCCTCCTATACTTATGGCATGAGAGGTTAAATCTTTAAAGTGAGGCAAATTTAAAAGGTCTGCTCCAATAAGCGTTCCTAAAACTCCCGAGATATATGCAACAGGTGCTGCATTGTGGGGAGATAATAAAATTGCAGAAGCAGCTGCCACAAGAGGCGGTATAAAGGCAGGAAGGGTAATACCTACTCCTTGTACAGGTTTAGCGAGTGCTTTTGCCACAATTGTGACTATTATAGTAGCTATTATAGTCGGGAGTAGTGGTGTCCTTGGCAAAAGGTACAAACTGAGAATGACGGGGACTACAGCTCCTCCTAAATTTACTGCAATTACTTGTTCTTGTACGCGGGGAGGATAGTAAAAAAGGAATGGGGAAAAATACCGTTCTTCTTCATGGACAATAATTTTTTTTCGAGATATAGGAATGTTGATTACACTTCCTATTAAAGATAAACTAAAAACAAAAACTGCCATTTGGGGAGATAATCCCAATTTTGCAAAAGAAAAAGTTGTTGCGTGCACAAAAAAGCTAAATATAAAAAAAGGAAACAACAGTATTAGAAAAAATATCCAAATTAAAGGCATTATAAAAACCTCCTTAAATATTTGCTACTATACTGTTATAATATCATAAAAGTGATGGTCATATCCATTATTTTATAAAAATTCTTTTGTTTTTTGGGAAAAAGGAATATAATATATTTGTCAAAATTTATTCGACGAGGTGAAGCAATGATAACAAAAGAGATGATAGATAGAATAAATTTCCTTTATCACAAATCACAAACAGAAGGACTGACTGAAGAAGAGAAGGAAGAGCAGAAGAGGTTAAGGCAAGAATATGTTAAGGAAATACGGGAAAGGGTTAAAAGAGAGTTGGATAGTATTAAATATGCTGAAAATAGTTGCAACCATTGTGGACATGACCATAATCATCATCACCACCACAGACATTAAAGATGAAGGAGAGATGAAAAATGTATGAAGGAACAAAGGGGAAAGTGAAAGACGACATTCCAGAATATATCACTTTAGAAGAGGCACTTACTTTGAACAAAAATCAAGTCAGAGAAAATTACAAAGAATACATAAATTCAGTGTTTGTCTCTATGCTTTCAATGCTTCAGTTTGATAAACTTTTTGTAAGAGCTAAGGGAGTTTCAGTATGGGACAATGAAGGAAATGAATATTATGACTTTTTAGGAGGATATGGTGCTTTAAATTTGGGGCATAACCCTGATGAAGTCATTGAAGCTGTAGAAAAAGTAAAAGATATGCCTAATATATTGCAAGCTGCTATTGGAAATTTGCCAGGAGTTCTTGCTCATAATCTTGCAAAAGTGACACCAGGGAATCTTAAAAGGAGCTTTTTCTGTAACAGCGGAGCTGAAGCAGTAGAAGGAGCTTTAAAACTTGCTAAAATTGCTTCAGGGAAACAAAAAATAGTTTACTGCCAAAACTCTTTTCACGGCAAATCCATGGGTGCCCTTTCAGTGACGGGACGAGAAAAATATCAAAAGTATTTTAAACCACTTGTGCCGGAGACAGTTCCTATTCCATTTGGAGATGAAAAAGCTTTGGAGGAAGCTTTGAAAGGTAGAGATGTTGCTGCTTTTATAGTAGAGCCTATCCAAGGGGAAGGCGGAGTTATCGTTCCTCCTGAGGGATATTTGAAAAAGGTAAGAGAGCTCTGTACTAAGTATGATGCTTATTTGATTTTAGATGAGGTGCAAACTGGGTTTGGAAGAACAGGAAAAATGTTTGCATGTGAGCACGAAGGAGTAGTTCCAGACATAATGTGCCTTGCGAAGTCTTTAGGTGGAGGAGTTATGCCTATTGGCGCCTACATAACTAGGGAAGAAATATGGCAAAAGGCTTATGGAACGATGGAAAAAGCTCTTTTGCATACTTCTACTTTTGGCGGCAATACCTATGCGTGTGCTGCTGCAATTGCTTCAATACAAGCTATTATAGAGAAAAAACTTCCTGATGTTGCAAAAGAAAAAGGTGAATACTTTTTAGGTCGACTGAAAGAATTAAAAGAAAAACATCCAAAACTTATAAAAGATGTTAGAGGAAAGGGGCTTTTAATAGGGATAGAGTTTAATCAACCAGAAGGTGGACTTCTTGACAAGATTTCTGGAGGAGCTATTTCAAAGCTTTCAAGTGAATACATGGGTTCTTTGATTGCTGGAGAGCTTCAAAATAAACACAGAATTATAACGGCTTACACTTTAAATAACCCAAATGTAATAAGATTAGAGCCTCCTTTGATTGTGACAAAAGAACAAATTGATAAAGTTGTAGATGCTTTAGATGAAATTCTCACAAGAAATAGTAGCTTCTTAGGAATTACTGTCTCGGGAGCAAAAACTGTTTTAGGATCGTTATTTAAAAGGCAGTAAATTGAAAGAGGTGAATTAACTTTGAGAGAATTGTTTGAAAAAGGAATAACTTTTGAGGAATTTGTAAAAGAATCGGAGGAGAACATTGCTAAAAGAATAAAAGAGAGATATGAAAAGACAGTCTTAGATGAAGACTTGATAGAGAAAATAAAATTTAAAGATGAGATGAATATTTTGGCATTTGCTGAGAGTTGGTGTCCTGATTCTCAAGTTAATGTGCCTATAGTTGCAAAAATCGCAAGTTATAATAAAAATTTTAAGCTGAGAATTTTAAAAAGAGAAGGTAACGAAGAGCACATGAAACCTTATTATATAGATAGCAAAGCTAAAATACCAACTTTTGTATTTATGAATAAAGATTTTAAAGAAATTGGTCATTGGATTGAAAGGCCTCAAGTAGTAAAGGAACTTGCAAAAAGTGGAGAGACAGAGTGGCGAAAAGATTATTTAAAAGGAAAGTACGACAAGGAGATAATTAAAGAAATTGTTAATATTTTGTCCCGGTAATTTTACCGGGGTTTTAAATTTGTTTAATTTATGGAGATTTTGGACGAAAATTAATAGTAAAGGGAGATAATAAAGTTAATCGAATAGTTTTGGAGGTTGCAGAATCCACAATAAAATGTATAATGTAATAAGCGATATACAAAATATTGTGGTTTTACATAAGAGGAGGAATTTCCTGTGAAAATTACCGAGAATGCGAGGAAGGTTCTGGAGAGAAGGTATTTAGCTAAAGATGAAAATGGCAAGCCTATTGAGACAGTTGAGGAAATGTTTGAAAGGGTTGCAAAGACTATCGCTGAAGTGGATTTAATCTATGACAAAAATGCTGATGTAGAAGCAGTAAAGAAGAGATTTTATGATATGATGGTAGATCTGGATTTTTTACCTAATTCTCCTACGTTAATGAATGCTGGTAGGCCATTAGGTCAGCTTTCTGCCTGTTTTGTTCTTCCTGTGGGAGATTCTATGGAAGAGATTTTCGACGCGGTAAAGTACGCGGCAATTATTCACAAAAGTGGTGGGGGTACGGGATTTAGCTTTTCTCGCTTACGACCCAAGGGAGCTACAGTCAGATCCACTGGAGGCGTTGCATCAGGACCTGTTAGTTTTATGAAAGTTTTTAATGCAGCGACAGAAGCGGTGAAACAAGGTGGTACCAGAAGAGGCGCTAACATGGGGATTTTACAGGTCGACCATCCGGATATATTGGAGTTTATTCAATGCAAAAAAGACAATAATGAAATAACGAATTTTAATATAAGTGTTGCTATCACGGAAGAGTTTATGAAAGCGGTAGAAGAAAATAGAGAATACGATTTAATTGATCCCCATACTAACAAAGTGGTAAATAGATTAAGAGCAAGAGAAGTCTTTGACCTGATTGTAGAAATGGCTTGGAGAAATGGGGAACCAGGTATCATATTTTTAGACAGAATAAATGAGAAAAATCCTACCCCTGAAGTTGGAGAGATTGAGTCTACCAATCCCTGTGTGACAGGGGATACATGGGTTATGACAGCAGAAGGCCCTTATCAGGTAAAAGATTTGATAGGTAAGCCCTTTGTTGCTGTAATAAACGGGGCCTTTTACAGAACTACTGAAGAAGGATTTTTCAAAACAGGTGTTAAGCCTATTTTGAAGTTGCAAACTAAGGAAGGGTTTAGCTTAAGACTTACTCATGACCATAAGGTTTTGAGAGTTGTCGATGCTAAGGGTTTTAAGATATCTTATGAATGGGTTTCAGCACAGGATTTGAAGCCTGGAGATAAGGTAGTACTTCATAACCATAGAAGTTTAGATTATTGGCCTGGAGAGTTAACGGAAGGAGAAGGATATCTTTTAGGTCTTTTGGTAGGCGATGGTGTTATAAAGAAAGAGGCTGCTGTTCTTTCTGTATGGAAGGAAGGAAAAGCTGTTGGAGATAGTGAAGGCAATGGAAATGCCATTATGGAGATTGCCTTAAATTATGCAAAAGAACTTCCACATCGTTCAGATTTTACAGGCTGGATAGAAGTAAAAGATCGCAATGAATATAGGCTTAAATTGGCAAGTTTGAGAGATTTGGCTAAAGAATTTGGGATTATTCCTGGTAATAAAACTGTGACACCCGCAATTGAAAGAGCTTCCTCTGAAGGTTATAGAGGATTTTTAAGAGGTCTTTTTGATGCTGATGGTTCAGTGCAAGGTAGTCCTGAAAAAGGCGTGAGTATTAGATTGGCACAAAGTAATTTAGAGCTTTTAAAAGCTGTACAGAGAATGTTGCTAAGGCTAGGTATAGTTAGTAAAATTTATACTAATAGGAGAAATGCGGGCTTAAAAGAAATGCCTAATGGTAATGGAGGTACAAGTCAATATAAAATAAAACCACAGCATGAACTTGTTATAAGCGAAGATAATATAGTCTTGTTTGCGGAGAAAATAGGATTTAATGACACAGTAAAAATAAAAAAACTGAATTCTATGTTAACTTCCTATAAAAAGGGACCAAGAAAAAAATTATTTACAGCAACTGTTGAAAGCATAGAAGATGATGGATTTGAAGAAGTGTATGATGTGCAAGTGCCAGGAATAAATGCTTTTGACGGGAATGGAATATATATCCATAATTGTGGTGAACAGCCACTTTTACCATATGAATCTTGTAACTTAGGTTCAATTAATCTTGAAAATATGTTAAAAAAGGTAGAAGGTAGATACGTAATAGATTATGACAAACTTAGAGAAACGGTCTATGATGCAGTACATTTTTTAGATAATGTAATAGATGCTAATAAATATCCTCTTTCGCAAATTGAAGAGATGACAAAAGGGACAAGAAAAATAGGGCTTGGAGTAATGGGATTTGCTAACATGCTTTTGAGATTAGGCATTCCCTATGATTCTGAAGAGGCTGTAGAGTTAGGCGAAGAATTGATGGAGTTTATTGATGAGACTTCTAAAGAAGCTTCAATTAAATTGGCAGAGGAAAGAGGTACCTTTGGTTTCTATGACAAGAGCATTTACAAAAAAATGGGCATAAAAATTAGAAATGCTACAACAACCACTATTGCACCGACTGGTACTATATCCATTATTGCAGGTACTTCCAGTGGCATAGAACCGGTGTTTGCAATAGCTATGACGCGAAATGTTATGGATAATACAGAACTAGTGGAAGTAAATCCTGTATTTAAAGAGGTTGCCATTGAAAGAGGATTTTATTCAGAAGAACTGATGCGAGAAATTGCTCGAAGGGGAAGTCTAAAAGACATAAAGGATATACCAGAAGATGTTAAAAGAGTCTTTGTGATAGCCCATGATATTGACCCTGAGTGGCATGTCAAAATGCAAGCAGCTTTTCAAAAACATGTTGACAATGCTGTTTCTAAAACAGTGAACTTCAGAAATGAAGCTACTGTAGAAGATGTTAGAAGGACCTATCTTCTTGCTTATGAGCTGGGTTGCAAAGGTGTTACTATATATAGGGATGGAAGCCGTGAATCACAGGTCTTAAATTTGGGCATAAAAGGAAAAAAAGAAGAAAAGCCTAAAGAAGAGCAGAGCAAAAAGGAGCCACTAAAACCAAGGCCAAGACCTCCTGTTACAAGAGGTATAACGGAGAAAGTTAGAATAGGATGTGGAAACCTTTATATAACTGTCAATTATGATGACCAAGGCATATGTGAGGTATTTACAAATCTTGGAAGAGCAGGGGGATGTCCTTCTCAGTCAGAGGCGACAAGTAGACTTATATCTATAGCGTTGCGATCAGGCATTGATGCGAAGACAATTGTGGAGCAGTTAAAGGGCATAAGATGTCATTCTACTTTAAGGCAAATGGCTACAAACAAAGAAATAAAAGTATTATCTTGCCCTGACGCTATTGGAAAAGTAATTGAGAAAGTCATGAAAATTAGGGTAGAGGAAGAACAGCAATTTGCTCCGATTGATATACCTTTATACGAAAATAACAACCATAATAACGAAAAAAATGATCATAAAGAGGAAGTTGCTATAAGTGAAGTGGATTTGTTGGACGAAGAAAGATTTTGCCCGGAATGTGGTAGTCCGATAGAACATGAAGGTGGTTGTGTTGTGTGTAAAAATTGTGGTTATTCTAAATGCGGTTAATGGTTTAAAGACCTTCTCTTAAAAAGAGGGGGTCTTTAAATATTTTTAGAAAAGTTACACAATTCGACACATTCCGATGGTGGCTTGTGATACAATTGGGTTTGACAAATAAAGTTATTAATTTTATGAATATTTGGCAGCAAAAGAAGGATTTTTGAAATAAATGTAGAATATTTATATGATTGTAAAAAAATGAGGGGATTAGTATGGGGAAAACCAAAGAATTAGTTTTTAATGTAACTTTAATTACTGCCGGGAGTATATTGTTTGTGTGGGCACTTTATTGCTGTGGCGTTGGAATGGACTGGAGAGTCTTTTTGATTTTGCTGGCTTTTGCAATAATTTTAGATAACCTTGGGATAATGTACACTGATATAAAATTATCTTTAAGCCCTACAATAGGAATAACTACTTTTTTGATTTTCGGGACAGTTGGAGCGGCTACTCTTATGGTATCATCTGTTATGTTTGACACTATTGTAATAAGAAAAAAAATAAAAAATGGACTTTTAAATGGAGCAATGTTTTCGGTTGCTTATTTAGTAGCAGGATGGTTTTATGAGTTTCTAGGAGGGGAAATCGGAGTAATATCTTTTTCCCAAATAAAATATATTTTGAGTTATGTCATAATGAGTTTTTTGTTGAATAATTTTATAATTTATTATGCTTTAAAAGCACAAGGCAAGATTTTATTTAAAGAATATTGGAATGAAAGTGTAGTATTAGAGTTAGGTACTTATGTAGTAATGATTCCTCTTTCTTTATTACTTGCTTATATTTATTTTACGCATAGTTTTTTGTTTTTTGTGTTATCTTTAACTCCGCTTATATTCATAGCCTATGCTTTTAGAATGATTAGAGATTTGATTAAAGCGAATAAAAGGCTCAATGCCATATATGAGATGGTTAAAATGATAAATTCGAAATTAGAATTGGAGCAAATATTGGATACCATTATTGAAGTTATTTCTAAAGTTGTTTCCATATCTGCAGCAGCAATATATTTAGTAGATACCAATGGAATGGCAACTTTAGTAAAGTCAGTAGGCAACAAAGAGGGAAAAGAAGGGTTTAAAGAAAATTATTTTAAGGACGAGGGGTTAATAGGCAAGTGTGTATCTTCTAATAAGACAATAGTCATCAGGGATTTAAAACAGGATAAAAGATTTGTAACAGAGCAATTTATGAGTAATTATGGTAGTATGGTAGTAGCTCCTTTGAGATTTTCAGGGTCTGTCATCGGATGCCTTATGGTACTACATGTAGAGACGAATGTGTTTGATGGAGATTCTGTGAAGGTTATAGAGATAATTGTAGATCAAGCTTCTGTTGCTATTACCAATGCCAAACGTTATTATGAAGTTACGAAAAAATCTATAACAGATCCTCTTACAAAAACTTATAATAGAAGATATTTTAATGATGTACTGATGGAAAATATTATAAAAGCAGATGAAACCAATGAACCTGTAAGCCTCATTATGTTCGACTTAGATAATTTTAAACAAATAAATGATACTTACGGGCATTTAATCGGTGATGAAGTACTTAAAGAAGTAGCAAGGCGTATAAAAAACAATGTAAGGAGTGATGACATTGTAGCTAGATTTGGAGGAGAGGAATTTACTGTTATTTTACCAAGGCTTACTGCAGAACAAGCGTATATGATTGCAGAGAGAATCAGAAATGAAGTGTCAGCGAAACCGATCAAAACAGAAAAAGGAGAGATATACGTAACCATTACAGGGGGAGTAGCGGATTATCCACGGAAGGCTGATTCGGCGGAAAAACTTATAAGCCATGCAGATAGAGCTTTGTATGCAGGTGGCAAAAGTAAAGGAAGAAATAAAATTGCTATATATGAGATGTAAAAAATTGAAAAACAATTGAAATTAGTTAATAAATAAAAAAATTGCCGAATCAGGAAAGGCAATACCTTTCCTGATTTTGCTTTTGTGACTAGGGAAAAATGACTGTCAAATTTGCTTTATTTTTTTATCTTATTATTGTGTAAAAGTTTCACATTGGAGCGAAAACTGTGTTATAATAAACGTTAGAATTAATTTTGAGGAGGGTTAACAGATGTTAAAAGGGGTTGCAGCATCACCGGGGATAGCTATTGGGAAAGTTTTTTTATACATCAAGGAAAGAGCAGAAATTAATAGGCAAAATATAGAGGAATCAAAGGTAGAATATGAAATTGAAAGGTTTAAGAAAGCTCTAGAAGTAACACAAAATCAAATAAGAAAAATTAAGGAAAATGCATTAAAAGAGTTTGGGAAAGATAAAGCGGAAATTTTTGAAGCTCATTTAATGCTGGCAAGTGACCCCGAACTTATTGAAGGGGTAGAAAACATGATAAAGACTGAACTTATAACTGCTGATAATGCGGTAAATAAAGTAATTGAACAAAATGCTTCTGTAATGGAAAGTCTAAATGATGAATATTTAAAAGAAAGAGCTGTTGATTTAAGAGATGTGGGAAGCCGTATAATAGATAATCTTTTAGGACTAAAAAGTGGAAATCTTTCCGACCTTTTTGAACCAGTAGTAGTGATAGCAAGAGATTTAACTCCTTCAGATACAGCCACCATGAAAAAAGAAATGGTTTTAGGGTTTGCTACAGATGTAGGAGGCAGAACTTCCCATACAGCGATAATGGCCCGTTCTTTAGAGATTCCTGCTGTAGTAGGATTAGGAAATATTACTTCTCAAGTTAAAAATGGTGATATCATGATAATAGATGGATTAGAAGGCATTGTCATCGTAAATCCTGATGACAATACGATAAACGAATACAAGGGTAAAAAAGAAAACTATGATAAAAAAATAGAAAAATTAAAGGAAATAAAAGACCTTCCTGCAATAACTCCTGATGGCAAAAAAGTCATGTTAGCAGCAAATATTGGAACTCCAAAAGATGTAAAAAGTGCTTTGACTAATGGAGCAGAGGGAATTGGACTTTTTAGGACTGAATTTTTATACATGGATAGATCTACCCTTCCTACAGAGGAAGAACAATTTGAAGCGTATAAAGAAGTTGCAGAAAAAATGGGAGATCGACCTGTTACCATAAGAACACTAGATATAGGAGGAGATAAAGAGCTTCCTTATCTTGATATGCCTAAAGAGATGAATCCCTTTTTGGGATACAGAGCTATAAGGCTTTGTTTGGATAGGACAGACATATTTAAAACCCAGTTGAGGGCAATTTTGAGAGCAAGTGCTTATGGAAATATACAAATAATGTATCCCATGATATCTTCTGTAGAAGAAGTAAGGAAAGCAAATGCTATTTTAGATGAAGTAAAAGCTGAACTTGATAAAGAGGAGATAAAATATGATAAAGATGTAAAAGTAGGGATAATGGTAGAGATACCTTCTGCTGCAATAACGGCGGACATATTAGCTAAAGAAGTAGACTTTTTTAGCATAGGAACTAATGACCTGACGCAGTATACCCTTGCTGTTGACAGAATGAATGAGCATGTGAAAGAGTATTATCAGCCTTTTAATCCTGCTATTTTAAGACTTATAAAATTGGTTATTGATGCAGCTCATAAAGAAGGTAAATTTGCGGCTATGTGCGGGGAGATGGCGGGAGATCCTTTAGCTACAATTATATTGTTAGGACTTGGTTTAGACGAATTTTCTATGAGTGCAACTTCTATACCTACAGTTAAAAATATAATAAGAAATATAGAGTATGAAAGAGCAAAAGAAATAGCACAAGAGGTACTTAACATAGCTGAAGCAGAGAAAATACAAAAGATGATAGAGAAGGTTGTTAGAAAAACAGAATAAATCTCTGGTGATTTACCAGAGTTTTTTATCAAAAAAACATCAAAAAAATAAAGGAAAATTTCAAAATGTATAGAATAATAATATTAAAGACTATTTGCAATAAGATAGGAGGATATCTATGAAGGATTACAAAACTAATCAAATAAGGAATGTAGGGTTGGTTTCCCACGGGGGAGCCGGTAAAACCACATTAACTGAAGCATTTCTTTTCAACACAAAGGCCATTGATAGGATGGGACGAGTAGAAAATGGAACTACTGTTTCAGATTATGATTCAGAAGAGATTGCGAGGCAAATATCTATTTCCACATCTGTAATTCCAGTAGAATGGAAAGATTACAAAATTAATATATTAGATATGCCGGGGTATTTTGATTTCTTTGGAGAAGTTGTCAGTGGCTTGCGGGTTGTAGACAGCGTTATAATACCTGTGTGTGCTGCTTCTGGTGTGGAAGTAGGAACTGAAAAAGTATTTAATTTAGCCAAAAAGAATAAATTACCTATTATGTTTTTTATAAATAAAATGGATAGAGAAAATGCGGATTATTTTAAGGCTTTCAATCAATTGAGAGAAAAATTTGGTAACAAAGTAATTCCTTTTGCTTTTCCTATTGGAAGTGAGCAAAATTTTAAGGGCTATGTAGACGTTATTACTCAAAAGGCGTATGTTTATGACGACAAAGGAGTGAAGGAAGCAGAAATACCGGCAGATTTAATGGAAAAAGTCTTATCGGCTAGAGAAGAATTGATTGAAAACGTTGCTGAAAACGATGAAGCTTTAATGGAGAAGTATTTTGGAGGAGAGGAATTTACACAAGAGGAACTGAGAGAAGGGATAAGGAACAGCATAAAAATTGGTGAGTTAATGCCCGTTTTATGTGGTTCAAGCCTTAAAAATATTGGGACAGATGGGGTACTGGATGCTATTGTAGAGTTTTTGCCCTCGCCTTTAGAGATAGAAAGAGACAGAGTAAAAGTCAATGAAAATGCTCCAGTAGCAGCATTTGTATTTAAAACTATAGCGGATCCTTATGTAGGTAGGTTATCTATTTTTAAAGTCGTATCAGGGACTTTAACTTCTGATTCTACGTTACTCAATCCAAATAAACAAGTGCAAGAAAAAATAGGTCAACTTTATATATTAAGAGGGAAAAAACAGATACCTGTTTCTCAATTAGTAGCTGGAGATATAGGAGCAGTTGCAAAACTTCAATACACGATGACAGGAGATACCTTATGCGACCCTTCCAATCCTGTCACGTTGGATCCAATTGAATTTCCTCAGCCTACCCTTGCTCTTGCAATTGAGCCTAAATCTAAAGGAGATGAAGAAAAAATAAGCAATGGGCTTCAAAGGCTGCAGGAAGAAGATCCCACCTTTAAAGTAGAAAAGAATTTAGAGACAGGACAAATGATAGTTTATGGAATGGGAGAACAGCATATAGAAGTAATATCTAAAAAATTGATGAATAAATTTGGTGTGGAGTGCACTTTAACAGAGCCAATCGTGCCCTATAGAGAGACAATAAAGGGGAAAGTAAAAGTAGAAGGAAAACACAAAAAGCAGACAGGTGGACATGGACAATATGGCCATGTGTGGATTGAATTTGAACCGAACCCCAACAGTGAGTTTGAATTTGAAGATAAGATTTTTGGTGGAGCTGTTCCAAAACAATATATTCCAGCAGTGGAAAAGGGCTTAAGGGAAAGTTTAAAAGAAGGTGTACTTGCTCGTTATCCGGTTGTAAATATTAAAGCGACGCTGGTAGATGGCTCCTACCATCCCGTTGATTCTTCTGAAATGGCCTTTAAAATTGCTGCATCTCTTGCTTTTAAAAAAGGAATGGAACAGGCTAATCCTGTCTTGCTTGAACCTATTATGAGAGTAGAAGTAATAGTTCCAGAGGAGTACATGGGGGATATTATAGGAGACTTAAATAAAAGAAGAGGCAGAATTTTAGGTATGGAAGCAAAAGACAATTTAGAAATAATAACGGCAGAAGTGCCTTTAGCAGAGATGAGTAGATATGCGACGGACCTGAGGTCTTTGACACAGGCAAGAGGGGAATTTAAAATGACTTTTGCGAGATATGAGGAGGCTCCACCTAATGTGGCGCAAAAAATAATAGAAGAAAGGAAAAAATTGAAGGAGAAAGAAGAATAAGCCTGCGGGAGCAGGCTTTGTTTTTATTGTAGGAAAGCTTTTTTCTGAAGATTATTTACGATATAATATAGAAAAGTAGGTTTGCATTAGCGAATAAATTACATAAAATAGGTGATAAATTTGATTGATCTCTAAAAAATTAGAATGAAAATGTAATAGTTTGTAATGGAAGTGGTATCATATATGAAGAAAGGAAAGAATCAATGAAAATAGGTTATACAAAGAAAAACTAAATTAAAAATTAAAGATTAAGAAAATGTGACTAAGGGGTGTAAAAAGTGAGTAAAAGTCAAAAATTTTTTAAAGGGAAACTATACAAATCGATGAGAGGCAATTTTTTTGAGGAAGAAGTATATGAGAATGAAAGTAATAAGAAATTAAAAGGAAAGAGCAATTTATCCTCCTTATTGAATGGAGAAAATTTATCGGAGCCAGTAGAAGAAGAGGAAGAAAATTATGAAAATGAATGAAAAATGAAGTAAAGTTTAGAATACAGGAGATATTTTTGATATTTGATAAAAAAATCTCAAAAAATCACTTGCTTTGGGAGTAAAAAGACATTGACGTAAAGGTAAAAAGATGTAAAAATATATTTGAAGGTCAAAGAAAGTCAAAGTAAAAGTAAGAAACGTGGTGATGGAGGATGGCGAGGCTTAGCGATTTGATAGAAAATTTTATAAAAGAGATGATGGAGGAAGCTGGAAAACATTATGTAGAAATTCAAAGAAATGAATTAGCAAATGTTTTTAATTGCGCGCCATCTCAAATAAATTATGTGTTAGAGACTCGCTTTACTATTGACAGAGGATATATCATAGAAAGTAAGAGAGGTGGCGGAGGATATATCAAAATTTACAAAACTTCTATATCAAACAATTGGATAAATAAAATAATAGAAAATATAGGAGACAGTATTTCAGAAAGCAAAGCTAGATATTATGTTGATGCCCTTTTAGACCATAATATTATAACTTCAAGAGAGGCAGCTATTATAAAAGCTATAGTAAATGATAAAATTCTTCCTTTTTCACAGGAAGATAACAATATGCTGCGAGCTATACTTTTTAAAGCAATGCTTATGGAAATTGCTCGAAACAAGTAAAGGAGGTAATTTTTATGATGTGTGATAAATGCAAAATAAGACCTGCTACAGTCCATTACACTAAAATAGTAAATGGTGTAAAAACTGAAATGCACTTATGTGACCAATGTGCAGCAGAAGAGGGCATTTTAAATACGGAAGTTTTTTCAACTTTTACACCTTTTTCAGTTCAAAATTTGTTGTCAGGTTTAATGGACTTTTTGCCTGGAATAGAGGACTTCACTAAAAAGCCTTTAAAATGCAGTCACTGTGGTATGACTTATGAAGATTTCAAAAAGATTGGAAGATTAGGATGTAGCTATTGTTATGACTCTTTTGCTGAGGAATTAAATCCCCTTATAAGGAGAATACATGGAAGTACTGAGCATAGAGGTAAAATACCTAAAAAAGCTGGCGGCAAGATGAGAGTAAAAAGAGAAATTGAGGAACTAAAGTTACAACTAGAAAAAGCTATTAAAGAAGAGGCATATGAAAAAGCTGCAGAACTAAGAGATAAAATCAAGGAATTGGAGAAAGAATTGGGAAAGTAGGTGGCTAAAATGATAGGTCATGATAAAGATGTGGTATTATCTAGCAGAATTAGACTTGCGCGGAACATAAAAGATATTCCATTTCCTACTATTATGACAGAAGATCAGGGGAGAAGAGTTATAGAATTGGTTAAAAAAGCTATATTAGGCAGTAATACTATTTTATCTACCCAATTTCTAGAAGAAGATATGAAAAAACTCACTCCTATAGACAGGCAGTCGCTTGTAGAGAAGCATCTAATAAGTCCAGACCTTTCACAAAATGTTAAAACAGGATATGCTCTTATAAAAGATGACAATACAGTGAGTATAATGGTCAATGAGGAGGATCATCTTAGAATACAATGTATATTAGAAGGGTTAAGGTTGAAAGAAAGTTGGGATACAGCTGATAAAATTGACGACTTGATTGAGGAGACTATTGACTATGCTTATGATGAAAAGTTAGGTTATTTGACTGCCTGTCCTACTAATGTGGGAACAGGAATACGAGCTTCTGTCATGGTTCATTTGCCAGCACTTACTATAACAGGCCAAATAAGTAATCTTCTTAATTCGGTTTCTAAAATAGGAATGGCAGTAAGGGGGATATACGGTGAAGGTACTCAAGCGTTGGGAGATATTTACCAAATTTCTAACCAAGTTACTCTTGGACAAAGTGAAAAAGAAATAATTGAAAATATTGAGGGGGTAGCGAGACAAGTAATTTTTAGTGAAAGAAAAGCGAGAGAGAATTTATACAAAAAACAAAAGGTTCAAATAGAAGACAGAGTGGGAAGAGCTTTTGGTATTTTGTCCCATGCAAAAGTCATGTCCACTAAAGAATATATGACTTTAATGTCTGATGTAAGGTTAGGTATAGTTTTAGGTATATTAGATGTTCCAGTAGATAAAATAGATAGACTTACTGCTCAAATACAGCCTGCGAATTTGCAAAAAATTTATGGCAGACAGCTAGAACCATACGAAAGAGATGTAAAAAGAGCAGAGTATATAAGGAATCAAATAAGCCAAAGAGATAATTTATAGGAGGTGTTTAAGATGGCGATGTTTGGTAGATTTACAGAGAGGGCTCAAAAAGCTCTTTATTTGGCCCAAGAAGAGGCAAGGTCTTTTTATCATAATTATGTAGGAACAGAACACATTTTGTTAGGTTTATTAAAAGAAGATGAAGGGATTGCAGCAAGAGTTTTGAAAAAACTTGGGGTAACTTATGAAACCACGAGAGAAAAAGTGTTATCCTTAATTGGAATGGGGAATGTTCCGGGGGATGTGGTAGGTTACACTCCTCGAGCTAAAAGAGTTTTAGAATTAAGCCTTAGTGAAGCGAGAAGGTTTAATACTAGTTACATTGGTACAGAGCATATTTTGTTAGGCCTTTTAAGGGAAGGAGAAGGAGTTGCTGTAAGAATTTTAATGGAGCAAGGAATAGATTTTAATAGAGTAAGAGAGGAGATTGTAAAAATGCTTAATGAAGAGCCTGCAGGAGGTCCTGCAAAGGCTGCAAAAGTTAAAAATACAAATACCCCTACCTTGAATCAGTTTGGCAGAGATTTGACTGACCTCGCAAGAGAAGGAAAACTTGACCCTGTCATAGGAAGAGAAAAAGAGATTGAGAGAGTAATACAAATTTTAAGCAGAAGAACAAAGAACAACCCTGTTCTAATAGGTGAACCGGGCGTTGGCAAAACTGCTATTGTAGAAGGACTCGCTCAAAAAATTGTAGAAGGAGAAATCCCTGAAATTTTAAAAGATAAAAGAGTTGTGACTTTGGATTTAGCTTCTCTTGTGGCGGGAACTAAATACAGAGGAGAATTTGAAGACAGGCTGAAAACTGTTCTTAATGAAGTCATAAAAGCTGGTAATGTGATATTGTTTGTGGATGAAATGCACACTTTGATAGGGGCAGGTGCAGCTGAAGGAGCTATAGATGCATCAAATATCTTGAAACCAGCTCTTGCAAGGGGTGAAATTCAAGTAATTGGTGCTACAACATTAGATGAGTACAGAAAATACGTAGAAAGAGATCCTGCGTTGGAGAGAAGATTTCAACCTATAATGGTAGATGAACCAACTGTAGAGGAAACTATTGAGATATTAAAAGGATTGAGAGACAAATATGAAGCTCATCATAGGGTTAAAATTACTGATGAAGCTTTAGAGGCAGCAGCCAGACTTTCTTACAGATATATTGCAGATAGATTTTTACCCGATAAAGCTATAGACTTAATAGATGAAGCTGCTTCTCGCGTAAGATTAAAAACAGTTACAGCTCCTCCAGAGATTAAAGAACTAGAAGATAAAATCAACGACTTAATAAAAGAAAAAGAAGAAGCTATAAGGACTCAGGAATACGAAAAAGCTGCTAAGATAAGAGATGAAGAACAAAAATTGAGGGAAGAGTTAGAGAAATTAAAGGCTAAATGGCAACAAAATTCTCTTTCTAATGAAAAAAGTGTAGGTCCTGAGGAAATCGCACAAGTCGTATCTCTGTGGACAGGAATACCTGTTAAAAAGTTAGCTGAAGAGGAATCAGAGAGACTGCTCCACTTAGAGGAGGTATTGCATGAAAGAGTTATAGGACAAGATGAAGCAGTAGAAGCGGTAGCAAGAGCTATAAGGAGGGCAAGAGTAGGATTAAAAGATCCAAAAAGGCCAATAGGTTCCTTTATATTCTTAGGTCCTACTGGTGTTGGTAAAACAGAACTTACTAAGGCTTTAGCAGAGGCTCTCTTTGGCGATGAAAATGCCATGATTAGATTAGACATGTCAGAATACATGGAGAGGCATACTGTATCTAAGCTTATTGGATCTCCTCCAGGATATGTAGGATTTGAAGAAGGAGGGCAACTGACAGAGAAAGTAAGAAGAAAACCCTATTCAGTAATCTTATTGGATGAAATTGAAAAAGCTCATCCTGATGTGTTTAACATTCTTCTTCAAATATTGGAAGATGGAAGGCTTACAGATTCAAAGGGTAGGACTGTGGACTTTAAAAATACAGTTATAATTATGACATCCAACGTAGGTGCAGAACTTCTCAAAAAACAAACTACTTTGGGATTTATGCCTCAAGATAAAGAGGATAAAGCCTCTTATGATAAAATAAAAGAAACATTAATGTCAGAATTGAGAAAGACATTTAGGCCGGAGTTTTTAAATAGGGTAGATGAAATAATTGTATTCCATCCACTTTCTAAGGACCACATTGAAAAGATTGCTGATATAATGATTAAAGAATTAAATGATCGTTTGAAAGAGAATGATATAAAATTAGAGTTTACTCCTGAGGCAAAAGAGGAAATTATCAAACAAGGTTATGACCCCAACTATGGTGCAAGGCCTTTAAGAAGAGTTATACAAAGAATTGTAGAAAATCAACTATCTGAGCTTATGCTTCTAGGAGAAGTAAAACCAGGAGATGAACTAATTGTTACTGCAAAGGATGGAAAAATAGAGTTTGTAAAAAAAGACGTTGTACAAAAGGCTTAGCTTTATGCTAAGTCTTTTTTTTACTTAAAGATAATATATATGCTTATTGAAGGATTGAAAAAGGTGTGAGCATATGGAAAAGGATAAGTTTTATACTGTAAGAGGCTATCAGATTCATTTTCCTAAAGTAAACCAATTGACACCTGCTATGGAAGACTATATAGAGATGATTTATAGAGAAAGTTTAAAAAACCGATATATTCGTGTGAATACACTTTCTGAACTTTTAAATGTAAAGGCTCCTTCAACTACAAAAATGCTTCAGAGGTTAAAGGAGTTAGGTTTTGTAGAATATGAAAAATATGGAGTTATAAATTTAACAGAAAAAGGGGAAAAAATGGGAGAATTTTTATTGGAGAGGCATTGTACTGTAGAAAAATTTTTAAGAAATTTAGGAGTTGAGGAGGGTTTATTGGATCAGACAGAATTAATTGAACACAATATATCCCTTGATACATTAGAAAAAATGAAGAAGTTTAATAAATTTTTAGAGGAAAATCCAGAAGTGAAAGAAAAGTATCAGAAAAATAACCCGTAAAGGCGGGTTGCTTTTTTGTGTAACAAGACAAAAACCAAAGACATATTTTAAATAAGGCAAAAAAATTTAGCTTTGTCTAAAACGGGGGGATTTATTTGGAAAATCGTGAATCAATTATAGCGACTAAAAAAGTTTTTTCTGTCCGTCAAGCCCTTAAAAAAGTCTTAAAATATTTTGGCCCAGCTTTTGTAGTAAGTGTTGCCTATGTTGACCCTGGAAATTTTGCCACAAATATAAGTGGAGGCTCTATATTTAATTATCATTTAATATGGGTGATACTGTGGAGCAATATTATGGCTATTTTTTTACAGAGCATGTCTGCAAAATTAGGAATTGCAACAGGGCATAATTTACCTGAGATGTGTGGCATAATTTTTAAAAGGAAAGTCAATTGGTTTTTATGGATAGCTGCAGAATTAGCTGCTATGGCAACAGACTTAGCAGAGTTTTTAGGCGGCACTTTAGGATTGCATTTGCTTTTTCACATTCCTCTGATATATGCAGGCCTTTTGACAGGAGTAATTACATTTGTCATTGTATACTTAGAAAAGTATGGTCAAAAAGTAGTTGAAATAATTATTTTCTCATTAGTCTCAATTATTAGTCTTGCCTATGCATTTGAGCTTTTTTTGGCAAAACCAGATTGGGGAAAAGTGATCTATTACATCGTAATTCCTTCTGTACCTGATGGAGAAGCAATGTTAATAGCTGTTGGCATATTAGGTGCAACAGTGATGCCTCATGTGATTTATTTGCATTCTCAGCTAGTGCAGTATAGAAATACAGAAAATACATTGGAAGAAAAGATGGAGCATTTGAAGATGGAGAAAATAGATATTTTAGTAGCGATGAACATAGCATTTATAATAAATGCAGCCGTGTTAATTGTGTCAGCAGCTGTTTTTTATAAAAACGGCATGGTAATTGAATCTATTGAAGAAGCCCATATGTCTTTAAAGCCTTTATTAGGACCTCTATCTAGCTGGGCATTTGGAATTGCTCTTTTAGCTTCAGGATTTTCTTCTTCTGCAGTGGGGACGATGGCAGGGCAGACTATAATGAAAGGTTTTGTAGGATTAAATATTCCGATAAATGTAAGGAGGCTTATAACCATGATGCCAGCATTAGTAATTATTTTATTAGGGATTGACCCTTTGAAAACCCTTATTATAAGCCAAGTAATTTTAAGTTTTGAACTTCCTATGGCTATAATACCAATGCTTTTTATTACTTCTCAAAAAAAATTTATGGGTGAATTTGTAAATACACTTCTTGAAAAAATTATTGGTATAATTGTGGCTTTTGTGATACTCTTTTTAAATGGCATGCTTTTGTATTCATAGTGTAAAATTATCGTAGGATTTTTTGAGTGAAAAAAAACAAGAGACAACCCCTGTGATAAAATAGATTTTGGAAACCAAAAAAACACGAAAGGGGTGTCTCTTGTGAAAAAAAATATCTTT
>DULG01000029.1 GCA_012840485.1 Clostridia bacterium | reverse complement strand
CAACGTCTTCTATGTCTTTGTCACCAAGCCTTACCATGCTCCCTCCTGCTATTCCCACCGTTCTTACGTCAAGGGAGTTAAGATAAGTCTTATGCCCACCGATTTCTGCATAGTTTACCATTACTTTACCTGTCTTTATTGCAGATATGTCTGTACTTGTTCCACCAACTTCAAGGAATATGCCGTCAGATATTTTTTCATACATCAAAGCTCCTGCTACACCTGCAGCAGGCCCTGAAAGAAGTGTTAGTATGGGCCTTTTCCTCACTTCCGCTATATTCATTACTCCACCATCGCCTCTCATTATCATGAGAGGTGCTTTTATGCCGGATTTTTTTACGCTTTCTTCTGTCATGTTTGCTGTCTCTATCATTTTGGGAAGTATACATGCGTTTATTGCTGCAGTCCTTGTCCTTATTCTTAATCCATATAGCTTTGTTATTTCATGTGTTGCCGTCGCTGGAAGCCCTTTTTGCTCTACAATGTCTACTATTTTATTCTCAATTGTTGGATCATCAACTGAAAAAGCCTGTGCAGCGACAATTGCTCCTATCTCCTGCCTTTTGAAGTCCTCAATTTTCATTTCCACGTTATCCTCAAATTCGTCCTCTAATTCAATATATTGATTTGCAATTTTTAATATCTTGCCTGGCGCAAGTTCTATATCCTGTATATTTGTATCGCTTTTTACTTTAATTCCTTCAAGCCCTTTACCTGCAGCTATAATGCCAACAGGAACAACGTCACCTTCTAATAAGGCATTTGTTGCCTGTGTTGTACCATGGGCTATAAATAGGACATCTTCTGGACCTATATTGTGTTCTTTCATGAGTTCTATAAGAGCTTCTATAATACCTTTTGCAACACCTTCTTTCGCAGTATGTGTCGTAGGTACCTTTATTGTCCCTATTAATTCATAAGTGTCATTATCTATAGCAACCGCATCTGTAAATGTTCCTCCAACATCTATCCCGATTCTTACTTTCAATATTATCTCCTCCTTCTAAAAATCACATTAAAGCCTGTCGATAGCTTTTCTATATTCACTTGTAACTCTTTCTACTTGTTTTGGACTGTTACCCGTAACTATGGCGCCAATCATAAAACCTCTAACACCAATATTATAAAGGTCTTCTACTTCTTCCGGCAGGATAATCCTTTGAGTAGGTACAACTACAGGTTTACTAACAGATTCAACTATTTTCCTATACCTCAGCAAATCTGCCAAATGAATAATCTTTTTTTTATCATCTGGCAACATATCTGCTTCAATTATATCAACATCTAAATAGTTTAATGTCCTTATTTCATCAACTGTATAATCTTTTGTTATTGTGGACATTATTGTAAATCCTGATTTATAGATATATAAAGGCATGTGATGAACGAACATTGATATAAAATCGAAGCCAATGTCTTTTAATATTTTAATTTCATCTTTTTCAATACATGATTCATCTCCCCCTGGCACAATGCCTACAGGTATGTTTACCTTTCTCACAATTTCCTCAAGAATATCTAATTGCTCTGATAGCTTAGGGAATCTATTACCACTTGCTCTGTGAAACACATTTGTGTGCACTTTAATTGCCTCAGCCCCACCATTGACTGCAGCCAAAGCAAGTTCTAAAGTATTTTGAGGAAGGCTTACAATAAGTGTCATTTTATTGCTTTTTAACCTTTCAATCAATCTCATAATAATATCACTCCTCTAAAAAAATTTATATTTGAACTTTAACATCTACTTTTATTTCAAATGTCCTATTCCATGGAAAAGAGCATTCAATGTGATAATCTTTTATTTGCAAATTTTCTAAAATCTTAATGGGTTTACTTAATATTGATTTCTTAATAATCTCATCATGTTTTTTCATAAGTTCACATAATATCATATTATAATTGTATTTAAACAATCTAAAGAAATGAACATTTTCTCCTTCTCTTTGTAAGATTTCATTTATCCTTGAACGAACTATGCTTTGGTATAAAAAGTCATCATAAAACCTTTCTATAAGAAATTCAAGAAATAATTTACTGTCCTTATTCTCTTCATATAACAAAGCATAAAATAAGAGTCCTGTCCCAATACTATTTGAAGTCGTATTCCAGGCTGTATATCCATATATCTCATGCAATAGGTCGTTTTCCGAAAGAAAATAAATAAGTTCTTTCCAACCTCCATTGGCATGACATAAATCAAATATTATAATTTTGTGATTTTTTATATAGGCATCTAGTTCTTCATCATTTATATAAACATCTTCGGCTTTAACACCTTCAAGATATTTATAATGGTCATCATCAATCCAAATAATGTCATCAAATATTTTAGGCGTTATTATATATAAAATTATCTGATCATTTACTTCATTTATATCAAAACCAGCGGCTTTGATATGCAAATCTAAAGTTTCGTAAATTGGTATGTTTTCGTATTGTGCTACTACATATTTTAGACGATCATTATCATACACTAACCTTCCAATTTTCATTCTTGAAATATCATTCAATACCCTTACAAATAAAATCTGACCAAACTCGTCAGCACCTGGCATCATCATTATCTTTTCTTCAAGACCTAATTCTCTTATTTTTGTAAGCAGTCTTTCCTGCTCTAAAAGGTGAATTCCTATTTTATCACAATCTTCTTGACCTAAAACCAAAAAATCTATTACTCCCTCATTTACCAAATCAATTGAGATATTATTAACTTCATGATTGCGTCTTCTGGCTTTTAAATAACCATCAAGAATAGACTTAGGAATTATCTTTTCAAGCTCTTTTATTCTACTAAAATTTTCGTGTTCATTATAAGCTAGGGAAGAATATTCATTAATCAGTTTCCAATATTCATATGTTTTTTCGTCTTTCACACTTATAGATGTTCTCATAATTATATTAAAGGCATATACCTTGCAATTACTATTATTCTTTTTAAACTCTCTAACAGATTCTGCAAACCCATACGGATCAACATTTAACTCCATTTCTCTACTTGCAATTAAACCACCATAAGCTAACATATCTATAGATAAAATAAGATAGTCAATATTTCGAAGGTTTATTAACCAGTTTTTTATACAATCTACATTTCCATACTTCATGAATTCCCCAAGTTTTTCTTTTTGTGGTACAATAATATTCATTCCTTTAATTTTTGCAGCTTTTAACACAAAATCACAATTGCATGGTCTATTATCAAGCGGAATATATGCTATATTTAACAACTTTTTTACCCCCTCTTAAACATGACTATAACAGCATAGGGGGGATATGCAACCCCCCGATTTTTTACCATTTAAAAAATGCTACATATACAAGATCTAGCAAAACAACAATCAGCATATATGGCAAGGTTTTCTTCAATATTGTTGAAGTATCTGTATTTGTGAAATACCCTATCCATACATTATAAGTATTTGTAGGATCACATACGCCTTGAACATTACCTGTAGCAATCATCGCACCCATAATAGCTGCCGGTGGCAGTATCCCTGCAGAAATCATGATAGCAGCAACACCACTCCCCAATCCATACAAGTTTAATGGTCCTCTGTAAAGTGCTAAAGGCGATAATATAGTAAAAAGTAGTATATATACAATCTTACTTGAAGGTAAAATTTTTGAAATAATAGGTGAAACCAATGCAGCCGTTGACTTATCCATTACAGCAAGTAAAAGCATACCTATCCCTATCATTAAGCCAATTGCCGGTGCAACATCTTTTATTCCTTCCACAATTGAGCTTGTAAGAATATTTTTTATCTCTTTTGGTTTTGTAGTTAAAATACCATAAAGAATACCTATTAACATGGCTGATACAATATCTATTTGAATAGGATTACCTTTGGCATCCTTGAAAATCAAAGGCCATATAAAAAGTAATACAACAGGTACAATAGGTGTTAAAAGTGCATACCATGGTACTTTGACTTTTTTTTCAAAATCTTGTGTTGGCATTGCCCATGCAGTAACAGTTTTCCTTGCTGGAACATTGGTAAAAATAAATATAAGAGTAATAATTGCCGCTATTATTCCAAATGCTAGTGAAAAACTTTTTATTGTTGCCATATCAAGGTTCAAAGCACTTTGATAAAACGCAAAATTAGCAATATTAAATAATCCACCCAAATTCAAGCCCATAAGTAACAGCGAAGCAGCTACAATAGGTTTAATCCCTACTGAAATCATAATAGGTAATACAATTGTACCTACCATAATCACTGATCCAAGTCCACCAAGAGAAGTAAACATTATTGCAACTGCCAATGTTATTACTAATGCAACTGCAATTGGTTTATCACCTCCAAGTTCAGCTGCGGTTCTTACTATATTATCAGATATCCCTGTCTTATTAATCACCTGTGCTAAAATAGCGCCAAATATTCCGGCTGAAATAGCTCCTTGAAGCCTTACTGCACCGCCTCCAATTATGTTAGAAAAAATGTAATTTATTGGCATACCGGCTATTATACTAATGATAATAGCCATTGAAGGTAATGCCAGAAGAGCAGGCATTTTCTGCGTCACCATTAAGTACGCAAAAATACCAAAAACCAAAATAATTAAAATACCTTGAAAACTCATAAAAAAACCCCCTTAAATTTTTATTTATAAAAATCCACATTGTGGATTTTTATAGGCATTTCATACTGGTTAAATAAAGATGATAGCGTCTCCTCTATACAACCATATAATGTAGATTCTTCGTCTAGCAGTGATTTCTGAATATCACATAACAAATTATCTCCTTGAAGCCTTGTTTTAACAATATCTATTAAGCCTTGATGTCCTATATAGCCGTGAAATATAATGAAATCTGGATCTATATAATGCTGTATATGTTTTATTATTTTTGTTAAAAAATCCACTAAATTCATTAAAAGGTTTATAGCCCTTATTTTCTTAGATTTAAAATCATTAATTAATTTCCCGATTTCTTCGTACCCGTTTTTTTTCAATATATTAATATCAACTAAAGATATCATACTTTCTTCGATTCTTCCAAGGTATCCTCTTCCCGGTTTTAATATGTTTCCGCTATCTATAATTGCAAAACAAGCATTCTCTCTCAAATCTCTGTCTATATCTATTACAACAATCCTCTTTTTTTCGGCTTTATTCTTTATTTTTGACCATTCCCCAAGTGCCATCATATGAATGTCACTTGTAAATTTAATTTTAACATTCGGAAATTTTTTACTTAATTTTTCATGTAAATCAACATCTTTTAGAGATGGTATTCCTTTTATTAAGAATTTATTTTCAGCATAATCAAAATATCCGGGTACAGCTATGCAAATGTTTAAAAGTTTGTCAACAAATATGTTATAATTGCTTAAAATACGCGTAATTCCGCTAACAATAGAAAATACTAAATCATTACCATCTGCACCATTTATATTTATTTTATCTTTTGCAATAACATCACCGTATAAGTTCATCAAATAAATGTTCATATCACTTTTATTAATAATCACAGTGCTAAAATATCCAAAATTCTTATTAAATTTATACAGAACAGGCTTTCTGCCTCCAGATGAATCACCTATACCAGATTGTATTATCTTCCCCTCTTCTACTAACTCATCCACTATTTTTGATACAGACGGTAAACTAATTCCTGTAATTTTTGAAATTTCAACTTTTGAAATCAATTCTTCATTTTTAATGCAGGATAGAATCAGTTCTTTATTCAGTTCCTTTGATACTTTACTATTAAAAGCCATAGTAACCTCCTTTTACTGTTTTTTATTTTAGTCATTCATTTCTAGCATATTAATTTTCTTTTGTTTACTTGTTTACTTTTAGTTCTTCTACCTATCTTCCTGCAGTATCACTATAACCATTATTATATTTTTAATCTTAGACTTACTAATTTAAAATAAATAAGTTTGTCTTGTAATATATATATTCTACATTGCTTTTAAAAATCCTCCTAAATCTTCTTAAAAAATAAAAATTTTTTTAAGGTATATCACGTTCTCTTTATATTTTTACCGCAAAATATTATTTTGGCCCTCTAAAACAAATACAGCATATGCTATTTTGGCATTTAGCTCCGCAACAATAAATCCAAAATAAGCATATGCCTAAATAAAAAATATATTTAATTTTCTACTTCAACTTTCTATACAATGTCAGTGCCATATCATAAGTGTCAGCCCATGTGACAAATTTTTTATCCTTCATATGGTCGTAAGCCTTGTCAGAAATTAATCCTTTTTGATGAGCCAGTTCAAATAATTTACCTTCATTTGCAGTAATCTCATCCTTGTATCCTGCGTAGGTCAAAAGTATCTGTGCAGCACTTTTTTTTGTTATAGGTTCTCTTACAATAAACTTTTGTAATTCAGAAACATTTCCCGTTACAACATCTGCCTTTTCAGGTATGGCTTGTTTTACAAGATTTGATATTAAATAATAGAAAGAAATGCTAGAAATATCCTGATCAAATTTATAGTCGTTTGTATAACCGGGTACAACAAGTCCCCAAGTTAGCACCAATTTTAACCCTTCAAAAGACCAGTGTTTTTCTGCAGGATTTTCTACCTTAAATGGCTTTAAATAAGCTCCTTGACTCACAAGTATTGATTGAATGTTTTTTATGTCTTCCATATTGGCCATTATTTCCTTATAAGATTTATTTTTTGTTATGGAATACACTGCTGCTACACCGGCAGCATCACCTTCAGCCATTCCAATAGGTATAGTCCGTGCTGAACCTGCCGCAAGATGACTGTAAGAGGCAGACCTTCCCACTACTAAAAGATTTTCCACCTTTTGTGGCACAATGCACCTAAAAGGTATAGCATATTGAACTGGTTTGCCATATACATATCCTGTATCATTGGGAGAAGTAGCTTGCACATCTACAGGATATGACCCGATTGCTATTCTATCTTCAAAATCCCTATTAAAAACTACATCAGTTATAGACAAGGTGTAATACCCCTTTATATGCCTTGTTTCCCTTACATACAGCTCTGGTGCAGTACCTGCAAGAGATATATTTTCAAAACCAGGAATATTTTTCTTCAAGAATTCAACAATACGAGGAAGCTCCGCCTTTGCCAATTCCATCCCTTTTGCTTTGGACTCAGGATCCAAACCGTTAACACCAAATATCAAAAGTGCATTAATCAATACTGTGCCATCGTCTTGCTTCCCTACATTGAGTCCCCTTAGCCTTAACATTTCAGTGGTCGGCTTATAATTTCTGGTGATAGTAGCAAAGCCATTTGCTGAAGTAGAGTCAATATAAGTGCCTGGTATTTTCTTTTCTTCTTTTATTATCCTGGTCAAATCGCTCCAGTTAATTCCTTTTAATTTAAAAACAAGGGTAGAAGCTTGAATTCTATTTATCCCTATATCTTCTGCACCAATGGTATAAGGGGCACCACCTGCCGCCGCAACATCAGCATCCTGCGTAGCATCTATAACTCTCTTCCCATAATAACGTATATTTTTCCCATCTTTTTCTACTACAACACCTACAATTTTATCTCCTTCCATGATAGGCTCTTTAAAAATGGTATTCAAAGACAAAGTAATATTAGGTTGGTCTTTGACCAGTTTCAGAAATACTTTCTTCGCTCTTTCCACATCAAAAGAAGTTACAGAGCCTATCCCTTTAAAAAACTCTTCAAAAGTACCTCTTGTAAGGAGTTCCCCTTTAGGCCCTCGGCTCATATCTATAGTATTTAACATCCCATAGGTCATAAGCCCACCAAGTCCATCATGCTTATCTATGAGTAAAACTTTAGCACCGTTTTTCGCCGCAGAAACAGCAGCTGCAACTCCTTCTGGTTCACCCCCCACCACTATGACGTCATATTCATCCCCTTTTTCCTTAGGAGGTGTAATATCAGGAGGTGGAGGCAATTGTTCTCTTTCTTCAATCACCTCTGCTTTCGAATTATCTTCCCCTTTCTGTGATATCCATTTTTTACTATAACTGCAACCTGCTACAGATGTTAATAAAATAGCCATACCAAAAATCACTGTCATCAATATTGCAAAGTATTTTTTCTTCAAAACTATCACCTCAAAAATTATCATACTATTTTAATTTTATTTTAAACCCATTATTTTTTCAAATAGATTATATACATAGTTCCACGATTCTTTAAAAAAAACTATTTTTTCAGAATCTTTAAAAAATCTATTTGCCATAAAAAATATAAGAATTATAAACAATATCCCCAAAAAAATGTCTAAATATTTTTTCTTCATTTTAACCATCTCCTACAAAATATAAACTAATATAAATGCAGTCACTTTAAAACTTTGTAGACATTGTGCATTTCTCCTTCATAAATCAATTTAAACTGTTTATCCTCTTTCATCCATTCATTATATTTGGAATTATTTATAACAACTACATATTCAATTTTATTTTCTTCTACGTACTTAAAAAACGCGGATTCATTCTCAATATATCCAACATAAAAAAGGTCATTACTCAATCCATAACCATAAAGAGGATACATGGGTCCCAATGTAAAGTGCCCTATTCTTGAATTTTTCACATCTCTTAAAAAGGATACATCATTTTTATAAAAGGGATTTGCCATAAAAGCACTTCTGTCAAAAACGGGAGTTTGTTTTAACCTTTCAAAAGTTTCGAATGACTCAATTCCTAGAGGCAAATAAGTTCTTATTGATATAACAATAGCAAATAAGACCAAAATAGGTATAATCGGCTCTACAATATACCTTGTAAATCTTATATTTTCAATCAAATAATATATTGCCACATATCCCAATGCCAAAATAAATATTACATATCGGGTCCACCAGTTCTCAGGAGTTATCCAAAATAATATTACAGTTGAAAAAAAGAAAAATATGTTAATCCATTTTTTATCAAAAATAGACTTTATAAAATATATGATAATTGCAGGAATACTTAAAATATACCATACAGGTCCAAATCCCCCTATTCTTGAATCATAATGATATCCCCTTGCAAAATTAAAATTTTCATACCAGGAAAAAAATATACGTTTTAATTTGCCCATATCCTTCATTTCAAAAGGTACATTTGGGTCAAAAATCATCTCTTTTGCATTTCCCAATCCCTTAAATATAGTTATACCATGAAAGCTGATTGTAAAAGGATACACTGGATTGCCGTAATAATACCAGGTTCTATAGTACCAAAACGCTCCGAAGGTTACAGCAAACAAAATATATACAAATAATCCAAATAATAAGCTTTTTAAACTATTTGTATTTCTATGCCTAACCAATGCAATAATTAACAAAAACATAAATACAACTGCATATATGGCACCTGAACCTTTCATACCGCTCATAAAAGCTACAGAAAGAGAAAACAAATAAACATACCTCATGTCAAATTCTTTATACAAATATAAAAGATAATTTAAAGCCATAATCACCATTACAGAAAATGCTACATCAATGTAAGCTGTTTTCGCCTGTATAAACACGACAGGCGTCAATAAAAACATCAATCCTCCACACAGCGAATAATAGTTATCTATACCCAACTTTCTCCCTATACCATAAATCCCTATAATCCCAACTAAGGCAAATATAAACTGGGTTATTCCAGCTATTTTGTCGCTTTTTAAAAACACCATGTTCCATAAAAATAGCATTTCAGTATTTTTAGGATACCAGTTTACCCATTGGGATATCTGATCTTGATTGATATTATATATCATGCCGTGTTTTATCCACTCCACAGGGCCTGCAAGGTGATACATAATCTCATCTGTAGCATAAGGAGGAAAGAGAAATATGATATAAAGGACCCATACAATACCAATTATTGTCGTGAGTGACAATACTATAAAAAGAAAACCAGGTTTTATGTCTTTAAAAAAATTCCTTATCCCACTAAATCCTATCCTAACAGACCAATCTTTGAAATAAAAACCTGTCACTAAAAATATCACTAAAACCATTAAAAATAAGTATATAGGATAAAGAAGACGCAACAATAACCCAATTACTATATTTACTATAACTATTTCAGTTATTGAAAAAAGAAAATATGCAAGAATTTTATCAGCAAATCCGTCAAGCTTAAGCCTATTTACCCATTTTATAGCTGTCAGTATAACAAGCAAAGTAGAGACCAAATACAAAGCCAAATCCAAAAGAACACCCATAGTTTTCCTCTCCATCAATAAAAATATAGAATCAAAATAACAGTAATAGCATATAAAATCCCATTTATAAGAAAAGGCTTGTCCTCAAAAAAAGCCTGTTCTGGATTTCCACCCAAATTTTTTTTGTCAGAAATATACTGATATCTAAATATGCCATATATGACAAAAAGTATAGTAATCATCATCAAATATCCCTTATCAGAATAAAAAGTATAAAGAGAATAAGCTATTATCGTAGAGGAGGTCACTATTGAAAGCATGTTATTGAGAAGTTCTACACTATATTTATCAAAAACATCCCTGTGTTCCTTTGCACTATCTTCAAGTAAAATAACTTCACTCTTTCTTTTAGTAATTGCAAGAAAAAGAGATAGCAAAAGTGTACAGAGCAAAAGCCATGGAGAACTGGGGACGTCTATGACCACTGCGCCGGCAATAACTCTCAATACAAATCCTATAGCGATAATCATCACATCAATTATAATAATATTTTTAAAATAAAAGGAATAAGCCAAATTTACAATTAAGTAAAGCAATACTATAATTCCAAAATTTATATCAAGCATAAAGGAGAAAATCAAGGAGATTAAAAGAAGGATTATGAATAAAACAATTGCTTCTTTTTTAGTCACAGAACCTGAAGGCAGAGGTCTTAACCTTTTCTTGGGATGCAGCTTGTCCTTTTCAATATCTGCTATGTCATTTATAATATAAACACTTGAAGAAACAGCACAAAACAGCAAAAAGCCCGCTAATGCCCTCTCAAAAGACAAAGCGTCCAGCATTTTCCTGCTAAAAACAAGAGCTGCTAATACAAATACATTTTTTATCCATTGCTTTGGTCTCATTAATGTTACATAATTTTTATACTTATTTACTATTCCGGTTATTCTAAAAGTGTTATCTATTGTAAATCACCTCTACTTAATCATTTGCTTCTCCAAGCAAAAATTCTTATACTCCTCTTGATATTAATATAATTCCAATGCATATAAACAAAGTACCGATTATCTTTAGTATATTTGCACTCTCACCAAAAAGAAGAATACTAAATAACATAACGAAAACAAAACCTAAACTTGTAAAAGAATAGGCATAACCTACTTCTACTTTTGTTAATACATACAGCCATACAAGCATACTTATAATATAACTTACAATCCCCGCGATTACGTAAATATTGACATATTGAAGCAAAATATGTATCAAATCGCCTGACAAATTCACATTTTTCGTCCCCAACTTTAACAAAAGCTGCGCTGAAGCGCTTAAACCAACACTTATCAAAATCAGCAATGTAATCATAAATTACCTCCAAATTATTTAAAGTATTAAGCCTTTTGTACAATTACTTTTCACTCAGGTAAATATATAAAGACCTAGTAATATCATAAGTATCTGCCCATGTAACTATATCACTATTTTTAAGCCTGCCATATACTTCCTCCGATATGATGCCTTTTTTAAAAGCAACATGTAAAAGGCCTTCTACCTTTTTCTCTGTGTCTATTTTCACTCCTGCATAAGATAAAAGCATTCTCATAGCATCTAACTTATTTATTGGAGTCTTTTTATCTGAAAATTTTTCTTCGAAATGCTCCTTTACTCTTAACACATTCTCTTTTTTAGAAGGAATTGCTCTTAAAATCATATTTGACATCATATAGTTATACACATATCCATTTATAGGTTCATCAAATCTGTAGTTATTGTCATACCCCGGGTTAAAACCAGAAGGAAAAAGTCCCCAGTGAAGTACAAATTTAAGACCTTCTATTGACCAGTGCTCTTCTGCCTTATTATGTATTTTAAAAGGCTTTAAATATGCCCCCTGTTTTACTAATATCTTCTGGATATTCTTAACATCATTTATATCTTCCGCAATTTCTTTAAAAGACAGATTGTGTTTTATAGAATATGCTGCTGCAACTCCTGCGGCATCTCCTACTGCCATACCTATAGGAATAGTCCGGGCAGAACCTGATGCAAGATGACTGTATGAAGCAGACCTCCCCACAACAAGTAAATTCTCTACCTTCTGTGGTACAATGCACCTTAAAGGGATGGAATATTCAGCAGGAGTACCATAAACATATCCATAATTATCCGGCGAAGTAGGTTGAATGTCTACAGGATAAGAACCTATTGCAATCCTGTCTTCAAAATCTTTGTTAAAAACTACATCATTTATATCAAGTGTGTACAATCCTTTTATATGCCTTGTCTCTCTTATGTAAAGCTCTGGAGCGATTCCTGCCAATTCTACTTCCTCAAAGCCGGGAATGTTTTTTCTAAAAAAGTCTATTATATAAGGAAGTTCTTTTTCTGCCTTTTGTTTCCCGTTTTCGATAGATTTTTTATCAAGGCCATTTACACCAAAGATTATAAGGGCATTTACAAGGACTGTCCCATCATCCTGCCTTCCAAGATTTAATCCTCTAAGTCTTAATAGAGAATCATGTGGCTCATAATTTTTTGTTATTTTCAAAAATCCCCATGCAGAGGTATCATCTATATGAGTATCAGGGATTTTTTTCTCTTCATTTATTATTTTTTTAAGATTATCCCAGTCAAGACCCTTTAACTTGAAAATTAATGTAGCAGCCTGAAATTTATCTTTTAAACCTATATCCTCTGCTCCAACAGCATACGGAACACCTGCAGATGCCGCAACATCCGCATCCTGTGTAGCATCAATTATTCTCTTTCCATAATATTTTATCTCTTTGCCCTCCTTGATTGTAACAACTCCAATTATCTTATTGCCTTCCATAATAGGCTTTGCAAAGTCTGTCTTTAAAAAAAGTTTTATATTTGGATATCTTTTAATCATCTCCATAAACAATTTTTTTGCTTCTTCCACATCAAAAGAATATTTTGACCCTATTCCTTCAAAAAACTCCTTAAAAGTCCCCTGTGTGAGTAAAGTCCCATCAGGACCATAGCTCATATCAAGCGAATTAAGCATTCCATATGTCATAAGCCCGCCCAAACCGTCATGCTTATCTATTAAAAGCACCTTGGCACCATTTTTTGCTGCAGATAAAGCAGAAGCAATTCCCTCAGGTTCACCGCCTACTACAATAACATCATACTCATTCCCTGAAAGAATATCTCTCTTTCCAGCATAACTACATCCAATCAAACTAAAAACGAGTGACATAATAATTAGATAAATAATAACCTTCCTATACAAACAATTCTCTCCCATTCTGAAAAATATACCAAAGACATTGTAACATAAAAAAAGAATAAAAAAAAGAGTCCCCCCAAGGAGGAGGACTCTTTTTTTACTATGTTTTATTGTATTTCTATTACAAATACCTTGCCAATGTCATTACGATAGAGTTTAACATTTGTACTAGATGTAATGTCACCTAATCCCATACGTGTGCCATCTGTTTTTACTACTATGAAATTAGAATCTAAGAGATATCCTTGCCCGTCAGAAGCAGTAACTCTCAAATTAACTTGGTCAATATTTGTTAATGTTACTGGCCCGACAGCAGTTAGAGCATTTCCTGCTGTAACTTTTCCATTTGTTAATGTTAATACAACAGGTTTATTTTGTGCAACATCAGTTAATGTAGCTGTAGATGTAGCATCATATGTTTTTGTTTGAGCATTTTCTAAAACTGTTAATCTTGTAAATGTTGAACCATCACTTGCATAAATAGTTGCTACCCCTGTTACATATGCGTAAACTGTAGATGTTGTAGTTGATACAAAAGATGCATCAGTAAATACTACTACTTTCGCAATATTATAACTATCAACTACTACCTTACCATTTAAGCCACTTGCATCTTTCAAATCAGAAAGCTTCAATGCTGCATAGCTATTATCTGCTGTCTTATGATTTAATATGATTGTCTTATCGTTAAGGTAATATATTCCATTTGCACCGGTCAGCGTATTTGTAGAAGCCTTATAAGAAGCACTTGTCAAATCTCTTAAACCAGTCGTAGTCGTAACCGGTGTAAGACTTGTTAGAGCATTATTTGAATCAACTGTATAAGTTACTATCTCTCCTCCTGTGAGACTTATAGAAGGTACCTTGCTATACACTGCATTAAATGTAGTAACTGAACCATCCGGCATTACCAAATTTACTTTAGCAAACCATTCGTCATAAACACTTGACTTTGACTTATATATTGCGTAATTTGCAGATGTTGTAGTTGTTGAAACAACCCCTACAATTACATTGTCTTTGTCAAGTATAACTGTTGCTTTATTGCCTACGCCAAGACTTCCCCATACATTTGAATTTACTACTTTGTAAGAAACATTATCTATAGACGCTTTATAAGTTGTTCCGCTAACAGACTTCTCCGTAACAGTACCAGTTACTTGATTTCTTACTACATAGATTACTGTTCCAACTACATTGCCGTTTACATCATATTGATTACCATAGTAAATGTAATCATTAGCCTTAATATCTGTTACTTTATTTACTGCACCAGTTACAGTTACTGTACCTTTTAATTCGTAGTTAGAAGACATATTGATATATTTATCACTGCTCTTTACATCATTAGATACAATTGTCGATCTTGCATAAGAGTTATTTGCTATTACATAATTATTATTAATAATTGTAACATCAGCACCTGCATAAATTGTTACATTCGGACTAGACAATTTAGTCAAATAACCATTATAGAGTACATATGCTGGATCGCTAACTGTTATAGAAGTATTATTCGTGTCGTCTTTATATACTGTTTTTCCTACTGAATTGAGTCCTTCTTTGAATGTTACAACATCATTTGCTTGCTCTGAAACATACACCGGATTACCATATTTTGCTGAATATACAGTTACTTTTTTACCTAAATATTTAGAAAAGTCTACTGTACCTGCATTAATAGTTGTTAAATTGTTATCTTTATCTAAAACTTTAACTTTCCCTGCTGGAACAGTACTGTCTTGAGCATTTGTTGCTATTACAGTATAATCTGCATATGTTGCTACTTTTGAGATAAGTTTAGGACCATAAACTGGATTACCATTCACATCATATCCACGGAATGTTTCTGTTTCTAAAGCTTTGTTAAGAACCATTGCTACTTCGCCACGATTTATAACATCGTTGAAGCCAAGATTGATTCCTGCTGTCAAGCCAAGGTCTATTGCTTTTGCAAGTGTAGGAACGCCCCATGGTACATTAGTATAGTCAAGCGCTCTTATTGCAAATGCAAGTGCCTGACCATAGGTAAGTTTTGCATCGGGAGCAAATGTGCCATCTCCCATACCATCAGTAATTTTTAAGTCTTTTGCCACATTGATATACCCTACTGCCCAGTGACCTTTAATATCTGTGAATGCTGGTGTCTCACTTGCAGCAGCCTGTGCTACAGCTTCTAAACCCTTCATTCTTATTATAAATGTGACCATCTGAGCTCTTGTAAGGGGTAAGTCTGGACCGTATGTGCCATCACCCATACCCTGGGTAATACCTAATGCATAAAGACGGTCCACTGCTGATGCATATGGTGCATCGCTTTTCACATCGGTGAACGGGCTTGCAGCAAAGCCTACTGACATAGCGCCAAACACCAATGCGAAGGTGACAACGAACGCTATTAACTTTTTGAGGCTCTTCATACTGTTAATCCTCCTCCTTGTATTTGTTGTTTTGAGTTTTTTATTTTTTTATTTTTTGAAAGGCAATATGCCTTTCAAAAATTTTTACCTATGTAAGCACATTTTAGCTCAAGTAGTATGTCTTGGCTAAATAGCCTGATTATATTATAGCATCAGGTATATAATGAGTCAATAATTGTTACCAATTTGTAATATTTCTGTAATATTAATTTAACATTTCTCTTTCTACTGCCCATATACATATATATACTCTACATCAGTGAAAATTCCTTCTTTATTTTAAATAAATCTTCATATAAATTTCCTCTGTTTTCTGATGAAGTTTAAAAGTAAATAAAGATGAATTATCATTAAAGTTATTTATTGTAGCTATTAAAGTGTTGTGACCGTAAATTTCAATGTATTTCACTTGACCTATAAGCTGAACTGGGTATGAAGCTAAAACCTCTTGTACATGGTTTTCATCAAAGGGTATGTCTTTGCCTAATATCCTTAAAGGATATTGAAAAACTTTATCATTTATTTTTTCTTCTCTTCCATATATCGCAATAGGTTTGGGAGTATAATAGTCAAGGTAAGAAGCAACTGCTTCATCTACCGTAGCAAACTCAACCTTGCCCTTCTTAACGTAATTTTCTGTCACCCATTTAAGGTGATCATCAAGTATTTGAAAATGGCCTCCTTTTGTATTTTGCCACCCTTCATCTCCCATCATAAACATGGCATGTGTAAATCCCAAAATAACATGTACACCCGGTTTTATACTACCATTTTTCTCATCCTCTAAGTATAATTTATAAAATCTCTCATTTAATGTTTTTAAATCCATAGAATCGTATAAAAGTATCTTGGATTCGTCAACTGAAAGTTCCACCATTCCAATATCATTAAAATTATCCGCTTTTTTATCTATATCTGAGGCATCCGCAAAATATATTTTCTTCTGTGACTCTCTCGCATCACTACTGGCATATATTCCTAAATTTTGTAAGGCAGCTGTTGATAAGTAACTATCTTCTCCCTTTTTACCAAAATCAAAAGAACCCATTCTCAACGTCAAAGGTTGACCGTAATAAGTACTGTAGAGTTTATTCAATTGACCTTGATAAAACGCTATCGCCCCAATTCGTGTTGTCATATCATTAACTTTTAAAACAGGTGCTAAAGAATGAGCCCAGCCATGTAAATTGTGGTTAGCCCAAAAGCCATTTGTTTTTAAGTCGTAGCTTAGATAATTCCACGGGAGTTGAGGAGAATAATCCATATGAGGATGCAATGTATATTGATGTCCTCCTTTTATACCATTTATCATGGAAGATATCACTTTATCTAATGTATCATGCCAAACTTTTTTGTGATTGGCATCGGTTATAAGGTTATCAGCAACCCATTTAGCACCATCAATAGCAGGATATGCAATAAAATGAGTCCACTTTGCCCCGTATTTATCAGCGATTTCATTTAGAGCCTGTGGTTTTTCCACCAATTGTATATTAAATTCTTCTGGGTCAAGCCAACTGTTTCTATTACCCCATTTCCCAACATATCCCGCACTATCTATTGGTTCTAAATCTTCTGTCATAACATAAAAAATTTTGCCTTCTCTGTTATCAATTATGGTGATAGGAATTTGATTTTGTCCACAATATTTATCCGACTCTACAATTACTTTGACAATCCATGGTTTATTAAAATTTACTTCATTAGCTCGATTGGCTTTCAAATTCCACCCTATATTTTTTATTTCTCCAGGTTTTAATTCACCAATATATTTTTCGTAAGTTTCATCAGAAGGAATAACTACACCATAACCATATGGCTCTATCAATTTTAAACGTATATTTTCAATAGATGTTGGTGAAGTATTTTTTACATATGCTACTAATTTAAAATTATCTCCCACTTTTAATATACTTTCTCTTTTAGGAATTCCTAAAAGCATCAGTTTAATATCAAGATTTGTTGTTTTTTGTGTTATTTCTTTTTTAGGAATATTTTCAAGATAATTTGTAGAATAAATAGATTGATATTTGAAATTAGCAAAGTTATGAGGTATGGATTCACTACCATTAAAAGTACCATTTAGTAATAATATTAGATGCTGTCCATTTGAAACTGTTATTGTTACATCTACCTCATCAATTTTATCAGGATTTAATCCCTTGCTTTTTAGAAAATCCATTAACTTTATATTTTTGTCTGCACCAATATAATTAGGAGTAAAACTATTTTCAAGAATTTCATAATTTTTGTCAATTTCCTTTTCAGGAAACACTACAAAACCATAGATGAGGCTTTTATCCTTTTCTTTTACATTAAGTGTTACTTCTCCAAATCCCGTATGGGATAAAAAACGAAAAGCTAAAATATAATCTTTAATTAACTTTTTGTCTACGCTGTAGCGTATGCCAATTTCACTATTGTCATCAGCTACAATTTCAAGGTAAGTAGTATCTTTATATTCTTTAAAAGAAATTTCTCCATTTTGGGAGTTAAAAGGTGTATATGTAAAAGCGACGCGATTTGTCTTTGGAGTTTGGGATTGTAAAACTTTTATTGTAGAAATATGGGAAATTTCTCTCCACAGCAAAAAGGATACAATTAGTAAAGCTGCTATAAAAATAGAAGTTTTTTTCATTTAGTTGCCAATCTCCTTATTTAATTCTTTTACATCCATTATTATACTCTATTATTAATTGATTATCAAACAGTTTTACATAAATAATAGGGGAATAGCCTTTGCTATTCCCCTTCTTTTAATAACTTGCAAATAAATCTTTTAATTCGTCAGTCAAGGTATTCCAGGTATATATTGAATATCCTGTTGCCTCTTTTGCTGCATCCAAAGCTCCTCTTAATTCTTCCAATGTCGGGAGCCCAAATCCTTTTTCGTCATAGCCATGCAGTATGACTTCTATATGATAGTCATTCCCTACCCACTCTCTTAGCCTTCTTATGGACTCAGAAACAAAATTTTTGGAATCATCGTAAGTATAATCCTTACTTGAAACATGCCAGTAGTCCATTAAAGCAATTGCATTAAAATATTTCGCCATCGTAGAATAAGGATAATTGGGTCGATATTGAGGAGGATAAGTTATCGCGATAAAAGGCATTGCTGCAGGAAGGTCTTTTAAAACCTGCGTTGCGTAGTCTTCTACCATTTGAGAAGCTTTGATTGGATCTGTTTGAGGTAAATCTTCTATGTCTGCAGCAACAGCATCCACTCTATGACCGCTTGGAGTGGTGTAATTAGCAACCTGAAGTGTTAAATCAGCATCATAGGCGGGATTTTTTAAGTCTGTATATAACCATGCAATAACCTTTATACCAGCTCTGTGAGCTGCAGGTACTACGTCATCCAGCCACGCTTTCCATTCATCTTTAAATCCTGCTGTGGAAGTCGCAACCTCAAGGTAGATGTGAGTTACATTTGAACTGGCAAAACGGCTCAAATCCAAAGCAGTAGGCATAGTAGAATAAATGCTATACCATACTCCCTTCCCCGCGTAGGGTAAACTAGAAAGAGCTTGACCTAGGTCTCCTCTTGAAGGCACATTGCCTGTTCTTCTGTCAGCAATATTGGTAGAACCATCACCAATCTGATACACTGTGACAAGCCAACCAGCCACCCACCCAATTCTTCCATCTTTTAGCTTTACTTTATACCAGTCCCCTGATTTATCAAGCATTTCTAATATGTATCCTCTTGTGAGCTGTGCAACAACATCGTATTGGGTTCCGGGACCGCTTCGTATATTTACTACATCTCCTGCTATCATTAAAGAAGTGGATAAAGTAACTGAAGGATTTATATTGATTATCAATTTTCCCTCTTCACGGGTTACAGAATAATTGGCATCTTTATTTAAGGTGATTACTATTCTAACCAGAGTGGGAGAAATTTGATTTGGCAGAACTCCCCTCACTATTTCGTCATCAACACCAAATCCGCGAACTTCCCCCCTTAACACAGTATTGTTTAATTCCACAAAAATAACGCTTTTGGCTGCTTGCTTTGTCACAGTATAATTAGGGCTATCAGTAGAAATAATTACACCTTTTGATTCGCCTTGCTTATCAAATTTTACGCTGTCAACAGTGTAAAGTTTAGCAGGAGTTTTATTGTCTTGATTCGCAGAAGTATTGTTTGAACTGGAGGGGGAAATATCTGTATTCGAAGTTTGATTATTTGTCACTGTTGAACCAGGCTGTGTATTAGCAGGAGGAGTATCATTTTTGGGTGTCTGATTATTAGGGGTTATATTGGAACTTTGAGTTGCAGAATTGCTATTTGATTGATTATTAGAAGTATCACTTGGAACTACCAGCCATCCTGCAATCCAACCTATTGTGCCATTTTGGAGTTTAACCTTGTACCAATCTCCTGACTTGTCAAGAGCACTTAAGACAGTACCTTTTTTCACCTGTGTGATTATTCCGTAGTTAGTGCCCGGGCCTTTTCTAATGTTTACATCATTGGCAGTTACTTTGATAGAAGATGGTAAAGGAGTCGCCGTTAGCCATCCTGCAATCCAACCTACTGTGCCATTTTGAAGTCTGACTTTGTACCAGTTGCTTGACCTATCAATTACATTTAATAAAGTGTTTTTATTAACTTGTGTTATTATGCTATACTGCGTACCTGGACCTTTCCTGATATTTACATAGTCACCAGTAGCAATTAAATAAGAAGGTAAGTTTTGCATAGAAGTTACATCCGCATAAGCAAAAGTTTCGCTAGCGATTAAGAAAATCACTAAAAAAGCAATTAAATATTTTACTTTTCTTCCCATTGCTCCCCTCCTCTTTTGTTTTTTGCACTTCTTAAGCCTATTGTAGTATACTTATGTTACAGTTATATTGCAAAAGGATTACAATATGGTTACAAATTCTTCTGCTTTTACTATTTTAATATTTTTATACTCTTTAAGTTGAAGCAAATGATTGTCACCTGTGACGATGAAGTCACAATTTCCTTCTAAAGCACACTCTAAGAAAACATTATTTTTTGGGTCTTCTTTTATAACCTCTATTTTTTGTTTTATATATAAAGGGCTGGATATTCATCCGCCCTTATTCTTTCTTCTTCAACATTGCACCAATGAAATCTCTAAACAATGGATGAGGTTTTAAAGGTCTTGACTTGAATTCTGGGTGGAACTGGGATGCCACAAAATAAGGATGGTCTTTTAATTCTATCATTTCAACCAACCTCTCATCAGGAGAAAGACCTGAAAGCACAAGACCTTTTGAAGTTAAAAGCTCCCGGTATTGGTTATTGAATTCGTACCTATGTCTATGTCTTTCATAAATTAATTCGTCTTTATAGGCTTCATAAGCTTTTGTTCCTTCAATTACTCTACAAGGATACACTCCCAATCTCATTGTACCGCCTTTTTCATCTATGTCTTTTTGTTCAGGCATGAGGTCTATTACAGGATATGGAGTATTTAGGTCAAATTCTGTGGAATTAGCTCCTTTTAACCCCACTACATTTCTTGCAAATTCTATTACAGCACACTGCATCCCAAGGCACAATCCAAGGTAAGGAATTTTGTTCTCCCTTGCATACTGGATAGATCTTATTTTGCCTTCAATTCCTCTATCACCAAATCCCCCTGGAACCAATATACCGTCTGCTCCCTTTAAAAGTTCTTCTACTGTTTCATCATTTACACGCTCTGCGTTTATCCAGCGAATGTTAACTGCCGCACTGTGGTGTACTCCTGCATGTTTTAAAGCCTCTACAACACTTATATAAGCGTCATGAAGGTCTACGTATTTGCCAACTAAAGCTACCTCTACTTGTTTTATCAAATTTTTTTCTCTTTCTACATATTCTCGCCACTCTTTTAAATCTACCTGTCCAAGAGGTAAATTTAGTCTTTTTAGTACGTATTCATCTACTTTTTGCCTTTCTAATTCCAATGGCACTTGATAAATTGATTCTACATCCCTATTTTCTATAACAGCTTCCACACTCACATTACAAAAAAGAGCAATTTTTTCTTTTAATTCCTGAGGAAGAGGAAACTGTGTCCTACAAACTATCATGTCCGGTTGAATACCTATAGATCTCAGCTCTTTTACACTGTGCTGTGTAGGTTTTGTTTTTAATTCTCCTGTATTGCCTAGATGAGGTACTAATGTGACGTGGATAAACATAACATTCTCTTTACCTTGTTCAATTGCTACTTGTCGTATTGCCTCTAGAAAAGGAAGGCTTTCTATGTCTCCTACTGTACCGCCAATTTCTGTTATCACTATCTCCACATTCTTTTCTTTTGCAACTCTATATACTCTTTCTTTTATTTCATTTGTTATGTGTGGTATTACTTGTACTGTAGCACCAAGATAATCCCCTTTCCTTTCTTTTGTGATGACAGACCAGTACACTTTACCTGCTGTTACATTGCTATTTTTTGTAAGGTTTATATCTATAAACCTCTCATAGTGCCCCAAGTCCAAGTCTGTCTCTGCCCCATCTTCTGTAACAAAGACTTCTCCATGCTGGTATGGACTCATTGTGCCGGGGTCCACATTTATATAAGGGTCAAATTTTTGCACAGCAACTGATATACCACGACTTTTTAAAAGCCTCCCCAATGATGCAGCAGTTATACCTTTGCCTAAAGATGATACAACTCCTCCCGTTACAAAAATATACTTTGCCATTATCTCACCTCTTAAGTGTATTATCGTTTTTTATGAATAAATTTTAAGGATTTTAACCCATAAAAAAAACTCTATTTTTGAGAAAAATAGAGACTCCTATCCCTTTAAATTTTAAATAATTTTTTTTGATTTTTTATAATGCCATCTGCACATAAAAAAACACCTCGTATATACAAATACTTTTTTATTATATAAAATTTTTCTGTGGTTGTAAAGGGAGGTCTATTGCTTGTTGATCTTATAGTAATCTTCTTTTTATTTATTATATCACAAATTGCATTAGTTTTTACAAAACATTATAATTGTTATATACTATTAAATATTAACGTGTCAATATATTAAAGAAAGGAAGAAAGAACATGTCTGCAGATTATCATGTACATATAGAAAATGGGCCATGCACCATTGAATGGCTTAAAGAATTTATAAATTCTGGTTTAAGTAAGGGATTAAAAGAAATAGGAATTTCTGAACATGGACACAGGTTTATAGAAGGATATAATGTTTACAAAAGTGATGGTTTTAGAACTGAATGGGTAAAAGGTTATATGGACCAAAGTATTGAAGAATACGTGGAATTGATAAAAAAAGCAAAAGCATTAGGACTTCCTGTAAAATTGGGCATTGAGGCAGATTATTTTCCTGATAAAGAGAAGGAATTGGAAATGTTTTTAAAACCCTATCCCTGGGATTACGTTATAGGGTCTGTCCATTGGCTTGGAGATTGGGGAATAGACTTAGAGGAATCGATTGAAGAATGGAAAAGCCGCAATACTGATGAAGTGTATATTGAATATTTTGATATAATTGAAAAAATGGCTAAAACAGGTTTATTTGATGTAATTGGGCATATTGACCTTGTAAAAATCTTCGGATTTAGGCCAAGACCTAAAACTTTCGATAAAATAAGAAAGAATATTGAAGAAATATCAAAAACAGGTATAGTAATAGAAGTTTCTACTGCAGGGTTTAGAAAACCTGTTGGAGAAATTTATCCTTCAAAAGAGATAATGGAAATGATTAGAGAATACAATATTCCTGTTATAATAAACTCTGATGCTCACTATCCAGAACATGTCGCTTTTGAATTTGATAAGGCTTATGAATATGTGAAATCTTTTGGAATAAATACTCTATATTATTTTAACAAAAGGAATAAAACTCCGTATCAAATATAAATAAAAAAGAGCAGATAATCTGCTCTTTTTTATTTATATATGTCGCCTCTTGTGTTAAAAGTTTTTACTCTAACTATAAAATTATTGTTATCAACCTGAAAAATTATTCTTTTAATACCTGGTAACTTCCTATATTAATCCTTTCACTGCTTTTGCCCTAATTATACTGCCTAATTTGCTTAAGGATTTTACTGCCTCTTCAGGAATTTCTTTGTCCGTACTTATTATCATGAAAGCAGTTTTGTCAGTTTTATCAGGACTTACTTGCATGGAAGAGATGTTTATTTCAAAATTGCCCAGCACATTGCCTATTTGTCCTATAACTCCAGGTACATCTTTGTTTTTAATAAAAAGCATATATTCAGTAGGCTCAAAATTCACTTTATGTCCCATATATTCCAATACTCTTATTTCTTCTCCATAAGTAGTACCAGCAAATTTTACCCATTTCCCGGATGTGTTTGTAACTTTAATAATTACAAGGCTGGAATAATGCTCTGTTCCTTCTATTTTCTCTTCTCCAACCTCTATTCCCATCTCTTTTGCCCTTAATTTAGCATTTACTATACTTATATCTTCTCTCTCCAACACATTTTTTAAAAGTCCTTTTAAGGCATAAAGGGTTATAATCTCTGTATTGGATTTTGCGATTTCGCCCCTGTATATTACCTCTACGCTCTTTATAGGTATGTCATTCATATGATAGTAAAAACTGCCTAGGATTTCTGCCAGCTTCATATATGGTTTAAACCTTAAAAATTCATCTGACTTTATGGCAGGGAGATTGACTATGTTTCCATATAGATTGCCATTTAATACATCAGCAACTTCTTCAGCAATAACTATACTTACATTTTCCTGTGCTTCATAAGTTGAAGCTCCAAGATGGGGGACATATACTACATTTGGAAGTTCTAAAAGTGGATTATGATAATCCTGCTTCTCTATATTAAATTTTGGCTCTACTTCTAATACGTCTAAACCTGCTGCTGCAACAATACCTTCTTTAATTGCATTGTAAAGAGCTTGTTCGTCAATAAGCCCACCCCTTGCAGCATTTACTATTCTTACACCCTTTTTCATCTTTTTGAATTCTTTTTCCCCAATCATTTTTCTTGTTTCAGAAGTTAAAGGTAGATGTATTGTGATAAAATCTGATTGTTCTAATAATTCATCTAAGTTTACCCTTTTAGCGCCACTCTTTTCAAAGCGTTCATCAGGCATATAAGGGTCATAAGCAACGACTTTCATGTTAAAGGCCGCAAGCCTTGAGGCTACTAAAGAACCAATACGGCCAAGCCCTATTATACCTACGGTTTTACCGTTTAGCTCTACACCTTCGAATTTGCTTCTCCTAAAATCTCCATTTAAAACGGCATGGTAGGCTTGGGGAATATTTCTTGCAATTGCAAGCATAAGACCTATTGTAAGTTCTGCCGCAGCAATAGTGTTTCCTGTAGGCGCATTTACTACCAAAATACCCTTCTGAGTCGCTGCTTCTACATCAATATTGTCAACGCCAGTTCCTGCTCTGCCTATTACCTTTAATTTTTCTCCTTTTTCTATAAGCTCTCTATCTACCTTTGTTGCACTTCTCACTATGAGAGCATCATAATCTTTGATAATATTTAGAAGCTCTTCTCTTGGTATACCAGCTTTTATATCAACTTCCGCATATTTTTTAAGATATTCTATGCCTTTATCAGATATTTTTTCTGATACAATTACTTTCAACTTTATCCCTCCTCCATAGTCCATCTGAAACTTATTTTTTTACCATAGGGACTATTTTTATCCCATACGGCTTAATAAAACCCTCTTTTTAGGATTTGTAACCTACTTATTTTAAAGTGTCTACAGCTTCTTTTAGAGCTGTTAAAGTTTTGTCAAGCATTTCGTCAGTCAGATAGCCCATATGCCCTATTCTTATAATCTTCCCTTTTAATAGTCCCTGCCCTCCTGTTATCAAAACTTTGTAGTTTTCTTTCATATAATTTATTATATCTGATGCTTTGTATTTTTCTGGAACTTTAATTGCTGTTATTAAATTGGAGGCAATTTCTTCTCTTGGAAGAAGTTCTAATCCCAAATCTTTTATATAATTTCTTACTTTACTTCCATATAAAACCTGTCTTTTATACACTTCTTCTAAGCCAGTATTAAGTAGCATTTCTGTTGATTTTGATACAGCCATTATAGTCGATACAGCAGGTGTAGCAGGAGTATCTGGATTTGACTTTAAGACCCCTTCTTTCGCTTTTTTTAAGTTAAAATAATATTTTGGAAGATTTGAGGTCTTAGCCATTTGCCATGCTCTTTCGCTTAATGATACAAAGGCAAGTCCCGGAGGTGCCATGAGGCATTTTTGTGAACAGGTTATTACTGCATCAATACCCCATTCGTCCATTTCAAGTGGTATACCACCTAAAGAACTTACAGCATCAACGATGACTACCACGCCGTACCTATTAGCAATTTTTGCAATTTCTTTTACATTATTTGTAACTCCTGTAGAAGTTTCATTGTGAGTAACTAAAAGGGCTTTGTAATTACCATTTCCTAATTTGTCTTCTAATACGTTAAGGTCTACGGCATTTCCCCAGCCAAAATCTAAAAGCTCTGCATCAAGACCATAAGCCTTTGCTATATCATAAAATCTTTCACCAAAATATCCTATACTTGCAACTAAGACTTTGTCTCCTGTAGAAAAAATATTAGCGACAACTGCTTCCATTCCGCCTGTCCCTGAGGAGGTTAAAGTTATAACTTCATTTTTTGTCTTAAATATTTGTTTTAAATTATTATTTAATCTTGAAAATAAAGCATAAAAGTCTGGTGTCCTGTGATGTAATGGTTGCATACCAGTAACTTTTCTTACTTCTTCCGGCACCATTGTAGGTCCCGGCGTCATCAATATAATATCTTTCATCTTCTCACTCCTTGCTACAAAATATATATTTAATATGATAAATCAATAAAGTAAAAAATGCAATAGCTAAAAAATACATTTGTCTATATTACGTGTATATTGTCAAAAAAATAACGATTACTCATAAGCAAAGTGAAAATATGTCTTCACAAAAGGTAAGAATCATCAAAAAAATTATCTATAATTAGAAGTGTATGTTAAAAATTGTAGTGAATGATACATTGACATTATTAGAATAAAGAGAAATGCGCCCATTTGGACGCATTTCTCTTTATCTTATTTGTTATATATTACCTGTCTTATCTAATATTCTGTAAAGCATAGCGGCAGCTTCTGCTCTTGTTGCATTGTCTTTTGGCTTGAAGGTATCATCTTCATAGCCTTCTACTATTCCAAGTTTCGTTGCATTAGCTACTACATTTTTTGCCCATCCGCTTATCTTATCATTGTCTGCAAAAGTTGTGTTCCCTATATTCTCTTCTTTATAATCTGCGAGCTTACTGTACACTCTCATTATTACTGCTGTCATCTCTTCTCTTGTGATTGGATCCTCCGGCCTCATGCTCTTCCCATCACCTAACATTATGCCTGCTCTGTAGGCTGCTTCTATCGCGTTTGCATACCATGCTCCTTCTTTTACGTCATTGAATTCACCTTTATATGGCTCTTCCGCTATACCTAATGCCCTTATCATCAATGCTGCAAATTCTGCTCTTGTTATCTTTGCATTTGGAGCAAAGGTATCATCATCCATTCCTTTTACTATATATCTTGATGCTAAGACATTTATTACGTCATATGCCCAGAAATCTTTTGATACGTCTTTAAATTGCTTATCATGTTCAAATGCTCCATAGGTTGAGAAATGTTTTGCTTCTGCAGTTATTGTCCCTGCTTTTTTGTCAATTTTGCCTCCTACATATTCCCATTTTCCTGTTGTTTCATTTAGATAATATACCCCAACTTTCCTTACGTCTTTCGCATCTTTTACTTCAAATGTAAGTTTTACTGGTGAGTCTATTTTTACTTTGCTGTCTCCTGCTTTTATTGTTATGTCATAGGCATTTGATGCTGGTGTTAACAAGTTTGCTGCCTTTTTGCCTTTATCTTCTATTGTTAATTTTACTGAACCTGCTTTGTCTATCTGTTCTAATGTTTCTTTTGATAATGTCAATGTCTTTGCATCAAATATAAGTCTAAATTCATTAGATTTTACTTCTATGTTTTTGCTGTTTTCTGCAATTAAGCTAAGAACACTAACTGGTACTTCTATTGCCTTTGAAGAAGTTTCTCCTACATTGGTCAAGTCAAATACTATTTCTTTCTTTGTTGGATCTTTAATTTCATTTGTTACTTTATTCTCTTCAACTACAAGTGTTGTTGCATTTCCTTCTACAACTACTTTGCCCTGTGATACCTCTTCACCTTTTGGCTGTTCAGTGCTTGCAGGTGGAGTCACTGGTACAAAGTCTCCTCCGCCAGAAGAAGGTACTTCTTTTACTGTGACATTAACTTTGGTAGTTTTATTACCGGTTTTATCACTATAGCTTATTTCAATTGTTGTAGTTCCAGCTTTGACTCCTTTTACAATTCCTTTATCCACTGTAACAATATTTGAATCAAAATTATACTGAGCATTTGCCGTCACATCTTTTGTTGTACCATCAGAATAGGATGCCGTAACTTTTAGTTGTGCTGTGTCTCCAACTTTTATTTCAATGGAAGGTGGTTGTGCTGTTATATTTTCAAGTATTGGATCTGTTACTGTAACTGGAACATTAAGCGAATTAGTATTATAAACTGCTGTAAGTACTGTACTACCTTTTACTAGCCCTATTACTACTCCATTAATGTATTGAGCAATTTTAGGATTATCAATTATAATTTTAGCATCTTTAGTCACATCTACTTGACTACCATCTGAGAAATGATTATAAACTGCAATTGGCACCATTTTGCCTGCTGGAACTGTTATAGATGGCGGGTCAACACTTATCCCCAATGGTACAGCTTCTGAAACTACAACTTTTATATCAACAGATTTATTATCATATGTGGCAGTTATTGTAGTCTCACCTGGCTTCATTCCAACTACAATTCCATTATCCTCTACTTTTGCAATGTCCCCATATACAGATTCAAATACTGCTTTATCTGTTATATCTTTTGTTGTATCGTCTGTATATATTGCATTAACGGTTATTTTGCCTGTTCCCCCAACTGGTATATAAAGTGGATTTGGATTAGCATTAAGCAACTTAAGCATGACTTTTTCAAGTTGTATTGTCTTTGGTGTTCCATTGTAGGTTATTGTAACGTAATTTTGTGTATCTGAAGTATATACATTTACAGCTACTGTAGCTTCGGCTTTATTAGTCGCCACATCTACTGCACTTATCGAAATGATATTATTTCCCACGTTAAGAGGTACTCTGGCAGTAAAGTTATCATTAAATGTTGTGTAATCATCAGCTTCTTTGTTAAGTATATTGTTGCCATTGATAAACAGTTTGTATCCAAATCCTGTATCATACACATTGCCTGCTACTGTAAGGCTTACTCCTTCAGATGAAATAAAGCCTTTGAAATTATCTACATTTAAAGTAATTTCGGGTGTTGTAATGTCTATATAAATGGGTATCGCAAATTCTGTCTTGTGTTCATATGTTGATGGGTCATTTGGGACATACAAATTATCAAATGCAAGGAATTTTATTTGTTTCTTTCCATCACTGTTAAAATGTATTGTTGTTGTGAAAGTATTGTCTGGATTGACCGTTACTTTTTCATCATTAATATAGAGTTCACCCATAAATGTCGTCTCATCTTCTATGGTTCCTGAAACAACAATATCTCTTGTATTAAATATTTGTGCTACTTGAGGTTCTTTTACAGTAATTACAGGTCCAAAATTGTCTTTTATTTCTGGGTTAAACGCAATACAGCTATTTTTTGGTGTTATATCGGAAATATTTCCTGCATAGTCTACACCAAGTACAGCTATAAATGTATAGCAGTTTGGAAGGTCTACTTTTGCTGAAACAGCATCACTTGGCAGTGATTTTGTTTCAATATTTGTGACATTGCCTGTCACAGGGTCAATTTTCCCCGTAACTAGAATATAGGACTCTATACCCGAACCTTTATCACTACCTGCCCACGCCACTGTTGCTTTTCCGTTTGAAATGTAATTTTCGTTTAAATATCCATATTGATCGACATAGCCATCATTTATCATAACTTCAGGTAATATTGTGTCAACTTTAACAGGCATTTCAAGAACTTGTGTCCTTGCATTTGGATAATCTATCTTAGATTCAAAGCGCATATAATATTGCCCATCAGGAACTACTCCAAATTGTCCTGTTGCAGGGTTAAATGCTTTGCCGTCCCATACCCATGAATCGGAAATTCTCGCCTTGGAAGTTTCTGCAACGTTCTTTCTTAAATATTCTTCTTGTGATATTTCTCTTATTACATTCCCTTTCTCATCTACAACACTTACTTTAAACTCTCTTGCATTTCTCAAAAAAGATAGCACTGGTTGTCCATAGTCAAATACACCATCGTTATTAGGAGATATAGCAATTGTAGATGAATCAGGTATCCTACCCCCAAGATTTCCCAAGAAATATAATTCATTGTTTATAATTCCTGCCATACCTGTAAGTCCATAATAAGTGTCATCTTCCCAAAGTGGTGAATCTATTACTCTTAGCTCATCCCAACTTCCATAAAAGGCGGTATATGGAACACTTAGTTTTGGCAAATTGTTATCCTGTGGGATAAAGCTTAAAAATCCTTCCGCAAAAATATTTTGTGGAGCATTTTGAGGAATTATCAGTGTGACATTTACAGTCTGTTGTCCATTTGCAGGCACTGTCACAGTATCTTTATCAAATTTAACTGTCGCCCCTGTAAGGGTTGTTGTTTCAGCAAAGTTAAATCCCCACAGAACATAATCTGTCAAAACTCCATACTCGTCCTTTAAGGTATACGTAACATCACTGTTGCTATGATTTTTAAGAGTCAAGGTAAAGGTCGCACTGTTCCCAATACTGCCAAGTGCAATACCTGCTTTTCCATTTGCATCTGTAATTGTCACAGGTGTCTTGATTGCCTTATCTATTTGAATCATACCTGCCCCTTGTTGTCTCGGTGAATAAGGCTTAGGACTTCTTAAGATTTTACCTGTATAAGGAACAGCATTATCGTTTGTATCAATTATAACTTTGGCTGTATTCATAGCCATTATTTTAGCCATTTCAACAAAGTCTCTGCCATCTTTGAAGGTCAATTCACCTTTAGATACTTTATCTTTAAGAGCTTCAGCAATTAACGCCATTGCACCTGCCACATGAGGTGATGACATAGATGTACCGCTCATCAAACCGTAAGAATCTTTGTTAAGTGTTGAATATATTCCGCCGCCAGGTGCCATTATTTCCGGTTTAAAGTCAAAGCTTGGTGTAACACCCCAGGATGAAAAGTCTGTTACATTGTCTCCCGGAGGAACTCCTAATTTATTTGTTCCTATAGCACCATCAAATTTTACTGTGACTTTTTGCCCTTGATCTAACAAAGCTTTAATTGCAAGACCTGCATCTCTTAAAATAGACACAGAAGGAATTTTCGTACCTTCTCCTAATGCCATTGAAATTGTTCCTGTAGTATTATTGAAAATTACTGCAGCTACAGCACCAGCATTTTGTGCATTTATCGTCTTTGCGTTAAATGTAATAGAACCTCTTGAAATAAGGGCAACTTTACCTACTACATCTTTACCTTGAAAATCCTCGGGTCTACCTAATCCACAGTATACTACCTCATACTCTCCTTTCAAGACATCTGCAGGGTCAATAGGGTCATGGTCTGTAGGACTTCCTACAGAATATACTACTCTGTCAAAATCTTGTGGAGCAGGATTTACAGAAAAGCTTTTTCCTGTAAGTCCAGGATTTATAGAAGCAGCCACTTGAATAGCATCAAGAAAGAGCCCAGGAGAACCAACAGTACCTATGTCCGGGTCCATCGCATAAGGATAAAACTCTGCCTTTGTAGAATATGCTGAATTTCCTGCAGACACTACTACTATTACACCATTTTCTACAGCTCTTTTAATTGCTAAGTTTTCTGGGTCATCTTCTCTTACAAAGCCAGCAGGAGCACCTAAACTCATATTTATTACATCTGCACCAAAGGCTACTGCATGGTCAATACCTGCTATTATGTCATCAGAAAAAGCTGATGAAAAATTAGGATTGTTTGAAAATACTTTTTCTGCAATTAGCTGTGCCTCTGGTGCAACGCCTTTAATATTGCCATTTGCTGCAACTATACCTGCAACATGTTGCCCGTGCATTGACTGTGTAGCACCTATGTCTATAATTTCGTCATTGTTGTCTGCCCAGTTCCAACCAACCGGCACTTTATCTGTGAAATATTTATAAGGAAGGTCTGTCTGGGCTGCTATTTGCTGCACTTTTTCCTTAGTCAATTTCACCCGACTTGGATCTGAAACTTTCATATCCTGATGCCTGTAGTCAATACCTGTATCTACAACAGCTACAACCATTCCTTCTCCTTTATATCCCAATTCATTCCATACAGTAGGAGCATTTGTAGAATAAACTGCTGTTGTTATATCAAGGAAATACTCATTGGCAATCCGCACGTCTTTTACTCCCGGTAGCAATTTAATTTTGTCTATATCTTTAACTTTTACCTTCCCACTTATGCCATTCAAAACAGTTTTATATGTATGTCGCGGCTCAAAATTGAATTTTTTGACCAACGTGTTTTGAAGCAATGACTGTTCCTTATCTATCTCATTTAAAACAGCCATTTTTTCACTTTCACTTAAAGTTTTAAGGGTCTTGTTAGACTTTAACGCAAAAGACGCAAGGCTATCTTTTTCCAATTCTACAATAACTCTGACAGTTTCACTTGGATTATATATTTCAATTTCTCGTGGAGCACCATCTCTTGAAATTTCAATTTCTTTGCCAAATTTTTCTTCAATTTTTGATTTGCCCTCATAGGTCTTAAGATTTTCTTTAAATTTATTCAGAGCTATTTGTTTTAAAAGGTCATAATCAATTTTTAAGTTATCCAATGTAATTTTTGAAGGATTTGACAACGGTTTTTGTTGAGAATAGCCAAAAGAGCTAAAAGTGCTAAATACTAAAGTAAAAGCTACAAGAAAAACTAGCAATCTTTTTGCCATAAAAACTTAACCCCCTTATCTTCATTTTGCATTTTCGACAAAAAAATCTAATTTTCTCCTCTGCATCCCCCCATTTTATAAAATAATTTTATTCCAAGGGAATAAACCCTTAGACAGCACATGTTTAGTCAATATAAATGAATTTTGCTTTACAAAGAAATTCATTGTGATAAATTTAATATATACTATACTAATATTATCCATATTAGATTACCGAATTAAATTGCCAGTAATTTTTAAATTAAATTATGATTTATATATCATATTATTCTACATAAATCACGTTTTTCCTTCTCTGGAAGATTAAAATTTTTTATTTATAAACAATTTTTCTCGCAAAAAACATTTCAAATCTTTTTTACAATTAAAAAAGCCGCATAAAAACATGCAGCTTTTAAAAAATTATAATTTTTTATCAACCAAAAGCCATAATAACTCTCATTATATTTTCACAAATATCTCCCTCACATTCCTTTTAATACTTCTATGGCTTTTTCTAATTGAGAATCTTTGGCATTTAATTCTTGTAGCATTTTAACCATTGCATCATAGGTATTTTTATCAAAAATTCCTGTAACAGGCAAACCGGTTTGTTTTTGTAATTCTTCTACAGCCCTTTCTGTTTTAGGTCCAAAGATTCCATCTTCGATGCCAGCATTAAATTTTAATAAATTTAATTGGTATTGCAAAAGTTTTACTTCTGTTCCTCTCGACCCTATTTTTAATTCTTTCGTAAATTTTAAATCGACACTATAGGTAGTATTTACAACTATGATATCAGGAGTCAATCCATTTTTATCTATATATCTACCAGAAGGCAATTTGTACCTTGCAATTGTAAGCTTAAATCCATCTCCCTCTGGCAAAGGCACTACCGACTGGACAGTCCCTTTCCCAAAAGAATTTTCACCTATTAATAGGCCTACTTTTGTGTCCTGTATAGCTCCTGCAACTATTTCAGAAGCTGACGCTGTTCCATTGTTGATTAAAACTGCCAGTTTATATTTCGGCTGACTTAAATAAGAGTAATACTCATCTTTTTCTCCATTTTTTCTCTCCACAGTAACTACTACCCCATGAGGAATAAAAAAGTTGGCAACACTTACAGCCTCAGTAAGAAGACCGCCGGGATTATTCCTTAAATCTAAAACAATTTTATTTACATTATTTTTATCCATATATACAAGGGCTTTTGCCATATTGCTAGTGGTATTTTCATTAAACTCAGTTATTTTTATATACCCAATTTCATCTGTGATTTTGTAAGAAACAGGATTTACATAGATTATCTGCCTGGTAAGTTCAATCTCTTTTAATGTGCCTCCAATATCAAAGGTAACTTTTACTTTTGTGCCCTCTTCTCCAATTATTTTATTGACTACCTCATTTATTTTCATGCCTTCCACACTTTTCCCATCCACTGCTTTTATAATGTAACCACTTTTCACTCCTGCTTTTTCTGCAGGAGAACTTTCTATAACAGAATCTACAATAATTTGACCGTTCTTCTCAGTTAAAACCATACCCGTACCGCTGAAAACACCTGAGGTACCTCTGGTAAAATCGCCAAATTCCCCTTTTGTAAAATAAGTGCTGTATTCATCAAGGCTAGAAAATATGCCTTTTAATGCTGCTTCTTTAAGCTGCTGATATGTAACATCTCCAATGTAATTATCTATGATGTATTTCATGATGGAGCCAATATCTGCAAGGTCATTGTATAATTCTTCATCTGTCTGCAAAGGAGTAGAAGGCTGTGCTAAAACCCTGATAGGCAATCCAAAAAGAAGACTTATAACAATCACAAAAGTCAAAATAATAGATAAAAATTTTTTCACAATATATACCTCCATTCTCAAATACACAAATTTTGTCATAGTTTAATTATACCACATTGTCTACATAAAAACTGCTGTCTGACAATTTTTAAAGGCTCCTCTATATTGGCAGAGAAGCCTTTATTACTTGAGCCCCATTATTTTCACAACGCAGTTCATAAATTTTGTAATCTATATTATCTCTTTCATACACAGTTGCTACTTCTTTTGCTACTTTTTTGGCATTGTCTATTGATGCAATAGCCATGATTGTAGGGCCTGCTCCGCTTAAAAATACTGAATAAGCACCTGCTTCCAAAGCCTTATCAAAACAAGAGTACATTTCAGGTATGAGTTTTGAACGATATTTTTGATGCAACATATCCTGAGAGGCAATCTTCAATAAGTCGTATCTATCACTGAACAAAGCAGCAACCAAAAGAGAAGACCTTCCTGTATTAAAGACAGCGTCTTTAAAGTCTATCTTTTCTGGCAATACTTTTCTTGCTATTTCTGTCTTTAAAATCTTCTTGGGGGTAAAAGCGATAAATTTTAACTCTTCTTCTAATTCCTTCTTTATATAATAGACAGTCTTTCCATCAAAAACGGTTATATTAAGTCCTCCATTTAAAGCAGGAGCTACATTATCCGCATGCCCTTCCATAGAAGCTGCTAAATTTAAAATTTCTTCCTGTGACAAAATCCCACCTGCCAGTTCATTAGCTGCCACCATTCCCCCAACAATGGCTGCTGCACTACTTCCTAATCCACTCCCTAAAGGAATTCCATTGTGGATCTCTATTTTTAACCCTTTAAAATCCGCTCCAATTTCTTCCCACACTTTTTTTGCTGCCTTAAAAACAAGATTATTTTCATCCTTTTCAATATCACTGGCTCCTTCTCCATAAACCTCAATAAATAGCCCTTCTTTTGTAAATCCCATTGAAATTTCTGTGTACAAGTTTAAAGCTACACCTATGCAGTCAAAACCGGGTCCTAAATTGGCAGAAGAAGCAGGAACCCTCACTTTTACCATATCACTTTCCATATAAAACTTCCTCCAATGCTTTTAGGCTTGCCTCTATTGTCTTTATTTCTCCTCCTAATTTTACAGCAGTATCTGGATCTTTTAACCCATTTCCTGTTAATACACAGACAACTGAATCTCCTTCTCTAAAAAATCCTTCGTTGTATTTCTTTATAACTCCTGCAATAGAGGCTGCTGAAGCAGGCTCTGCAAAAATCCCTTCTTGTTTGGCTAATACAGAATAAGCCTCTAATATTTCTTCATCGGTTACTTTATCAACAAGTCCGCCTGATTCATCTCTTGCAGCTACAGCTTTTTGCCAGCTGGCTGGGTTGCCTATTTGTATCGCTGTTGCAATGGTCTCTGGATTTTTAATTACCCTGTTTTCAACTATTGGAGCAGCGCCAGCCGCTTGAAAACCCAACATCTTGGGCAATTTTTTTATTTTCCCCGCCTTGTGATATTCTTTAAACCCCATCCAATAAGCTGTTATATTTCCAGCATTACCCACAGGAAGTGCCAAAAAAGAAGGTGCTTCCCCTAGCACATCACATATCTCAAAAGAGGCTGTCTTTTGCCCTTCTAACCTGTAGGGATTTATAGAATTGACCAATGTTATAGGGAATTTTTGTGATATTTCTCTCACAAGTTTTAGCGCCGCATCAAAATTGCCGTCTATCGCAATAACTTTGGCTCCATAAGCAATAGCCTGTGCTAATTTACCTAGTGCAATTTTCCCTCCTGGTATTAAAACCACACTTTTAAGCCCTGCCTTTGCTGCATAAGCAGCTGCAGAGGCGGAAGTATTGCCTGTTGATGCACAGACGACCGCATTAGACCCTTTTTCTTTTGCCTGTGAAACCGCTACTGTCATTCCTCTGTCTTTAAAAGAACCCGTTGGATTTAATCCTTCATATTTGAGATATATTTTTATACCTGGCAAAATTTTTTCTAGATTTGTAGCTTCTATAAGTGGTGTATTACCTTCTTTTAAAGTAACTATGTTCTCCTCTTTTATAGGAGGTAAAAACTCTCTATAAGCTTTTATTAGACCTTCCCACCTCATTCTTCATTCCTCCTCTACTCTTATGACACTTTCTATGCTCTCTACTTCCTGCAAATTTTGTATTTCTTTTAAAGCCTCAAATATTTTCCCAGTATTTGCAATATGAGTGATTAAAACAATCTCTGCCGTCTGCCCTAAAACCCCTTTCTGCACTACTGATAAAAGGCTTATACCTTTTTCCCCTAATATACCGGTAATTTTGCTCATCACTCCCGGCCTATCAAAAGCTATTAATCTTATATAATATTTGGATACAGTATCCACAATAGGAAGAAGCTCTGCCTCTTCACATCCATTTTGAATCACTATGTGATTTTTTACATCCATTATATCTGCAACAACCGCGCTGGCAGTAGGCATCATACCTGCCCCTTGCCCATAAAACATAACCTCTCCAACTGCATTTCCATCAACTAAAATAGCATTAAAAACGCCTTTTACTCCACTTAAAGGATTGTCCTTTTTTATCATTACAGGATGTACCCACGCTTCTAAACGATCCTTTTCATCAACTTTCCCATAAGCTATAAGTTTTATCGTGTACCCCAACTCTTGGGCATATTTTATGTCTGACTTGGAAATAAATTTTATGCCTTTTGTATAAATTTTTTCAGGCAAAATGAATTTATTGAAAGCTAAAGTACACAGTATAGCAAGTTTTCTAGCTGCATCAAAGCCCTCTACGTCATCTGTAGGGTCTGCCTCAGCATATCCTTTTTCTTGAGCATTCTTTAACACTTCTTCAAAATCTAAGCCTTTTTCTTTCATCTCTGTCAATATATAATTGGTAGTCCCGTTTAATATTCCCTTGATTTCATATATTTTGTTCGCTGCAAGACATTGCTTTAAGGGTCTTATTATAGGTATGCCACCCCCAACTGAGGCCTCATAGAGCAAATGAACTTTATTTTGCCTTGCAAGCTTTATTAGTTCCTTCCCGTGCTTAGCAATGACTTCTTTATTAGCAGTTACTACGTGCTTTCCTTTTTCCAAAGCCTTTACTATATATTCTAAAGCTGGGTGCTCTTTCCCCATAACCTCCACTATCACATCTATCTCTTCATCTTCTAAAATGTCATCTGGATTAAAAGTTATTTTTCCCTCCGCAAGAGGTGTCCTTTTTTTGATAGGGTTTTTGACAAGTATCTTTTTTATCTCTATTTTCTCCCCCAGTTTTTTTTCAATGCTTTCTCCATTTTGATCTATAAGATGCACCACACCTGTTCCGACTGTTCCAAGTCCCATTAGTCCTACTTTCATTTATATCCCCCTCATTCTCCTAAAATTTCTATTTTCCTTACTCCATTTTGAGCAGACAATTTTTCAAGGAAATTTTCCAAACTCATCTCCATATACTGAGTATCAATAGAAATGGTGACACTTGCAACCCCCATGGAAGGTATACTCTGGTTTATAGTCACCACATTTCCCCTAGCCTTTGCAATAATGTCGAGGATAGAGGAAAGAACTCCCGGCATATGTTCTAAAACCATAGATAAAGTGAGGATTTTCCCTTTGCTAAATTTAGAAAAGGGAAATACATAATCCCTGTATTTGTAAAAAGCGCTGCGAGATATCCCCACTATCTTGACTGCCTCATTTATAGTCTTAACCTTACCTGATTCTAATAGTTCTTTGACTTTTAAAGTCTTTTTAAGAGAATCTGAAAGTATTTCCTCCCTTATTATATAGAGTTTCCCATCTTCTCCCATAAAGCTTCACCTCCATTGTATTTATAATATAAACAATATTCCATATATGATATACATTTTATCATATTAAATTGCAAAAATCAATAGAAAGTTTACGTTTACTAAACAAAAAAGCTTGACAAAAAATAAAAGTCTCTATATAATTTAGTCAATAATTTATCAATTTCTTCATAAATCTCTATCATTTTGGCGTTTTTTTAATTAATTTTTGGCATAGATTTATTGATTTATTAAATTTAACCTTTCCTTTAAGAGACGCCAATATATTTTGTTCTTTTTGCTTTAACAGAGTAATAAAATGAAATATCATTACATTAATTTGTTAAAGCATTTCGAATAAAATGTTTTTGTTGAGGGAGGTGAAAGGAAAATTAACGAATTTTAAGAAAATACAAAAATAAGGGGGTATTATTATATATGCTAAATGGGAATGGAATTATGAAGAAAAAATCTTTTGAAGACTTACTAGCTGACACACAAGTAGAACAGTATAAATTGAAAAAAACTTTGTCAGTTCTTGACCTCGTAGCTTTAGGACTGGGTGCCATTATAGGAACAGGTATCTTTGTTTTAACAGGTAAAGCTGCCGCCGAATACGCAGGTCCTGCACTTATATTATCTTTTATACTAGCAGGTCTAGCCTGTACCTTTGCTGCAATCTCTTATGCAGAGCTTGCCTCAATGATTCCTATCTCGGGATCATTATATAGCTATTCCTATGTAACGTTAGGGGAATTTGCAGCATGGATATCAGGATGGATTCTTATCTTGGAATATGTTTTTGCATTACCCGCTATAGCTTTGGGATGGTCGGCATATTTTACCAACCTTTTAGCAACCTTTGGCATCAATATTCCAGCATGGGCAACACACTCTGCACTACAAGGTACAGGAGGAGTAATTAACTTACCTGCAATAGTGATACTGCTTATCATTTCAACATTAGTCTATATCGGCACAAGAGAAAGTGCTACTGTCAATAATATCGCTGTTGCCTTTAAAATTTTTGTAGTAATTTTCTTTATATTAGTCGGAATAGGTTATATTAAACCTGTAAATTGGAAACCTTTTATGCCTTTCGGATGGAAGGGAGTTTTCTCAGGGGCTTCTTTTGTATTTTTTGCCTATCTTGGATTTGATGCAGTTTCCACCGCTGCCGAAGAGACAAAAAATCCCGAAAGAGATTTGCCAATAGGTATTTTAGGCTCTTTGGGTATAAGCACTCTTCTTTATATATTAGTTGTGGCTATTCTTACGGGTATTACCTCTTATACCAATTTGGGCACCGATGCTCCTATGGCTACAGCTTTTGCAGCAATAGGCTTAAATTGGGCAAGAGGTCTGGTTTCAATCGGGGCTCTTACAGCTATTACAACAGTTCTTCTTGTAATGACCTATGGTGCTACAAGAATAATTTTCTCTATGTCACGGGATGGTTTAGTGCCACCCATATTATCGAAGTTGCATCCTAAATTTAGGACACCAAGCATCACTATCATTTTCGTTGCAATTGTAACTTCTTTAACAGCAGGATTTTTACCCATTAATGCTATTGCAGAAGTAGTAAATATGGCTACAATGTTGGCTTTCTTATTAATCTCTATAGCAGTTATAATATTAAGATATACAAGACCCGACTTACCACGTAGATTTAAAGCCCCTGGAGTTCCTGTAACACCTATATTAGCAATTATTACTATGATAATTTTGATGTTTTATTTATCTAAAATCACATGGCTTGTAGCTTTAGTTTGGCTTATAATAGGCATAATATTTTATTTTACCTATAGCCGATACAATAGCAAACTACAACAGCAAAAAGGGTAACACATAATAAGGTGGCTTTTAATAAACCACCTTATTATTATATTTCTATTATTTCACTTTCTATTTCTCTTAAAGCTATTTTTACATTAAACTTTAGCCCTTCTTTTTTAAGCATACTCGTAACTGTATAAAAAGCCAGTTCTGGCCTGTTGTTATTTTTGCTTAAATGTCCTAAAAATACCATTCCTATGGTTTTCATTTTAAATAGCTTTAAGAGGGTTTCACCAGCTGCATCATTGGAAAGATGGCCTACATCAGATAAAATCCTCTTTTTTAAAGGCCAGGGGTATGAACCGTTTATAAGCATCTGTACATCATGATTCGCCTCTAAAAGCACAATGTCAGAATCCATGAGATTATTAGCTACTCCCCTTGTCATATATCCTAAATCAGTAGCAATGGAAACTTTCTTACCACCAGCTTTGAAAGAAAAACCTACTGGTTCTGCCGCATCATGGGGTTTTTTAAAGGGCATTATTTTTACTTCTCCAATTTCAAATATTTCCCCTGTCGCAAAATATCTTCTATTGTCATCTTTTATCTCTTTTATTCCCCTTTTCATAGCTTCCCATGTAGCCTTATTAGCGTATATAGGAATATTATACCTTCTTGAAAGTATCCCTGCTCCTATAATATGGTCTCTATGCTCATGAGTTATTAAAATAGCAGACAGACTGTGTGGATCTACCCCTATACTTCGCAGGGCGTTTTCAATCGTTTTGCCACTTAAACCTGCATCAACAAGTATATGCACATCTTTATGATTTATGTAAATAGCATTTCCACTGCTTCCTGACCTCAATGAACAAAACTTCATAGGCTTTATACCCCTAGCGGGGTATCCCCCTTTCTTTTTTGTACAAATAAATTATACCAATTTTTATAACATAAATGAAGAAATTTTTAAAAGAAAATAAAATTATTCACAACCAAGCTGTGTGCAAATTTTTCATTACATAAAAATTTCTCATTGCTTAACCAATAAGTCTTTAGCATCAAGTTATTAACATATTAACATGTAATTGTGGATAACTCAGCGCTGCCATCCCTATTATAAAGATAAGGAGGGTAAAACCCTCCCCTTACAATGAAAGTCCTAAGGCTCGTCCTTCAGAAATAGCATGGACAATCTTGCGAACCTGCTTCGCATCACCTATTACATGTAATTTATCCTCTGGCAATATTTTTTTAGCTTCCTCATACAAAGAAGCTTCAGGCTTTACTCCAACAGCCAAAACTATAATATCAGGAAGTGGTAATTTCTTTTCTCCCTCTTCCGTTTCAGTGACAAGAGCGTTATTAACCTCTTTTAACTTTGTCTTAACATAAATTTCAACATCCCTTTCCTTCAACCGCTTCATGAGAAGATTTTTTTCAAATACCCCCATGTCTCTCGCAACCTCTTCTAAAAGCTCTATGACCATTACTTTTTTGCCCTTTTGTGAGAGGTAATCAGCCGTTTCCATACCTATCAATCCACCGCCAATTATCGCTACAGTATCTCCTGCTTCTTTTCCTTCTTTTAATACCTCTACAGCAGTTAAATATCCGTGTTCTTTAAGCCCTGGTATTGTAGGCACAATAGGTTGACCTCCAGTAGCAAACACAATTTCATCTGCTTCCCATTTTGCCAACTCTTTAGGTGTCACTCTATGGCCAAGCTTGATTTCAACACCAACCTTTGGAAGTACTTCTTTGTAATACTCTACAATTCCTTTTAATTCCTCTTTGTGAGGAGGTATGGAAGCTGATATCAATTGACCGCCCATCTCTTCATTCTCATCATAAAGAGTTACTTTGTGACCTCTTAACGCTGCAGTATAAGCTGCTTCTAATCCCGCAGGACCTGCTCCAATTATAACCACTTTCTTGCCAGGAGTTGGAGATTTGGGTATCTCAATTTCGTCCTCTTTGCCTACTGATGGATTTATGTTGCAGCCAAATCTACGTCCTCCTCTTAGTTCATCAAAACAACCTTGATGACAAGCAAGGCAGCGGCGTATTTCTTTTGTCCTTCCAGAAACAGCTTTTTCGATAAATAGAGGATCTGCTACTAATGGCCTTCCTAAAGCTACTAAATCAGCCTTGTCTGACGATAAAATCTCCTCTGCTAATTCAGGAGAGTTAATCCTTCCAACAGCTATAACAGGAATATCTAGTTCTTTCTTTATTTTAGATGCATATTCCCAGGACTGCCCTTTATTTGTACCTAATGTTTGCATAGTAACTGGTGCAAACTCGCACATAGAACCTAAAGACACATCAATAGCTTGAACACCCTTTTTCTCCAATATCTTAGCTAACTTTATAGCATCCTCAAGTGTCCAACCATCAGGTAAAAATTCATTTGCGCTGATTCTAACAATTATAGGGAAATTTCTCCCTATTTCTTTTTGTATCCCTTCTAAAATTTCTATACCAAATCTTATTCTATTTTCAAAACTGCCCCCATACTCATCTTCTCTTTTGTTGGTATGAGGCGACAAGAACTGATGTATCAGATATCCATGTCCAAATTGAATTTCCAATGCATCTGCTCCTGCTTTATAAGCCCTAATAGCAGCATCTATATAAGCCCTTTGCCACTTTTTAATTTCATCATGAGGTATAGCCTGAGGCTCCACCCCAATACTAGGACATGCTACTGACGACGGAGCTATTAAAGGCAGTTTTGTTGCCATGGTATTGGCTACACGTCCAGCATGGTTAATATAAACAGCAACCTTACTACCAGCCTCCTGTAGGGGGGCTATGAGTCGGCGAAGTCCCTCTACCATAGAATCATCATATATTCCTAATTGTCTTGGAATTTCTTTACCAGAAGGATCTACATACGCTGACTCTAAAACAATTAGCCCTACCCCACCTTTTGCCCTATTCACATAATACTGCACTAATTCATTTGTAACTTGGCCATCAATCGTAGAGTATCCGGTCTTTACAGGTGCCATAACTACTCTATTTTTTAATTCTAAAGTGCCAAGTTTAATAGGTTTTGTAAATTCCACGTTATCACTCCTTTTTAGCTGTAAGTTTTAAAATTATGTTCATAATTATTATTCGACACAAAAAAGACTTAAATTATATAAATTTTTATATTTTCACTTGTAAAATAGCATTTTCAAGGTCTTTTACAGTTATTTTCTCCTCTACTCCAGAATATATTTCTCTCTCTAATGCCCATTGTGCTGCTTGATTACAGACTTCTTTTATATGAGCAGGACTAAAATTCTCTGTCAATTCAGCTAATTTTTCATAATCTATATCACTACTTACAGGTCTATTTTTTAAGTATAATTTGAAGAGTTCTTTTCTACCCTTTTTATCTGGTAATGGAATTTCTATTATTTTGTCAAAACGTCCTGGCCTTAGTATAGCCTCATCTAAAATGTCAATTCTATTAGTTGCCGCTACTACTACAATTTTTTGATTTTTATAAAAACCATCCATCTCAGTTAAGAGAGGTTGTAATACTAAATCTGTTGGAGTGTTTAAGTCGCCACCTGTTCTTTTTTTAGCAATATAATCTATTTCATCAATAAAAATAATTGAAGGAGCTGTTCTTTTAGCTTGAGCAAAAAGCTGAGAAATAGCTTCTTGGGTATTACCCACATAAGGTTTTAGCAAATCTGAGGCTTTTACCAAATAAAAAGCACAGTTAAAATATTCTGCCATCGCTCTTGCAATACTCGTTTTCCCGCAACCTGGAGGACCATATAATAACAATCCTTTTAAAGGTTCAATATTAAACTTTTGAGCTTTTTCTGGATACAACAAGGGAATCTCCAATGAAGCTTTTATAGTATTTATTACATGGTCTACACCTACTAAATCATTAAAACTGTCTCTCTTTTTTATAAGTACTCTATTATCGATATGATTATTAGAAACTTGTACTTGGGTTGTTTGTAAATTATTTACCTCCTTTCTCTTATAATAGTAACTTATATAATTTTTAGACGTGAATATAATTTTATCAAATAACAAATTAAATAATCCACCGGCAATTACAAAAATTGAAAAGGAAATTGCAATTGATAGTATATGTATATAATTTAAATTTTGTGTTCCTGGAAATACTTTAATTAGCAATACATTATATATATAAGCATTGAAAGCTCCTCCAGCTGATGGTGTAAGGTATAATCCATATATGTAAGCACTTATAGCATTAAATTGTAAAAGGCTTAAAAAACCTAAAGTCATAAATATAAGTAAAACTAAATTATCCCATGAAAGTGCTAAACTCCCATCATTAACCATTTCTATTCTATCTTTAATAGGTAACCATATATTTTTTAAATTAGTAAAAGCATATAAATCCAATAAAAGTAAAACAAGTATGAAAATTAAAGGAACAGGATTTTTAAAAAAAGTGTTTTTCTCTACCCTATTCATATTCATCCCCCTCTTATTTAAAAAGGAAGAATATTTGATAAAAATTTATTTATACTTCTCCCAAAAATATTATATATTAAATTGACAATTATTTTAACAACTATAAATGAAACAAATGAAAAAAGTATTGCAGAAATTAAAAAATAAACAAACATTTCTAATGAAATTGGTTTTCCAAATACTAAATAATATAGAAGAAACAAAAATATTATGAATTTTATTAATAACGATTTATTGAATTCCATAAAATTAAGTAGAAATATGGTCTTTTTTAGCATATATATCTCCCCTCGTATAATATGATTTGGAAATTATCAAGAAGTTTTTTTACTTCTTGATAATTGAGCGTGCCTTTGCGAAAACTAAAATGGAACAGGCCTGTGCAAAGCTTTTCTTTAACTCTTCAAAACATTGAGCATCTCAAAAGGCAGATTAAAAGCCTTAAGGTTATTTCCAGAGAGTTTAAAGCTATCCCTCAAACACTTACTACAGTTAAGGGTTTAGGCGATGTGTCGGCTGCAGGAATAATCGCTGAAATAGGCAATATTAAGCGTTTTAAAAACGAAGCTTCTCTTGCTCAGTATGCTGGCCTCACCTGGACCCGTTATCAGTCGGGCGACTTTGATGCTGAAGAGCGTCGTTTGACAAAGAGTGGGAACAAATACCTCCGCTATTACTTGGTCATGGCCGCAAACTCGTTGCGGGTGCACAACGAGGAATACAAGGCCTATTATCAGACCAAGTATCAGGAGGTTCAAAAGCACCAGCATAAGAGAGCGCTGGTATTGACTGCCCGCAAACTTGTTAGGCTGGTCTTTGCACTGCTTTAAAAGGCCAAATCTACAAAGGGGCGGTGAAGAGTTAATTTTGTCTTTTAAAACCTATTAATTGCTACTTTTGAAGCCAATTTTTACCATGTTAATTGGTGAAGGGTATTATTGTCTTTTTTTGCTTTGATAATTTTATTTTCCAATTTAAAGGTATTGACATATTACCGTGAGTCTTACTATTTTTAAGGCAGTATTATAGCAACCGCTCTTGTAAAACTTCCGTCAGCTTTATCTATTTTTAATGGAAGGGCAGCAAACCAAACTCTTTTTCTATCAATTGCTTCTAGATTAGTCAAGTTTTCTACTATTCCAATGCCATTTCCTAAAAGAATATGATGTATTGGAAAATCCTGTGTTTCGACAGGTTCAGGCGATAAACTATCTAAGCCAATTGCTTTTACTTTTTTCTCTACCAAAAGATTTGCCAATTCTTCTGTCAAATAGGGAAATTCTGTCAAGTATTTATCAGTACCCCATAATTTACTCATTCCTGTGCGGAAAATAATTATATCACCTGCTTTTATTTTTATCCCCTCCAAAAGTTCAGGACTCATTAACCTACCTGGTAAATGAGGTACATCTACCATGACTGCTTCCCCTACAAAAAGGTCTATTGGCAGATTTTCAATAGTTTCTCCTTTTGCAATAAAATGAGCTGGTGCATCGCAATGGGTTCCAACGTGTACAACACATTGAACTTCTGTAACTTGATATCCATCTTTTTCAGCTTCCGCAATACGACTTATTTTTATATCTGGTTGTCCGGGATATTGTGGCATCCCTTCCTTAATCACATGAGATAAGTCAATTATTTTCACAAAAACAACCTCCCTTCCACATATTTTATTTGATTTATATGGTTTATTTTTTCGGGCCATATTTTTGCGCTAAGAAATGAAAATACCCATCACCTGGAGATTCCTCTACAACATGTAAACCGGCTTTGACAAGCCAAGTCTTTACTTGTACAGGCTGTGGATAATAGTGATAACCACCATGATGTACATATTCGCCGTAAACAACCGGCAAGCCCATCTCTATTCCTCGACGGTAGGCTTCGTTTATCTCTCTTTCTTCAGCAATTTCGACGGTAATATAAATATGGCCACCAGACTTCAATGCACAATAGAAATTTTCAAGCACTAAAGGCCAATCTTCAGGGCAGATATTTTCCATAGCATCCACACACATGGCTGCAAAGAATTGGTCAGTAAAATGCATCTCCTGAAGACCAAGTTTCGCTGTTGGTACTTCCGGATATTTTCTATTTGCCAGTTTCAACATCATATCAGACTGGTCAATGCCAAATACCATTCGTCCACTCGCCAGTATCATCGTCCAGTATTTGCCTGTACCACAGGCAGCATCAAGTACTATGCATCCGACAGGAGAAACAGACAATAGCCTTTCCACATATCGTCTGTGGGTAGGGTCTATTTGACCATATTTTTCATCGTAGTTTTTAGAAAAAATGGAATCATATCGGTATTCAGTCATCTTTCGTTTCTCAGCAAGCCATAACTTCCTATCCATGATGATAACCCTCCATGACTACATTCATGCTTTTTATCTAATTTTCCATAATTTAATGTATTATCTTATGTTTTCAAGACTTTAATTGTTTTCCGCTTTTAGGTCTCAAAATAGGCTCATATTATTAAACTACTAAACCTTGTTCGCCTGTAGCATAAAATTATTTAAATATCCAAAACATGAATATTATCCCACTGATAACATACCTCTATTAATATAGAATCACCTATTTTTATTTCTTTACAATTTGCCCTTACTCCTCCTAGTTTTTCATAAAATTTATATGATGGATTATCTTTTAAAACCCAAACAATCACAGAATTGTATCCTCTATTAGTTAACGCTTCTAAAGCCTTTTTAAAAAGTTTCTTCCCATAACCTTTCCTCTGATATCTTTTATCAATGTATATTCCATAAATTTCTCCATAAATTCCATATTCTCTTTCTTTACCACCGCATACATATCCTACTACATCTTTCGAATCATTTTCTAAAACATATACAAATTGGTCATTTTTTTTGTCGCATAATATACCTTTCCACATGGCTTCACTTTTACTATATGATAAGTTATTTAAGTAATTACTACTAATAATCCCATCATATGTCGATCGCCACGTATCAACATGAACTACGCTAATTTTTGAGGCATCTTCACAAATTGCCTCTCGTATTCTCATAATTTATCCTCCACATCTCAATATTTTCAAAATACAACATAAAAGGGGACGGTTCTTTTGTCTATATTGTCAACTCTGTTTTAGATATATGTATATAATTCTACATTAATTTCCTTTTTCCTTTCTTAAATTTTGAAAAAGTTTTAATAATTTTTGTTGCCCCTTCGTGTTTTTACACTTTAAGAGATGAAAAGGCCTAATTTAAAATCAGAAATGCTGGCCCATGTAATAGACTAAACAAAACAGCCCTTTGGCAATTAGGACTTATAAAAGATTATGTATGGGAAGTATTAAAAGACTCAATTGCGCCACGAAGATAATTCGTGGCGCAGTTTTAGAAGTCATAGCATCTCCTGAAGTGTCTTCCATGCAAGCAGAGCACATTTTATGCGGGCAGGGAAATCTGACACTCCTTGCAATACCTGAGCATCCCCTAATTCATCTAAATTTACGTCTTTTTTGTATATCATATCTATAAATTCTTGGACAAGTCTTAAAGCTTCTTTTTTGTCTTTTCCCTTTATTAAGTCTATCATCATAGATGTTGAAGCCTGGCTTATGGCACAACCGTGCCCTGTAAATGATGCGTCCTCTATAATATCTCCATTCATCTTGAGATATAGGGTTATGTCATCTCCACAAAGAGGATTGTGTCCTCTTTCTTTATGAGTTGCATCTTTTAATTCTTTCCTATGGGGTGAGTTTTCATAATGTTCCATTATTACTTCTGAGTAAAGTTGATTTAAATCCCTCATTTAAACCACTTCCTGACTTTTTTAAGTCCCTCCACTAGGACATCAATATCCTCAAAGTCATTGTAGAGATAAAAGCTTGCTCTCACTGTTGCAGGAACACCCAAATATCTCATTAAAGGCTGACAGCAGTGATGCCCACTTCTTACAGCAACTCCTTCTTCATCTAAAATTGTAGCAACATCATGGGGATGGACTCCTTCCACATTAAAAGAGATTATTCCTCCTCTATCTTTTGCATCTTTTGGGCCGTACATTTTCACAAAGTCTAATTCCCCAATCTTTTTAAGTCCATATTTTAAAAGTTTTGTCTCATGATCGTATATATTGTCAACTCCAATTTCTTCAAGATAATCTATGGCAGAAACAAGAACATAAGCCCCTTCTACATTAGGAGTACCTGCTTCAAATTTTAGAGGAGGAGGTGCAAAGGTAGAGTGGTCCTCATAGACTTCGTCTATCATTTCTCCTCCTCTTAAAAAGGGAGGTATATCCTCTAATATGTCTTCTTTTATATATAAAACCCCAATCCCCATAGGTCCTAACATTTTATGACCAGAAAAGGCAAAAAAATCGCAATTTATTTTTTGCAAATCAACTTTCATATGAGGTACACTCTGCGCCCCATCCACTAACACTTTTGCCCCATATTTATGGACAATTTCTGTAATCTCCTCTACAGGATTTATTATCCCCAAAACATTTGACATATGCTGTACAGCAACTAATTTAACTTTTTCAGAGATTTTTTCTTTAAAATCCTTCATTGAAAGCCTGAAATTTTCATCAAGGTAGACATATTTTAACTTCGCTCCTTTGGCATCTGCTACCATCTGCCATGGAAGTATATTACTGTGGTGTTCAGCTATAGTAAGTAGTATCTCGTCCCCTTCCTTTATATGCTTCATACCCCAAGTATAAGCTATAAAGTTTATGGACTCTGTAGTGTTTCTTGTAAAAATTATGGACTCCTGTCTTTTAGCATTTATAAATTTTTTTACTCTCTCTCTTGCCTCTTCATAGGCTTGTGTAGAAAGTACACTTAAATAATGGGGACTTCTGTATACATTGGCATTTAATTCTTCATAATATTTATCCATAGTCTTTATTACTTCAATTGGCTTTTGTGTTGTAGCAGCATTATCAAGGTATGAAAGTCTTTTCCCATGAGGCTTAACACTTAATAATATAGGAAAGTCCTTTTTTATTTTTTCAATATCCATTATTTTATAATCCTCCTCCCTATATGACCTTTTATGATGATTTCTCTTACAGGGTCATAAGGAATCAAGTCTATCACCGGATTTAATATAGCCTGCACCATTAAAAGCCTTGCCTCTTCTAAGCTAAAACCTCTGCTCATGACATAATAGAGTTTGTCTTCATCTATTTGGCCTGCACTAGCAGAGTGATTTGCCTGCACATCATCTTCTGCACAGTAAAGAGCAGGAATCGCAATAGACCTAACAGTTTTGTCTAATAAAAGGACTGTCTCATTTTCTTCTGCTTTTGCCTTTTTGGCACCCTTTTTAATGTCAATATTTCCTATAAAAGTGGCTTTTGCGCTTCCCTTTAAAGCTCCTTTTAAATCCACACTGCTGGTAGTCTTAGGAGCTTGGTGGTACACTTTATAAGCCATGTCATATTTTTGACTATCTACTCCTAAAAAAATGGATTTAGAGGTAAAGGTTCCTCCTCCTTGTTCAAGATATACTGCTACGTCAAAGGCACTTATTTTTGAACCTATAACTACATTTGACCAGTTTATTGTAGCATTTTTACCTACAACTACAAGGCAACTGTCAAAATCGTTAAATTCATCCCCTAATCTCTGTATTTTCACTACATTTACAGTAGAACCTTCTTTTGCAATGAGTTTGGTTATGCCATTGTGAAAGCCCTTTACTCCTGAATTGTAGTCAAAAACAATTGTAACTTTTGAATTAGCTTCTGCTTCAATTATATTGTAGTCAATCAATGTGTCATTTTGTTCATTGGCCATATAGTCAAGTATGATTGGCTTTTTAATATCGCTATTCTGAGAGGTTTTAATATAAAAACCTGTGTTAAAAAATCCTTCCACTTCTTTTACCAATTCTTTTTCTATCCCAACAGGCCTATTCAAAGAAGAAAAGTTATTTAAAATAGATTGCTTCACCTTTTCTATCGTTATACCTTCTTGTGTAGCATCTTTTATAATAACTGAATTATATTCCTTATATGAAGGCTTTTCTATTTCTTCTAAAGCAATTCTTTTTAACATATATTTCACTCCTATCCTATTGCGCCTTCCAGCTCAAGCTTTATTAATCTGTTCATCTCCACCGCATATTCCAATGGCAACGCCTTAGCAATAGGCTCTACAAAACCTCTTACAATCATGGCTCTTGCATCGTCTTCACTTAATCCTCTAGACATTAAATAAAATATTTGTTCTTCACTTATTCTACCCACCTTTGCCTCATGTCCAATGTCTACATTGTCATTTTCTATATCAATAACTGGCATTGTATCGGACCTTGAAATATCGTCTAACATCAATCCTTCACATTGAACAGAAGCCTTCGCGCCTTCTGCATTAGTACCTATTTTTAAAAGCCCTCTATAGCTTGATATGCCACCATCTTTTGATATACTCTTTGCCAAAACTTTTGATGAAGTATTAGGCGCTAAGTGTATCATCTTTGAGCCTGTGTCTAAGTGCTGACCCTTTGCAGCAAAAGTGACACTTGTGTACTCTGCTTTTGCTCCTTCTCCCTTTAGTATAGAGGCAGGATAAAGCATTGTTTTTTTGCTTCCAAAAGAACCGGAGATCCACTCTATAATGCCATCTTTTTCAACTATTGCCCTTTTAGTGTTTAAATTATAAGTATTTTTACTCCAATTTTCTATAGTAGAGTAAATTATGCGAGCTCCCTCATTTATAAAAAGCTCTACGCAACCTGCGTGTAAGTTTGAGACAGAATACTGGGGTGCAGAACAGCCTTCTATAAAATGAACCTCACTGCCTTTGTCAGCAATAATGAGAGTGTGTTCAAACTGACCACTTCCTGGCGCATTCATTCTAAAATAAGCTTGGAGTGGAACTTCAACTTTAACTCCTTGTGGAACATATACAAAAGTACCCCCGCTCCATATTGCTGCGTGCAATGCTGCAAATTTGTGGTCAGTAGGGAGGACATTTTTTGTCATAAAGTACTCTTTTATTATATCTGGATATTTCTTTACTGCTGTATCCATGTCTTCAAATATTACACCCTGCTTGGTAAGGCTTTCTTTAATATTGTGATATATTACCTCAGAATCGTATTGAGCACCTACTCCTGCCAATCCCTTTCTTTCAGCTTCAGGAATTCCTAATCTTTCAAAAGTGCGCCTTATCTCTTCTGGAACTTCTTCCCATGACCTTTGCATTTTTGCACTTGGCCGTATATAAGCAATAATAGAATCTATATCCAGTTCACTTAAGTCAACACCCCATGTGGGCATGGGCATTTTTTGGTATATCGCCAAAGCCTCTAACCTAAATTCTCTCATCCAAGAAGGCTCATTTTTTTGTTCTGATATTTCTAAAACTACCTCTTTAGAAAGTCCTTTTCCTGTTTGAAATTCATATTTTACATCATCCCTTATATCGTATATACTAAAATCTATCTCTCTTATTTCGTCTTTTTTCATTGTTTTCCCCTCCTATGGGTTAGACACCGTTCCTTACGAAATCATAACCCTTTTCTTCAAGAATCTTTGCAAGGTCTTTATCCCCACTTTTTACGATTCTTCCATCCATTAAGACAGATATTACATCTGGTTCCAAGTAATCCAGTATTCTATTGTAGTGGGTAACAATTAAAATAGACATATCTTCAGTTTTTAGCTTTTTAACAGCTTCTGCAACAACTTTTAAAGCATCTATGTCAAGCCCTGAGTCAATTTCGTCAAGCATTATAAGTTTAGGCTTTAAAAAAGCCATCTGGAGTATTTCAGTTTTTTTCTTTTCTCCGCCAGAAAAACCTACATTTAAATACCTAGTTCTGTACTCCGAATCCATATCTAAAAGTTCCAATGTGTTTTTCATTTCTTTTGCAAATTGAAGCATAGACATGTTTTGACCTGTTACAATATTAACAGATGTCCTTATAAAATTATCTACCGTTATGCCAGGTATCTCTTCTGGGGATTGAAAAGATAAAAATATGCCTTTTTTAGCCCTTTCATTGACTTTTAGATTTGTTATGTCTTTACCTTCAAAAAAAATTTCTCCTCCTGTAACTTTATATCTAGGGTTACCCATTATGGAATGGCATAAAGTGCTTTTGCCACTGCCATTGGGTCCCATAATTGCGTGGACTTCTCCTCTTTTTATTGTTAAATCAAGGCCTTTAAGGATATGCTTATCCTCAACCTCTACATGTAAATCCCTTATTTCCAACAATGTTTCCCTCATTCCTTACAACTCCTTTTTAATTCCGACTATTTTAATAGGAATACTCAAGCAATACTATTATACACCACCTATATCCCCAAATCAATAGAAAAAGGTACAAAATTGATAATTATTTTCATTTAATAAACATATGTCAATAATTATGTACAAAAATATAAGAAGTCGGGACTTTAATTTCCCCGACTTCTTATATTTCGTCGACATCTACAAACTTAGCCAGTATGTCGTCTACTGGAATTATGAGATATTCCTCTCCCTCATGCTTTATCTTGGTTCCAGAAAACTCTTTATATATAACTCTGTCCCCTACAGCAAGTTCATCAGTTGCACCAGCTGCAAGAGCTTCAACTACTCCTTGATTTAATTTTTCTTCAGCAGTTTTAGGAATTATTACTCCGCCTATCTTTTTCTCAGGTTCTTTCTCTAACTTAATGAGTGCATGGCCATTTACTGGTTGTATTTTTGTCATAATCCTTCTCCTTTCTTTTATTATTTTTAGCCTTTTATTTGCACATTTATTACACCTTTTTATTATACCTCAATTATGAGAAAAGGTACAATATAAAAACTTATCGATCAGTAATTCCAAGCAATTGATTTAATCTCGCTTTGTCAAATCCAACTACAATTGTGCCATCAATATCTGTCTGAGGAACTCCTCTTTGACCGCTGCGCCTTACCAATTCTGCAGCTGCACTTGGATTTTTGCTTACGTCTACCTCTCTAAAAGGTATGTTATGCTGTCTCAAATAGGCCTTTGTAGCATTACACCATGGGCAAGAAGGTGTAGTGTAAACTGTTACTCTGTGGGTCTTTTGACCTTTTCCATCAGAGACTTTGGAAGGAGCGACAACTAAAAGTTTTTCATAATATTCCTTGCTCTGAAGCCCAAATATAAATTGCCACGGTTCCTTATCTTTAAAAAGTATTACTGAAGGAACTACTTTTATTCCGTATTGTGGATGAATATCTCTTATCTCTGAAGCATTTACTACATAAACGGGCACTTTAGGATTGTCTTCACTGAATTTCTTCATGACCTCTAAAGCTTCAAGACTCTTTTGTGAAGAATTAGAATAAAACATTAGCATAAAAAATTCTTCTTTAT
>DULG01000028.1 GCA_012840485.1 Clostridia bacterium | reverse complement strand
ATATATGGGAAGGTTATGTAGAAGAAGCAGAACACCTAAGGCATACACCTTACTGTAAAGAAGTATATGAGAGAAGGAAAGAGACAATAGAGAGAGTATTTGCAGATTTAAAGGAGAAGCATGGTCTACGATGGACAACATTAAGAGGGAAGGGGAAATTGTCCATGCAAGCGATGCTTGTTTTTGCTGCCATGAATTTAAAGAAAATGGCCTTATGGTTATGGAGGAAGGGTATAAGCCCTTTAGATACTTTAAACTTTTATCCATTATTTGGAGTTTTAAAGAAAATTTTATCCAGATATATACAGCCCCTGCTTTCGAAACTAGGAAAACAGGGGCTTAAATTTTGCTTTTGTCAACAAACTGAGATAGAGAAAACTCTCTATCTTTAATTTTTCTTATCAGCTTCTTGAAGTTTTATAACATCCTCATCCGTGGGATTTCTACCATGATGATGCCTTACAATGTCTACTACCCTCTCGTTAAGTCCTATCTCCTTGCAAATTTCTGTACTGTACTCAGGATGATTATAATAAATTTTAAGAAAATAGATACGTTTTTCTAGAAATTTAGCTAAAAAAGGTATCTTTTCTAAAATCACTCCTATGACTTTTTTTGTAAGAGTGATTTTAGCTTTTATCTTCCCAATGTCGTGAAAAAGAGCAGCTTTTAAGAGGTCTTGGTCTTCTATTCCGTATTTATTGATAAGATAATAGCACACATCTAAAGAATGCCTTTTTTCATAAACGGGCAATTTATTAAAATATTCTAATTCCTTTTCATTTAGGAATCCAAGTAAAAATTGATAATCTTTTTCATAAATTTTAGCTCTTTTAGCTTTAAAATATTGTTTTATCCTATTCACAAAATCACCTTTATTCTAATATTATACTTTCTTTTTCAAGGACCTCCAATACTTTACCTGATTTTATAATATTAAAACAGGCATTTATGTCAATATAAAGCTCCCTATCTTCTTCCAACGGCTTAACGTATTCTCTTACTAAATCATATATTATTTGAGAGCCCTTCCCTTTTTTAAAACCTTTTCTAAACTCCATTGCCTGCAAAGCTGCCATAAGTTCTATTGCTATAACCCTTGTAGCGTTTTCTATTATTTCCCTTGCCTTTCTCGCAGCAATAGTGCCCATACTCACATGGTCTTCTTGATTTGCAGAAGATGGTATAGAATCAACAGAAGCTGGATGCGCCAAAACCTTATTTTCTGACACTAAAGAAGCTGCTGTGTATTGAGCTATCATCATACCAGAATTTAGTCCCCCTTTTTCAGTCAAAAAAGGAGGAAGGTCGTTTAACTGATAATTTACAAGCCTTTCAATCCTTCTTTCAGAAATATTAGCAATTTCAGAAACTGTAATACCTAAAAAATCCATTGCTAATGCAATAGGCTCTCCGTGAAAATTGCCCCCAGATATCACCTCGCCATCTTCAGGAAAAATTAAAGGATTATCTGTTGCAGAATTTATCTCTCTTGTAAGAACTTCTTCCGCATATTCAATAGCATCTCTTATAGCTCCATGGACTTGTGGAATACACCTTAGGGTATAAGCATCCTGAACCCGTATTTCTCCCTGTCTCGTTATTAGAGTACTTCCTTCACACATTTTTCTTATATTTTTAGCAGTGATCATCTGACCTCTATGAGGCCTCACCATTTGGACTCTATCATCAAAAGCATCAATTATTCCTCTTAAAGCTTCTAAAGTAATAGAAGATACAGCATCAGCAGATTTTATAAGTCTTTTAGCATCATATACATTTAAGCATCCTATTGCTGACATAACTTGAGTACCATTTATCAAAGCCAAACCTTCCTTAGAGCTTAATATAACTGGAGTGATTTCTGCTTGTTTCATTGCTTGTTCTCCTGTCATTCTCTTGCCCTTGTAAAAAGCCTCACCTTTTCCTATCATGACAAGCACCATATGAGCTAAAGGTGCAAGATCTCCACTGGCTCCCAATGAACCTTTTTCAGGAATTACAGGAGTTACCCCTTTATTTAACATTTCAATCAAAGTCTCTAGGGTTTCAAGTCTTACTCCGGAAAATCCTTTTGCAAGTGCATTTGCTCTCAAAAGCATAATTGCTCTTACAACTTCTTCAGGGAATGGTTCCCCTACTCCACAAGAGTGGCTCATAATTAAATTTTTTTGCAAAATCTCTGTATCCTCTTTCGATATCACTACATCACTAAATTTACCAAAACCTGTAGTAATCCCATACACTACTTTTTCTTCAGTTACATATTTTTCTACTATTTTTCTTGAGTGAATCACTCTCTCTTCAGCAATACCGCTAAGTTCTACCTCATAACCCTCCCGTGCTACATGTACTACTTCTTCTATTGTAAGATTGTTTCCATCAATTATAACCTTTCCCATAATACCCCTCCTCTTTACGTTACTTCTTTATCGCAATAAAATTAGAAAGGCGAGGTTTTTCCCTCGCCCGTTCTGCCTCTTAAATTGTAAATATTTCCTCTCATCATTTGGCTCCCCATTCACATTTTAATTATATTATATCACAACCCTAAAAATGAAAAAACTCTTCAAATAATTTAACTCTGGTCTAAACTTGACAAAACCTCATCAAATACCCCAATTCTGCAAATTTTCCTATTCACATCCCAATGGCGGCATATTTCACAGCTTCTTTCCTGAGGAGCTACAGACATAGTAAAGCTATTGCCATAAAGGGACTGATCCAATTCAAAATCCTCACAACTTCTACCTACAGCCTTCAATTGTTCAGTACTTACCACAAGAATCACCACCTATAATCTTTTTATACTCTCTTCCACATCAAAAGGAGTCATCCCTGTCGCATCTATTATTGAAACGTTTGTTACTACATCATCTATACCCAACATATTTCTACTTTGCCCAGTTATCACTACTACATCATAATTTTTCAAATTGTTTTTATCCGAAAAAGTTTCTTTTATCTCCTCTACCTCATACCCTCTTTGCTTCAAATAATCTCTAATGTTAGAAAGTTGACTTTCTATCGCTATCTTTTTTGCCACTACAACACCTCCTGAACTCTTTTCAAATAGTAGTATTCTCCATACTGATTATTTTATACTTTGAATTGCTTCTCCAATTAAAACGATTAATAAAGCTAAAAACCACATTACCAACATTGCAATAATAAGATAACTTCCCCACTCTTTCATGTATTTTATCTCTTCTCGTTTTTCCGGAATTTCCTCTTTGTAATAAATTTTTTTTACAAGTTTTAAATCATTTATCCAATGCAAAATATACAGCAAACCACCTAATAATCCTACAGTAACCCCCATCAAAAAAGGATAATTACTATAATAGACAAAAGAAGTGAAAAAACCATTTATTATAATATTAAGCACTATCGCTATTATTCCCAACACAATTCCTAAAATAACACCCTTTTTCATATTTCACCTCAATTTTTAAAATCTACATCTTGATTATAGCACAAAAACAGAATAAAAATTTGTTGTAATATTAATAAAATTTAAAATTTGAGTTTTTAGAAGGATTTTCCCACCTTCATATAGAATAAATATAGTTGTCTATCTTTTTAGGGTGGGGGTATAAATGAAAAAGAAAAGAGAAAAATACCTCAACATCATGATTATTCCCGATTCAACTCAACAAATTAAAAGCTTTAAAATTTCTATTCCCCTTATAAAAACAGTAGCCATAGTAACCTTTTCCATAATAGTGGCTGCTACTACTTCCTTAGTCTATTTTGGCAAAACGACTGCCTACCTATACACTATAATAGCTGAAAAAGATGAAAAAATAGCCCAACTTACTTTTATAAAAGAAGAGCAAGATAAAAAAATAGCCACTTTAAACAAAAATGCTCAACTGGTCAATGAAAAAATCAAAGGGTTAAATGAATTAGAAGAAAAAGTAAGACGTATGGTAGGCTTATCCACTTCTAACCCAAGCCGTGGCGGTATATCAAGAGAGGTTAGAAGTGAAGGCGACATATCTTATGACAGTGAAACAACCAGTGAGCTCGTTTCAGAAATAGACCAGAAAACACAAGATTTACAGGACCTCATTTCAAAAGTAGCAGCAAGACTTGATTATTTGGAATCAATTCCTAGTTCTTATCCAGTATATGGTACTATTACTTCTCCTTTTGGAACGCGAAAAAATCCCTTTGGGTATAGCTATGAGTTTCATCCCGGTATTGACATATCTGTACCTATAGGAACTCCTGTAAAAGCTGCAGGAAAAGGTGTAGTTACATATGCAGGATGGCTTGCTGGATACGGCAAAGTTGTAATAATTGACCATGGCTATGGAATTGAATCTGTTTATGGACATAATTCACAAATCCTCGTAAAAGTAGGTCAAAGTGTAAAAAGAGGCGATATAATAGCAAAATCGGGCAATACAGGCAGAAGTACGGGCCCCCATGTCCATTTCGAAGTTAGAGTAAATGGAAATCCTGTAAATCCGACGAAATATCTTGCAAAGGGGAATTGATATGTTTCAAAAAAAAGAACAAACGGTGGAAATTAATCCAGAGAAGATTGATACTGTCATTGGCAAAAACTCAACTTTTGAAGGAACAATTAAATCTCAAGGCACTCTTAGAATAGATGGCAATTTCAATGGCCAAATAGAAACAAAAGGCAATACTATAATAGGTGAATCAGCTAAAGTAAATGCTAACATAGCAACAGATAATATAATAGTTTCGGGAGAAGTAAAAGGGAACATCTTTGCTAAAGGTCAACTACAAATCACTTCTACAGGAAAAGTCTATGGAGATATAGAAGTTCAAAATCTAATTATTGAGGAAGGAGCTACTTTTGAAGGAAAATCAAAAATGACAAAGTCTTCTTCTCCAACCCTTAACAAAAAAGAAGAACAACCTAAATAAAAAGGGCCATGATGGCCTTTTTTATATTATAGGCAGATAAATCCCATTTTCATTAGATTGCCCTTTTAAAACTTCCTTCAGTATATCTATTCCCTTATCTATCTCATCCAACTCGCAAGAAGCAAAACTAACTCTTACAAAATTAGTCTCTTTTTTTATTGCAAAAAACATGTCTCCAGGGACTATAAGCAGATTTTTTTCTAAACATTTAGAATATAAATTTTTAGCAGAAATGTTGTTTTTTATCTTTAACCAATAGTAAAACCCTCCTTTGGGCTTTTCAAATTCTAAGTAATTTTTTAATGTTTGAAGCTCTTTGCCCATCTTTTCAAATCTTCTTTTTATCACTTCTTTTAATTCTTTAATATGTTTTTCCCAAATATTTTCTCTTAGATACAGGTCAAAAGCTCTTTGCATAAGTCCTGAAGTAGATAAATCCGTGACATATTTTGCTTTCAAAAAACTGCTTACTAATCTTTCAGGAGCGATGATAAATCCCAATCTTAATCCTGGCATATATACTTTTGAAAAGCTTTTTATATATATAACCCTATCATATTTGTCGTAAGCTTTAAGAGGCAATATTTTTTCTTCAACAAAACTTAAATCACTGGCAAAGTCATCCTCCAGTACATAAGTTTCATATTTTTCTGCCAGCTCTACAACCTTTCTCTTTTTATCTTCGCTGTAAACTATTCCTGTTGGATTGTGGAAATTAGGTATAAGATATATAAACTTCGGTTTAAATTTTTTGAGCTTCTCTTCTAATTCCTCTGCATCTACTCCATCCTTATCCAGCTCCACTTCTAAAATCTCTGCTCCTCTCGACTTAAAAGAAGCTAAAGCCCATGAATAAGTAGGTCTTTCAACAATTATACTGTCTTCAAAATTTATTAAAGCTTTAGACACTACATCTATTCCCTGTTGTCCGCCGGAAATTACTTGTATTGTATCAATAGAAGTAGATATTTCATATTTTTTTACAAATTCTTTTATAGACTCTCTTAAAAGTTTATATCCTCTTGTATCTTGATACTCAAAGGCATACCCCCTATCTCTCTTTAATACTCTATTAATTAAATCACCAAAAACATCTACTGGAAAAAGTTCGGGATTTAAAGAAGAAGAAGCAAAATTTATAACCCCTCTTTTTACTGGAATCTCCCCTTGATCTATTAAGCTAAAATTTTCATCAATCTCCTCTTCTTTTTTTATGCCTTCACAGACATAGGTCCCACTTCCCACTTTAGTATAAACGTACCCATTTTCTTCTAAAAGTTTATATGCGTTTATTACTGTAATATTGTTTACTCCAAGGTCCTTAGCGAGGCTCCTAATAGTAGGTAGCTTATAGCCTCCCGATAAACTACCATTTTCTATAAATTTTTTTATCTGATTGTACACTTGAAGATACAAAGGCATATTTTTATTCCTATCAATAATTATTTTATTCATGCTTATCCCTCACAAAATTGTATCGTTACAATTATTATACCACTATCATGAGAAAATTTCTTTTAATTTTAAGGCAGAAAAAGTGTTTTTACTCTTAAAAGGTGGAGAAATCTATTCTCCGATGTCTTCAGGAATAAAAGATATTTTAACTTGCAATGAAAAAATAATAAAATTTCCGATAAGATAAAACCAATTAATGAATTTGGAAATGTAGAAATTGAAGACCTGCAAGGTTTTATAGTAGTTCTTAGTTTTATTGGCCAACACGTCCACATTACAGGAGGCGGAGGAGAAGGAGGACCGGTAACAAGGACTCCCGAAATAACTCTAAAAAAAGCATGTTTGAAGAATAAAATCAAAAAGAGGGAATATTATAAAATAGTAAAAATTTACTAATATTCCCTCTTTAAGTTTTTAAAATGTTGATAAATATTTTTCCAATTCCCATGGGGTTACATATATTTTGTATTCATCCCATTCGGATCTTTTTGCTTCCATGAATTTTGTATACACATGATTACCCAGTGCCTTTTTTATCACTTCATCTTTCTCTAGTTCATTTAATGCTTCTTCTAAAGAACCCGGTAATTTATCTATCCCAAAATCTGCAAGTTCTTTTTCGCTCATATGATAAATATTTCCATTTATTGGTGGAGGAGGAGTTATATCATTTTTTATTCCATCTAAACCTGCCGCTAAAGCTACAGCCAATGCAAGATATGGATTACTACTAGGGTCAGGGCTTCTAAGTTCTATCCTTGTAGAATCACCTCTTTTAGCAGGGATTCGTATTAAAGGACTCCTATTTCTCAAAGACCAGGCAATATTTACAGGAGCCTCATAACCTGAAACCAATCGCTTATAAGAATTGACTGTCGGATTAGTAATTGCCGTCATCCCTTTAGCATGTTTTATAATTCCTCCTATATAGTTATAACATATCTTGCTTAAACCCAAAGAATCAGAAGGGTCATAAAACAGATTTCTTTTGTCTTTTGTGAGAGACATGTTCATATGCATTCCTGAACCTGCAATTCCAAAAACAGGTTTGGGCATAAAAGTCGCATGTAAACCGTGTTTCTGAGCAATTATTCTTACTACCATTTTAAAAGTCATAACATTATCAGCGGTAGTCAAAGCATCGTCATATTTAAAATCAATTTCATGTTGCCCTGGTCCTACTTCATGATGAGAGGCCTCAATTTGAAATCCTAACTGTTTTAAAGTTGCTACCATCTCTTTCCTAGCATTTTCTCCTAAATCTACTGGCGCCATATCAAAATAACCTGCATCATCCTGTGTAACCGTAGTAAGATTGCCATTCCCATCTGTTAAAAATAGATAAAATTCGCACTCTGGACCAACATTGAATTCATAACCTAACTTGCGAGCTTCTTCTAAATTTCGCTTCAACACGTATCTCGGATCACCCTCAAAAGGAGTTCCATCATAATTATAGATATCACATATCAATCTTGCTTCCACACCTGTTTCTTTTTTCCAAGGAAAAATTACAAAAGTGTGTGGGTCTGGTCTTAAATACATGTCCGATTCTTCAATTCTAACAAAACCATCAATTGAAGAACCATCAAACATAATCTCATTATTTAGAGCTTTTTCTAGTTCTTCCACCGGAATAGATACATTTTTCATAACACCGAAAATGTCAGTAAATTGTAAATGAACATACTCTACTTTATAATCTCTTGCTAATTTTAGTACATCCTCTTTGCTGTATTTTTTTGCCATAATCTTCCTCCTTTAATAAAATTAAGAGCGCACTCAAATAGGACTCGCCCACCCCATTTGAAAACGCCCTTTACCTTTCCCCACAAATTATTTATTAAATTTTACAGAAAATATTATACCACTTTTTCTTTGTAATGCAATATAGTTTTTATGAAATTTTTATTCCTTTTTCTCCATCAATATGTCAATACCATCAATCCAGCCAGAAATTATGTTAAAAAGCCATGCACCAAATGCACTAACTATGGAAAAGATTATGCCGTATACTATACCGCCAAGTATTCCGCCAAGTACTCCTGTTCCAAAAGTAGCAAAACTTGAAGAAACAAAGCCACCAAATAAACCTGCGATGAGTCCAAAAATTATACCTATCACAATTCCGTAAATCAACGCAAACTTAAAAACTGATAAAACAGATACCTTGCGAAGCTTATAATTCCACATTTTATTTTTCACCTCCTTTTTGAAATTTTAAAGCTTTACGCTATAATTATATTATATCCAAAAATAATTATGCCTGTCTGTAGTTTCAGGGGGGGATTTTATGAAAAGTTTTACAACAGTTATGCCATTTATAAAAAAGCACAAGTGGGATTACATAATAGGTATAATTTTTTTATTAGCAGTAGACTTGCTTCAAATGATAGTTCCCCATTTACTAGGTTCAGTAACTGATTTATTTAAAAGTAAAGATT
>DULG01000027.1 GCA_012840485.1 Clostridia bacterium | reverse complement strand
TATTTGATGTCTGACATCCTGTTTCTTTGATAACATCTTTCTTCTCCTCTCCTCTTTTGCTTCATAAAAAAACAAGGAACCCTTCTCATAATAACGGGTTCCCGATATTTTGTCAACAGTCTGAAATGCCAGGATTTAACCTGGCATTTTTAGAATAACTTAACTGCTTTTATAATGTCCTCTGCGGTGAGTCCATAATGCTTTAAAAGTTCTTTAGGTGAACCTGATTGACCAAACTGGTCTTTTATTCCTATTCTCTTTACTTTCACTGGATATTCTTCTGAAAGCACCTCGCACACTGCAGAACCAAGTCCCCCTATTATATTGTGCTCCTCCGCTGTTATAACTTTGCCCGTCTTTTTAGCTACTTCTACTATTAAATCTTTGTCTATCGGCTTTATGGTGTGAATGTTGACCACTGTTGCTTTTATTCCCTCTTCTTTTAATTTATCAGCTGCTTCAATCGCTATGGCTACCATTATTCCTGTCGCTATTATCGCTACGTCTTTCCCTTCTCTTATTAGTTCCCCTTTTCCTAATTCAAATCTATAGTTTTGGTCATGTATATCTGGTACTGCCATCCTCCCCAGCCTTATGTATACTGGTCCATAGTGCTCTGCCGCCGCAAATATGGCTTCTCTCGTCTCTTCTGCATCGGCGGGGTTTATTACCACCATCCCAGGTATCCCTCTCATAAGGGATATGTCCTCTATTGATTGGTGTGTCGCTCCGTCTTCTCCTACTGTTATACCAGCATGGGTTGCCGCTATTTTTACATTTAAGTGTGGATAACCTATGGAGTTTCTAACTTGCTCATAAGCTCTTCCTGTTGCAAATATGGCAAAGGTGCTGGCAAAAGGAATTTTCCCACATGTAGCGAGTCCTGCTGCTGTTACCATCATGTCTTGCTCTGATATTCCAATATTGAAAAATCTATCTGGATATACTTTTTGAAAATCTGCCGTCTTTGTAGATTTTGATAAGTCTGCGTCTAATACTACTACATTTTTGTTTTTTGCACCTAATTCTACTAAAGCTTTCCCATAGGCTTCTCTTGTCGCTGTAGCCATTATACTCCACTCCCTTCAAGCTCTTGTATAGCTTTTTGTCTTTGTTCTTCGTTAGGCGCACTGCCATGCCATCCTACTTGATTCTCCATGAAGGATACACCTTTTCCCTTTATTGTATGAGCTATTATAAGAGTAGGTTTCCCTTTTGTAACTTTTGCTTCTTCTATGGCTTTGTCTATTTGGTCAAAGTCGTGTCCATTTATCTCTATTACATGCCATCCAAAAGCCTTAAACTTATCTGCTACGGGTTCTACATTCTTTACTTCTCTGTTTGGACCGTCTATTTGCAAGCCGTTAAAGTCAAGTATTGCTGTCAAGTTGTCAAGTTTGTAATGAGCTGCTGTCATAGCTGCTTCCCATATTTGACCTTCCTGCAATTCTCCATCTCCTAATATTACATAAACTCTATAATCCTTTTTATCTAGCTTCCCTGCTAATGCCATACCATTCGCAGCAGAGAACCCTTGCCCTAATGACCCTGTGGTCATATCAAGTCCCGGTGTAGACTTCATATCAGGATGCCCCTGAAGTATTGAACCTAATTTTCTTAAAGTCTTCAATTCTTCCTTTGGGAAAAAGCCTTTTTCAGCTAATACAGCATAAAGTGCAGGAGCTGCATGTCCCTTTGAAAGTACCAGTCTATCTCTGTCTTCCCATTTGGGATTGTCAGGCTTTACATTCATTTTCTCAAAATAAAGCACTGTTAAAATATCTGTACAAGACAATGACCCTCCTGGATGACCAGATCCTGCTTCTGCTAACATATTTATTATATCTATCCTAATTTCTTTTGCTTTTTGTTTTAAAAATTCTTTATCCATAATTAATACCTCCATTCACATGTTTTTAAATCCTTCTCCCAAAACTTCATGAGCCGTTGAAAGTATTACAAAAGCATTGGGATCTATCTTTTTTACAAGATTTCTCAAAGTAGTCACCTCTCTTCGGCTTACAACACATAATAGTACATTTTTATCTCTTTTAGAATATGCTCCTCTTCCCTTAAGTTCTGTCACTCCCCTTTCCATTTCCTTTAATATTGCCTTGGTAATTTCCTCATATTTATCAGAAATAATTATGGCGATTCTTTCATCGCCACTTCCTTCTTGTATAACATCAATAACCTTAATAGAAATAAACTCCGTAGCTAAGGCATAAAGAGCAAGCTCTGGGCTAAAAACTATTCCTGCCAATGTAATTATAATAAAATCTATGATAAGAAGTATTCTGCCCACACTTAAAAAATGTATGTATTTATGCAGTGTCATAGCTGCCATATCTGTTCCGCCAGTCGTTGCTCCATATTTTATTACTATCCCCAATCCTACACCCATTATTATACCACCGTATACCGCTGCCAACATAGTATCATGAGTAAGAGGATTTAAAAAAGCTAATGCATCAATAGAAACACCTAATAAAATAGTTGAATAAAGAGTTTTTGCACCAAAACCCGTACCTAACACCTTAGTCGCAATTAAAAAAAGCGGAATATTTATTGCTAAGGTAACTGCTCCAATTGGCCATCCAAACAAATGTTGCAAAACAACTGCAAGACCACTAACTCCACCCGGTGCAATTTTATTGGGAGCTAAAAACAAATCTAAAGATAAGGACACTAGTAAAGTTCCTATTGTTACCCAAAAAAAATCGGTTACTATCTTTTTGAAAGTAATTCTCATGTTATCCTCCTTGTTTTTTAGCCTTCTTTCTATAAAACAGAACTTTAAAGGCAAATTTAGGAAGTGCCATCATTCTTTTATATCTCCATGGTTCTTGAATTAGCCTGTATAGCCACTCTAAGCCCAATTTCCTATACAAATAAGGGGCTCTTTTTGCTTTTCCTGCAATTACGTCAAAGCTACCTCCTACTCCCATTGCTATTTTTACTTTTAATTTCCCCCTGTTTTTATATATCCATTTTTCTTGTTTTGGGGCCCCTAATGCCACAAAAAGCACTTCTGCCCCACTACTGTTTATTTCATCTATAATTTTTTCTTCTTCATTTTCAGTAAAATAGCCATCATGTGTTCCTACTATTTTAATTGCTGGATATAATTTCCTTAAATTAATTCGCGCTTGTTCTACAATTTCAGGTTTAGCTCCTAACAAATAAATCTTGACATTCTTAGAAGATATATTTTTTATAAATTCCATCATAAGGTCAAAACCAGCCACTCTTTCCTTAAGTGGCTTTTTAAAAACCTTTGAAGCAAATACAATGCCACTTCCATCTGGCACATTCAAATCTGTATTATTCAATATCTCCATGTATTCTCTGTCTTTTTGTGCCATCATCACAATTTCTGCATTAGGAGTTGCAACAATGTGCAGTTTACTTTCTCGTAAAAAACCACTTAAAATCTCTAACGCTTCTGTCATTGTCACTGGGTCTATTGGAACTCCAAATATATCTAATTTTCTCATTTTTACACCTCAGTTAAATAGTATGTCAAAATTCTTTTTTACCCTTTCTCTTAATTTTTCTAAACGTTTAGACATTTTCTTTATGTATTCTTCTTTCTGCTGTAAAATTAAATTTACTTTATTTAAAATGTCTTCTGCGGTAAAAGAATTAATATCGCCTGCACTGGTTTCTCCAATTGATTTTAAAAAACCTTCCACCTTTGGGTCATAAGATATACCAACAAATGGAACCATTGATATAAAAGCAAAAATCAAAGAATGCAATCTAACTCCTATCAACAAATTGCTCCCCTTGATAATGCTTAATATTTCTTCTATTTCGTATTTTTCAGTTAAAATTTCATAAGGCATTTTCATATAAGTAGCAACCCTATCGCTCTCTTCCATATCCTCATGATAAAAAGGCAGAAAAACAATTTTATATCCATAATCTTGCGCAATAAAATCTGCAGCCCTTGCTAATTCCACTCTTGATAATTCAGAATTTTCCCATTCCCTCGTGCAAATCAACACATATTCTGAAGAAGCTAGATCAATGTTTTCTTTAAGAAGAACTTTGCCGAAAATCTCTTTGACATTACCATTGGAAAAGCCTAACACAAAATCTGCAGCTACCATTGCCTCCTTTTTTACATTTAATTGCTTTAAATATTCTTTTGACAATTCCTCTCTTACAGTTATTCCATCGATTTTATTTAAAATTTTTGCAGTAAGCCACCTATTAAATTTTTTATCAACAGGACCAATGCCTTGTCCTACAACATAAACTTTTTTGTGAAGAATTTTACCTAAAAGCATTATCCCCAGATAATACCACAAACTTTTGCTGCTAGTTTTATCTTGTATAAGACTTCCTCCGCCACTTAGTACCACATCTGCCTGCTTTATCGCTTTATATATCTCTACAAAAGAATTTCTATTTGCAGCTTTTACTTTGTATTTTTTTGAAGTTTCATCAGGCTTATTAGAAAGAACTGTTATATCTACTATACCTCTCTCTTTTAAGCCTTCTACGAGACATTTTAAAACAGCTTCATCCCCCACATTATCAAATCCGTAATAACCGGATATGACGATATTCATATCAATACTCCCTTTTTATATTTTTTAAAATCCTGTCTAACACAAAAACTGCTACCAAGCCAATTATAGCGCCAAATATCCAAGCAAACATCGTCCTCTCTATTGCAATTGTAAGTACACTTTCTATATGGCTAAAAGTATTGACAATAGATAGTATCCCTATTGAAGCAAATATCCCCATAATAAATGTCCACACCTTTGAACGTTTAGAAGCAGCATAAATTCCTAATATAATCGAGGGGTCACCTATTAAAAACTCCTTAGTGCGCGGTCGTGCTACAAGAGTATGCTCAAGAAAATCTCTAAATTTAAGCTCTAACTCTGTCGGTGTGACAATTGGTTCATTGCCCGTCCTTGAAATGTATATAATTCCGATAATCCCTGCTATAGCAATAGCTACTAAATGCCATACTTTTATGTCTATATTTAAAAATTCTTTTATCTTTTTCATAAAAGTTTGACAGTCATTGGCATTGTATATCTTTATGATATAGTATAAAACATAAAACAATAATGGCAGTATAAAAGAAAATTTTACACCCCTGAAATAGTCAATTTTTAGCATATACTTGCTATCGGCCATTATCGCTGCTATACTAAGAGCTCCTATCGAAGAAATCAATAGTGAATTAATAAATATTTTTAGTGAGGTATATGTGAAGCTGATATTTTGCTTTTTCTCCAATATTTCTTTCGTTTTGTTTATAAAATATCCTATCCCAAGAGAAGGAAAAATTATAGAAGAAGCTAAAGCTACTATTTTCACCCCTAAATCATTAAATTTGCTTATCAATATCAAAGAAGTCAATATAATACCTAATAATCCTAATAAAATTAACAGATATTCTCCAATGCCCAACATCTGTAGGAGCAGTAACCCCCCTGCAATCACTCCAAAACTTATAAATATTTCTATAAGTTTTGATTGATGAATTTCCGGAAGTGGTTTTGCAATACCTATTTTAAGTCCAGCTTTTTTTATGTATTTCGTTATATTTTCAATCATGTCACGATTCTGCTTTATATTATAGTTGGCACTTTTAAAATCTTCTATCTTTGCTCTCATATAAATAATTCTTACGTTTCTCTCTATTATTCCTCTATACCATTTATTTACTATTTCGGAAGCATCATATTTTTCAGTTTCTTTCTCAGAAACTCCAAAAACTTTAATCCCTCTGTAACCATCAAATTTAGCAAATTTATTCATTCCCTCTTGGAGCTTTTTCCCCATGGGAACATCTATAATTCCTACATTTATATCATTCTTCTTAAAGAGAGAAGCAGCATAGGATATTTTTTCTGGGTTTCCTAAAACATCAGTGCCATTAAAAATTACAGTTTTAACATTGTATTTCTTTAAAACATCTACATACTCTTTTATATCCCTATCTTTTATGCCAGTGAAATTTTCAATACGTGGTATTACATCAAATCCCAAAGATTTTACAAGTTTTAATTCACTCTCATCAAATCCCAATCCCTTTTCTATAAAAACATCTTTTGGTTTGTTGATGATAAAAGCATAGTTTTCTTTTTCTTGAAGGACTGTCAAATCATTCTTATCTACTCTTTTTGTTAATTCATCTTTCAAAAAACTAAAGGTGCTTGGATCTTTTGTTGTAACAACTATATAATTGCCATATTTCTCCTTTTCCTTATCTGTTAAGCTTTTTAAATAATTTTCTAATGCTACATTTCCTAAATTTGGAGACAGCAAATAAAGATTTTCTACTTCTTTTAAAAGACTTAAAGAAATTTTACCAGATTGCTGAAGACTTTCTAAGGTAATTTCATTTACTGCAATACCAGTAAGCCCTGATGCTTTCATCACGGAAAGGAGAGAAGACAAGTCTTCTCCTGTAACCACAGCCAAGTCTTTAAAACTTTTTAAATCTCCTACAATTTCTACCATATCATATTGATTCTCTGCTTTTATTCTATTTACATTTACTACAGCAGAAACGATTAATGAAAACAAAACGATTAATGCTAGTGCTTTTCTAAGTTTCAAAATCGCTCTCTCCTTTTTGCCAATTTAATTATTCAAAAAAGATAAAATCACAATTAAAAGCAACTCACCCACTATATTATAGCATAAAAAATTTCACTTCGCATCAAAACCAATTTATGGATACACCAATAATTAATTTATTTTTTTCTTTAAACAAAAAAATAAAGGGCTCACCACTTCCTGATAAGCTCCTTAAAAATCAATCAACCCCAGGCTTATTTGTAAAGCCTCATTGACCTTTTCCATCATTTCCTGATCAAAATGCCCAATTTTTTCTCTTAAACGCTTTTTATCAATAGTTCTTATCTGTTCTAATAATACCACAGAATCTTTATTAAGTCCATATTCTGCCCCATTTATCTCAACATGAGTGGGTAACTTAGCTTTATTAATTTGGGATGTAATCGCTGCCACAATTACGGTGGGACTATACTTATTGCCAATATCATTTTGAATTATAAGTACAGGCCGAATTCCACCCTGTTCAGAGCCTATTACAGGGCTTAAATCGGCATAAAAAATATCTCCCCTCTTTATCACCATAGTCAATCACACTTTTTCAATTTCATTTCATATCCTGTAAAACATTCATTTTCTGCGGTTAGGCCCATTTCCGCAAGTTCAGTATTTATAGCTGCCATCTCAAGATAACCTTTTTTCATACTCTCTCGTATTTGAACTTTTTTTCTCTCCCGTATATACAATTTCATCGCTTCCCTTATAAATTCGCTCCGGTTTCTATTTTCCATAGCGGCAAGAATGTCAACTTCTTCCAATAAGCTTTGGGGTAAACTTACAAGTATCCGTTTCGTCTCGCCCACTTTTAGGACCTCCTTACGCACTTATATAATTTATTATATATTACTATATATAAGGATGTCAATCATCTGTAAATTTTATACTATAAAAGTCAAATTTTTAAATAATTTTTTGTTTCGACTACTTTCCCCTGGTAAATATATATTCTAGGTACCCTTCTAGATATTCCACAATATACCTCATAGGGTATAGTTTTTATTTTTTTAGCAATTTCATCAGCTGTAATCTTTTCTCCCCCTTGATTCCCTAAAATAATCACATCGTCTCCTACTTCTACTCCTTCTATATCAGTAACATCTATCATTGTTTGGTCCATACATATTCTTCCTACAACTGGAGCATACTTCCCTTTTACTAAAACCTTATGATTGTTAGAAAGCAATCTGTTAAAACCATCAGCATAGCCCACAGGAAGAGTAGCAATTTTGCTTTTTCTTTTAGTTCTATAAGTCCTCCCATAACTGATTGAAGTACCTTCAGGTACCTCTTTTATATGCACTATTTTGGTTTTAAAGCCCATTGTTTCTTTTAAATCTAATCGCTTCTCTACTTCATCTGAAGGATAACTGCCATACAATACTATTCCTGGCCTTACCATATCCAAATAACTATATTGATGTCCAATAATTGCTCCACTATTGGCTATATGTTTTAAAGGAATATTTATGCCCTTTCCTTTTAATCTATCTATTAGTATTTTAAACAATTCGAACTGCTTTTCAGTATAAGTTTTGTCTTTTCCATCAGAAGTAGCAAAATGGCTAAATATTCCCTCCACTTCTATTCCTTCCATTGTCATCATCTCTTTTATTCCTCTTTCTGCTAAATTTAAATCAGTGTAACCTATTCGCCCCATACCCGTATCAATTTTCACATGAACTTTCGCTCTTTTACCTATACTTAAAGCAATTTTTTCTAACTCCTTTACATACCTTATGTCAAAGACAGTTTGAGTTATATCATACCTAACTAACTCCTTTGCTTGAGTCAAAGGTGTATATCCAAAAATAAGAATAGGAAAATCAATACCACATTCCCTTAATTCTAAAGCTTCCTCTACTGTAGCAACTGCCAAATAATAAATCCCATTCTCTATCAGAACCTTTGCTACTTGACAAGAGCCATGACCATACGCATTTGCCTTTACTACCCCCATTATTTTGACCTTTTCGCCAACCGCCTTTTTCACTTCCTTCAAATTATGCACTATATTATCCAAATATATTTCTGCCCTTGTTGGCCTTATATCGTCAAACATCAAAAATCCTCCTTTGTTTTTACCTCAAAGACTTTATCATCTTAAGTATTTCTTCCTGACTTAAATTTCCCTTTAAAGTAACCTTTATTTGCAAGCCATTCACCATTGTCATATATTCCTTCTCTCTATCACTTTTCTCTTCATAATACACCCCTTCAATTAAAGGAAATCCTTTATTACTAAAGCTTTCATTTTGATCTACTATCGATTCAGAAATTTGTATAAACTCTCTCCCCGAAGTATATATAAAAGTCACGACATTATCTTTCTCACTATCCACGAGTATATTTAAAAGTTTAAAACCTTTTGGCAGATATAAAGGCATTACAGGATTTATGCCACAATATTTATAAACCTCTTTGACATCTATTTCTTTTGCTGAATATATCAAAAGATTTGTGGCTAATGTTGTAACACTTTCTTTTGTAAATAATTTATCATTTATTTCGGGATTGTATTTAAAATCTTCATACACAATCTTAGAAAAAATTTTGTTATTGATATCAAAAATAGTTAATTCTTCTGGCATTAAATTTCCCTTTGAAAATGCCATCTCTTCTTTATACATGAAAACATTTTTATCCAAAATAGGCACTGTTATTAAATAAAACTTGTCATTTTCTTTCTTTTCTATTTCTCCACCCGAATAGATATAATTTTTTATAAAAGAACTCACCAACGAATATAAAGGAATTTCCTGAGTATTTTCCGCCACAAACACTTGATTGACCTTTGAAAAATAAATATAACTTCTCACTCCATCATACACAATAATTTTATCTGGACTTTTACTTTCATTTAATATTTCCAATCTAAATTTGCCTTTTTTATAAAACTGCATTGCCGTAAATTTAGTATCTATTTTGTTTTGATAAAGCTCTACCTCTGCTATAGCAACATAACTTTCTAATTTATCTAGTTGTTCTTTAATAGACATAAATGGGTCTTTGATTTTTTTCGTTTTAACCCCACAACCCGTAATAAGAAATATAAGTATAAAAATAATTGCAAAAAAACTTCTTTTCAACAGCTCTCACCCTCTTACGAACCACATTTAAGAGCCTCTGGAATACTTTCAAGAATATTCATCGCTGTCATCCCATATTCTCCTAGGTATTCTTTAGCAATGTCTCCTGCTTTTCCATGATAAAATACACCATAAATTGCCGCTTTCTCCTTACTAAACCCCTGAGCCAAAAAAGATGCAATCATTCCCGTTAGAACATCTCCACTTCCAGCAGTTGCCATACCAGAATTGCCTGTGCTATTTATATATATGCTGCCATGTTCTGTAGCTATTACAGTTTTGGCACCTTTAAGTACAAGAGTAACTTTATATCTTTCAGTAAAAGTTTTTACCACTTCAAAAAGATTATTCTTGATTTCATTAATTTTTAGACCTGTAAGCCTTGACATTTCACCATAATGGGGAGTTAAAATGACATTTTTCCCCTTTATAACTTCCAATCTTCCCACCAAAGTATTTAAAGCATCTGCGTCTAAAACCATGGATTTATCGGTATTTTTTACAATATCATATACCAATTGAGAAATATCTCCTTCATGGGTTAGACCAGGACCAATTGCAACTATATCGCTTTCCTCTGTAAGTTCTAATATTTTACTGAGGGCATTATAAGACAAAATCCCCTCTTGTTCTTCTAAACCATAAGTTATGACTTCATACAATCCACTCTGAAGTACTGGCTGTACACTTTTAGGAACAGCCAGTTTTACCAATCCGCAGCCTGTCTTAATTGCACTTTTAGCTGCCATATACGCTGCACCTGTCATATTTTTAGAACCCGCTACAATCAAAACTTTTCCATAATCCCCTTTATGAGTATTTTCATATCTCTTAGGCAATCTTACTTCTTCTAAAACTACATAATTGTAATTGTATCCTACCTCTAATGCTAAACGATAAGGAATTCCTATCTCAGCAACTCGGACTTCTCCAGCATAATCAACCCCCGGATACACTAACAATCCAGGCTTTAAAAACTGCATAGTAACTGTCTTAGTAGCTTTAACAGCACACCCCTCTGCTTTGCCTGTATCAGCATTTAGACCTGATGGAATATCTATTGAAACCACAATTTTATCTGACTGATTTATCATTTCTATAACTTCTTTTGCAAGGCCTGTCACTTCTCCTTTAAGACCTGTCCCATAAATAGCATCGACAATCACATCACAATCTTTGATAGTCTTTTCTAAAAACTTTAAATGCTCTCTTTGTGTAATTTCCGCAACATAAATCCCCATATTTTGTATTATTTCCAAATTAGCTTTTGCATCTCCTGAAATTGCTCCGAAACTAGCTATTAAAAATACCTTTACATCGACTCCCCAATTGTAAAGATTTCTCGCTACCACATACCCATCTCCGCCATTATTCCCTTTTCCTGCTATAATTACGACAGAATTAAGAGTATTATCCTCTAAAATTTTTTTCACTTCTAAAGCTGTTTCCCTTCCTGCATTCTCCATAAGACATATAGAAGGAACTCCTAGTTTTTCTATAGCTAATTTTTCAACTTCCCTCATTTGTTGAGACGTCAATACTATCACTTTTTTCACCTCCAATGGCAACAGCAAAACTCATAGCATAAAACCTGGTGTGAGAAATAGATAATTTTATCTTTTTAATTCCCTTTTTAAGTGCAATATTTTGAGCCTCTCCTTTTAAAACTACAACAGGTGCCCCTAGTTTGTTGTGAAGTATCTCAACATCTTGCCACTTAAATTCTCTCACACCTGTCCCCAAAAGTTTTGCTACACTTTCCTTCGCTGAAAAAAAACCTGCTATGTGAGGCCATTTGGATTTTTTGCTATTAAAATATTCTACTTCTTTTGTCGTAAAAACCTTCTCTAAAAATTTGCTATTCTTCTCACAAGCCGTTTTTATCCTCTCCACTTCTATTATATCTGTTCCTACAAATAATTCCATCTTAAAAATCCTCCAATTTTGAGACTATAATATATTATTTCTATATTATTTAGCAAAATCCTTCAAAAAAATAAAAGAAGGTATAACACCTTCTTAAATAGCAACTTTATGTAGTTTAGCCTGTACATCGTAATCTCCTATGTAGTCTTCCCACATATCATCTATTATTTCACACAAGTGCAGAGGAGATACTTCCATATCTTTGAAAAATTGAGCAAGCATGTCCACTTTTTCAAAATAAGGGCTTATATTTGTCACTTTTTCTTCTAAAACTTCTACTTTTTGTTCCCCCTCAAAAACCTCCTGTAGGATTTCGATACCGTACGACGGCAATTTCACTTCCTCTTTTCCATTAAAAACACTTACTTCAGACATAATAACTGAATAGCGTGTATAAATGCCCTTTCCTTCCCCTTCCCTTGTCGAGATGTACCCGTTTACTTTCTTGTAATACATTTTCCTATTCCCTCCCATTTATTTTTTAAGATTAATTCTTAACTTACAATACATATTATTATATTCTATTTTTTTCTAAAAAATCCTTTATTTTTTTGAAAATTTTTTATCGACAGAAAAAACACTTTTTTTACTTTAATATTCCATTAACAATTTTCTGTAAAGTTGAGTGTTGCTTTTTGTAATATCGAAAATTGTAAATTATTTTATCTGTATCCAATATTATCATCATAAATGTCGAAAAAAATTTTTCAAAGATTCAATATTTCTTTTATTTTATCTTTGTACTTTTTCCCTGACCTTTCCCCATGTAAAATCATGCTTAAATATGGTTCACTTGTGCCAATCAATTGAGCCAATTCCTTTTGCGTCATATTTATTTCAGCTAATTTATCATTCACAAGCTTACCAAAATCAGTAAGCTTCCTCTTTTTCACTGCTCCACCCCCTTTGTTTCAAAAGTATATTTATTCAGTAGGAATAATAAAATATTTGTGCTAAAATTAATTTATGATTAAGAATTAACTACTTTAAATATATATCTGAATTACGAAATTGTCAATACTAATATCGTAATTCAGATAAACAAAGGAGGAGTCTTATGCAAACAATTGGTGAACGCATAAAATATGCCCGCAAGAAAAACAATTTAACTATAACTGCTTTAAGCAAACTGACAGGTTTATCTGTTGGAAATTTGAGTGACCTTGAAAACAACAAATCAATGCCATCCTCTAATGCTTTAATCAAATTAAAAAATGCTCTTAATGTTTCTATAGATTGGCTTTTAACAGGTGAAATGTTTGGAGAAGTAAAAGAACAAGAAGAAGCATACATTATAGAGAAAGACCTAAAAGAAATGAATGAAAGAGAAAAACTGCTCCTTAAAGCTTTTAAAAAATTATCTGAAGAAAAGAAAAGGGATATAGAAGGATACATAAAAGTTTGCCTTCATACCTCTGACTTAGAAAAATATTTTAAAGAAGAAAAATAATTTCAAAATTAATAGGATTAATAATTAATCATAAAACATGCGGCTGACTTTTTCAGCCGCCTTTTTATTACACATTTATCGTATCCATCTCTATATTTTCTATATAGGCATCTGTACTTTCTTCAATATAATCTACAACCTCTTGAACTATCTTATTTATCAAAACAGCATCATTTCCGCAAATAGAGAAACCCATTACAATAGATTTATGAAGATTTTGGTTTTCTACTTCACATATTGAAATATTGTAGTGATTTTTTACTTTTCCTATAAGGCTTCTTATAATCATTCTCTTTTCTTTTAGTGACTGAACCCAATTTGCACGCAAATATATTTTACAATAGGATACAACCATCTCTCCTCATCCTTTTAAATATAAATATAAAAGTGCAGGTACTTCGCGTAAAAAGCCGTAAATTTCATCACCCATATACCTTTTTACAAATACTCCTGAGAAACTTGCTTCTATTCCGACTCTTTTTGCTATCACACTTGCCCTTTTTAAATGAAATTTATTCGATATAATTATTGCCGTTTTTAAAGAGTTCTCCTCCATAATTTCCTTGGAAAACAGCAAATTTTCATAAGTAGAAAAAGATTTATCATCAGTTAAAATAAGCTCACGTGGTACACCCTTTTTTACAAGGTATTCTTTCCCTGCCTCCGCTTCAGAAATATTTTCTCCCGGTCCTTTTCCTCCAGAGACTATTATATATTTACCATATTCTTTATTATAGAGTGTTAAAGCTTCCTCAAGCCTTTCTCTAAAAAAAGGACTTGGAGTATCGCCATATACTGCAACCCAACACTATAATTACATCAGATTTTTTTGGCTTTTCATTAGAGGCAAAAAAGATTATCTCTCCCTCCAATATTACAACTATAATCATGAAAAATGCTATTAAAATGCCAAGAATTTTTAAAATCAGTTTCATCAAAATTTCCTCCAAATTTTTATGTTTACAAAATTTAATTAATCTCCTCTCTGTACAACCATTAAAATAGTTCAATTTTTATCATTCAACACGATTATACACTATATCTATTTTTATGCAAGTAGGTACAATTGGCAATTTTTTAAAATAGCTTATTCATTACGCTTGATTTATTAAATTTTCATAAATTACACATCCAATTTTTGATAAAATAAAGTCATGAACTTTCTACTTTTTGATACGTTAAATTTGCAGAAGGGTGGGCAGGTGATGGAAGAAAAAGAATTAATACTGAAAGCTAAAAATGGCAATAAACAAGCTCTAAATGAATTACTGATACAAAACTATAATATATTAGTGGGATATTGTATTAAAATGACAGGCAATCCAGCACTTGCCCAAGACATAGCACATGACACAATACTTAAAGCCATTTTGAAGATAAGCAAATTTAATCCTGACGTAAAATTTTCTACATGGCTCTTAAAAATCGCAACTAACAATTACAAAGACCATTTAAGGAAATACAAAAACATCGAATTTGTTGAAGAAATAACTGCAAATAGAGAAGAAGATATAGAAAAAACGGTTATTACAAATATCCAATACAGCGAACTAATGAATATTTTAATGAAATTGTCTTATGAAAAACGGGCAGTATTTATTTTGAAACATTATTATGGCTACAAATATCAAGAAATTGCAAAAATAATGGATTGTCCTGTTGGAACAGTGCGCTCACGATTACATAATGCCATAAAGGAAATAATATCAGAATTGGAAAGAAGGAATGTGTTTTGAAAAGGGAATGTAGTCAAATCCAAAATAAAATAATTGATATGTATTATAACGAATTTACCAATGACAGTACAAAACCAAATTCCCATATTGAAAATTGTTCTGTTTGCAGTGCTTTTAGAAAAAAATTAGAATTATCTTTAAATTACATGGATAGCTTGGATACTATACCTGATATACCTGACCTACAAGTAAATATTGCTGAACTCATAGAAAAAGCAAATGAACTAAAAAACAAACGCAAAAACAAACTTGAACTCTTCCTATTTATAACTACTTCACTAATATTTTCTCTATCTTCAATATTATTTGTTGCAAATTTAGACATTAAGTTATTAGTATATATACAAATTTTTCTTTATTTTAATTTACCATTGGTTTTAATACCGCTTTATAAATTAAAACTTTCAAGGAGATGATGAAATGTCAAAAATTACACTAAGTTTAATAGTTGTAACACCTCTTCTACTTCTTCAAGCCACTTGGATTTTTATGGATGCAAGAAAAAGAGGTGAAAAATATTATTGGGCGTGGGGACTTCTTGGTCTTCTAAATTTTCCCACCTCCCTAATCATATACCTTATTGTAACAAGGCATGGATATCTGAAATGTCCAGACTGTGGTAAAACAGTAAAAAATAATTACAAATATTGTCCTTATTGTGGTAATGCTTTAAAAAAAACATGTCCAACTTGTGGTATAGAAATAAAAGAAGATTGGAGATATTGTCCGGAATGTTCAAGAAAATTATAAGAATCTTAGGAGGATTGAATTATGGTTGATAAGTTAAGTACTTCTGAATTCATAACGCTAATTCTTCCTTTAATTATAGTTCAGTTGGGACTTGTTATATTTTCAATTTACAGGCTTTCGAAAGATAAAGTTAAGTATTTCCCTAAATGGTTATGGCTTTTAATTATACTTTTTGGAGAAATACTTGGATGCTTGATATTTTTAACTATAGGTAGGGAGAGAGAGTAAAAATGATAAAAGTCACTAATCTGACAAAAAAATATGGTATACACGAGGTTTTGAAAGGGATAAGCTTTAAAGTTGAAAAAGGTACAATTTACGGATTGTTAGGACGAAATGGGGCCGGCAAAACAACGACAATGAACATTCTGACAGGACTTATCGATTATGATGATGGTGAAATATATATTGATGGAAAAATACTAAAAAGAAATAATAGAAAAACATTGAATAATATAGGATATCTTCCGGAGAGTCCCGCTTTTTATAGCTATTTGACCGCATATGAATATCTTTATTTTATAGGGGAAATAAGTGGTATCCCTTACCAAAAAGTTAAAATGCAAGTAGAAGAGCTTCTTGAAATAGTAAAACTAAAAGACCATGCTAAGAAAAAAATCCAAGAATATTCAAGAGGGATGAAACAGAAATTAGGACTTGCAGTAGCACTTTTTAATAACCCTGAAATAATCTTTTTAGATGAACCTACATCTGCTCTCGACCCAGAAAGTAGGCATGATATACTTAATTTAATTTTAGATATGAAGAAAAATGGGAAAACTATTTTTTTATCCACCCATATTTTGAGCGATGCTGAGAGAGTTTGTGATTATATAGGTATACTTGATAATGGTATAATCATCTTTTCAGGAGAACTTAGAGAGTTAAAGCAAAAATATATTCAACCAATATACGATATTACTTTTGAGACATTTCCCCAAAATATCAAAGAAAAATTTAATAACATAGAATGGATCGATGATATTAAAATAAATAATGATAAAGTGAGTATTTATGTCAATGACATTGAGAGAGCAAAAAAGAATATTATTAATGAAATATCAAAACTTAAAGTACCAGTAATATCATTCCAAATAAGAGAAAATAATCTTGAGGATATATTTATAAGGATGGTGAAACAAAATGAAAACATTTAAAGCATACCTGAAAAAAGAAATTATAGAATCAGTAAGACAATACAAATATTTAATCATTTTAATCGGAGTTATTTTATTTGCCATAGTTGACCCTGTAATACTTAAATTGTTACCGGAGATACTTAAAAACAAAATACCCGGAGATTTGAGTTCACTTATACAGATTGACAGGAAAGCAGCTGTGCAAAATTACATAAAAGATTTAAGTCAAATATCGTTATTAATCGTAACTCTCACTCTCATGAGTACTCTAAGTGATGAAATATCATCACAAAAATTAATTTTTCCATATTCTAAAGGATGTAATCTTTCTGCCGTCGTTATTTCAAAAATCCTTCATCATTCGGCAATTTTGTCAATTTTTGTAATAAGCGGATTTGCTATTAATTACTATTATGCAACAACACTTTTTAATAAAAATGTCATAACATTTGATAAAATATTAATATCTTCATTGCTTATGTCACTTTATTTCGTTTTTATAGTAACATTACTTATATTTTTCAGTAGCATTTTAAAAAGAGGTATAATAGCTGCAATATCAGTATTAGTAGTCCACGTAGTCTCGGCAATATTGATGAATGTTGATAGCATATCTAAATTTATTCCATATAATTTAATATTAACCGCAAATTCGTTTAACACAGATGATATATTTACCACAGTTTTATCAGTTGTACTATACTGCATAATATTATCCATACTCACTGTAAAAATGATAAATAAAAGTGAACTTATATGATTGTATGGACCACCTAACAAGGTGGTTCTTTTTTTATCAACTTCCTATGAATCACACCTTCTCTACCTAATGCGTATTATAAATAGAGACTGATAAAAAGAGGTGGAAATATATGGAGTGGTTAATTATCTTAGGTTTTGCAATATCAGCTAGTATAGACAATTTTGCGGTGGGCATTTCTTATGGTATAAGAAACATACGAATAGGTCTTTTTTCAAATTCAATCATTGCGATAATTGCCTTTTTATTTAGTATATCTGGCATATTTTTTGGCAAATGGTTAAATCTAATTCTTCCTGGGTCATTGCCCGTAATCGTAGGAGCCTTTTTGCTTTTTATAATAGGCCTTAGAATCATTTTGATGGCTGTTCCCCGAAAACCTCCAGCTGAAAAAATACAGCAATCTTCACCGAAAACTACTTCCATAAAAGACATATTAGAAAATCCTGAAATTGTAGATTTAGATAAATCAGGAGAAATAAGTCTATTAGAAGCAATTCTTTTAGGAATTGCCCTTTCGGCAAATGCCCTGACAAACGGATTAGGAGCAGGGCTTTGGGGCTTTTCTCCTTTTGCTATATCTTTCAATACAGCAATTGGAAGCTTTGTTTCTGTATGGGCAGGAGTACAATTCGGGACAAAAGTTGCTAATATACGAATAGGCTCTTTTACTATCGGACAATTTGGCACAATTATAAGCGGGGTTATTTTACTTATAATAGCTTATAAAGCTTTGTTCTAGCCTTTAAAATTATAACACTTGTCATAATCCTTGAATATAATGTATTGAAAGTAAAAGCTAAGAGGTGATTTTATGGAAACAGAAGCAGTGGAAAGTATCCCAAGAACTTGCCTTCCTCAAATAGGAGCACCAGCCCCAGATTTCAAAGCTAATAGCACTTTTGGACCTATAAAATTATCAGATTATAGAGGTAAATGGATTGTACTATTTTCACATCCAGGAGATTTTACGCCTGTTTGTACTACTGAATTTATAGCTTTTACACAAGTCTATACCAGTTTTGTAGAGAGAAATGTCCAATTGATTGGATTAAGTATAGACAGTAATCCTTCCCATTTAGCTTGGGTACAAAATATATACAAAAATACTGGTATAGAAATTCCTTTCCCTATAATAGAAGATAAAGATATGAAAATAGCAAAATTGTACGGAATGATATCCCCCGCAGAAAGTTCTACAAGTACTGTTAGAGCTGTATTTGTAATTGATGACAAACAGATACTTCGCCTTATACTGTATTATCCTCTCGAAATAGGTAGAAACATCCAGGAAATAATACGAATTATTGATGCACTGCAAACAGTAGATAAATACAAGGTTTTAGCACCCGCCAACTGGTATCCGGGTATGCCTGTCATCGTTCCACCTCCAAAAACTTATGCCGAACTTAAAGAAAGAGTTAAAAACATTGAAGGATATAATTGTACTGACTGGTATTTATGTTATAAAAAAGTTTAAGCCGGAATTTTCCGGCTTAAACTTTTACCTGCTTTGGAAATCGTACACCATCTTTGATATTTGCCTTATTACAGTATATGCATAAGAATCATCTGACCCATCTACATTGTTTGCCAAGACCGTCAAGATATAAGGCTTTGTGGGATGAAAAACTATTGCAGTGTCATTTACAACATTTGAAAGGTTGCCTATTTTGTGTGCTACTTCTATTTCATCAGGTATTGGATATGATATTCTATCGTTGTATATGGTATTTTTGAGATAATACATCAATTCTCCAGCTGTATCCGGATGAGCCTTCACATAATTTAAGAGATTTTCCATATACATACTCATATCTCTTGGGGAAGTAACATTGCTGTTATAAGGTATTACATTTGCTCCTAAGCTTTCCATGAATTTTATATAGTTATCCCGCCCTACAACTCTCATAATCATATTTGATGCTATATTGTCACTTTCTTCAATCGAACGTCTTGAAAGCTCTCTTATAGTATAATAACTTCCAACAGGGTCTGCCTGTATAGAACCGGCACCCCCTTCATAGTCAGCTTGAGTGTATTGCACTTTCATATTAGGGTCTATTTTTCCATCGGTTATAAGAGTATAAAGGTAAAAGTTAAGAGGTACTTTATAAGTGCTTGCCGCAATAAACGAATCATAACCGTTTATTTCAAAAGTTTGCCCTGTATTTAAGTCAATAAAGTAAACTCCGTATTTACCAGGATATTGAGATATTAATGCCTGAATGTTATTTTTAAGTTCTTGATAATTTGTAGCATTGTTCAATTGCTGCGGCACTTCAACAGGCGGATGAGGAATTAAAATCTTTTGCCCAACATATAAACTATCCCCATCATTTAATCCATTTGCATCCATTATATTTTGGACATTCGTTCCATGGCGCTTTGCTATAAAGTATAAGTTATCCCCTGGTTTGACAGAGTAAACTATCGGGTCAGCCCATGAAACAGTTTCAAGAGCAGCATATGTCTTAGGACCTACAATTCCATCGGGCACAAGATTTTTGGACCTTTGAAAGTCTAAAACTCCATTTAATGTCATTTTACCAAATATGCCATCAACAGTACCTGTATCAAATCCCGCTTTATTTAACATAGCTTGTAATTCTTCTACATCAGTTCCATACGTCCCGCTATATAAAAGCCTTGACCCAAAAACGAATTTTGGAAGATTTCTTGCATACGAAAATATAGGTATCAATACAACAATAGCAATAATAAGAATCCATGAAAGTATCTTTTTTATATTCTTCAATTTTATCCCCCCATTCAACTCCATATTATACTGTATATAACATCATATTTCAATAAATATATATATCCATATATACCAACTTATATATATGTTTTTATAAATAAAAAGTTTCTTAATGGGAATATTAAATATGAGGTGATTTAAACATGCGCTCGATGTGGAAAGGAGCAATAAGTTTTGGTCTTGTAAGTATCCCCATAAAACTATATACCGCTACAGAAGACCATGCCATACATTTTAGGCAACTTCACAAAGAATGTAAATCCCCCATAAAATATGAAAAAATATGCCCTGTATGTAATAGACCCGTTTCAGATGAGGAAATAGTTCGAGGGTATGAATACGAACCAGGTAAATTTGTCATTATAGATGATGAAGATTTGGAAAGGATACCTATGCCAACAGTTAAAACCATTGATATAGTAGATTTTACCGATATAGGACAAATAGACCCCATATATTATGATAAAACATATTTCATTGTACCCGAAGATATTGGTACAAAGCCTTATGTACTTTTAAGAGATTCTATGAAAGAAACAAAACGAGTTGCAATAGCGAAAGTGGTAATTAGGTCAAAGCAAAACCTCGCATGCATACGAGTGTATGAGGAAAAATACATGGTCATGGAAACAATGCATTTTCCTGATGAAATAAAAAACACAAACCAGCTTCCTCCCTTAAGAGAAGTCAGCTTACAGGAAAATGAAATAAAAATGGCCAAACAACTTATTGATACTTTGACCTCCGACTTTAAACCCGAAAAATATGATGATAGCTACAGAAAAATGTTAATCGAAATGATTGAGTCAAAGATACAGGACAAAGATATAGAAATTCCCCAAAAAGCACCTGAAGCTGATAATGTTCTTGATTTAGTAAGTGCATTAAAAGCGAGCATTGAATCTGTAAAGAATGAAGAAAAAGCAAAAAAAGGACGCAAAAGAAAAGGCGCATAAAAGGAAGATTGAATATGTCTATGATGGAAGAAAAAATATCACCTATGCTGGCATCCAGCAGTGACCCTTTTGATAGCCCCGAATGGATATATGAAATCAAATGGGATGGTTCAAGGACTATTGCCTTTCTTTCAAATAAAACAAGACTTCAAGATAGAAGGCTTGTTGATATAACCCACCAGTTTCCGGATTTGGCATTACTTTATAAGCAAATAAAAGCAAAAGAAGCAATACTTGACGGTGAACTTGTAGTTTTAAAAAACGGCAAGCCCAGTTACAAAAGCATTATGTCGAGAAAGCATCAACAAAATTTAGTAAAAATAAATCTTTTAAGCAAGATAATGCCCGTAATTTTCATAACATGGGATATATTATACTTAAACGGCAAATCTCTTGTAGAATTGCCACTTATAGAGAGAAAAGATATCCTTAGAAAAACAGTTAAAGAAAACGAGATCATAAAACTATCAGATTTTATATTTGAACATGGAAAAATGCTTTTTGAAGAGACAGGGAAAAAAGGACTTGAAGGAATTGTTGCCAAAAAAGCAGATTCAAAATATTTAATAGGAAAAAGGAGTAAACTCTGGCTTAAGTCAAAACATTTTATTGTAATAAATGCTGTTATTATAGGATACAGAACTGACAAAACAGCCCTCATACTGGGGCTTTACGATGAGGAAAATAATTTAATAAACATAGGAAGTTGTGAATCAGGCCTATCCCAGAAGGAATTAAAAGCATTCTATGAAGTTGCCAAGGAGATAAAAGCCCCAGATAATTATTATAACTTTAAAGAAAAAAATGTGCAGTGGTTAAAACCCTTGCTAACATGTAAAGTGAGATTTATGGAATGGTCTGAAAACACGAAGATGAGGGCACCTTCTTTTATTCAATTTGAGTATAACGTAAAACCAGAAGAGTGCAGGTTTGAATAAACTCACTTCAAAAACTTAATATACACTCTTCTTCTCCTTGGACCATCAAACTCACATAAATAAATACCCTGCCAAGTTCCTAAAAGTGGCTTTCCATTTTCAATAATGAGAGTTACTGAACTTCCCATAAGAGACGCCTTGATGTGGGCATCAGAATTGCCTTCCATGTGTTTAAAACGCATATTAGGAATTATTTTTTCTAAGGCTGCCATTATATCTTCTCTTACAGTTGGATCTGCATTTTCGTTTATTGTAATTCCCGCTGTTGTATGGGGCACAAAGATAACACAAAGGCCATCAACAACGCCAGATTTTTTAATTTCTTGCATTACCATATCAGTAATATCCACCATAACTTCCCTTGTCGGTGTATTTATCTCCAAAACAACCATAACGACTCCTCCATTTTTTGTCTTCTGGATTTGCTTTTTATAATAGCAAATTGTTTAATGGCATGTCAACATGCCTTCAATATTATTAGTTCATAAACTTGTTGATTTAAAAAAAACCCTTTCCATTTCCAATCCCTCCAACCCGCATAAAACCTGCATGGAATTTTCTGGGAGGTAATAAAGTTTTTCCGTAAAGCAACTATATTTCTACTAAAATTTCCCATACACCTCTCAAATTTGTGCGAAAAAAGTCTTTCCAAAAGGACAGGATCAAGGGCAAAAGGAAAAAGGGATAAGTAGTGTAAAGCCCTCATTTCTCAAGGCTTCACTACTTATCCCTCCTCTTTCTCACTACTGCTTGAACCTTAATCCTTTTCCCTTTTCCCTACCCAAACGGAACCGCTTTTTTCGCATGGGGAAAAGATTTAAATGAAATATACAACAAATTGTTGATTTAAAAAAAACCCTTTCCATTCCCCTCCCCTCAAACCAGCATAATATCTACATGGCATTTTCTGGGAGGTAATAAAGTTTTTCCGTAAGGCAGTAATATTTCTCCTATAATTTCCCAAATTCTGCTCTAATTTGTGTGAAAAAAGTTTTTCCAAATGGACAGTGTCAAGGATAAAAGGAAAAAGGGATAAGTGGCGTAAATCCAGAATTTTTCGAGGCTTTACCACTTATCCCTTTGTTATTCTGTAAAGACTTAATCCTTAATCCTTTTCCCTTTCTTACCCATCAACGGAACCCCTTTTTTCGCATGGGGAAAAGGTATAAATGATAAATACATAGTTCGGAAATAAGTGGTAAGGATTAAGGTTTAGTTCTAAAACAAAACATACAATTAGTCTTAAAATCTCTTATTACCAAAATTATAAAAATTCTAACAAGTTCTAATAATGCTACATTCCTGTTAATAATTGGGATGTAAGTATTATTGCTACTAATTACGCTTATCCCTTTCTATCAAAGTTTTAGTATTATCAATAACCATTCTCAACTGACTAATTCATTTTCAACTGTTTATTTATAATAAACCATGTATTAGTTAATTTTTAGGCAGTAATCCCATTTTGTCTCATAACTATCAAAATCTTGTGGAAGCGATTCTATTGACGCTACAAACATAGCATACGCAAGTTCAAGTTTGAAATTAATTGCAGTTAAAGAACCGATAAACTGTCTAATTTACTTTTATTACACCTAAATAAATATCATGAGGTAGTCCCAGCAATTATTTAATAAAATCACTGAATAATTTACATCTTCTTACAAAACTTCAATATTGCTATTAAAGATTGATGGAACAATCTCGCATGGCAAGTGCATATCGTAAATACTTTCTTTTTCCTTTTTTATCAAAGACTCAATGAGGTCCTTCTTTGTATAAAACAACCCTTTAAACCAAAATAACCAGCAACACAAGAAATCCTCAACTATTCTATTATCTCCAATTTGGCTTTTCTCTTATTATTTATTCCCTCCTAATGGCTCATCTATATGCCGCTCTGGCCATCCCTCTGTTGAATAGTCAATATAATTCTCTGTATATCCTAAAATTTTTAGGAAAATGCGATGGAATAATGTCTGATAAGAACGGGTTAAATAAATAAGGTAACTTATTTCCTCATCGGGTTGACTAGAACTTCCATGAGCCATTATATTTCTTCCTTTTAACGCCTCATTTTCCACTTCTCCAATATTCAAACCAATCTCCTCAAAAAAGAATGCTAACTGTTCGTTTTGTGTCATTTTATAGGCGTCTGATATTTTACGAATCATCCTATCTCCGTATTTTTGCCCTTGTAATTTGGGGACAATGATTTTCATACCATCTTCAATTAACTCATCAAACTCTTTCTTCGATAAATAAACACCCTTTGTCTTTGATTTGTTTGATTTGAACCACGCTTTTGCTAATATCTCAACACCTGCATGTAATATTGGAAGGTTTGCCCCGATAGGCAGGTCATTAGAAATCCAATACCTCCATAGCGCCTCGTTCAAATTTAATACGTTCCGTAATTCTAAATACCTGGGTACAACCTGATTCAAAACTTTTTCTATTCTGTTAAAATCAGAAAAAGAAAACCGAATAGGAGATAACCCAGGTGACCGAGACAAAGAGATCACGTTATTGCCCCATGGATTTAAAGCGACCTGTTCAATTGGTTGTCCCATTGAATCAAATGTTGAGTAACCAATATTCAATAAATGCTTGCCAATTATAAAACTTGTTATTTCAGCTATAGCTTCTCTTGTGTCTCGGTCTGGGATTCCCCCCCATTCCCTACGGTATTCTATACCAATATTATTTGACCACTCGGGTCCTAAACCTTTAGGAACCTTACTAAGAATATATTTTATTTTACCTGTATCAATAAAAGCAAAATCGTTATTATAACTTTCACCTGCACCTACAGAATAACTTTTACTTTCCCTGTCAACTGATAGACGTTCCCTTACAAATGTTTGGGAAAAACTTCTTTTTGTAGTTCTCGGAAATAGAAATATATGTTCAGAATCATCGGGTCCATTCAAAAACCACTCAACATGCCAGTCACTTTGCTCTTGTGCAGAAAATTGAATCTTTAACTCATATGTAACTAGTTCTGCCTCAAAATTTGTCACATAACCTTTACCGTTCCAAACAAACTTCTTTTGAATGTTTCTTACAAAACAATGATTTAATGTATATTTTACTAAGCCAGTAACATCAGTACCTTCAACAGTAAACGTTGGTACTTTAGTTCCAGCTATACCTTTTTCAAATTTACTATGCTCATCATTATTGCTGACGGTTCCATACACTTTTGCTTTAATTTTATATGACTCATCTCTCCAAACTTCAATTCGTTGGGAACCTTTTGGAAGTCCACCGAGACTTGTTAAGTTTTGAATAATGATTTTGTCTCTTAATACTTCCCATTCAATTCTTTCCAAAATATTTTGCAACATGAAATCACCTCCAAGGCAAAGTAGAAGTTATAATTAAGGATACCTATTTAACGTTTACCTAAAGATATTACGAAATTGAATTCAAACTTATTCCTTCAATACGAGCATTTTCTTACTTCAGCATATCACTAATTACCTCAAACGCAATTTTGAATATACACTCTCAATTTAATTATACCTTCCCTGCAAGAATTTCATAAGATCCTTTCTCCAGAAGCCCATAATCAAAAAATATCTGCGCCACTTCCCTGCCGAACTGCACCAGGTCGCTTCCGCTTAAACATGCGGTAAAGATGATCGCCTGGGCTGCATTGATGAGTTTTTCTTACTGCCATGTCAAGCAATACATCCCCCTTCATTGGCTGATGATAGAATTATAGCATCCATTATGAAAAAGATAAAGAATAGTATTGAGAAATAGGAAAATGATACTTATAATTTTATACAACGAGAATATCTTAAAATCATTCAGGGAGGGGGTAACATACTTATGGGTGATAAAGAGCAATCCGAAATAACACTGCTTTTATCAGATATAACAAAGCTACTAGAAAAAATAAAATTACAAATTACAAAACCTAATAAAATTGAAAAAATATGGCTTGAACATCTGGTTTTAGGTAAAAAAATACTGGAGTGGTCACTAAAAAAGTACCGCATCTTTTTTAAGGGGACTCCAAATGTAGTCAAGAAAGGGTACATATTCTTTTGTGAGCTTGGTTTTAATATTGGAAGCGAGCAGAATCACAAACGCCCAGTAGTAGTCTTACAAAATGATAAGGGTAATAGCAGTTCACCAACCACTATTGTAGCTCCAATCACTACACACCGAGGAATGACAGTTTTAAAGGAAGAAAACGGTAAGCATTATATCAAATATTTGGATGATCAAGGCAATGAATGCTATAAGAAATTGGACTATTATGAGATACCAGTTGAAATTATGCCTGACTACAAAAAAGAAATCACTGGATACATAAATCTCGCTCAAATAAGGACTATAAGTAAGAAAAACTCGAAAAGTCACATGTTGCAATTATTAATGAAAGGACATTAAACAAAATAAAGCCTGCTTTGCTACAATTGTTTGATATGTAAAACCATCAATAAAATTTCTTCGTACTGGTCTTGACATACTGGCAAAAAGGTTTTAAAATTTAATTAGTACAACAAATATCGTTCTAAATGCTATTTAGAACATTTTCAACTTTTACGGCCAGTATGCTATACTGGCTACAATTATTTGTATGGTATTAAATTTGGAAGCTTTCGCATAATATATAGTACAACTGATATCGCACTGGACGCTGTCCAGAGCATTCTCAACAGTTTTGTGGGATACCTATTAAGGTATCCCATTAAATTTTAACTTTAATATTCTAAATTATAAGCAATAGGACTATCGTTTTTAAAAACGTCCTCGAAAATAAAAAAAGAAATGCCATCGCAATCAGGCATTCCAAATACGTTTGGTTCATTATAAAATTGAATGCAACACCCAAAAATTATAGAAGTTTTGCTACAACATTAGTTAATCTGGAAAATAGAAGATCTGATATTAAGTATTTACATATCACATAATTATTATACGTCATTTACAATAATTTTACTATTTGTCAATTATTTGAAGTATGTAATTCTCCATGTCTTTGCAAAATTCCTTCCTTATACCTGCTTTTCTCAACACTTTCCACAGCTTTGGAATTTCTCCCTGACTTCTCAACTCCCTAACCGCCCACTTTATCCTTCTTAATTGAAAATCCCTTCTGTTTTCCTTCACCGAATCAAGGTACTGGTTGGTAAGGGGCAACTTATCCAAATGTTTTTCTAAGAGTCCCCTTTATTATTAATTTTTAAAAAAAGCCCTTCCCCTGTCATTCCCCCACCCAAATACTCCTTTAATTTGTGTGAAAAAAGTTTTTCCAAAAGAGCAAGTTCATGGTTCAAGGAAAAAAGGGATAAGTGGCGTAAACATTGGTTTTTTAATGCTCTCCCCTTATCCCTTTGTTATTCTTTAGAACTTAACCATTATTCCTTTTCCCTCATTCATTCCCCACTAAGGGGAATGGGTCAAGGGTTAAGCTCGCTCATTTTACAATCCGCAAGTCTTAAACATATTTTGTGCATTAACCTCTAGAGCTTCTCATGGACCTGTACCAACCAAAGTAACTGTCCATAAACCGAGAGGGTTTTTGTTTAAATAAAAGAAACATAATTTTTCACCCAATCGACGATCACGGTAACCCTCAACGAAGAATTGCCATCCGTAAGCTGTAGTCGCCCAGTGAGGCTCGTGGTACCCCCCTTGTGTAATTTTAACTTTCACTGCTGCAATAGGGCTACCGTATAAGGCAATATAAAATCGGATTGTCCCCGTAGGAGTAAGGTAAAAAACAATTACTGATAAAAAGATTAAGACTGCTATTAAAAATATTTTTTACGCACTTTATCCACCTCACACTTCTACTCATTCTCCTACAATCAAGCATCATGGGAAGATTATAAACTGATTAGACTAATTTTCCTATACAACAAAATAAAACTTTTAATCTCTTTACCGCTCCTACTATTGAAGCAGTATATGAATTTAATTCATACACTCTCCACCTGCTATTAAAGATACCTGCGGACTTCTTTACAGCATCCCATGCATTCTTCATTATAAATCTTTTTCAAAGAATCCTCCTTTCGAAGAACCTGACAATTAATAAGCCATGCGCCTGTAATTAAGCACAGCAATAATATCCAGTTTGGGAAAATCCTAAAAGCCAAGCAAAAAGCTAAATTATCAAGCAAATTGATATGGTTTTCTTTCTCTCTTACTCCTTTTCCCTCATCCCTAATAGAAAAAGCAGGTCAAATCAAGAGAAAATACCTTGAACCAGCTGGGTATTTGGGAAATTTAATTTTACTCTTGGGACTGTGGAATACTATAAAAACACGCTTTTTTACAACTCACCACTTAGACTTGTTATCGAAAAAATTTACCACTCTCAACTTCCTCTTTTAATTTATTGTATGAGATAATTTGTATGCCCTTAGAATCATAAAGATATGGTGAAATCATTTCTTCACTAATAACGATCAACGGTTTAACTGCCCATTTTCCCTTCATATGTTTCAAATCGTAAGCATCTAATACTTTTGATATATTTTGCTTTATCCAGTTAGTCCTTTTAAGATGCTTTTCTACGATAGACGCCTTGCTTTTATAACCATAAAATATCAGATGTAGTTCATGATGTACCTCATAAGGGTTTCTGGCAATAGAAAGATCTTTGCATTCAATTGTATAAATCTTTTTATTCTTAGGGTTAATAACCAATACATCAATATCACCTAATTCACCTTTCTCATCCATTATTCTCATGCCGTTAATTTTTTTAACTTTACTTCTTACTATTAAAAAGTTATACTTAGCGAACAAGTTGCAAATTGACTGATTAAATTCTGCACCTTTAATATTTTGGTATTTGCTTATTAATTTCTTCATCTTCGTACTTTTTGCTTTTAATTTTCCATCTAAACATAAATCAAGGATATGGCCACAACAATAACATAAATGCCTATTACTCCAAAACACACTGTCATTAAATAATATTAACGGCCTCCTTAAATACGACAGTTCTCTATTAAATTTCCAGGGATAAATATCCTCTTTTCTAAATCCTTCTGGAGGAGATAAATAATCTTCTCGTGGTCTTAAACTTAACGCCTTAATAGCTCTATTTATCGTTACTTCACTCAAACCAGTTAGATCTTTTAACTCATCTATGAGTTTATTCAATGGCAATCTTTTAATTTCATTTGCAATTCCTCTACCCATCTCTATCAACGATGATATAATATCAATAAGTTCAAATAAACCAAATCCAAACTCATCTTCAAAAGCTTCGACTAAATCTTGATCAATTTCTATTTTATCATTATTATCTATTTTTACCCCCCAGTTTGACTCATACATTTCAATAGCCTTATTTAACACATCTGACGCGTGTTCTTGTAAATATTTTGTACAAGCAGAAATATATACCTCATCATCACTTATCCCTAATCTACCAGATGGCAACATTGTTAAATGTAAATCAGCAAGCTGATATTTGGCAAGATCACTATAATTGGCCCAATTAATCAGTTCAGAAGACAACGCCAGCAACCTATCAATCAGTTCCAAGGTTAATGGTTGTGTGCCATTATACGGTGGACAAGCACTTATATATTCAATTAAAAATCGCAAGCTTAGTGATAACTTATTGATTCTATCGATGTTTTCCCTAATTTGGTCTATCATATTTTGCTTGTTACTATTTGAAAAACAATATAATGCCGTAACTAACGTTAACTTGTTTTTTTCCCGTTCATATAATAATGCTTCATAATAAAGCATGAAAGTTTCTAAAACACTCTGTGGGTCTTTCAATGTAGAAATTATTTTTTTAATTTCTGAATAAAGATAACCCACTACATCGTTAAGTATTTCTATCCGATTTTCTATCTGCCCATATTTTATACCTTTTTTATTACGCAACCACAATCCTATGCTATCCAATATTTCATCGGCTGAATCAATGTACCTTAATTTTGGGAAGGTCCCAGGTTCACATAATATTGAATAATTATCTTGATCAAAGACTAATAATTTCTTTTTTGGACCCAAGGGAGCATATTCATCCAATAACTCATCAATTTCCTTAGAGAAACTAATCCCATATAATTCTTGAATAGCGATTAATATCTTTTTTATTAATTCTCGCTCACCGAAATTTGTTGGACCTTTAAGTAATTCAGTAAACTTATAATGAACATTTATAAAAATGCTATTTTTCGACACAGTATATGAAACACAATCTATTTTTGTTTCTTCATCGTGCGATGGATAAACCTTACCTACCCAATATTCAATGGGATGGAGCTTAATTACTAAATGCAAAACCGATCCATTTAATAATAATCTGTTGAGCTCTGGTGAAAATTGCCATATCCAATAGGCAACCATATCAATAAATTGTGCAACTATTGAATGTAAGTGAGGGCTACTAATCCATATTATCCATTGTCCTCCCTCAACTGCCAACGCAACTTTTCTTCCAATCATGTCTAATGATACAAATATAGGAATTGAATTGTCCCCATATAAAGAAACAACTTCAATAATACCATTACCATCAGGTGATGGTATTCCGTGAGGTGCAATTTTCCTATGCATTTCTTCAATTACATCTCTACCTTCTCCGACACAAAAATAAATCACATTTGGATGCTTGTCATCTGATAAATAAAAACTTTTGTTTTTAGATCTATAAATACTATACGCATCCAAGAAGTTTATGCTGATACACTTTGCCGTAGAATTTAACTTTCTATAAGCTTTAGCATATTTATATAGGTGAAGAGAATCTCCTCCTTCTAATAATGCAATAGTTTCCAAATCATTAACTGACATTATTAAACAATTATCATCAACCAAATGTTCCAACCCTAAAAATAGTCCACGACCTGCCGTTTGTACAAGTACTATAATGAGAACTTCTCTTATCTCTAAATTATTTTCAAGTATAAAGCGTTTAACTTCCAAAGCCCTTTGTTCCAAGATTTCATTATCAATCTGATAACCTCTATCGAACACAATGCTTTTATCGTAATTTGAAAAATCGTCTGTATGAAGTTGAATATATAATACTTTGTCAAGATCTATGGAAAATATACCTTCTTTAAAAGAAAGATCTTTATCATAAGCAGGAAGAGAATATTCAAGTTGTTTAATGTCCATTATATTTAATGATTTCACTACGGTATTCCATATGGCTAATTCAAAATTTTTTTTGAATTCACTAATAAAGTTATACTCAATGGAAAGGTTAATTAATGAATGACGTAATACGGCTAAAAGATTACAAGGCATAGCCACTATAATCTTGTTTTCAATGCGCACAAAAGGATACAAATGTAATTTATGATTTTCTTGTGAAAATTCATTAATGTCTAGATCTCCAAACTCAATAACGAACGCTTCCAATATAGCTGGATTTATATTTTTTTCAACCATTAACTGTCCAATTTCAGAAATTTCAAATGTTACAGCCTTAAATAAAATTTCTTCTCTTTCGTGAGATGGCAACTGAATATCATTATCCGTGACCTTGCTTGTTTCACTATAACCTAACCCTGCTCTTTTTGCCATAATATCACTAATAGTTAGCAATAATAAAGAAATTTGATATGCTTTATTGTAAAATTCATTAAACTCAGAATGCCTTCTGTATAAGAAAATGCTCTTTAACAAGTGCTTAACTATGAAAGCACCGTTTTCAATAATTCCTGGTAAAACAATATATGATCCACCAAAAAAAGTAATTGACTCTGTAAACATTTGTTCAAATGGATCTTCATAAACTGCAATCTGTTCAAGTCCGTACATACTGGTATTATAAATACTTTTTAAACGAGATTTTGATATGTATGGTTTATTTTTTTGATATTTATTCGAACATATGCAATATGCCATTGTTTCTAATCTTGTGGTGTTAGTATATTATTGTAGACACTTTAACTCGAACAAGATATAATAAAAATATAAAGAGAGGAAGTGTCTACAAAATGCCAAGAGGACAAAAAAAATATAATGATGAATTCAAGAATACTATAGTAGAGTTGTATAACCATGGTAAAAGTCTAGCAGAGCTTTCAAGCGAATATGGCATTTCAAAATCCACAATATCAGGTTGGTTAAAAAAAGCAAAACCAATAAATATAGACAACAAAGGCACAACAATTACAGTAGCAGAATATCAGGCTATGTTAAAGAAGATGGCAAGGCTTGAAGAGGAGAATGAAATATTAAAAAAAGCCATGGCCATATTCGCAAAGG
>DULG01000026.1 GCA_012840485.1 Clostridia bacterium | reverse complement strand
CCATTTATAAAAAAGCACAAGTGGGATTACATAATAGGTATAATTTTTTTATTAGCAGTAGACTTGCTTCAAATGATAGTTCCCCATTTACTAGGTTCAGTAACTGATTTATTTAAAAGTAAAGATTTAACTCCAAAAGTACTGTTAACGTATTCTTTCTGGATAATAGGTATAGCTATTTTGGTATTTGCTTTTAGATTTATTTGGCGTATGAAAATAATGGGGATGTCAAGGTTTTTGGAAAAAGAACTAAGGGAACAACTTTTTGCCAAGTTTTTAGAACTTTCACCCCCATATTACAATGAACACAAAACAGGTGATTTAATGGCTCATGCAACAAATGATATAAATGCGGTCAGAATGGCAGTAGGACCTGGAATTATAATGTCTGTAGATGCATCATTTTTAGGCATATCCATAATACTTATAATGGTACTTACAATTGATCCGAAACTTACTATTTTAGCTTTACTTCCTTTGCCCGTTATTGCACTGGTAGTCAGTCGTTTTGGCAAAGTCATTCACTCAAGATTTTTAAAAGTTCAAGAAGCATTTGCCTCTTTAACAGATAAAGTTCAAGAAAGTATATCTGGTATAAGAGTGATTAAAGCTTTTGTTCAAGAAAAAGAGGAAATAGAAAATTTTAGAGGAGAAAATCTAAAAAACTTTAACGCAAATATGGATATGATTAAAATCTGGGGATTATTTGACCCTACTGTTCAATTTTTAGCAGCATTAAGTTTTACAATAGCTTTGCTTTATGGCGGAATACAAGTTATAAAAGGAATAATCACTTTAGGTGATTTTGTAGCATTTACCAGCTACTTAGGAATGCTTATCTGGCCTATGATGGCATTTGGCTGGGTGATAAATATTTTTCAAAGAGGTTCTGCTTCTATGGAAAGGCTTAATAAAATTTTCAATGAAGTACCAGAAATAACCGATAACTGTGCAGATCCAAATATTACACTAATTGAAGGAAATATAGAAATAAAAAATCTCTCATTTTCTTATAAAAAAGGCCTACCTCTTGTTTTAAAAAATATAAATATAAGTATTCAAAAGGGAAAAACTCTGGCTATAATAGGTAAAACAGGCAGTGGTAAAAGCACTCTTGTAAATTTACTTGCAAGACTTTATAAAGTACCGCAAGATACCATATTTATTGATGGGCATGACATCAACGAAATACCTTTAAAAGTTCTAAGACAAAACATGGGTTTTGTACCTCAGGACAACTTTATATTTTCAGATACTATAGCCAATAATATAGCCTTTGTCAATGAAGAACCTCTAGAAAAAATACAAGAATTTGCTTCAATGGCAGATGTACATAAAGATATAATGGACTTTCCACAACAATATCAAACAATTGTGGGAGAAAGAGGAGTAACTCTATCAGGTGGCCAAAAGCAGAGGATAGCCATTGCAAGAGCACTAATCAAAGAACCAAAAATATTAATTTTAGATGATAGTCTTTCTGCTGTTGATACAAATACAGAAGAAACAATATTAAAGAACTTAAAAGAATTTATGAAAAACAGGACTACTATAATAGTATCCCACAGGATTTCTACAATAAAAAATGCTGATGAGATTATAGTACTGGATAATGGAGAAATAGTTGAGAGAGGAACTCACGAAGAGCTTGTTAAGCTAAAAGGCCTATATAACAGTATCTATGAAAAACAACAATTAGAAGATGCAATATTACAACAAGTATAAGGCGGTGATAAAATGGAATATCATCAAGAGGAAATAATGGCTAAACCCTTTGATATCAAAATAATGAAAAGGCTTCTAAAATATGCTAAACCTTACTGGTTATATATTTTAATAGCAGCTATAGGTATACTTTTAGTAACGACATCAAATTTATTACGGCCATATCTTGTACAAAGAGCTATTGACAACTATATAAATAACCCTAATATTCCCAAAGGAGAAGCAATAAATGGTGTTGTCCACATAGGAATTTTGTATTTGATAATAATAACTGCAGCCTTCATTATAAACTATGGGCAGATTTATTTAATTCAATACACAGGTCAAAAAATCATTTTTAACTTAAGGCAGCAAATATTTGAGCACATACAAAGTTTGTCATTGTCTTTTTTTGATAAAAATCCAGTAGGAAGGTTGGTCACCCGTGTCACAAATGACACTGACACTTTAAATGAAATGTACACAAGTGTCATAGCAAATCTTTTTAATGATGTTTTTATAATAATAGGAATAATTATTGCTATGGTGAGCTATAATGTAAAACTTGCATTAATCAGCCTTTCTACTACTCCGTTAATTATCATAGGAATGTATATATACAGAAAATTAGCTTCACAAGCCTACAGACTTGTAAGAATTCGCCTTGCAAGAATAAACGCCTTTCTTTCAGAACACATAAGTGGAATGAAAATTGTACAGCTTTTCGTCACAGAGCATAAAAAAAGTAAAGAATTTGAAAAAATAAATAGGGAATACTACGACGCTAATATGAGACAGCTCACAATTTTTGCTATTTTTCGCCCTTCTATGGATGTAATATATTCTTTAACTTTAGCTCTTTTAATATGGTTTGGTGGCAAAGATATAATATATCATAAGATCGAATTTGGTGTCCTTTATGCTTTTGTAAATTACCTGCAGCAATTATTCCATCCTATTTTTGATATATCAGAAAAATATGACATACTTCAATCTGCAATGGCATCTGCAGAAAGAATTTTCATATTATTAGATACAAAAGAACAAATAAAAGACCCTGAAAATCCTATTCCTTTAGAAGATATACAAGGTAAAATAGAATTTAAAAATGTCTGGTTCTCTTATAACGGCAATGATTGGGTATTAAAAGACGTAAGTTTTGAAGTCAATCCTGGCGAGACAGTAGCTTTTGTAGGTGCAACTGGTGCAGGAAAAACATCTATAATAAATCTCTTAAGTAGATTCTATGACATACAAAAAGGAGAAATTTTAATTGACGGAATTGACATAAGAAAAGTAAGGCAGCAGGACTTGAGAAGACACATAGGCGTTGTACTACAAGATGTTTTCCTCTTTACAGGGAATATTAAATCTAACATAAGATTAAACAACAAAGACATCAGCGATAACGATATATATCGTGTGGCAAAATATGTAAACGCCCATCATTTTATAAAAAAACTACCAGATGGCTACGACTCAAAAGTTACAGAAAGAGGTTCTACTTTATCGGCCGGTCAGAGACAGCTTTTAGCATTTGCAAGAGCTTTAGCCTTTAACCCAAAAATATTGGTATTAGATGAAGCCACAGCAAACATAGATACAGAGACAGAAAGACTCATACAAGATGCATTAAAAAAACTCACAAAAGGCCGTACTACCCTTGTAATAGCCCATAGACTATCTACAATACAGCATGCAGATAAAATAATTGTACTTCACAAGGGACGCATAAGAGAAATGGGCACTCACAACGAACTTTTGCAAAAAAAGGGCTTATACTACAATTTATATATGCTGCAGTATAAAGACCAACTAATAGAAAAAGAAGCATAAGTATACATACTAAAAATTAGGATGGACATACTATTTTTGAGGTGATAACATGAAAAAATACTCTAAAGTAGTATGTACCATCTTTATTATATTGCTGCTATTTAGCTTATCTAGCTGTAAAAATAAACAGCAAAATAAACCTCAAAAAAAGCCTCAGACAAGTCAAAAATTAGAAATACCAAAAGAACTATCTAAAATAGAAAAAGATATAGAAAAAATAATAAAAGAAGCACAGAAAATAAAGGAAAAACCACAAAGTGATCAGGAAAAACAAAGTGATAAAGAAAAAAAAGATAAAAAGGAAGATGATAAAAAATCACCAAAGAAAACTCCTGAAGATAAATCTTGGGAAGAAATTAACAAAGCAATAAAAGATATTCATACAGATTGGAACTCATTAACTCCTTTAGTTACTAAAGAAGGAGCAAAATTAAATCTAATAAATAGTATGAGTGCCGCTATAAATGACCTTACTATTATAGCAAATAAAAAATCAAAAATTGATGTTTTGATATACGCAAATAATGTGTATAAATATATTCCTGATTTAGAAGACCTTTTTCAAACAGAGGCGCCTACTAACATAAAACGATTAAAATTTTACGCTCAAGATATCGCTTTTAAAAGTGAAGTGCAAAAGTGGGAAGAAATTTCAAAAGATTTGATAGATATAAATTCTGTGTGGCAAACTTTTAAGCCAAGGCTTCCTAAAGAAGCAAAAAATTCAGCTGACAAATTTGAGGCAGGAATTGCTGAATTACAAAAAGCAATAAAGTCTCAAAATAAAGTTTTAACCAAAATAAAAGCAGAAGTCCTCCTACAAGATATAAAATCTCTTGAAAAAACTGCAAAGCCTAAAAAGTAAAAAATTACTTTTTAGGCTTTTTGTTCATCTGTAATCCTTATTTTATTGACTTCATATAATAATAATGATATATTTTAAATTAAATAAACCTGCTTTAATGCAGTGTATAATTGAAATATTGTCATAATTTTAGAACTTTAGAGGAGGATAATAATGGGAGTTAATGTAGCAATTGTAGGAGCTACTGGAATGGTAGGTAGGACTTTTCTTAAAGTAATAGAAGATAGAAATTTCCCAGTTGACAAACTTTATTTATTTGCTTCTTCAAAATCTGCAGGTCAAAAAATCACATTTAGAGGTAATGAATACATTGTAGAAGAACTTACTGAAGAAAGTTTTAAAAGAGACATTCAAATCGCTCTTTTCTCTGCTGGTGCAACTATAAGCAAGCAATTCGCTCCAATAGCTGCTTCTCATGGCGTAGTCGTAATTGACAATTCCAGCGCTTGGAGAATGGATGAAAATGTACCCTTAGTAGTTCCTGAAGTAAATCCTCAAGACATATCATGGCACAAAGGAATAATAGCAAATCCTAATTGCTCTACCATTCAAATGGTAGTTCCTTTAAAGCCTCTTCACGACAAATATAAAATAAAAAGAATAGTGGTATCCACCTATCAAGCAGTGTCTGGAGCAGGTAAAAAAGGTGTAGATGACCTTGAAAGAAGTTTAAGAGGAGAACCATGCCAAGTATTCCCTTACCCTATTGCAAATAATTGTATTCCACACATTGATTCATTTACACCAAGCGGATACACAAAAGAAGAATTGAAAATGATGAATGAAACAAAAAAAATCATGGGAGATAGTTCAATAAAAGTCTCTGCTACAACAGTTAGAGTACCAGTTGTAAATTCTCACAGCGAATCTGTCAATCTAGAATTTGCAAGGCCTTATGAAATGGAAGAATTAATAGAAGTTTTAAAGCATGCTCCAGGAGTTGTTGTAATGGATGACCCTCAAAATAATGTATATCCTCTTGCAACTTTTGCAACAGGAAAAGATGAGGTCTTTGTGGGAAGAATAAGAAGAGATGAGACGGTATATAGCGGAGTTAACATATGGATTGTAGCTGATAACATAAGAAAAGGAGCGGCAACAAATGCCGTTCAAATTGCAGAACTTTTAATTAAAAATATGTGAAAGGAGAATAATTATGTCTGTCTTTAAGGGATCAGGTGTCGCTATTGTTACTCCTTTTAACGAAAATGGCGTTAATTTTGATAAACTGGGTGAACTCATCGAATGGCATATAAAAGAAGGAACTGATGCTATAATAATATGCGGTACTACAGGTGAAGCTTCTACAATGACTGATGAAGAGCAAAGACAAGCAATTAAATTTACTGTAGAAAAAGTTGCAGGAAGAATACCTGTCATTGCAGGAACCGGATCCAATAACACAGCTCATGCTATTGAAATGAGTGAATATGCCCAATCTGCAGGCGCTGATGCTCTTTTAGTTATAACGCCCTACTATAATAAGACAACGCAAAAAGGATTAGTAGCACATTTTACTGAAATAGCAAAACATGTAGATATACCTATTATTATCTACAATGTACCCAGTCGAACCTCTCTAAACATGTTGCCTGAAACTTACCTTGAAGTTAGAAAAAAGGCAGAAAACATTGTGGGTGTAAAAGAAGCAAGTAGCGACATTGTACAAATAGCTGAAATCGCTCGTACAATGGGCAAATCCTTTGAAATATATTCAGGAAATGATGACCAAGTAATACCAATCATGTCATTAGGTGGATTAGGTGTCATTTCTGTAACAGCAAATATAATTCCTGCAAAGATTCATGAAATGACTACCGCCTACTTAAATGGAAACATTGAAAAAGCAAGAGATATGCAATTAGAACTCAATCCATTAAATAAGGCCCTCTTTATAGAAACAAATCCTATACCTATAAAAACAGCTATGAATTTGATGGGTTTTGGCGTTGGACCTGTACGCCTTCCACTTGTTGAAATGAGTGACAAAAATTTAGAGTATCTAAAATCTGTTCTCGTCAAGTATGGTTTGTTGAAGGAGGCAAATTGATGACAAGAATAATAATTCATGGTTGCAATGGAAAGATGGGAAAAGTCGTAGCAAAACTAGTAGGAGAAAACCCTGAATTTAAAGTAGTAGCAGGAATAGATAAAAACACTTCTCCCCTTGATTTTCCTGTATACGAAGATTTAAAAGAAGTAAAAGAAGAAGCAGATGTAGTAATTGACTTCTCATATCATGAAGCTGTACCCAATTTAGTAAAAGCTGCTATAGAAAAAAAGTTACCTGTAGTAATAGCCACAACAGGTCTAAGCGAAAAAGAATTAAAAGTTATAGAAGAAGCTTCAAAAGAAATACCTATCTTTAAATCTGCAAACATGTCTCTAGGCGTAAATGTCCTTATAAACCTTGTAAAAGAAGCTGCAAAAATACTCCAGCAAGGTTTTGACATAGAAATAATAGAAAAGCACCATAACATGAAAAAAGATGCACCAAGCGGCACAGCTTTGATGATTGCAGATGCTATAAATCAAGTTTTAAATGACAAAAAAGAATATGTATACGGACGCCATACTAAAACTGAACAGAGAAAACCAAATGAATTAGGAATACACTCAATAAGAGGCGGCACAATTGTAGGTGAACATGAAGTAATCTTTGCTGGTCACGATGAAGTCATCACTATTAGACACTCTGCTCAATCAAGAGAAGTTTTTGGTTATGGTGCCCTACAAGCTGCAAAATTCATAATAAATCAAAAACCTGGCTTATATACAATGGAAGACCTTGTGAAGAAAGGATGATAATTTTGAGCACAAATGATAACTTAACAAGCCCTTATGAAATTGCAAGATATATTAAAGAAGCTAAAAAATCCACACCTGTAAAAGCGTACATACAGGGAAATATAGAAGTTGAAAAAAACGAAGAACTAGAAGTATATGGATGCGATAATTTTAAAATCATCTTTGGTGAATTAGAGATTGTCGAAAAACTGATAGAAAAAAACAAAGATAAAATAAAACACTACCGTTTAGAGTACGACCGCAGAAATTCTGCAATTCCTTTGCTGGATATTAAGCATCTTGATGCAAGAATAGAACCAGGTGCAATAATCAGGGATAGGGTAAAAATAGGTAAAAATGCGGTTATAATGATGGGAGCAGTGATAAATATAGGAGCAGAAATTGGCGAAAATTCTATGATAGACATGAATGCAGTGATAGGAGCGCGAGGAATCATAGGCAAAAATGTTCACGTAGGTGCTGGAGCTGTCATAGCAGGAGTATTAGAACCGCCAAGTAGTGTGCCGGTTGTAATTGAAGATAATGTACTTATTGGTGCAAATGCAGTAATATTAGAAGGAGTAAGAGTGGGTCATGGGGCTGTTATAGCGGCAGGATCAGTTGTAATAGAAGATGTGCCACCAAATACAGTAGTAGCAGGAGTTCCAGCAAAAATTGTAAAAGTAGTAGATGATAAAACCCGTGAAAAGACAAAACTCATGGAGGACTTGCGTGGTTAAATAAAACACCCGATTTTTCGGGTGTTTTATTCTAATTATTAACTTTTTTGCAGCTCTTTTTCAACCACTTCCATCCTCGTGATAGAGACTTCATAAGCTACTTTTGTAACTACTTCATTCTCCAATTTTTTTTGATATTCTCTGCTCTGTACCCTTCCCCATAAGCGAATGTGATCTCCCACTTCTAATTTTTCAGAAAACCTTGCATTTCTTCCCCAAGCTATGACAGGTATGTAATCAGATTTGTTATAAGGCCTATTTACAGCAATTAATAAATCGGTAATCTCCCTCCCAAAAGGAGTAGTTCGATAAACAGGTTTTTTACAAACAAATCCATCCAAAAAAATTTCATTCGGATTTTTTATCACTTCATCTTCAGGTATCATCATTATATCCCGGGCAAATATGGTCAAAATTAACTTATTTTTCCCATCCTCAGGAGATTTCCTGTTATAAGACCTCAATTGCCCCTCAATCTTTACCCTTGTACCTATTTCTAATCTCATTCCTTCGAACAAACGATTAGAAATAGTAATTGGAAGATAATCCTTTGTGTCACTTAATCTGGGTACTTCCAAAATAAAATTAAAAAACTTTTCCCCATATAATTCATGGCTATACTCCATTTCTGTAAAAACTCTTCCGATAACTGCGACCATGTTGTTCTCCAAAAAGTTACCTGCCATGTGTTCACTCTCCCCTTCCCCTTATGTGTCCTTCTAAAAATATATATTAAAATTAAAATGCATTTATGACAGGTTGCAAAAACCATTTAAAAACTTATCATCGTTAATTATTACTCGCCCTCCCAATGATATTTTGAACATCTTCAGTTACATATCCTAAAATTAGCAATACAGTTATAACAAATAATGAGTTATATATATTATACTGTCCAGAAATTTTTATTTCAACAGGTATTTCCATTGGCTCTATTAATACCCCTTCCAAATTAAAAAAAGCCCTTTGTACGCAATAATTAAATCTATAACTTTCTTCTTCATAGGTTATTGAAGAAGCAGTAACTGAGGATTTAGAATTCAAGCCGCATGTTATAAGCATAGAATTTATACCTTCTGTAAAAAGTCCATTAGAAAGTTTATCATCTCCATTTGTTATTATAATAGGAATTGTAAACTTATAAATATAATTCTTCAACTTATTAAAATCTTCCTCATTCAAAATGTTGGAGATAATTAAAATATCTGCTTTTTCTTTATATTCTTTTAATTCTTTAATCGAAACTTCTTTTAAACTAGAAGACAAAAATTTAATAAGAACACCTTTTTCTAAACTCCCTCCTATTAATATATGTACCATGGCATCATCTCCTATTTAATACTATTTTTATTCTTTTACAAAGGTATAAAATTTATAATGTAAAATAAATGCAATATAGGAAGGCAACTGCCTTCCTATATTGCAAACCAGTGATGCCCAATTACATTTGTGAGTGTCCTTGTCCATATCCACCAAGAAGTTGAAGTACCTGGATTGAAGAAGTATAGGGCTCCTCCTGTTGGGTCCCATCCGGCTAAAGCTGCATCTGCTGCCTTAAAAGCTGTCAGGTCAGGCTCATGATTGAAAAATTCTCCATTCATCACAGACTCAAAAGCATAAGGTTCATAAATAACTCCTGCTATAGTACTTGGAAAAATACCGCTTTTTACTCTATTCAAAATCACCGCACCTACAGCGACCTGCCCCTCAAAGCTTTCTCCACGAGCTTCAGCATAAATCATTTTTGCGATTAAATATCTGTCAACAAGATAATTGTAATAAGCATTATTTTCATCTACTGGCACCACTAATTTTTCACCAGGATATATCAAATCGCTCCAATTTCCATTTGCCTGTTTTATGCTATTTACATCACTACCATACCATTTCGCTATTAAATACAATGATTCGCCTTTTGAAACAACGTGGATTTTGTCGTAAGCGTACACCAAAGTAATTCCTCCAAATATCATTACACAAATCATTAAATATACTACAGCAATTTTCAAAATTTTATTCTTCATCATGAGTTTCCTCCTTTCTATTGTTGCGCAATAGCAGGAGTTAATTCGATTACAATTATAAACTCTTCTATCAATATTGTCATCTTTCGTATTTCCCGATAATTCTCCGTTAATTAAAAATATCTCCAGAATGATATATTATAGCGATATATTCTTAGATATACTAATCTATAGATGATTCCCATTTTTTCCAAAATTATCACCCAACATAATTTCAAATATTTCTACTATTCCTTTTTCTTTTAACTCATTATACTTCATGGCAATAAACTCATAAAAATCATATTTGTCTATTTCCCTTTCAATTTCAGAGGAAATGATTAAAAATTTATCAAAATTTATCGTTTTACTTTTCCCTACATTAAGATAAATGGAGGGCAACAGAGTAAGATCAATTTTTAAAAAATTTCTCTTCGTTTCGTAATTCATTAAAAAAGCTTTAGAACAAAGTAATTGAATGAAGGATTTTAATTCCCCAATATTTCCTTCATATTGCAGAGACAAAAGAAAAGAAATTAACTCCGGATGAAGGATAATGTTTAAATTCAAGCGTTTGGCTTCTTCTTGAAAAAGATGAATAATTATTTCAATTTTTTCCTCAAGAGGTCTCTCCTCAAAGGAAGGAAGTTGAATGACAACGGGTATTCTCCTCATAAAAGTCTTTAAAAGAAAGGAATCTGGTTTCTCTGTAGTAGCTGCTATAATCATTAAGTTAGCCCTTCTTTCAACAGTATCTCCTAATCTTTTATACACTCCTTTGTCAATAAGGTAAAAGAGCATCTCCTGGCCCTCTGGAGGTAGTCGGTGAACCTCGTCAAGGAATAATATCCCTTTATCGGCTTTTTCGACTAAACCTATCTTATCTACATCAGCTCCAGTATAGGCCCCTTTAACATGTCCAAACAAATGAGACATAAGAAGTTGAGGATTGTTATAGTAATCCGCGCAGTTTAACACTTCCAGAGGTCCTACCCTACCAATTTGAAGACTGAATTTGTACATCATCTCCGCGAAAAAAGATTTACCAGAGCCCGGCGGTCCTATGATAAGAGTGTGGAGCCCATAAGGAGGATATAATACAGCTGCTTTGGCCTGTTCTATTTGTCCTTTGAGGCTGCCATCATGCCCTATTATATTTTCAAAAGCACATTCTTTTCCTTTTCTTAAGTTTAAAAAATCAATTAAGTCTTTTAGAAGCATTTCTTCCTTAACCTTATTCCCTAAAAAATAAGCTAATCTATTTTTTTCAATATAATACACAGGTTTTGAAATAATTTTAACTATTTTCCCTTCTCTTACAAGATGATTTAAAATAAAAGACACATTTGGTCGAGCCATTTTTAAGAGTTGTGCTACTTCTTCTGTAGTGATTCCACCTTTTCTACTTATCAAAAAATTTTGAATATCAAATTCTTTACTTTTTTCTACAATAATATTATAAATTTTTTCCTTATTAGTCATATAAAACACCACTTCCTTAATTAATAAACCTCCTACCAAAAGGCAGGAGGTTATATATAAATGTTGGTAGCCCGGCTATCATAGCAAAACTATTGCATTAGACCCGTAGCTTTGCGTCCCCGCCTTTCGACGAGTTTGCCTTTTTCAACAAAAATTTATCTAATTTTCCTATATTACTATTTCGACATAAATATAAATTTTCCTTCTATTTTTAAAAAAGATTTTTTCTACATAATTCGTTAAATTTATACTAATTTCTAAATGTATGTGTTTTATGCATTCTTTTGTGTATCAAAAATGTGTATAAAAAATTATACACATTAAAAATTTTTATTAATTTTGTCTATATACAGTGAACTGGCATAAAAATTGCTTGAGCTTTATTATAGAAAATAAATCTTACAGAAAGGAGATGATGAATAGAAGAAAGAAACAGTTTCACTTAGCGACTAGAAGGGCTGACTTAAATTTTAAAAAATATTAAATTTTTAAGGAGGTAAGAAAAAATGAAGAGCCGACAAACATTAAAAGCTTTACTGGCTTTTGTGTTAATTGTAGCTTTAATGTCGCTAAGTGGAGTATTAGTCCAAGCTCAGCCCAACTTAACAAACTTATCTGGCGACTCTCCAACAAAAAATTACTCGCCTCAAATTCAAAAAGTTTTGATGCAAGATTCTAACAAAAACAAAATCTTTGATAACCTGGAAGCAAAGCTTACTGATAAGCCTGACAGTGCGGAATTCCCAGTTATAATAACCTTCAACAAAAACATAGATGGTAACGAACTATTGAATATTTCTAAATCCATTGGAAAGTTTAATATAAAGCATAAATACAAAATTATTCCAGGAGTTGCTGCTACTTTAACTAAAGGGCAAATAAACGCTTTGTCAAAATTAGATATAGTAAAGCAAATTGAGTATGATGAGCCTGTATATGCGACATTAGACACTGCAACAAAGTGGTTTGGCGTTACAAAAGCAAGAAGTGATTTTGGCGTAACCGGAAACAAAGATGGTAATCCTTCCTCTTACTCCAAGAATGATATAGTAATAGCAGTTATTGATACAGGCATTGATGGTTCCCATGTTGACCTTGCCGGTGGCAAAATAATAGGATGGCAAGATTTTGTAAACGGTAAAACTACCCCTTACGATGATAATGGACATGGGACTCATGTTGCAAGCATTGCGGCAGGCACCGGGGCAGGGAACAGCCTTTATACAGGTGTTGCTCCTGGTGCAGCTTTGGTAGGAATAAAAGTACTCGATTCAAATGGAAGCGGAAGTATGAGTACTGTAACGGCAGGAATTGATTGGGCTGTTCAAAACAAAGACGTATATGGAATTAAAGTCATAAATTTAAGCCTCGGCACTTCTACAAGTTCTGATGGAACTGACTCTACATCATTAGCAGTAAACAGCGCCGTAGATAACGGAATTGTAGTAGTAGTTGCAGCTGGAAATTCGGGCCCTGCAAGGTACACCATAGGATCACCTGGTGCAGCAGAAAAAGCCATAACCGTTGCAGCAATGGCGGATGTGGGAGAACTTGGATTTAACCTTGCAAGCTTCTCCAGCCGTGGCCCCACAGCTGACGGAAGGATAAAACCTGACATTGCAGCACCCGGATATAATATAACCGCCGCAAAAGCAAATTCTACAAATGGTTATGTGACATACAGTGGTACAAGCATGGCAACACCTTTTGTAGCAGGTACAGTAGCCCTTATGCTCAATGCAAATATAAGCCTTGCACCACTTGATGCAAAAAACATAATAATGACTACTGCAAAAAGTTGGGGACCTCCAAGCAAAAACATTGACTATGGTGCAGGAAGATTGGATGCATATGAAGCAATTAAAACAGCTGGAAATTTCACAGGAACTAATATATCTGTGCCAAACCACTATTATGCTAAAGATACACTCCCTGGGTCTCGTTACAGCGACATTTGGACATTTAACGTGACAGATACATCATACCCTATTGCAATAACTTTCATAATACCTGATTGGGCAAACTATAACCCTGATTTCGATATATATCTCTATGACCCAACTGGTACTCTTGTTAAAAGTTCCACTGGAATACAAAGGCAGGAGACAATAACATATACTCCAACACAAACGGGAACCTATTATATCAGAGTATATTCATATAGAGGCAGTGGAAATTATTACCTTGATTTAAGTACGGGCGGCGGTTCACTCACCCTTTCAAATAACGACATATAAAATAATTAAAGAAGTATGGTGCCGATTGGCTCCATACTTCTTTAATTATTGCGACTTTCTACTTTATTTTCTCCTTTTTCAAGTAAAATTTTTTCGTCAAAGCAGTAGATTTCTATAGGCTCTCCTTCTAATAATGCAAACACAACATTTTCTTTGGTTAATTTGACATTTATTTTTCTCCCTTTGTATCTCACATTAAAAGAGAGCAAATTCCATTCTTTTGGCAATCTCGGCTCAAAATGCAGTTCATTTGTATAAACCCTCATTCCACCAAAACCATTCACAACTGCGCTCCATGTCCCTGCCATAGAAGCAGCGTGAATTCCGTCCTTAACATTGTCATTGTAGTCATCCAAATCCATTCTTGCAGTCATCATAAAGTATTTATAAGCTTTGTCAGTATATCCTATTTCATTGGCTAGTATGCTAAATATAGCTGGCGACAAGGAGGAGTCGTGAGTGGTAATAGGTTCATAATAATCGTAATTCTTTTTAAGTTCATCTTTAGTAAATTTTTCTCTCTGTAAAAACATCAAAAGCAACACATCAGGCTGTTTGCATATTTGATATCTGTAAATATTTAGGTAATGCCAGTGCAATAAAAGTGGAAATTGATCTTGTGGTATTTCATCCACTGTTATCCTTTCTTTATACAAAAAACTGTCATCCTGTGGTATAATATCAAGTTCTTTTGAATAAGGAAGGTACATATTGTCAGCAGCTTTTTTCCACCCATTAATTTCTTGATCTTTTAGATTTAACTTAGAAGCAATTTTTTGGTATTTCTCAGGCACTTCTCTTTTCATTTTATTTGCAATATCATAAGCGTATTCCAAATTCATCTTTGCCATATAATTGGTATAAGCGTTATTATCAACCAATGCAGTGTACTCATCTGGACCAGTTACACAGTTTATGCAAAATTTATTGTCTTTAAGAGGAATATACGCCCCTAAATCTTCCCAAAACCTTGCTGTCTCAAACACTATTTCACAGCCATAGTCATAAAGAAAATCCACGTCATCCGTCGCTTCTACATATCTTTTCAAAGCATAAACTATATCAGCATTTATGTGATACTGTGCCGTACCAGCTGGAAAGTAAGCAGAACATTCAGGACCATCTATCGTTCTCCAAGGATACAAAGCTCCTTTGTGACCTAATTCCTTTGCCCTGGATCTTGCTGCATCCAAAAGATTATACCTGTACATTACCAAAGCTTTTGCAATTTCAGGCTTTGTATAAAGAAAGAAAGGCATTATATAGATATCAGAATCCCAAAAATAATGGCCTTCATAACCTTCTCCAGTCAGCCCTTTTGCTGCAATATTTGTCTTTCCATCTCTTCCGACAGATTGAAGTAGATGAAATTCATTAAAGCGTATGCCTTGCTGCAGAGCTTTATCTCCTTCTATGATTACATCAGCATCTTTCCAAAAAGAATTCAAAAATTCTTCCTGCTCTTTTTCTATCGTTTCAAAGCCGTCATTTTTGGCTTTTTCTATTTCTTCTAAAGCAAGAACAACTAATTTATTTTCATCAAAATCCTTTGAAGTGTAATAGGAAATAAATTTATTCAATGTGTATGAGGTGCCTTTTTCAGCCTCTAGATCTACAATTACTTTTACTCCATCTTCTTCTAAACTATTTGAAACTTCATATTTACTATCTCCCACTAATACATTGTCTATCGCGCAAACATAGGAGAAATTGCTCTTTTGCGTCTTTTGAACAATCCACCCTTTTAAACCCTCTACACTTTTATCTATAGTCTTTAAAACCTTTCCTTTTAAATTTGACCCTACTCTTACATCTTCACTATCATTTATATTTGAAACATTTCCGTCAATAGCGGAAACAAATCTAATTTTTCCGGTAAAATTTACAGGTTCCACAGTAAAAGAAATCGCCGCTAAATGTTGTCTATTTAATGATACAATTCTCTTTATTTTTACCTCTAAAATTTTTCCTGTAGGGGATTCCCATTTTACTTTTCTTTCTACAAAACCTTTCTTCATGTCAAGTACTCTCTCATAAAAGAGGATTTTCCCTTGTAACAAATCAAACTTTTCCCCATCTACATATAATTTTATTATTTTACTATCAGCCACATTTAACATCGTCTGCCCTATTTTTGCAAAACCATATCCCCCTTCAGGGTAAACTATATCGTGTATTTCATAAAATCCATTGATATACGTCCCATTAAAAGAGGTATTTTTAGGCCCTGAATATCCTTCTTCAAAAGTTCCTCTCATTCCAATATATCCATTTGCTAAAGCAAAAATAGTTTCATTTCTGTAGTTAGTGTCTATACTAAACTGCGTCTCTCTTATAACCCAATCTTCAAAAGGGTAAATTGGTTTCTTCGTTTTGTTGGCCATATCCATCCTCCACTCTTACTTTATTCAAAATTTTAGTCGGAAACAAAGTCGTTTTCGACTAAAACCAATTAAAACATTTACTTGCTTTCTGCAGCTTTCTTAGCTTCTTCTATCATGTTGTGGTATTTATCAAGAGTAGGTTTAATAGGTTTGTCTTCAAAGATTATCTCTCTTAGTGCTCCATTTATAGCCTTATCTACATCAGCCCAGTATACAAGGTTTGGCCTTGGTTCTGCGTGTTTTAACGCTTCATTTATAGCTTCAAAATATGGCTTTTGCTATTCTTCAACCTACATGCCATATTCTCCTTTCCTAAGCTTAAAATCTTCACTGCGCTTTTCATAATTTAAAACTGTAAGCGCTTACAATTTAAAAAATAAAACAAAATTTAATCTTTTGGAGATATACAAGAATTTCTTACCACAATTTTGTGTTTTAAAATTATTTGATAATCATCAATTTCTTCCCCATTTAACATTTTTATAAGCATTCTAGCTGCAACAGCCCCTATTTCATACATAGGCTGTGATACAGTAGTGAGAGAAGGCCTTGTTGCTTCTGACAAGTCAATATTATCAAAGCCCATCACAGAAATATCTTCAGGACATGAAAGTCCACTGTCAAACACCGCATTTATTGCTCCCATTGCCATAATATCACTTATCGCAAAAATAGCAGTAGGTCTCATTTCGCCTTTTAGCATTTCCATCGCCGCATTATATCCGCCTTTATACTTAAAATTTGCTTCTTTAATAAATTTATCATAAATTGGTAAGCCATTATCAATAAGAGCTTGCTTATACCCTTTTAGCCTGTCTACGCTATCTATTGTCTCTTTCATGTCATCAAGAGGGCCATGAATAATTCCAATCCTCTTGTGGCCTAATGATATCAAATAATTCACTGCATCATAAGCCGCTTTAAAATTATCAATCCCTACATAAGGCACATCAAACTTTGTTGTTCTTCCTGCAAGTACCACCTTTATATTGTCATTTTTAAAGACTTCATAATGCTCTTCAGAAAAATAGTCACAGTGAAATATTATTCCATCAACCCACCGATTTTTTAGCATTTCTATATATTGAAATTCTTTTTCTCTTTTATTGTCTGCATTGCACAAAGTAATATTGTATTTATAAATATTGCAGACATCTTCAATGCCTCTTACTACTTCCGCATAGTAAGGGTTTGATATATCAGGCACAATTAGCCCTATAGTGTTTGTCTTTTTCATCGCTAGGCTTCTGGCAGGCATACTGGGTTTATATCCCAGCTCTTCTGCAGCTTTTAAAACTTTTTGCCTTGCTTTTTCACTTACTAAAGGGCTATTATTAAAAACTCTCGAAACAGTTGCAATAGAAACACCTGCTAATTTTGCTACATCGTCTATTGTCGCCATTTTGACACCCTTTTCTTAATTTACTGTAACCGCTTACAGTTATATTATATTACGATTCTTTTAAAAATGCAAGAGTTTTTTATAAAAATTATTCCCCAAAACACAGGGGAATATTTCCACACTACAGCAATTCTAATATTTTATCTGCTTCACTTAAATCCTTTAAAATTAAGTCTGCTTCTTTTACTGTTTCAGGATTGCCCACTCCTACTGCAAACATTCCTGCTTTTTTTATTGCAGCAATTCCCGCAGCCGAATCTTCTATTCCAATGCACTTCTCCGGGGGAATCCCAAGATGCTTCGCTGCATTTAAAAATATCTCAGGGTCAGGTTTTCCATGCTTAATTTCATTTGCATCCACTATATAGTCAAACTGATCTCTTATTTTTAAATTTTCAACTACAGTAAAAGCATTTTTGCTGACAGATGCAATTGCTATTTTAATACCTCGTTTTTTAAGCTCTTCAATGAATCTCTCCACTCCAGGCAATAAATCCTCAGGTGTAATTCTCTTTATCATCTCTTTATAGTACTCATTCTTCTTATTTGCATAATATTCTTTTTCTTCTTGAGAATATTTTTTATCACTTTTTTCTAAAATTATCTCTAAAGACTGTAGGCGGCTTACACCTTTTAATCTCTCGTTGATAACTTCATCAAAATATATCCCTAACTCATCAGCAAGTTTTTTCCATGCTAAATAGTGGTATCTTGCAGTATCTGTAATAACACCATCTAAATCAAAAATCACTCCTTGATACCTTGCCATTTTATTCCTCCTCAGTTAAGCTTATTTTAAGCCCGTCGTAGATATTCCTTTTACAAAATATCTCTGGAATATTAAGAATATCAATATAGTAGGTAACGTCAAAAGTATAGCTCCTGCCATTACCTGGTTCCAAAATTGATAGTATTGGCCGTAAAAGGAATTAAGTCCTACCGGCAGTGTATACATATCATCACTGGATGTCAAGAGGCTAGGCCACAAGAAACTATTCCAATTGCCAGTAAACATAAAAATGAATTGAGTTGCAAGAGCAGGTTTAGACAAAGGCAAAACTATTTTAAAGAAAATCCCAAATCGTGACAAACCGTCAATTGTAGCTGCTTCTTCTAACTCTTTGGGAAGAGATAAGAAAAATTGCCTCATTAAAAATATTCCAAAATTACTAGTCAAAAATGGAATTGTAAGGCCCATGTAAGTGTTCACCCAGCCTAATTTGCTGAGAAGGATATAAGTTGGCACCATCACTACCTGTCCTGGTACCATCATGAGAGCAAGCACAACCATAAACAATAAATTTCTTCCAGGAAAATTTATTCTTGCAAGTGCATACCCTGCCATAGAATTAAACAGGATATTGCCAAACGTCACTATAGCTGCAACTATAGCACTATTTATAAACCACCTTAAAAAAGGAAATTTTGTAATTATCATTTTATAGTTATCTAAAGTTAAATGTTTTATATTTACAGCAAAAGTATTTAATTCACTGGTGGGTTTTAGAGATGTTATTATAGACCATATAAAAGGACCAAGTGTAATTACTGCATATCCTACTACAACGATATAAAATAAAAGCCGCAACACCTTTTTCATCTATTGCCACCTCCTAATAGGTTTCTTCTTTGAAAAGCTTTCGCTGTATAAGAGTCAATATCAAGATTATTACAAATAATGCAAAAGCCATAGCTGAAGCGTAACCCATGTTAAAATCTCTAAAGCCTGTCCTATATATATCCAGCACGACTGTCATTGTAGCATCAAGAGGCCCACCAGTCCCTTGCGATACTACATAGGCTTGGTCAAAAACCTGAAAAGTACCAATTAATGACATTACTAGATTAAAAAACACTATTGGCCTCAACATTGGAAGGGTAATTTTGAAAAACCTTTGAAATTTATTAGCTCCATCAACTTCCGCCGCCTCGTACAATTCTGATGGTATATCCTGTAATCCAGCAAGAAAAATCACCATGTAATTACCTACAGAAGACCATATCGCCATCATCATGATAGAAGGAAGCGCAAACCTTACATCATTAAACCAAGCAGGCCCTTGTATGCCAAATTTAGCTAACAAAACATTAACTAAACCATCTGCTTTAAATAGATATAAAAATATTACAGAAACTGCAACTGTGGATGTAACAGTTGGTATATAATAGGCAACTCTAAAAAATGTTTTACCTTTAATATTCGAATTTACAATTAATGCTAGTATTAAGGCAATAATTAGCTGTGTTGGCACTACTCCTAAAGAATAAAGTGTTGTATTTAAAAGAGCCCTTTTAAATGTCGGGTCGCTAAATAACTTTATATAATTTGCAAATCCAACCCATCGGCTTGCTTCAGGATTTAAAAAAGAAAATTCTTTAAAACTTATAATAAAAGCATAAATTAATGGTCCTATCAAAAAAATAGATATTGAAGCAATAAAAGGTAACACAAAAGCATACCCTGACAAAGCTTCGTATAAATACCTCTTTTTCATAGTCATTTTAGCTTCCATAAATACATCCTTCCCTTCAACCTTAAAAAATCATAATTGCAGCACCTTACCAAAATATAAGGTGCTGCTTACTTCAATTATTGTCCAACTTCCTTTTGTGCATTGTCAAGAGCTTGTTGAGCACTACTTAGTTGCTTCATTATTAATGCTTCACAGGCTTTATTAGCCGCATCTACTACCTTTGTGCCATACAAGCCGAATTGCCATGGCACAGCATAAGAAGCACCATCTATAAAGGCAGCTCTTTCAGGATATTTTTCTTTAAAGCCTACTTCCATAGACTTTCTAGATGGAAGCGCAAGCCCTGAATCTACGACAAATTGCTGTCCCTCTTTGCCAGTTAAGAATTCAATAAGCTTAAATGCTTCGTCTTTATGTTGGCTGTTTTTATTCATCACATATGCAACAGTGAAAGCCATTGTAGATTTTTGCTTGCCTGCTGGAAGCTCTGCTATACCATAGTTTAAATCAGGAGCTTTTTCTTTGAGGAAGGGTATCATCCATCCACCTTCTATCGCCATTGCAGCTTTTTTAGCAGCAAAAGCATCTCCATTCCAGCCTTCTCCCATGTTTTGTGGTGTGTCAGCAACTTTGTCTTTTGTGATGAGACCTACATAAAAATCAAGTGCCTGTGCATTTTGAGGAAGATTTAAAGTAACCTTTCCATCTTTATACACTGACCCGCCATTTTGATTGATAAAAGCATCAAATCTTGCAAGGTCTGCTGATAAAACCAAACCTTTAACACCGTCTTTTGTCAACTTTTTAGCTGCGTCTCTTAATTCCTCCCATGTTTTTGGAGGCTCTTTTATTCCAGCCGCTTTAAACATGTCTTTGTTATAAAACAAAGCTAAAGTATTAAAATCCTTTGGCAAACCATAAGTTTTTCCTTCCCACTTAAAAGCGGAAAGCAAAGAAGGTTCGAAATCATTTACATCCACATTGTATTTCTTAATATAATCATCTAATGGCTCTAAAACTCCTGAAGACATAAGCTGTGGTGCCGGCATGCTGTCAAGATAGAATATATCTGGTGCTGTATTTGACGCCAGTTCTGTTTGTAATTTTTGCATGTAATCTCCCACAATTGTCTCAATTTGCACATCTATATTCGGATATTTTTCTTTAAATTTAGCTATTTGGTCATCCACTATTTTCTTTTCTGCTGGAGATGATGACCACATGCCTAATTTTATAGTAACTGGTTTTGCTGTCTCTTGTTTTTGTGTATTTGTTTCATTGGCACTGGAGGTATTATTTTTACTGGACGAACAACCAGCTAAAACAGTAGCTAATACAAAGATCAATAAAACAAAGATGCTTAAAAATTTTTTACTCATTACCACTTTCCCCTTTCATATTTTTATAGTAAAATATCTGATTGAGGACTTAAAATTTTACTTCAACTTCACTTATCCCCCCTTAAAACTTAATCAATTTATTTTAAGGTATAGCAGGTTACCACCTGCCTGTACCTTTTTGACTATTGTAACGTAATCTCTTTCCCTTTTACCTTTACTTTTATATTTCCTTTTCCTTCTAATTTTTTTACTGACACATCCTCTTTTGTAACAATTACCTCAATTAAATTGCCTTTCCAGAATACTTTATAGGAAAGTTTGTCCCATTTTTTTGGCAGCCACGGATTTATATTTAATATACCTTCTTTGTCAATTTCCATTCCGCCAAATCCAAAAACAGCTACTTGCCATGTACCACCAGCAGATGCAGCATGCAAACCTTCTTTAGTGTTCCCCTGATTGTCCACAAGGTCCACGTTGGCACTTCTCATAAAAGATTGGTATGCGTTTTTGTGGTCTCCCACTTTTAACCCCATAATAGCATACATGCTGGGACCTAATGAAGATTTGTGCATAGTTCGCTTTTCATAATATTCGTAATTAATTCTTTTGGTCTCTTCATCAAATTCCTCACCTAACAAAAGCATTAACATTACAACGTCAGCCTGTTTAATAAGCTGGGTATCACCCAATCTCGTTATATCAACACCTTCAGGCCATATAGGCATATTGTTTTCATCAAATTTATCAATAACATAATCTTTTTTATCAAAATATCCCTCAAATTGTTCTATCACCTTTTTGTCTTTGTCATAAGGTATATATATTTTTTCTTCAACTTCTTTCCACTTTTCCATTTCCTTATTTGTCAAACATATCTTGTTTGATATAGTATGATAATGTTCAGGGTATTTTTCTTTTAACATATTGATTAGTTCAAGTCCCTTTTTAATATTCCATTTTGCAAGGTAATTAGTATAAGCATTATTATCAACATGTTCATGAAATTCATCAGGACCTATGACATTGTTTATTTCATACCTGTCTAATTCTTTTATATATTCACATCTAGATACCCAAAACCTTGCAGTCTCAAAAATGACTTCTGCACCATAGTTCAACATAAACTCAATATCCTCTGTCGCTCTAAAATACTCCCACACTGCAAAAGCTATATCAGCAGTTATATGATGCTCCAAATCACCTGTCCATATCCTTACAGGGTTTCCCATGTAATCAAATCCCCATTTAGGTGTTTCTTCCTCTCCTGTATCTGCAGATTCCCAAGGATATTGTGCTCCCTTATACCCATTTAAAGCTGCATTTTTTCTCGCTGCATTCAGCATATTGTACCTGTACATTAGAAGTGCCTTTGCCGCTTTTGGATGCACATATATGAAAAAAGGAAGCATAAATATCTCCGTATCCCAAAAGATATGACCTTTGTATCCCTCACCATGAAGAGCTTTCGCAGCAATACTTACCAGGAAGTCATTTTCATTGACAGAACTCATGAGATGAAAAATATTAAAACGCAAAGCTTTATCTGCTTCTTCATCCCCTTCAATATTTATATCTGCAACAGACCATAGTTCATCATATACTTTAATATGCCTTTTAAGCTCTTTGTCAATACCTTCTCCAGCAAAATTAAAGAGTTCTCTTTCCACCGTCGTCTTTAATAGGTCTTTTCTTACGTCTCTTGAGGTATAAGTTATTACAAATTTGTCAATTACTACTGTTTTGTTCTCTGTACCATCAAACTCAAAGTACTCCACACTCATTTCACCCAATGACAAAAATCTTCTAAATTTAGCTATGTTATTTTTCTCTTTATCTTCATAACGATACATCCTCACAGTACTGCCCGTAGCAATGCGAATATCATCGTCAATAGTTGATGTTTCAAGATAACTCCCACTTTTACTCAAACTGCTATTGTCAACCACTTTCAAATGCTTTACTCTATACTTTGGGCTATCTGCTGAATTTAAAACAGCCCCATCAATAATGCTCTCTATACCTAGAGTACCATTGTAATTTATAGGTGTTACAAATAGCTTAATTGCAGAACGATGACGATCACTGAGGCTTAAAAATCTGTATCCCTCAATTCGAGTAATTCTATCTTTGCTGTCTTTTATCAACATACTCCTAAATAGAATTCCTTTTTTCATATCAAGGATTCTTTTAAATTCCAGTAACTGGCATTTATTCAAACTTAATTCTTCACCTTCAGTATACAACTTTATTCTCAACCAATTTTGAGCATTTACTATTTCTCTCACTTGTGCATCAGCCTTATCAAAAATCCCTGCTATAAAATTCCCCGGATTTTCTCCCTCGCTTCCTTCCTCAAAAGTACCTCTTACGCCCATGTAACCATTTGTAAGTGTAAAAAGGGTCTCATATCGAGGATTTAGCTCTGCATTATACTCATTTTGTAAAATAAGCCATTTACTTTCACTTATTAAATTGTTTACATCCTCTAAAAACATGTGCTTTACCACTTATATACCTCCATCCCTACCAAAAATTCTATCCGAAACGTTTTGGATACTTTTTAAAAAAATTATATCTTTCTAGCTGAATCTCTAATTACAAGCTTATGAGGTATTAATATATGCTGAGGCTTTTCCCCTTTTATAATAGATAAAAGATGTTTTGCTGCATTATATCCCATTTTAAAAGTATCTTGTCTTACGGTAGTAAGTCCAGGAGTAATCAAAGATGCAAGTTCAATATCATCAAAGCCTACAATGGAGATGTCATCAGGAACTTTCATTCCTAAGTCCTTTGCTGCTTTGAAAGACCCTATTGCCATCAAATCAGAAGCATGAAATACAGCAGTTATTTCCGGATGCTCAAAAACCAACGTCTTAAAAGAATTATACCCACCTTCTTGAGTAAAATCATCAAAAAATACATATTCCTCTTTATAAGGTATATTATTTTTTTCAATAGCTTTTTTATAACCTTCTAACCTCTCAAAACTTACCGCCGCATCATTATGACCATTTATAAATCCAATATTTCTATGTCCTAACTTTATAAGATAGCTTGTAGCTTCGAAAGCCGCCTGAACATTATCTGAACTTACATATCCCACTTTATCAGTAAGTATCGGTATATCAATCAGAACAGTAGGAATTTGTGTTCTCTTTATTTCTTCAATATAAGGATCACTCAATTTTAAACCTTCTACAATAGCCCCTTCAACCTTTCTGTCATTGCAAAGCTTCTCATAAGAAGTTACATCTTGGCTTTCCGGGTCTACAGTAAAAAGTATAAGGTCGTATTTATCTTTCTTTAATCCTGCTTTTATACCTGCAAGCACTTCGAGGAAGAAAGGATGGTACGCCCCAGGTTTTATTAACTCAGAAACAACCAATCCAACCGTATGGGTTTTATTTGTGACAAGCCCTCTTGCAATAGAGTTTGGAGTATAATTTAATTGCTCTGCTATTTTTTTAATTCTTTCACGGGTTTCTTCGCTTACATCCGGATATCCGTTTAAAGCTCTCGAAACCGTTGTAACAGATACACCCGCATATTTCGCTATATCCTTTATTGTAACCGCCATTTACTATCCACCTTTTCCAAAACGTTTTGGTTGTTCAATTTCATTTTATCAAAAACCTTTTCACCTGTCAACAGATTTTTTCTTTCCGTAAGGACACACTTCCATACAAATACCACATACATAGCCTCTTCCAATGTGTTTAAAATTTTTATTCATATATTCGCTACAGGCTCTCGCATCAACTATTTCTTCTCTCGGCATTCCCTCTTTCCATAGAGTACCATAAAGTGCTATAGCAGGACAGGCATCTACACATAATTTACAGCTGCCACATTTACTTTCAGTAATAGGGGTTCCTGTTTCAAAAGGAATGTTAGTAAGAACAGTCCCCAACCTTACCCTGGGACCATATTTTTCAGTCACAAGAAGCCCATTTTTCCCTATCCAACCAAGCCCTGCTCTTGTAGCAGCAGTTTTATGTGGAAAAAGTCCTCTATATTCTCCCAAATCAGCAATTGATTGCGACGCAGGAACAGCTAATGCTTTATAGTCCCATTCTTCAAGAAGAAGAACCGTCTTTAAGGTTATCTGGTCAATTAGCGTATTTACAGAACGGTAATGGTGATAATAAGTGTGAGTCGGCTTATCTGTTATTTCATCCACTATTCTATCTGCTAATTTTATTACAACTGTAATGGCATACGGAATATCTGAAAGATTATCAGGAAGAATATCTGTAAGATTTGAAAAACCTACTAAAGAGGCTCCCCATTCCTTTATTTTTTGCTCTAAAATTTTTTGTTTTTCCATCTTTATCAACCCTTTTAGTAAAATTTATGCACATAAATATTTTAACACAATAAAATATATTTTTTTAAAATTTTTCAAAGTATATTTTTTATCCACCTACACAAATTAAGTATGAGAAAGAGTAAGGAGGGATTTAAATGGCAAGAGGTAGTTGGAATGATCGTCCAAAAATGGTACCAGAGGCTCACAAAGCCCTTGATAATATGAAATACGAAATCGCATCAGAGCTTGGCCTTCCAGTTAGACAAGGTTCTGAAGATTATTGGGGATATATAAGTAGCCGAGATTGCGGCAAAGTAGGAGGACAAATGTTAAGACGAATGGTTCATTTTGCTGAATCTGCCATGGCAAGAGGCATCAGTATATATGGTTCTACTCCTGCACAGGGCGGTCCACAAGGAGCTGCAGGAAGTGAATCGGAATACATGCAAAAATAGAAGGACAAAAAGAGAGTATTTCATATACTCTCTTTAGACTGTTGACAAACTTTCGTAAAGGAGATATTTTGCATAAGGAGCGACTTGTTACAAAGCGGCCCGGCACTCAAGAAGAAAGTTTATAAAGCAAAAATAGAAAAAACAAGCATACTTACTTGAGTGCCGGGAAACTTAGCAAGACCGAGGGTGGAGGCGGGGCCGAAGCCAAGGATGGCGGAGGCGGGCACCTTAAGGCATGGATGCCGATTGTGCCCGGTACCCTGCCAGAACCTGAAGGTCGAGCTTTAGTTTTGTCGCTTTGGAACATCGGAGCGACGATGCAAAATATCTCCTTTGAATATTTTTTAATTTTGTCAACAAACTGAAGAGAGTATTTCATATACTCTCTTTTATTATTGCATATTTTGTGATAGAATTAACTTAAACATACCATATATAGTAATAATGCGAGGTGGTAACTTGGCTTACGAAATACAAGAATTAGCAGAAAACAAGTTAATTATATTATACATCTTAAACAGAATAAATATGCCTATTACAGATGAGCAAATAAGCAAAATTATCTTAGACAACAAACTCATGAATTATTTTTATTTAAGACAATACTTGGACGAACTTCTTGAAAGCAGCTTTATAAAATTAGAAGAAGAAAAGTATTTTATCACAGAAGAAGGCATAAACATTTTAAAACTGTTTTTTACACGAATTCCTTTTGAAACGCGTCAAAAAATAGATGAGTATATATTGTTAAACAAAGAAAAAATAAAACAAGAGTCTCAATATATAGCAACTTATTATAAAAAAGATGAAAACCAATATATTGCCAACTGTAAAGTAGTAGAAAATGGTATAGTATTGATCGAACTCAATATCAATGTCGTAAATAGCGAACAGGCAAAACTCATATGTGATAATTGGAAACAAAAATCACAAGATGTATATGCCTATATAATCAAAGTCCTTACCAGTCAATGATAAGGCCGTGAGGCTCTTTTCTTGTCTCTATAAACTTTACAACTTTCATTTCTTCTATATTAATTATATTTACGCTGTTTTCTTCTGTAGAAGAAACATAAGCATATTTGTCATAAAGGCAAAAATACCCTGGTGCTTCTCCACAATACACTTCTTTCTTTTGCCTTGTAAATAAATCCACTTTGCACAAGGTGTTAGAATAGGAATTTAGCACATACAAAAAGTCACCTTTTTTTTGAACCATTGTAGGAACTTTCCCAACTTCTATTTCTTCTGTGACTTTAAAATTTTGTAAATTTATTATAGAAACTTTCCCATTTATTCCTGATTCAAAATAGCTATTTACAACATATAAATAGTCCCAATCTTCAGAAAAAGTCATTCCTATAGGCCTTGCTCCTGTTATTATAAAATCTACAATTCTATAATACTCCGGCTCAATTAATAAAACTTCATCAAAATTCATATTGCTTACAAAAATCATATCATACTTTTCATTGTAAATTATCTCCTGAGGATAACTTCCCACCTTAATTTGCCCTATCACTTTTTTATCTCCTACATCAAAAATACTTATAGAATCAGAGTCTCCATTTACCACTAAAATGTAATCTTTGTATAAAATTCCACTATTAGGATAATTCCCAATGTACAAAGAACCCTCTGACGAAAAATCCTCTAGGTTTATTATACTAATCGAATTATCATAAGCATTTAATGAATAAAGCTTTCCTCTTTGCTTATCTAAGATTAATCGATGGGGACCACATAAATATTTAGAATAGACATTTAAGAGCAGATGTTTATTGTTGTAGGAATTAATTTTTGCAAAATCTCTATGGTTTTTCTCCAAATCAACCCTCTCAACAATATCTTCTCCCATATTAGCAATATACAGATACAAAACACATCCCCCCACATATTAGCATAATTCCATAATATGCAGGGGGATATATTTATGAAACCTAATAAAACATCCATTTTTTAGGGAATTATTTTATTTATTTAGATAAAAAGTACTTCTTAATCAATAGCCTATGAGTAACAAAAAATCACCCATCTTTCAGTGAGTAATTATACCTATCCATATTGACAATATGTTTAGTAAAATCGTTAAAACCCTTGATTTTACTGCAATGGTCGGGGCAACAGGATTTGAACCTGCGACCTCACGGTCCCGAACCGCGCGCGCTACCGCTGCGCCATACCCCGACACATTATTTATTTTATCACATTCCTCCCTTTTTTTCAATAAATAAAAAACACGCCTATTTTTCAAAAAGCTTTTATACTCCGATGGCTTTTGTCAAATTTGAGATATAAATGAAATTTAGAATTTTCTACTTGCAATTGACAGATAAATGAATAAAGTATATAATATAAGTATCAAAAAAAGAAAGGACGATCGTTATGACATACTTAGAATTAGAATTAATGCGCTCTTCAAAACCGGCAAATTCCCCTGTACGAATTATGGAGAAGTGTAATGCAATTACATGCATTCATAATTGCAATGGATTCTGCTGCGCTTCTTCTAAAAACTTTAAATGTGACTTTCAGGAAGAAATTAAAATACCTGAACAATAAATCATGCGGTCGTTATGACCGCTTTTATCATAAGTCTATTATTTTTTCCATCAATTCACTCATATTATATTTGACTTTTTGCTCTTTCGCCATCCTTAAAAGCCTCAAATATTCTTGTCTTGCAAAGTCGTATTTTAATCGTGCTAATTTTATCTTAAGGTAGTTGTCATTTTCTAGCATTTCCAAATTTCTCTCTGCCTCTTTCATCGCCTTTAGTGCTTTATCTATCTCTTGCAATAGCGCATTCCCCATCATTTCCATAACAACCACCTTCTCATTATAGCCTTTACACCTTACATTATATTAACCCCCTACCTCATTTATTACTTTTTTAAGAATAGTCCTTACGTGACCTACCATATATAAAGACCCACAAAAGAGCACCATATCCTCTTTTTTTGCCATTTTTAAAGCATGGCTTACCGCTTCTTCAATAGAACCAACGGGGAAGACACTATTTCTTGATATTTTTTTTGCAAGTTCTTCTGCCTTACAAGCTCTTTCACTTATTGGAGTGGTTGTTATAACAACATCCGCTTCTGGCACAATTACATCTAGCATTTTTTTTATATCTTTATCTTTCAACATACCAACCACTAAAATCAACCTGTCGTAATCAAATAATTTCAAAGCCTCTTTTAAAACAGCCATTCCTTGAGGATTATGAGCTCCATCTATCACTACATAAGGATTTTTCATCATAACTTCCAGTCTTCCAGGCCATTTTGCTCTGTACAAGCCCTCTCTTATAGCACTTTCCGCAACCTCATATCCGTACATTTTCAATTTTTCCACACTTTCAACTGCTAAAGAAGCATTACAAGTCTGATGACTCCCTAATAAAGTAATTTTTAAGTCTTTATATTTTTTATAGTCAAAAATCTGAAAATCCGGATTTTGCTCTTTTATGATTACATTGTTCTTTTCAAGTACAGTTAAATATGCATTTCTTACTTCACAAGCTTCCATGATAACTTTTAAAGCCTCTGGCTGTTGATAAAAACTCACCACAACCCCGTTTTGTTTGATAATTCCAGCCTTTTCATAGGCAATCTCTCCCAGAGTATTTCCTAATCTATCTGTGTGGTCATAATCAATAGTAGTTATCACAGAAACCAAAGAAGAATCTATGGCATTTGTGGCATCAAATCTGCCTCCAAGTCCCACCTCTAATACCACAAAATCCACTTTTTCATCGTAAAAATATTTAAAGGCAATGGCAGTTATCACTTCAAACTCTGTCGGATGATTATACCCCACCTCTACCATTTGAGATATTATAGGTTTTATATATTTAACATAATAAATCAACTTTTCCCTGGAAATATTTCCTCCATTTATCCTCATTCTTTCTTCAAATTCTTCTAGATAGGGAGAAGTGTACAGAGCAACTTTATAACCAGCTTGTTGCAAAATACTACTTATAAAAGCAGAAGTAGAACCTTTTCCATTTGTACCTGCCACATGAATAATTTTAAGACCTTTTTCAGGATTTCCCATATAGCTTAATAATCTTCTTATATTTTCTAATCCTAACTTTATGCCGAATTTGTATGTACCGTGTATATAGTTAATCGCTTCTTCATATGTCATTTAGCCCATCTCCTATGTGAAAATTTATAAAAATAATCCCATCAAAACCTCATCTACATACTCATCCCCAATTTTAAACTGTTTTTTTCTTCTCCCCTCCTCTACAAAGCCAAATTTTTTATAAAGATGTATCGCCACTTCATTGGTACTAAAAACACTGAGAGAAAGCTTTTCATAACCCCTACTCTTAGCCCAGTTAATAGCCTCTTCAAATAACTTCGTTCCAATTCCCATGTTTCTAAAACGAGCATCCACACTTATGCCTATTTCTCCAATATGCTGTACTTTCGGAGACCTTCCCCCATAATAACGGAAGAGAGTGAGGCAGCCTACGATTTCACCACCGTAGTCTGCCACCAAAATCAAATCTTTCGTTCTATCTAAATTCTTAATAAGCTGCCTTTCCTCTTCTTCCGTCCAGTTAAAACTTTCTGACACCATGTAGAGTTTCTCTCTTCCTACACTATTTAAAAGCTTTATTATCCCCCTCGCATCTTTAATCTTAGCCTCTCTTATAATTAACTGGGACTCACTTTTAGGCCTTTTAAACAGAGAAAGCATAATAATCCCCCTACTAAGAAAATTAACTATTTAGTAATTTCAGCCTCTCTTCTATGTTTTTAAGCATAGCAGTATATTTCTCCAGTTTTTCTCTTTCCGCATTTACTACTTTTTCAGGCGCCTTTTTTACAAAATTCTCATTATTCAAAAGCCCTTGTGCCCTTTCAATCTCTTTCATCACTTTTTCTTTTTCCTCATTTAATCTCTTTATTTCTTCTTCTAAGTCCATCAAGTCCTCAAGAGGAAGTACTGCTAGTCCAGCAGCGATAGCTCCACTTAAAGCTTTCTGAGGAATCTTACTTTTGTCTTTTTCAATTATTACTTCACTCGCCCCTGCTAATTTCATTATATAATTTGTGCCTGTTTGAAAAACTTTCTCATACTCCTCTTTTTCTGCTGCTATTATAACTTTTGCCTTTTTAGAAGGAGGCACATTAGCTTCCGCCTTTATATTTCTTATTACGCGAATGGCCTCCATTATCATCTCTGCCTCTTTCGCCTCTTCAGCAAAATTGAGGTCCTCTCTGTATTTTGGCCATTCTGCCACCATTATGCTTTCCCCTTCATGAGGCAGATTCTGCCATATCTCCTCTGTTATAAAAGGCATGAAGGGATGCAAAAGTCTTAAAGTATTGTCAAGCACATACCTTAGCACAGACTTTGTAACTTTTTTAGCCTCAAGGTCATCGCTGTACAATACAGGTTTGCTAAGCTCTATATACCAGTCGCAAAATTCGCTCCATACAAAGTCATAAAGCTTTGAAGCAGCTATTCCTAATTCAAATTTTTCCAGATTTTCTGTCACTTCTTTCACTATATTGTTATACCTTGTCAAAATCCACTTATCGGTAAGTGTCAAACATTCCAGATACAAATTCGTATCATTCTCATCTAAATTAAGCAGTACATACCTGGAAGCATTCCACAATTTATTTGCAAAATTTCTGCTAAGTTCCACTTTATCTTGACTAAACCTCATATCATTTCCTGGCGCATTTCCTATAACTAATGTAAACCTCAAAGTATCTGCTCCATATTCCTCAATAACCTCTAAGGGGTCTATTCCATTTCCAAGGGATTTGCTCATTTTCCTGCCTTGCGCATCTCTCACTAAGCCGTGTATTAAAACATACCTAAATGGCACTTCTTTCATAAACTCCAAACTCATAAAAATCATTCTTGCAACCCAGAAAAAGATTATATCATATCCTGTAACTAGCACATCTGTCGGATAGAAATATTTCAAATCTTCTGTCTCCTCAGGCCAGCCCATTGTTGAAAAAGGCCATAGCGCAGAGCTAAACCAAGTATCTAACACGTCCTCATCTTGATGAATGTTTGTATTTTCACAAACCTCACACTTTTGAGGGTCTTCTCTAGATACAGTAATGTGACCACAGTCATCACAATACCAAGCTGGTATTCTATGACCCCACCACAATTGCCTTGAGATGCACCAGTCTTTTATATTCTCCAACCAATTAGTGTATATTTTTTCAAACCTCTCAGGCACAAATTTCGTTTTCCCTTCTTTTACTACCTCTAAAGCTGGCTTAGCTAAAGGCTCCATCTTTACAAACCATTGTTTAGAAAGTAAAGGTTCAACAACCGTATCGCATCTATAACAATGGCCAACATTGTGGACATGTTCTTCAACTTTCAAAAGTAGACCCAGTTCTTCTAAATCTTTTACTATCCTCTCTCTAGCTTCATATCTGTCAAGCCCCTGGTATTTACCGCCATTTTCATTTATTGTAGCATTCTCATTCATTATATTGATAAATGGGAGGTTGTGTCTTAGACCCATCTCAAAGTCATTTGGATCGTGAGCAGGTGTAACTTTGACAGCACCAGTTCCAAATAAAGGATCAACATACTCATCAGCAATAACAGGTATTTCTCTCCCTACAAGTGGCAATATAAGTGTCTTCCCTATTACATCTTTATACCTTTCATCCTCAGGATTTACAGCAACAGCTACATCCCCCAGCATTGTCTCAGGTCTTGTAGTAGCTATTACCACATACCCATCTTCGCCTTTTATTGGATATTTGATGTACCATAAATGCCCTTTTTGTTCTTTATGTTCAACCTCTGCATCAGATAAAGCAGTATTACAGTCCGGACACCAATTTATTATCCTGTCTCCTCTATATATAAGGCCTTTTTCATAAAGAGAGACAAAAACTTCTCTTACCGCTCGTGAACAGACTTCGTCCATAGTAAAACGCGTCCTCGTCCAATCACAAGAAGAACCTAACTTCTTTAATTGGCTTAAAATGCGGTTTTCGTATTTATCTTTCCACTCCCATGCCCTTTTTAAGAATTCCTCTCTTCCTATTTCTTTTTTTGTAAGCCCTGTTTCTTGTCTTATTGTGTCTAACACCTTTATTTCTGTCGCAATGCTGGCATGGTCTGAACCAGGTATCCACAAAGCCGTATATCCCTGCATTCTTTTCCATCTTATCAATATGTCCTGCAAAGTATTATCAAGTGCGTGTCCCATGTGCAATTGCCCTGTTATGTTTGGTGGCGGTATGACAATTGTAAAAGGCTTTTTATCATAATCAATCTCTGGGGTAAAATAACCTTTTTCCATCCAAAAAGCATAGATTTTGTCTTCAAACTCCTTCGGATTGTACGTCTTAGATATCTCTTTCATGTACGCCACTCCCTCCGTAAAATTTTAAAACCCTTTCACCCACAAAGGGCGAAAGGGCATTTCGCGGTACCACCTTCATTTATCACTCAAGCTATAACGGGCAGACCCGTTTAAACCTACTCAACTTCGGCTTACAAGCTCCAGAGCTACCTTCAGTGTACCTTTAGCGGGACTCCTTTCAGCCCATGGGATATCCCTCTCTGTAGCCAGTATACACTTACTCCTCTCTTTCATAGCCTTCATATTTCGTTGTTTGATATATAATATATCTAAATTTTCGTAAATTGTCAACAGCTCTAACTTTCAAATGCATCAAAACTTTATGGGTATCAAATATAGACAAAGAAACCGTCCCCTAGTTTGTTATCTTCTTTTTAAAGTTTTCATTCCATTTAAAAAATCTGGAACTTTTTCTTTGGGAAAACGTGGCCAAGTTATAATTATCAAAAATAGCAAAAATGCTAAAATTAAGAATCCATAAAGAGGAATATGAGAAAAAGAAGTATATATCATGAGGGCATAAGGAATAGCTTGAAGCCCTTCCGCCAAAGTAGTAGAAGGAAAATAATAGAGTAAAACTGCTGATACTATAAATATTCCCCATCCAGCGTATAATGGAATATACTGACTAAAGGTCAAATAATATAAAACCCCTGCAGAAACCGTCATGTCTGCATAAAGGTCATGCTCTCCAATCCAATCTTTAACCGTAACTTTTGAAGACCTAGCTAAAAAACCATCTGCTACATCGCTAAACCAAGCTGTAATAAGCAGTAAAACGGCAGTTTTTAAAGCCCGTCTTCCTTGAAAAATACCTAAAAGACCAATAACTACTCCTATTACAGCTCTACCTACTGTCAGTATGTTCGCTGCAATTTTTAAGGCAGGCATTTTTGCTACCTCCCCCTTTAATTTAAAATTACAATTCTGTTAAAATAATTTGCTGTGCAGACATAAATGTTGGCCATGATGTTCCTGGAGGTAAAGTATATTGTACAAGACCAGGTCCAACATTCCTTACTTTTAAAGTATATCCTTTTGAATTTATAAAAAGTATTGGATTTCCTATAGCATCTTTGCCCAAAACTTCACATCCTACTTTTTTATCTTGGTAATATTTTATTACTGCATTTATTATATCTTCCATAGTATAATACACATTCTCAAATTCTAATACTATTTTTCTCTCACTCATTTTTACTTTAACCTCTTTTCATACCTCTTATAAGAACTATAGGTGTTCCTTGGTCCGCTGATCCTGCTAAAAGGTCGGCCAGTGTCGCAGCTATGCTGACTAATTTCCTCGGTGTAGTCCCAAGGTCACTTTGTTCCCCTTCTTTTTGTTCTAAAATTTCTTTAATTTGATCGCGATTGTACCCTTTATTGTACAGCGTATCCACTGCAAGCTTGAGCTTTTTCCCTTCTCTTAATTTAAATCCTCTCAACCTTTCGGAAGCCCCTAAAGAAGGATACGGGTCTGCCAGTTCGTATATGCCCGTGTCAGGGTCTTTATAAGCCCCATCTCCAAATATCAACACATCCACATCTTTCCCTGTCTTTTCTAAAATTCTTTCTCTTATCTCCTCTGCTGTGCCATCTGCATCTTCAGGAAGCAATTTTAATAACCCTTTTTGGTAGTCAGACACATTGGATCCAATAACTCCCCATGGCTTGGGTCCCAATTCATCAAGGGTTTTCACTGGTACTTTTGCTCCAAAAGCTAAAAATAGGTCTCTGCGAAGTTTTCTTGTGTGTACCTCTCCTATAATTATCCCATCCAAATAGCCTAGTTCATAAACCTTAAAAGGATTATTTGTAAAAATCACATCTCCCTTTGCTCCAGCTTCTTGAATTAAATCAAGATAAAGTTCTCTATAATCAATACCAGTTATGGGGTGTTTAAACACTTCATTCCCCAATTCTTCAGAGTAAATCGCCTCATCATCTGCAAAAGCATCCAATTTATCAGCAAAAGAAATCTGATAAATTGGTGTCTCATCCCCTGATACATAGCGCAGTGCATCAAAAAGAGCAAACTCTCTCCTGCCCAAATCCACTCCTGCAGCAAAGGCTTTACGAGCTTCAGGCATGTCAGCTAAAATTTCTACAGCTTTCTTAGCAGCCTTTTGGTGGTCTGTAAAAGTAACCTCTAAAGGAGCAATTAAGCCTTCAGGCGTTTTAACCGTAATATCAGAAAGCCCTGTGCCCAAAATTTTCCTCATTCCTACAATGCTGTATCCTAAAGACTGAAGAATCAATGCAGCTATAACTTCTCTAATTAAAATATTTAAATGAGGTGTACTTCCTCTTGCAGAAGTTAAATGTTTGTACACCGTCTTAAGTCCAAGGCGAGTTCTTGCCATTTCCGCATCAATTATTTGATTACCGACTTCATCCGCCGGAATAGGAAAAGTGACAATCACGCGTCCCCCTTCAGTTGCCATAGCTATGGCTTTTAAAACCAAAGCAAAGCGATTACGACTTGCAATAGGATAAACTACTGCCAATGTACTTTGAGGATTGAGTTTGAAACTCTCTTTAATCATCCTTGACAATTCATCAGAAGTCACATAGCGATTTTGTGACCGTGCCACGACAGCTTCTGTCACACATACTATGTCTCCATCCTTTGCTATGCCCTTTACTGCATCAGCTACAACCTCAGAAATATCATCATTTGGCAAAATAAGCCCTGTTTTAATGGCTAAAGCTTGTGCAGCAATCAATTCTTTTTTTCCTTCCATACTCTCACCTTCCTTTTTTAAGCCTATAGGCGCTACTGTTGCCTTAAATTTCTATCACCAATTAAAATTATACACCAAAACTTCTTATTTAGCTATATAAAAACAATCAGACTAAATTTGCATAAGTATGATATAATGATATTAAAAAGATGTATTAAATTGAGGTGTGAAAAATGTTAAAATTTAATGTTAAGGCGATCACTATGGACGTGGAAGGGAATTTCTCCGTCCTATTGACAGACGAAGAGGCACTTTACATCTAATTGCATGAATAAAAATCATATTAAAACTTTCGGGGCGTTTATAAAGAAGAATAGAGGAAATCTATTCTTCTTTACCTGTCATATCAGCAAGTTATTAACTCTTAGAATTCAAATCCACTGAAAAATGTCAGACATTAGAAAATAAGTTGAATAAAAATTTTGTTGCCGAAGTGCATTGAAAAAAGAGTAAAATTTAAAATTTCTTTTTAATGGTAACGTTTTATAAACCAATTTGAGTAATTGAAATAGTCGCTATTTTCATAACATTTTGTGTTAGAGCGTAGCAACAAAATGGAGGATTAGAATGGAAGATAGAAAGTTTAGAAAATTTAAGGACGATATTAGAAAAACTTTTATATTATATGCTCTCATTCCAGTAGTAATAGTTACGGTATCAAGCTATCTAATATTTCTTGGTATGTGGTACAAAACTGTTACAAATCAAAATATTAATCTCAATTATCAAGTATCTCAAAGAATAGAGAAAATTTTAACTTCATATATAAACGAAGCTTGTGCTATTTCAAAGAAAAATTATATTATTGATCTTCTCCAGACAGGACATAACAATAACAGTATATATAGTAGACTCTACAGCTTTGTAAATAGTATGGATGTAAGGTGTAATTTTTTCATTTTTGATAAAGATATGCACCCTATTATTGCAAGTACAAAAAACATTCCTCACTATGCTAATAGTGGAAATTTCCCCCAATGGGGAATTGTAAGAAGAATGCTAGATAATCCTGAAGATGTTGTTTTAGAAAGGGGACTGTGGAAAGATAATAATAAAAATGTTTTAACAATTGGAAAAGCAATAGTAAATAATGACGAAGTAAAAGGTTATATTACTTTTGATCTTGATGAAAGAGACCTTGTAAAAATTATAAATCAGAACTTTTCAATAAATATTATAATTACTGATAAATATGATAATATTATATCTTCTACCAATAGTCTTTTTGTGAATAAGTTTGATAAAATAGATGAAAACTTAAAAAATAAAAAGGGTTTTATTAAAACAAAAAATGATAATTTTTACATATTTAAATCAAAACTTATAAATGACTATATATATGTTTATACCATAACGTCCATTGGATATATGTCTTCTACATTTACAATTATAGGAATATTTATAATACTTATTTTCTTAATGCTCATATCTACCATGCTTTTATCTGCAAAAAACATTGCAAACAGTAAAACTAAAACTATCGACAATATAATAGAAGCGATAAAAAATGTACAAAGTGGAGATCTTAATACACAACTTAATATAAACACCAATGATGAATTTGAAATTATAGCACAATCGTACAATAAAATGTTGACAGATATAAAAAAGTTAATTGAAATTAATAAAGAAGAAGCACGGTACAGCATGATTTCAGAAATAAAACAACTTGAGTCCCAATTTAATCCGCATTTTCTATTTAATACTCTTGAAATAATAAAATATATGATAAAAATAGATCCAATTACTGCTAATAAAATACTAGTGTGTCTCTCATCTCTTTTACGTTATAGTATAAATAATAATACAAACAAAATTACCTTAATTGACGATATAAAATACACCCAAAATTATTTATTGATATTAAAGTACAGATTTGGAGAACGTTTTAATTATTCAATAAACATAGAAAAAGAAGTGGAAAGCTGTACTGTACCCAAGCTTATTGTTCAGCCTATTATTGAAAATGCAATAGAACATGGATTTGAGGGAAAAAATTATTTAAATGTAGAGATAAATGCAACTTTCGCTTTAAACAAGCTTATTATAACTATAAGGGATGATGGAGCAGGAATTGATGAAAATCAACTTGAAAAAATTCGATTAATGCTTAGCAGCGGAAAAAATTCTTCTTCCCATTTTGGAATATTTAACGTTCATAGAAGAATACAGCTTATGTACGGTAAAAACTATGGAATAGAAATATATAGTAAAAAGGATGAAGGGACAACCGTAAATATTATACTTCCAATTACCAGGGAGGAATTTTGATGCTGAAAATATTAATAGTAGAAGATGAAGATATTATAAGAAAGGGCCTTGTTCATACAATTGACTGGCTTTCAATGGGATGTAACGTGGTTGGCGATACCTGGAATGGCATAGAAGGCCTTAAGATGATTGAAAAGTATCTGCCGGATATTGTTATAACAGATATTAAAATGCCATTTATGGATGGTATTGAAATGCTCCAAAGGGCTCTTGAAAAGCATAAATTTTATAGCATAATACTTACAAGCTATTCTGAATTTGAATATGCAAAAAAAGCGATAACCCTTAAAGTCTCTGAATACCTTTTAAAGCCCATCGATGAAGAAAAACTTTACGAAATAATAGAAAAAATAAAAAGTGAAATTAATGATAAAAAGTTTATAGAGGATTTATATGGTAAGATAAAAAAATATGGAGAGATAAATCTCGTTAATCTTGATGTATATTTAATATCTGGTGAGAAATCAGACTATTACGTAAATCAGGCTCTTGTAGAGATTAAAGAAAATTACGATAAAAAAATAAGTATAAAGTCGATAGCAGAAAAACTTGGGGTAAGTGTAAGCTATCTTAGTAGAAAGTTCAAGGATGTAACCTCTGAAACTTTTATGGATTTACTAAATAAATACAGAGTTCAAAAGGCTATAGAACTTTTACTTACTGGAAAGTACAAAGTTTATGAAGTTGCAGATATGACAGGCTTTGGAGAGTATAAAAATTTTTGTAATATATTCAAAAAATACCTAAACATGTCTCCAACAGAATTTATAAAGTCCAATAGTTGCATAATATATAAAAAATAAACAAATCGGTTAGTAGGAAAATGTTAGTATTAAAAACATATAAACATTATAAAAATTATTGCAATAATATCAGGTTTTAAAAACCCATAATATTATATAGCAGATTAAAGATTGCTGAGATTATGTAACGCAATTTGTAAACCATCTTTTATAATGTTATTTCATTTTCAAGGTTTGGTATGACATATTTTATAAGATAAAAAAGCGCATGATTATCATTGTTTACTACTGTTATATCCGCCACTTTTTTTAAAAGTGGAGGGGCATTTCCTGTTGTAACTCCAATCCATGCAGTCTTTATCATTTCTATATCATTGTAGTAATCTCCAATTGCAATCACTCTTTTTTTATTTATTCCAATTATCTTTACAAGTTCGGAAAGAGCGCTACCCTTTGATACACCAAAAGGTAGTATCTCAAGATAGGTTGGGTTTGAAAAAACAGTTGATATTATTCCTTTTGGTACTTTATTATTAAGATATGATTGTATATTAAGAAGAACATCAGACGTATCATTTAGTATTATTTTTATCCATGGTTCATCCTTTATATCATTTATCTGTGCCATTTCGTAAGGTTGCTTTTCTAATATGACATATGGATCTATTTTCCTTTTATCACTTACTATAAACATTTTACCTTCTGTAAATATCTGAAGGCAAAGATCTTTATAAGTTTTAAGGATATTCTGTAATGGATTTAGAAGATATTGGTTATCAATAAAATTACATTTTAGGAATTTTTTTCTGTTAATATCATAAATTACAGCACCATTATAAAGTATACAAGGGCAATTTATCTCAAGTTTTTTAATATAAGGTAAAACGTTTATCTCTGTCCTTCCAGTTGCAATAGTAAACAATCCACCACTTTTAACAAAAGAAGATATCGCATTTATATTTTCATTAGAGATATTTTGGGTCGAATCTATCAAAGTACCATCAAGATCTGATACTATTAGATAGTTTTCATATCGCTGCATTATATCACCTCTTTTTGTGAAACTTTTTTTACTTTAAAGCCCATATACTGTAATTTTGAAATTCTACAGTATATGGACTTTAAATTTACATGCTTATTTCTTTTTTGCCAGATAGTTTAAAAAAGATTAATAAAGATATAATTGTAGTTAACGTTAGTATAGTGGATAACGCTGCTGCAGTTCCGTAACTTGCCCTTATAACCTCACTATATATTGAAACTGACATTGTTCTTGTATTTGCAGTATAGAGTATAACCGAGGCACTAAGTTCGTTTATAACTGTAATCCAGCTTAATATCGCACCCGAAAATACCCCAGGTAGCATCATTACTGCAGTAATTTTAAAAAAGGTTTTAACGGGAGAACAACCAAGGCTGATTGATGCCTCTTCCATACTTTCGCTTATCTGATAAAGTATTGCTGCACTTGAGCGTAGAGTATAAGGAAGCCTTCTTATAACAAATGCTATAATCATTATTATAGATGTACCGCTTAAAATCAAGGGTTTTTTGTTAAATGCTAAAAGCAACATTATCCCAAGTACGGATCCTGGAATTATATATGGAATCATTGATATTGTATCTATTACTGACGTTAGAATATTTCTCTTTCTTGTCGATATATAAGCTATGAACATCCCAAGGAAAACTATTATAACAATTGCCAAAAAACCATAAAGATAAGTGTTTGTAATTGCCTGACCAAGCTTTTGGAATACTAGTTTGTAGCTTTTGATGGAAAATTCATTTGTAAATATTTGACCCCTAGTATTAAGCAAAGATGTATATATTACTGTAATGTGGGGTATTATAGATAAAAACACAACTAAATATATAAATATATAAGAAAAAACTCCTATTAATCCTTTAAACTCCTTTGGCTGCATTGACCTTAGAGAGTTCATGGTAAAAGATTTTTTGTTTATTATATATTTTTGCCCTATAAAAAGGAGCAATGTTATTAAAACCATTATGGTTGACAGTGCTGCAGCAAAATTCGCCTCACCTCCAACTTCGCTTACAAATTCAGAATAGATTAAAACCGGCATAACGATAAAGCCTTCACCTATTAGCATAGGTGTACCGAAATCTCCTAAAGCGTTCATAAATACTAAAAGCCCGCCTGCAAGAAGAGTTGGAAGTATAAGTGGAAATACTATTGTAAACACCTTCTTAGAAGGGCTGCTTCCTAAACTTTCTGCAGCTTCAATTAAAGATACATCGATTTTTTTTAATGCCCCTGAAACATAAAGGTAAATAAATGTGTAAAGTCTTAATGTTAGAACCAATACTATACCAACAAATCCATATATTGGTGGAAGTTTAATTCCAAGATAGTTTAGGAAAAATCTAGTTATAATACCGTTCCTACCACAAAGAAGTATCCATGAATATGCCCCTATAAATGGTGGGGATAGCATAGATATAATAATCAAAATTTCGAGAAAGTTTTTCCCCTTAATCTTATATGTGTTCATTATATAAGCTATAGAAGATCCAATTAAAATTGCAAGTATTGTAACGGATGTTGTAACTAAAAAGCTGTTTATAAGTCCCTGGTAATAATATTTCTTAGAGAAAAATCTAATAAAATTATTAAATGTAAAAGCTCCAGTTAAAGGATCTTTAAAACTACTTGCGAAGAGTGAAAACAAAGGATAAATTAAAAAGACTGTAAATAATGAAGCAATTAAAATTGTGATTATAGTCCAAAAATCAAATTTTAATTTACCTTTATCCATTTTTCTTCACATCCCTAATTAAATTTTTTTCTCCATCTTCTGTAAACACATTTATCTTTTCGGGATTTGGAAACAGATAGATCACATCACCTTCATTAAAGAATTCATGTACATGCCCTAAATCCTGAGTAAATTCTAAATAATGCTGATTGTTCACAATTTTACTCTCAATAGGTATAATTTGATAATTAATATATCTCCCAAAGAATGTACTGGTCTTTATTTTAACTTTAATTCCTGAGTCTTTTACTGAAAATTCTTCAGGACGAATTGAAACTATAACCCTCTGGTTATCTTTAACTTCGTCAGATAGCTTATTCATTTGTATGCTAAAACCATCATCAAATAATAGCCGCTTTATTCCATTATCAATTTTTACTATTCCCCAAAGAAGGTTTGAACTTCCTACAAAAGTTGAAACAAAAACATTTGATGGCCTAGTATATATATCCTTCGGTTTTCCAACTTGTTGGATTATGCCATCCTTTATAACAGCTATTCTATCGGAAATTGCAAGTGCCTCCTCCTGATCATGGGTAACATATACAGTAGTTATCCCAATTTCCTTTTGTATATCTCTTATTGCACTTCGCATTTCTATTCTCAGCTTTGCATCAAGATTTGAAAGAGGTTCATCCATTAAAAGCACACTTGGATGGATAACAATTGCCCTTGCAAGGGCAACACGCTGTTGCTGACCACCTGAGAGCCTTTCGGGAAGTCTATCTTTAAAAGATTCCATCTTAACAAGTTTAAGAATTTCATCTACTTTTCTACTCATCTCATCCTTTGGGATTTTCCTTAGTTTAAGACCATATTCAATATTTTGTTTTACAGTCATATGTGGAAATATTGCATAATTTTGAAACACCATGCCTATATTTCTTTTATGTGCAGGTATATGATTTATTACTTTATCGTCAAACTTAATAACTCCTCCTTCTATACTGGTAAAACCTGCAATCATTCTAAGAAGAGTTGTTTTACCACAACCCGAAGGTCCTAAAAGCGTAAACAATTCTCCGTTTTCAATTTTAAGAGAAAGATTAGGTATGATAATAGTTCTATCATATTTTTTTATCACATTTTCTATGTTTATAGATACGCTCATTATCATATCCTCCCATAATATAAGCCCACAACAATTAGTCGCGGGCTTATATAATAATTTTATAAAACCAAAACATTAAATGTCACAATTAATTACTTGTAAATATATCTTTAAACTTGTCGAGCCACGCTTGTTTATTTTCCCCTACAACTACTGGATCATCCTTTATTAAATTGATTTCATTAAGTGGTTTTAATCCCTTGGCAGGAGGAACATCTTTTCTTACAGAACGCCTACAAAGCTCATTTGCAATTAAAGTTTGAGTTTCCTTGCTTGTTACAAAATCAACAAATTTTTTAGCATTCTCCATATTTTTAGCACCCTTAATTATCTGAACGCAATCGGGTTTTGCAATAACGCCTTCCTTCATGTAAATGATTTCAACCGGTGCACCATCCTTAATATATTTTGCAGCTGCCTCCTCAAAAGTTAATCCTACAGTATATTCCCCATCTGCAACACCTTTATAAACCGCAGATGATCCACTGAGAAGCTTACCGTCAAGATTTTTAGAAAGTTTTTTTACGTAGTCCCAACCATTCTCAGGATTACCATTTCCCATTGCATATAGCATATTTACAAGATGCTCAAAAGATGAAGATGATTTGGATGGATCCGCAAAAGCAATTTTCCCTTTTAGAGCAGGATTTAAAAGGTCTTCGTAACCTTCAATCTTTATGTCCCCTATAAGATTTTTGTTTACCATTATAACACTTGGTATTATAGTAAATCTTGTAAGCATACCTTCTGTATTTTTACAATCATCGAATACTGCATCTTCATTTGCTGAAATATAGTTCTCAAATAAATCTTTTTTAGGCTGTACAGTGGACAATGAACCTCCCCATAGAACATCTCCTAAAGGATTCTCTTTTTCTGCTTCAATTCTTTTTAAAAGTTCCCCCGTACCTGCTGTTATAACCTCTGCTGAAATACCTGTTTTGGCCTCAAATTCAGAAACAATTGGATTTATAAATTCAACAGGATGAGGACAATAGATGACAACTTTTTTGGATTTGCTTTGTTGCTGTAAATCCTATGCAGATTTGTTTTCCATGGGTTTGTTTCCGCAAGAAACTATACTAAGCATCATTAAAGATGCCAAAACAAGGGCAATAATTTTTTTCATCATACATCCTCCTCACTTAAGTATTTTTCTGTATCCTTTATTAAATAATAATTCATAAAGTCATCCTTAACAATCCAATATAATATACAATTATCCCAAAAAATGAACTTATCTCATTACTAATTTAAAACTTAAAATTGTACACAAATTCTCTACAATTTTATATAACAAAGAAATCTTTGATTTTTTATATAACCAAAAAATAAAATGAAGTAAAAATTAGTAATTTAATAAAAATTTAGGCAAATAAGTAATTTCCTTCCTGTTCCTACCTGAAATTTCTATCACCAATTAAAATTATACGCCAAAACAGCTTCTTTGATTATATAAAAACAATCAGACTAAATTTGCATAAGTATGATATAATGATATTAAGAAGATGTATTAAATCGAGGTGTGAAAAATGTTAAAATTTAATGTTAAGGCAATCACTATGGACGTGGAGGGAAATTTCTCCGTCCTATTGACAGACGAAGAGGAAAAGAAAGTACTGCCTATTGTCATAGGTCCTTTGGAAGCACAAAACATCGCTATACCTCTTCAAGGAATAAAACCACCTCGCCCTTTAACTCCAGACCTTTTGAAATCTGCAATTGAAGAGCTGGGAGGGAAGCCAGAAAAAGTAGTAATTACTGATTTGAGAGACGACACCTATTACGCAGAGGTTCACATAAAACAAGGTGATAAGCTCATAAAATTAGATTCAAGACCTAGTGATGCTATAGCTTTAGCAATGCGAACTGGTATGCCAATCTTCTTAAATGTGCGCTTGGCAGAATTCACTTATGACATGGCAGACTTGAAATTTGAAGATGGAAACAGCTAAAATATTTAAGTTGTGCTTCCCAAAAAGGTGGGAGGCTTTATTTTTTTATGATAATTGTTAACCGATTTTAAAAAATAGTTGACAATTATTTTCTAAAAAAATATAATGGAGTTATAGTAAAAATAATAAAATAAGGGGGAAAATTATGATAAAAACTAAAGACATGATTTTAGCATCTTTATTTGCAGCTATTACTTTTATAATGGGACTTGTGAAAATACCTTTACCCTTCTCTCCAGTGCCTATCACTGGACAAACTTTTGCAGTAATGTTAGCTGGTGGACTTTTAAATCCTATAACTGCGTTTTTAAGCCTTTTTATTTTTGACCTTTTAGGTATTATTGGAATACCTGTCTTTTCTGGCATGACAGGAGGATTAAATGTCATCGTAGGACCAAAAGGTGGTTATATTTTAAGCTGGCCCTTTGCAGCCTTTCTGACCTCTTTGATTTTAAAAAATAAAAGAGTAAATTTTATTAATGTATTTATAACTTATCTTTTGTTCGGAATAATTTTTGTTTATATTTTAGGTATAACTCAGCTTTTTCTTGTCACTGGAATGTCATATAAAACAGCCTTTTTAGTTGGAGCACTTCCCTTTATACCTGGAGACTTAATTAAAGCAGCTATAGCCTCATATTTGACTTTAAAGTTAAGACCTGTTGTAGGAGAATATGAAAAAAGGCAAGGATAATTCCTTGCCTTTTACTGGTTAATACCTACTCCAATGCTTCCTCTATAGCCTGATCCCTTATGAGCCCCTTTAGCACCAAAACCTGAACCTAAGCCTGTCCCTGCTTTTCCATTGTTATTTTTACCAAATCCAATTCCTAAACCTGTACCTGCTCCTTTGCCATATTGACAGGTTCCATCCCAAGAATTCATTCTTTCTTCAATGTTTTTCTTCATCGTATTGGCTCTATCTTGCGTTATTTTTCCTTCTTTGACTAACTGGTCTATAAGCGCTTCTTTTTGTTCAATCAATGCCTTTTTCAAATTGTCAAGTGTTATGCCATTCTCTTCTGCAATCTGAACCATTGTTTTTCCTGATTGAAGTTCACTTAAAATTTCATCTGCTGTCTTACCAGTCAGTTTTGCAAGAAAATCTGCATTTTTAGACATGCCATATCTTGGCGCTGTTGTAGAATATTGACCTGCTGCAGAGGAATTAGTTGTGTCTCCATTTGTTGCTGCATAAGCTGCTATTCCACTTAAAAGCATACCCCCTGTAAGTACTACTGCCAATGTTTTTTTCATATTCATTTAAAACCACTCCTTTTTAAATTTTGTTTTTTTATTTGCTACACTTATATAATAACCCTTTAGTTTGATGTTCCTATATTGAATTTGTGAAGTATGTGTGAGTTTTCTTACAAAATAGTGTGAAACTCTTTTTTGTAAAACTTAAAAAGGATGGCATTTAGCCATCCTAAATTATATCAGTTAAAGTGAATTGTTATATCCTTGAGGAGCAGTATTGGTTTGTTCATTCCATTTATGCCATTTACCTTTAAAATCTCCTCTTTTTCCTTCAAAATGTTTGAAAAATCCTTGAGGCAATCCGTTTTGTTCCATATTTTTTACCATTGTATCAATTCTATTTTTAATCGTATTTCCTTGGTCCTGAGTAATAACTCCAAAGCTTACAAATTTATCAACTAATTGTTTTTGCAATTGTGCCATTTGTTTGTAATAATTGATTAACTCATTCTTTTGCTGGTCTGTCAATTTAGATGGATCAACACCTCTCAAAATAAACCCTAATCCATCGTTGCCACCGAACATAGCATAGCCTTTTTTATCAGCATTAGCTATTGCATTATCTATCGCACTTGTGATTTTGTTTGCTTGGTCTTGAGTCAATAATCCTTCAGATACCAATTTGTTTACTATATCCTTCTGAAGTGACGCCATTTGTTTGTATATTTCTGTCAAAGCTGCTTTTTGTTGTTCTGTAAGCTTTGAAGTATCAATTGGGCCTATTCCAAAATATCCTTTGTCAAATCCTCTTCCGCCACCAATGAAGAAGGGAACATTGTCTTGATTTGCTTTTGAAACTTTGCTGTCAATATTTTTGATTATATTGTCCGCCTGCTGCTCCGTTATAAGCCCTTCTGATAAGAGTTTGTTTATAAACTCTTTCTCAAGGTCAGCAATTTTTTTGTTGTAATCAGTAATTATTTGCTTTTGCTCTGGTGTAAGTTTTGATGTGTCAATCCCCAAAAAGCCTTTTATGCTGTTTACAACTGGCGAATTGGTATTTGCTGCAAAAACTGTCAAAGGAATTGCTAATGCTAATACCACCGCTAGAGCTATAAGCCACTTACTTCTTTTCATTTTTCAACACCTCCTTTTTAATTTATCGGGTTTCATTTTTATAATATCCCTAAAGTTTGACATAATTTTTTATAATTTGTGAGGAAAGTGTGAAAGTTTAATTTAAAATATTGTAAACTTGCCGAAAAATAAGTAAACTAAAATTAGGAGGTGTGTTTTCATGCATAAAGTTTTAGTGATTGAAGATGAAGAAGGAATGAGAGATATATTAAAAACTTATTTAGAAAACAATGAGTATCAGGTGTTAATAGCAGAAAATGGAAAAATAGGTCTTGAACTTTTTAATAATAATAAAGATATAAGTATAATCCTTTTGGACATAATGCTTCCAGACATAAGTGGCTGGAGCCTTTTAAAGACAATCAGAGAAAAATCAAAAGTCCCTGTGATGATGATAACAGCAAGAGGTGAAGAATACGACAAACTTTTGGGATTCGAATTAGGAGCAGATGACTATGTGGTAAAGCCCTTTAGTCCCAAAGAGGTAATAGCACGCGTTAAAGCAATTTTATCAAGGACATATGGCGCTCAACAAGAAGATGATGGAAAGACAGAATACAAAGGAATTTCTATAGATGTGCATTCTCGTGAAGTTACTGTAGATGGAGAAAAAATTGACCTCACTCCAAAGGAATTTGACCTTTTAAAGCTTTTAGTGGATAATAAAGGAAAGGTCGTATCCCGTGAAAAGTGCCTCAATGAGGTATGGGGATATGATTTTTATGGAGACTTAAGGACAGTGGACACCCATATAAAACAGTTGCGAGAAAAACTGGGAGAAAAGCGAAGTCTTATAAAAACTGTTTGGGGAATAGGTTATAAATTGGATGGTGAATAACTTGAAAGGCATTAGAAAAAAACTTTTTATATCTTATCTTTCAGTAGGAATAATAATACTTGGTATGTTCTGGCTTACGCAAGTAGTTTTTATCAATAAAATCTATGAATATTACAAAATAAATCAACTTAAAAATTATAGTGAACAAATAGTACAAGCCATAAATAATAACAATGAAATGCTCATAAGTGAACTTATTGACAAATCCAATGCGCGCGTTATAGCAATAACAGAAAACAATATAGTAATTGCTGGAAACAATAGGAGTCATGGGATGAGAGGGTTAGGAATTCCTGAAGCACTTTTGCACCCTACAGGCACTGTTAAAGTTGTAAAATATGAACATCCTTTTTTACACATAGAATACCTCTCAATTGTAAAGCCCTTTTTATACAATGGCAAACCAGCTACTTTAATAATGAGCTTACCTATGGCTGCTATAAATGACTCTGTTAACCTTTTTAAAGAGGTCTTCTGGTGGATTTTTGCGTTGACAATAGTCGCAATTTTATTCATATCAATTTCCATGTCCAAGAAATTTACCCGCCCTATACAAATTTTAAAAAATGCAGCTCATCAAATAGCTTCAGGAAATTTAAATGTCAAAATAAACTACAGAGAAGACGACGAATTGGGAGACCTAGCAAAGTCTATGAATACCATGGTAAAACAATTGTCTATTACAGATAAATTTAGAAAAGATTTAATCGCAAATATAAGCCATGATTTAAAAACTCCCTTGGGTCTCATAAGAGGATACTCTGAAATGCTTTTGGACTACTATGGAGAAGACAAAGAAAAAAGAGAAAAATATTTAAACACAGTGATTAAAGAAACTGAGAGAATGTCCAAATTAGTTGATGACGTGCTGCAACTTTCTAAACTTCAATCGGGAATGGTAGAAATAAAAGAAGAAAACATCGATTTAGAAAAACTAATATTTGAGACATTGGACATATTTGAAATTCAAATTTTAGAAAAAAACATTGAAGTAAAGCTTGAAAATCTAAAACTCAAAGTGATAGCAGATAGAGAAATGATAAAAAGGGCAATTATAAATATAATAAGCAATGCTATAGCGAGTATGGAAAATGGTGGAGTCCTAACTATAACGTCACAACTTCAAGGCAGTGAAGTGTTAATCAAGATATCAGACACTGGATGTGGTATACCTCAAAAAGACTTAGAACATATTTTTGATAGATATTATAAAGGGAATAAATCGGGTACAGGACTTGGCCTTGCAATAGTAAAAGAGATATTGACACTCCACGGCAGTAAATACGGTATACAAAGTCAAGAAGGTGTAGGAACAACTTTTTACTTAACTTTAAAAGCGGGGAAATAATTCCCGCTTTTAAAATTTGAAAAACATCTCTTCTATATATTTCATCGCATTTCTATATATATCGCTTATTGACTGTCCTGACATCTGTGCAATAGCTTTTACATCCTCATATTCAGGATAAGCTTTAATAAGCTTACCATTAAGATATCCCTTTTTCACCCTTATATTTCCATAAGAAGTTTCAATGTTTTCAAAATTCCTATCTAGTTTATGCCTTAAAACTTCATAATACCTTATCCCAAAAGTGGAAGTTTCTTTAAAAATTATTTCCTTCAACCTTTCAAATTTTTCTTTCTCACAAATTACTTTCAAAAGTGTACCGGGCCTTTGTTTTTTCATAATAATAGGGGTCAAAAATACATCCAACGCCCCATTTTCAAAAAGCCTGTCAAATAAATACTGATAAAATTCAGGATTCATGTCGTCTATATTAGTCTCTAAAACTATCAACGGCTCAGGTTTTTTTTTACTTCCTCTTCCCCTACATATGTTCTCAACAAATTAGGTATTTCCAACTCCTTATTGCCAGCTCCATAACCTATAGAGTGTATTGTCATATCTGGTACTCCACTAAATTCATTCGCCAAAGTCTTTATAATAACAGCTCCAGTTGGAGTCACAATTTCTCCTTCTATATCGCTCTTGTAAACAGGTATACCCTTTAAAAGCTCTGCTGTTGCAGGTGCGGGAACAGGCATAAGACCATGCTGTGTCTTTACAAAACCGGATGTTACAGGAAGTGGAGAAGATACAATTTTATCAGGCTTTATCATGTGTATAAGAATTGCAGTCCCTATTATATCTACAATTGAATCAACTGCTCCTACCTCATGAAAATGTATTTCTTCCACACTTTTTCCGTGTACCTTTGCCTCCGCTTCTGCCAACTTTTCAAACATCTCAATACTCTTTTTCTTGACTTCTTCTTCTAAATCACTTTTTTCTATAATTTCTCTAACATCCTTTAAATGTCTGTGATGGTGATGGTGCTCCTCCTCATACAATACCTTAAAAGTCTTAGCATTTATACTTTTTTTACGCGTCTGCTCTATTTTTACATCAAAATTATCCAAAGCGATTTTCTTGACCTGTTTTTTAAACTCTTCTTCATCAACATGATAAAGCAGTGAAGCAATAGTCATATCTCCAGAAATTCCAGCAAAACAGTCAAAATACAATATTTTCATTTTGATTCCTCCCCTATTTTATTTATTAAAGTTGCCGAATAAGCCGCCCCAAAACCATTGTCAATATTTACAACACTTACTCCACTGGAACAGGAATTAAGCATTGCTAAAAGGGCTGACAAACCATGAAAATTAGTACCATATCCTACACTTGTAGGTACTGCAATTATAGGAACACTTACCAATCCTCCTAAAACAGTAGGAAGGGCTCCTTCCATTCCAGCAACTGCAATTAGCACTCGGCATTGCCTAATTTCATCTAATTTATCTAAAAGCCTATGTAGTCCTGCAACCCCTACATCATAAAACCTTTTTACACTGTTTCCCATAAGTTCTGCAGTAACAGCCGCTTCTTCCGCAATAGGTAAATCAGAAGTCCCTGCAGCTACTACCCCAATTATGCCTTTTGTCTTTTTCACTGGTGTATTTTTAATAGAAATTATGCGAGCCTCTTTATAATATACCGCTTTATCTACTACTTCTTTCACTGCTTTAAAATGATCTTTTGATGCTCTTGTCCCTAAAACGTCACTTCCATTTTTATGCATATTCAAGGCTATCTCTTTAACCTGCTCCGGAGTCTTACCTTCGCAAAAAATTACCTCAGGAAATCCCTTCCTTACTTCTCTATGATAATCAATTTTAGCAAATCCTAAATCCTCATAAGGAAGTTTCTTTAATGCTTTTAACGCTTCTTCTTTAGATATTTTATCTTGCTTAAAATTCATCAAAACCTCTAATATCCTTTCATTATACATTTTTTACCACCTTCACATGAGGTTCATTTAAACTGCCAGTTCTGTATCCTTCTAAATCCAGTGCTACATACTTAAAGCCAGCATTTTTAATTCTCTTTACAATTTCTTCCCTTATACCTTCTTCAAAAATTCTCTCCATCTGCTCCTTTGGAAGCTCAATCCTTGCAACATCTCCATGATATCTTACTCTAATTCCTATAAAGCCTAAGTCTCTCAAATTCTCTTCTGCCATTTCTACCATAGAAAGCTTATCATAAGTTATCTCTTCTCCGTAAGGAATCCTTGAAGCAAGGCATGCATAAGAAGGCTTATCCCATGTTGGAAGATTCATCTCTTTAGATAAAATTCTTATCTCTTCTTTCTTTATACCACACTCTAACAAAGGGCTTAAAATCCCTAGCTCTTTTAATGCTCTTCTTCCAGGTCTAAAGTCAGATACGTCATCCGCATTAGTACCTTCTATAATGTATTTAAAGCCCTTTTCTTTGGCTAAATCTTTAAGCCTAGAAAATAAATTAGTTTTACATATATAGCATCTGTTTAAAGGATTTTTTTTAAACTCTTCTATTTTAAGAATATCATTAAACTCTACAGCCAAATGAGGAAAGCCTATTTCTTTTGGTAACTTTATACTTTCCTCTAATTCACTTTTGGGATGCATTGGAGTGGTAAGAGTCACAGCTAGCATTTTATCTCCTAAAACATCATGACTCACTTTTGCCAAAAAAGTGCTATCTACCCCTCCAGAAAAAGCAACCAATATTCTGTCTAGTTTCAATAAATACTCTTTCAATTTCTTAAGCTTTTCTTTCGCTTCTATACTAACACCCCCCTATGGTATAGCGATTAATTCTGTGTATAACTATTTTAGCATATATGTTAGAAGAAACAAAATCTTAAAAAAGTACTCAAAGGATTTACCCTCTGAGTACTTTTTATAATCAAATTTTAAAAATCTTCACAGCCTCATCTGATTTTATCGCTACCTCTTCTAAATCTTTAGCCGACTCTTTAAGATTTTCTACAGCTGAAAGTTGCTCTTCTGCAAAAGCACTTACTTCTTCAGTAGAAGCTGCTGTCTTTTCTGAAATTGCAGAAATACTTCCCATAGATATCACAATCTCATTTTTCTTTTCTTCCATAGCCTTCATAAGAGAATTTATATTATCATCTTTGTAATTTCATTTATAAAAGTTTCAAACTCCCTAAAAGCATTTTGTGTATCTTCTACAGCTTGATTTTGCTTTTCAATACTTTGGCCTGCTGACTGCATAGCATTCGTAGCCATATCTCCCCCTGAATAAATATCCTACTTTTTTATATCGTCTTTTTATAATAAAAAGTTTAATTTTTTATTTTCTTTTATAAAATTCGTGAGCATATATGAAAAAAGCTAAAATAGCCAGAGATAAAGCAAAAATCATCAAAAAATTTGCATAAGGCCACTCAAAAATTGAAAAAATTACAGCCACATAGAAGAAAAGGGTAGCAGCCTTTCCATAATTATTCGCGGGTATAGCAATTCTTTGCTTTTTATAAAGTATCCCAGCCCCTATTATCATCGCTAATTCCTTAATCATCAAGATAGCAATAATAAAAAAGGGAATTAAACCTTTTATCCATAAACTAGTTAACACTGTTAATATCATCAACTTATCTGCAAGCGGATCGAGCAAAGTGCCTATTTTTGTGACTTGATTGTAACGTCTAGCAATATATCCATCTAAAATATCAGTAACACCTGATAAAATAAATACCATCGCAGCATAGATATTACCCTTAGCCATATAAAAATAAGTGTACACAAAAAAAGGGATAAGTAAAAACCTAATAAAAGTGAGGGAGTTCGGTATATTCATGTAAACACTCCTCTTGCCAAATTTATTAAAATTATAATACAAAAAGTCAAAAAATAAAAGGCCTCATTGGGCCATATTGGCGGGAATTTTTATTTCATCCAAAGCTATGTGAAAACTATATCCATCTTCTTCTTTCTTAAAATGTTCTATTTCTCTGAGACATTTGAGAAATACATCATCTTTTGTATGAACCTCAATATCTTTCAAATTATACTTTAACGCAGTTCTCTTTAATAGAGAATGAATTATTTCTTGAGCAGTTTCTATCCCTAAATCTTTTTTCTTTTCAATGTAAATGTACATACTGCTTCTCTTTTGCTGCCAATCAATATCGTATAACATACAAAATCCTAATTTCACGCCTTCTTTTGTTTCCAACACAAACATTTTTCTATTCTTCCCAAAAGGTATATTTAAAACATTATCTTTCTCTCTAGATACTTTAAATAAATCAATTAAAAATTTAACTACATTAATATCCTGTAACCATATAGAAAATATACTTTTATCTTTTTTTTCTAAATCTTTAATTAATACTTTCCCATTTTCTCCCATATTCAACACCACCTATCTATTAATTATATATTCTTTATAAATTTAAAAAATCCTGCTAAAAAGTAGAAAATAATTTTCGACAAATAAAATATAAAAGAAGAGGAGAAAATCTCCTCTTCTTTTAAAAAGTCCGTAACTTTATATTCTACTGTAATGGAACATTTTTTAAAATATCTGAAAACACGCTTATAAATGCAGCACCTGCAAAAATTATCATTATGATGAATAAAACGACCAAAACTATGTAGGGAAGAAAATATACAAGCACTGCATTCCCCGTACTCATTTTATAATTTTCCTTTATAGCTATAATTTCTAAAACAATTACCCATACAGTAAATATCGCTAAAAATAAATACGTAAGTATTAAGCCAGCTCTTGAATTTAACAAACGTACAAATAAGTTTACAACAACCATAAAAATCATGGGAAGTTTTGCAAACCCTATTGCAGAATACAATCCCTTTGCTGTACCTATTACTACCTCTTCTTTCTCACCGCTTGCCTTTTGTTCAATTTCAGCATTATTCTCTTCAATTTGATCAAAAGATACATTATCTTCCACTTTAGCATACATTTTACCTTCTAAAATTTCCGCTAAAAAGTGATACACTGCTGCATAAACAAAGTAAGTCAAAGGAGCTATAAATATACTCCCAAATACAGCCATCGGAACAAATAAAGCTCTTAGCCTCCCAACATCAGGCATACCTGAGCTGGAAGTAAAAAAATCTGTACCAACCATTGTAAACCTATAATTGCTTGTCACAGTCAATAGTCCTGTAACTATAATGACAACAGCAGCTTGCCAAATCGGTTTTTCCCTTACAATCTCTTTTATAGTTTCTACCGGCTGAAAAAGTATCCCATATAATCTCTCTAAAAAATTCACTTCTATAACCTCCCAATTTTTTAAATTCAAAATTATGCTTATATAAATTTTACCACACTTTTTATTTTTTTCTTTAAATTTTTGTTAAATTTTTTAACCATGAAGGAAAATAAATTTTTTTGGTGAATTATATATATCGAGGTGATAAAATGCAAGCAGAAATATTAAAAGCTATTCAAACAATTTCAAATCCTTTTTTAGATTATTTTTTTATAGCTGTAACCATGTTGGGAAGCTCAGGTTTTTATTTTATTTTTATTCCAATCTTTTATTGGTGTGTAGATAAAAGATTTGGTTTAAAGCTGGGACTCATCTTGATAAGCTCTATCTATGTAAATACTGTTTTGAAAGAGACAACAAAAATAGCCAGGCCCATAGGATATCCAGGAATAAGGTCTATTTTTACACAATCGGCAGGAGGATATTCTTTTCCTAGCGGTCATGCACAAGGTTCTACAACTCTTTGGGGGACTTTAATGGTGCATTATCAAAAAAAATGGTTGTGGTATGTAGGAACTGCTATTGTGTTACTAGTCTCCTTCTCCAGAATGTACTTAGGAGTCCATTGGCCAATGGATATTGCTGGAGGAATATTGATAGCTATTTTAATTATAATTTTAAGTGAACTTATTGATAGTATTATAAAAGAAAGCACTTTTAACATAAGTTTATCTTTTAAAGTTATTTTGTCAATTTTAATCCCTGCGCTTTTTATATTAATTTTCCCTCACAAGGATATTTATGAATACATGGGCTTAATTTCTGGTACTTTAATAGGTTATTTTATAGACAAAGAAAAATTTGATTTTACTGTCCATGCTCCTCTTCAAAAGCAAATTTTAAAGTTACTAATTGGCATAATTGTATTTTTTGCACTTAAAGAGGGATTAAAATTTGTGTTGCCTTCTGGAAATATTTTTAACGCTATAAGGTATGCAATTTGTGGCTTATGGCTTTCTCTTGGGGCACCTTATATATTCAATCTTTTTAAACTAAACGATAAAGCAATAAAAGCATAAAAATAAGACCTCCCTCGGGAGGTCTTATCCAATATTAGCCATGCTTTTTGTATGTTTATCAGCCTCTTTGCTAGCTCCATAAGAAGCAGGTTTAACTTGTGCTTCAAATCCACATCCTAAAACCATATTTACAACTTCTTTTATAATATCTCTTGTCTTGCCATTTTCTCCTACGTCTAAATGGATCTGTATATTTATATCTTTTTTGTTTGTTTGATTGATTTTTTCAAAAAGCTGATTTGCTATTTCAATACTATAAGTAGCCTCCATAAAAATCCTTTGCTTCAAAGACAGTACTTTTTTATTATAAAATTTCCTATAATAATACCGCGCACCTTTCCCTTCGCGATATATAATTACTGCAGTAACAAAGCAAACAGATTTGCCGGGTTGAGAATCTGTACCTACCATTAATTTATAATTAGATTGCCGGTCTCCTTCAACAAATTCCATGATATCTTCAAACATTTTATCTATATGCATTTTCCCTTTGGTTGGACTAGTGAAATACAATAACCCCATCTCCTTTAACTGCAAATTGCTTAGAGCAATTAAATCTTATTTTAATTTTTATTATACACCATTTTCTTAAAAAGTGTATTAAAATTTTTTTATTTTTTTTGCTAAACTATCAATTTTGTAACAAACAGTATCAAATCTGCAGCTGGTATAAATATAAGCTGTGCCAGCACAGTACCCACAATTTTCCCCAACACAAGAAGCACTACCATACTGTCCACATCATGTTGGGTCCTTCTACCACTTAAGGCCTGATCAGTTATAAGAGCCGCCACAGGGTCAACTACAACGGTAAACAATACAGTCGCAAATCCATTTACAATACCCGAAAGCTGACTGGCTGTAATTCTATACTCAGGAATAATAGCTCCGGCATAAAGTGAAGATATAATCCCTGTTGTGTAAATAGAAGTAATAATAACGTTATATATCAAAAAAGTTTTTGGTATGTTAGCCTTCCACACACCTTTTAACATAGACAGCCTTGGGATGACAATCTTTTTCTTTATCTTTTTTAAATTACTCCATCTAAATCCCTTAAGAATAAGCTTAGGGACTGTTCCAGCTCCTTCCATTCCATTTATGGCAACAGTAAAAATCGATACAAAAGTGGGCATCAGGGGTGCTCCTATTAATGCCCCTAATGTAGCTGAAAAAAGTACAATTCTCATATCATTTTGTAGGAGATGAACCTTGTCCATTTTTATCGCCATATCTACAATACTGCCAAGAAAAGGTGCTTGAATCATATTTGATAGTCTTGATATTACAGCCATAATGTTAAAAAGAGAAAGAGCAACAGCAATTTTCCGAGTTCTTACACCAGAAGGTCTAATAGAATAAGAAAGTGTATCAATTAAATTAATTATCATTGTAAAAAAAGCTACTATCAAAAGTCTTTTTATATCTATCATTTGTTTTCCAGCCATCCTTTATTTTAAATTCCCTTATAATTATAGTGTACAATACCTTTTTTTTCAACATTTATCTTTTGCCAAACTTTGTGATATAATTTACTGTAGCGGAGGGATATGAATGACACAAAAACACTACAATAAATGGATAATACTTTCTGCAGTCGTCATAGGCAGTATTATGGGACCAATCGATGGAAGTGTTGTCAACATAGCAATGCCAGAATTCACAAAAATTTTTCACACTAACATAACAACAGTAAGCTGGGTCTCCATGATATATCTCTTAGTTGTAAGTAGCTTAATGATGACTTTTGGAAGACTTGGTGACATGTTAGGTTACAAAAAGCTGTATCAATATGGCCTTTTGACTTTTTCAATTTCTTCTGTGATTTTAAGTCTTTCCGTAAATATATATATGTTGATAATTATGAGAGCTTTTCAAGCAGTAGGAGCTGCTATGCTTATGTCAATGTCTTCTGCCATAATTACAGCTGTTTTTCCTCCAAACGAAAGAGGCAAAGCTCTTGGCATCAATGCTATGTCTATATCAATTGGTCTTGCAATAGGCCCCACATTAGGAGGGTTCCTTTTAAAATACTTAGGATGGCCCTCTATATTTTACATAAACGTACCTATCGGTATAATAGGTTACATATGGGCTCATATTGTGGTCCCTGACAACAAAGGAATACCTGAAAAATTCGATCCTTATGGCTCTATTTCTTTTTTTGCTTTTCTTGCAAGCCTTTTGCTTTTTATTTCAGAAGGTGGAACATGGGGTTGGTCATCTCTTACAAGCATAGTCGCATTAGTTACATCAATAGCATTTTTGATAATTTTTACCAATATAGAAAACAAAGTAGAGTTTCCTATGTTTGACTTTTCCCTTTTTAAAATAAGGTCTTTTACTTTTGGAAATATAAGCACCCTGCTAAACTTTATGGCCCAGTATACGATGACTTTTTTAACCCCTTTTCTCCTTCAGCATCTAGGATTTACTACTGAAAAAACAGGTATAATCATGACTTCTTTTCCTCTCGTTATGTTCGTCGTAGCACCTTTAAGCGGCATTTTAGCTGATAGATACGGCGCTCAAATTTTATCAACTATTGGTGCACTAATTTCTGCAACAGCCCTTTTTCTCATGGCAACTTTAACGGAAAAATCTACTATGTTTGCCATTATGTTTCGCCTTGCGCTTTTTGGAATAGGAAATGCTATCTTCCAAACGCCAAATAACAGTGCAGTAATGGGAAGTGCACCCAAAAACAGATTAGGGGTAGCCTCCGCCTTCCTTGCAACAATGAGAAATGTAGGAATGGTAATGGGCATTGCTATAGGTGGTGCAATATTTACTAATAGGTTAAAGGTCTATCAATCTCTAAACTTATCGTTTAATATATCTTTTATGAGTGCAATTAAAGAAGCTTATATAGCAGCAGGTATTTTTTCGCTAATCTGTGCTTTTACTTCTCTTGTAAGAGATAGTATTAAAATACAAAGAAAGGATTGATCTATATGGAAACCACCCTTGCTATTGTAAAACCTGATGGCGTAAGAAGGGGACTTATTGGAGAAATTTTAAGAAGATATGAAAATAAGGGACTGCGACTTAAAGCGGCAAAAATAATAACTCCGACAATTGAACTTTTAGAAAAACATTACGAGGAACATAAAGGCAAGCCTTATTACGAACCTTTAATAAAGTATATGTCCTCCGGACCCGTCTTCGCAATGGTATTAGAAGGAGAAAACGCAGTAACATTAGTAAGACTGCTAAACGGAGCTACAAAAGTAGAAGAAGCTCTTCCTGGCACAATAAGAGGTGATTTTGCCTCTCAAACAACCTATAATATTATTCACGGTTCAGATAGTATAGAATCTGCAAAAAGAGAGATAGCACTGTGGTTTCCTGAATTAGCATGAATATTTTTGTGGACAGGGCATAAACTCTAATAGAGAAATCTATTGGAGGTATATGTATGCCCAAAATAACAATTGAAAGCAAAAATAACCGGTATGGGATAATTTACGGAAAAATTGATGATTATAACTGGTATGCATTAGTGCAACAAGAAAAAGTAAATTACGGTATAAATCCTTCTACATTAGAAAAAGGGGATGGAAAAGTTTCACGGTTGTTTGTCTATAAAAGATTTTCCCTTAAATCTCCAAAAGAATTTGCCAGGACAGTGATAGCAGACTACAGACATAAGTGGCACTGGTTGGATAGTGACAAAAAAGATTTAATTGCAAAATTAGTAAATTATTTAGAATTGCGATATTCTCTAAAAGTATTACAAACTAAGGCGAAGTGACTTTACTTCGCCTTTATTAATGGTACTATATAAGCAGTATAAAGATTGTTAAATACAAATTCTATTGAAGAGAAAAACACCACGACCAGCCAATCATAGCCAGTAAGCACTGTTGTCTTAAACACAACACTTAAAGGTGGAATATATATTGTAACTAAGAAAAGCAAAAATGATGTTAAAACTGCTAACACCAAGTAAGGATTAGTAAAAATCCCTATCTCAAAAATTAAATTTCTTTCTGACCTACATTCAAAGGCATGTATCAGCTCTACCATCACTAATGTAGCAAAAGCTATAGTTCTAGCTTTTTCCAATGTCCCATAACTTAAAGCAAATACATATGCTCCAAGCGTACTCAATGCCATTAAAAATCCCACTATAATGATTCTTATACCCAACCCTCTTGAAAACACACTTTCTTTAGCATTTCTTGGTCTCATCATCATTATATCTTTTTCAGGAGGATCCATCCCTAGAGCTAAAGCCGGCAACCCATCAGTAACAAGATTGACCATTAATATTTGAATTGGGGCAAGGGGCAATTTTAAGGACATTAAAGCAGCAAAAAACATAGTCAAAACCTCTCCAAGATTACAAGAAAGTAAAAATCGTATAAACTTTCGTATATTGTCATAAATTATTCTTCCCTCTTCAACAGCTGCCACGATAGTAGCAAAATTGTCATCCAACAAAATCATGGAAGAAGCCTCTTTTGCAACCTCTGTCCCTCCTTTTCCCATAGCAATCCCTATATCTGCTTCTTTCAAAGCAGGTGCATCATTTACTCCATCCCCTGTCATGGCAACAGTAAAACCACGATTTTTAAGCGCTTTGACAATCCTATATTTGTGTTTAGGTGTAACCCTTGCATAGACACTGACATCTATACAAACTTTCTCAAGTTCCTTATCTTCCATTTCATCTAAGTCTTTACCTGTCACTACTTTGTCCTTCTCTCCTAATATTTTTAACTCTTTTGCTATAGCAGTTGCAGTAACCTTATGGTCACCTGTTATCATAACTGGCTTTATCCCAGCCATTTTACATTTTAAAACTGCATCATATACCTCTTTGCGGGGGGGGTCTATCATCCCTTCTAAACCTACAAAAACCAAATCTCTTTCTACAAACTCCGCAACCATTGGAAATTTAGGAGGAAGCTTTTTGTAAGCAAAAGCCAGTACTCTCAAAGCTTCTTTCCCAAAACTTTCATTGATGTCTAATATTCTTTTCTTATCAAAGACCGTAAGAGGCACTTCTCTTCCTTCTATGTACTTATATGTACAAAGGTCCAATATTACATCTGGAGCACCTTTTACATACGCATATTTTTCACCATCTAACTCCGCAATGACAGACATTCTCTTTCTCTCTGAATCAAAGGGAATTTCTTCTATTCTTTTAATATTTTTTAAAAAATCTAGAGAAAGTCCAGAATTTATTGAAAAAGAAAGTATAGCCGCTTCAGTAGGATCTCCTATATATTTCTCTTCCGCCAAGACTTCTCTTACAATTTTTACATTCTCTTCTTTAATTTTTGCATTATTACATAAAGCCCCTATTTCTAGCATCTTTCTAAAAGCACTTCTATCTTTATTTCTTATTTTTGTTATTTCTCTGCCTTTATTGCCCTTCACCTCAAAAATTTCTTCATCGCAAAATACTTTTGTAACTGTCATCTTATTCTCTGTTAAAGTTCCTGTCTTATCAGTACAAATCACATCAGTACATCCTAAAGTTTCTATAGCAGGTAATCTCCTTACCAAAGCATTTCTTTTAAGCATTCTTTGTACGCCGATTGCTAAAGAAATTGTAACAACAGCAGGAAGCCCCTCAGGAATAGCTGCTACAGCAAGGCTCACTCCTGATAAAAACATGTAATATACCGGTTCTCCTCTTATTATACCTAATATCGTCACAACCCCGCATATAGCCAATGCCCACATTACTAGTACTTCCCCAAGTTTATTAAGCCTTTTCTGTAAAGGTGTTTCCTTTTCTTCAATTTCCTTCATCATCCCTGCAATTTTACCCATTTCTGTCTGCATCCCTGTAGCCGTGACAATTGCCTTGCCCTTCCCTTTTGTAACAATAGTACCCATGTATATTACATTGCTATTATTTACCGTTGACCTTTTAATATTGGCAACAGCTTCTTTATGGACAGGAACCGATTCTCCTGTTAGAATTGATTCGTCCGCTTCTAAATTGTGACTTTCTATCAGTACAGCATCCGCTGGAACTCTATCTCCTACCTCCAAAATAATAATATCATCTATTACAACCTGAGAAGCTTCTATCTCTTTTTCTTCTCCATCTCTTAAAACTTTTGCAATAGGTGCCGCAAGCTTTTTTAAAGCTTCCAAAGATTGCTCCGTTCTATATTCCTGTATAAATCCTAATACAGCATTTAAAATGACAATTATAGTTATTGTCAAAGCATCTGCTAATTCTCCCATTAAGGCAGAAATCAAAGTAGCAGCCAGCAAAATCATCACTATAAAATCCTGGAATTGATGTAAAAATATTTGCAAAGGACTAATCTTATGCCCCTCTTCTAAGGCGTTAGAACCATACTTTAATAGTCTCTTTTGTGCTTCTTGACTTGTTAGACCTCTAAAATCTATCTTATCAAAATAATACACTGCCTGGTGCATTTGCTTTTTATTGTGATTCATCCTAATCCCCTTTCTTAAACTTTTTGCCCTCTAAATAAAATATGAGGGCATTTTAAAAAACATGCCCTCATTCTTTTAAACTCTGCCAACCATCTCGAGCGAGATTTACTACTAAATTATGACGTGCTCTATCCGGGTGGTTTATAACTTTATTATACCATTTTAATGCTTCTTCTCTATTTCCCAGCATCCTATTTAACTCTGCTATCATATATATGAGGAGTACCTCATCTTCATACAAGTCCGAACCGCTAAAGGCTTTCACATAAGAGTCTAATGCATATTTTAAGTATCTTTCTTCATTTTCTTTATCTTGTAATATCCTGTATATCCAGCCAATTCTAAGACAAGTCTTTGCAAAAATAATAGGTTTATCCTCTTTTATTTGTGAACAATATAAAGACAATAAATAAGCTTCTAAAGCTTTTTGAGGAGTTCTTTCACCTGAAAAATCTCTCTTAACCCAGTTGCTACTTACTAGCGATAAAATCTTTTCTTTTTTGTCATTAGTAATTTTATCAAATTCGGCCTCCAAAGCTGCATATCCGCAATTTGAGCAAACAATGACTTCGTAGAAAAAAGGATTAATATTGTCTTTATACTTTGTATAAAAATCCCTTTCTCTTTCCTCGACCTTTAATTGTGAAGTCCGAACTTTGCTATATGTAACTTCTTGTTTGCATACCGGGCATATAATTTTTTTCTCATATAAATATTTTTTTCCCAATATTACACCTCCGTCCTTCTTTGCTCTTATTTATTATTTTAGCATACTATTCTACATTTTTCGACATTTTATTGATAAAATTTAATTTTTGCCGTTTATTTATGTGTGACAATCCCATAGGTAAGACCTATAAGCATCAAAATGCCTCCGTATCCTGCTACAGGATATAGATAATGTACAAGTTTTGCAAATCCAAAACCGCTAGCAATAAGTGCAGCTCCTCCTGCAGTAATAGTAAAAATCTTGTATTTCATTGACCCAACCTCTGTAAACCTCGCTGCAAATCCATACAGATTTCCTACAGCTGTAGTATATATTTCTGCAATTAAAATAAAACTGTATACCAATTTCAAAACTGGCGAAATCTTGCCGGCAACATAAAGCATAGGTATCTCATATAAAGAAGCAGTAGGCATATTTATAAGAATTGTAAAAAATATTAAAAACGCTCCTAATCCTAATCCCATTCCTCCTAATACAGCCCCCCATCTTAGTTTTGACCTGTTGTTGGTTTTATGTCCAAGAGGAGCAAGAATAGCAACTGCCATCAAAAGATTATAGGAAGCATAAAGTATTCCTGATAGAGCAAAATTTTTTACCGCAGCTTTAAGAGGAAAATCAGCAGTTGTTATAACCGTAATGTCTGGTACATAAAAAAGTGAAAAAATACTGACGATAATTATGGCGAGCAAAAGCAAAGGTACTACAAAAGAAATAGCAGAAATGACCCCCCCAATTCCTGTTAATACTGTTACAACCGATAATACTGCCATTACCATACTACCAAAAGCAAAGGGAAGCTCATATTGTTCTTTAAAGATTGCTCCGCAACCTGCTATCATTGCAGACAGTGCTCCAAACAAAAAAAATGTAACAATTAAATCTATAACCCTTCCAAATAAAGGCCCTCCAGCCTTCATGATGACCTTTTTATAGGAGGAGGCATTAAGTCTGTTACCTAATCTCAAAATTATATATCCATAAAATACAAATATAAAAATAGCGATTAAAATACCTATAATCCCATTAATTCCGTGATAGACAAAAAATTGTAATATCTCTTGTCCTGAAGCAAATCCTGCTCCTATTACTGTTCCTATATAAGTTGCAGCAACTTTAAAAGTTGAAATTCCATTTTTACTCAAAAAAATCCCGCCTTTCTTTCTATTAAAATATATTTTAGGCAGGATAAAAAATATTATTCTTTTTAAGAGAACTATTTGCTTTTAATAAGCAAATAGGCTAAAATCGATAAGGGAATATATAGTATATGTCTATTTCCACCAAATGGGGTGAATATATTGAAAATGAAAGTGAAAAATTTCTTCTTTCTCATACTAATTATTGCAGTTGTTATAATTTTTTTGGGATTCCAAGAATGTACTAAAATAACTCAACATCCTGAAAAACTTTTTAATAAGAATGATAAAAATGATAACTCTACAATTGAACAAAACTATGACAAAGTCTATATTGCTTTTTTAGGTTTAGACAAAACGGAAGAAAGAATCCATACTTTAGGAAGCTTCAGAACAGATACAATAATGATATTTTCAGTTGATTTAGATGATAAAGTAATAAAGATTCTTTCCATACCACGAGATACATATGTAGATATTCCGGGATTTCATAAAGATAAAATAAACGCTGCGTATACATATGGTGGTATGGGAGAAAAAGGTTATGACCTTAGTTTAAAAACTATAAGCAATTTTTTGGGAATTAAAGTATCCTATTATATTTCAATGGATATGGAAACGATTCCTGAAATTGTAGATTCAATTGGAGGAGTCCCTTTAGATGTAGAAATAGATATACATACCCATGGAGCTAATTTAAATAAGGGTTACCAAATTTTAGATGGTCAAAAGGTATATCAATATGTTCGCTGGCGATATGACCCTATGGGAGATATAAATAGAGTAAAAAGACAACAAAAATTTATAATTGCATTTCTTAACCATCTGAAAAGCAAAACAAAAGATGTTTCTACTTATATAAATCTATACAATGCATTTAAAGGAAAACTTTATACCAATTTCGACTATGAACAAATATTAGCTCTTATATATGTCATCAAAGATATATCCCCAAATTCAATAGAAAAATTTGCAGTACCTGGGGAATTTTATCACCAAAATGGAATAAGCTACTGGAAACCTGATATGCAAAAACTACAAGAAGTGATCCAAAATTTTACAAAATAAAAAGACGCACTTAAAAGCGCCTTCTTATTTTGTAAAACCAGCTGACTTTCTTTACTATAGGATCTATAATTTTAATATCTTCGCCATAAATAATTTTTTGACTATTAGCAATCAAATAGTCTATGTAAGTATCTTTTATTCTTTCTTTTTTTAAAATCTCAAAAGCTCTTGCTATCCTGGGAGACCTGCCTCTTGTAGTATGGGCATCAGAAGCTATGAAATGCACCATATTGTGTTTTACAAGCTCTATCGCCTTATTCTTTAGCTTATCTCCAAATAAACCTATAATACTTGTAGAATTTACTTGCATAAGTGCTCCTTTATTAATCAATCTATATATTACCTCAAAATCTCCCCTAACATATGAATACCTTTCTATGTGAGCTATAATAGGTATTACTCCAATTACCTTAAAGTCAAATATTACATCTTCTACATACTCCGGATAATTAGTTACTGGCAATTCTATTAATATGTACTTTCCCATATCATTTATTGACATAATTTCTCCTTTTTTATAGCTTTCCACTAATGTAGGAGAAATAAAAGCTTCACATCCCGGTAATATTTTTAAATTTATTCCATTTTGAATTAAAAGTTGATTTAACTCCTGGCAACTTTTTAAAATAGCCTTTTTAGATACTTCATGTTCATATTCTATGTAATGAGGAGTTGCCACAATTGACTTTATACCATCTTCTACTGCAATAAGGGCCATTTCCTTTGAAATATCTACGGATTCAGACCCATCATCTAAATTTGGTAATATATGACAATGTATGTCCACCATCATCTTTTCCTTCTTTTCTTATCTTGTTTTTTATAGTCGCCATAATAGTAATAGTAGTAATAATACCCTCTCTGACTTTCTTTTACTCTATTTAACACCACTCCAAGAATATTAGCTTTTACACTATCCAAAATCTCTTTCGCCCGATTGACTGCCTCAATTTCAGTTTTTCCAGCTTGTATGACAAGTATTACTCCATCAACCACAGGTGCCAATACTACAGCATCCGTAACATTCACAACAGGCGGAGTATCTATAAACACATAGTCGTAATTTTCCTTGATTTGGTTTAGTAATTTTTTCATTTTATTAGAACCTAATAACTCTGTTGGATTTGGAGGAATAGGCCCAGAAGTCAATATGTGCAAATTCTCATAACTAGTATCTACATTTAAATAAGCCTCATAATCTCCTTCTTCAACTAATAAATTTGTCAAACCTCTGCTATTCGGCAAATTGAAAGTTTTATGAACCGTAGGATTCCGCAAATCTCCATCTATTACAATGACTTTATTCCCTGTCAAAGCTACAGAATAAGCTAAGTTTTTGACAATAGTACTTTTCCCTTCATTAGGCAAAGAACTGGTAATCAATATGATCTTAATTTTTTTGTCTACACTGGTAAATTGCAAATTAGTCCTTAAAGCGCGAAAAGCCTCAGCAAAAGGCGATTTTGGATCTGATAAAATTAGATTTTTTGTTGTAACCATTCCACTTTTCACATCCCTCATTTAATTTTTATTTCAGGAATAACACCTAATACAGGCAAATCGAGATATTTTTTAACATCTTCTGGACTTTTTATAGTCCTATCCATATATTCCATCAAAAATACAACAAAAATACTCACCATAAGACCTAAAATGGCTGCTATTACAATATTTAAGCTTGTTTTTGGACTGATTTTCGAAGTGGGTGGTATAGCTTTATCAATCACTTGTACATTGTCAACCTTCATTATTTTTACAACATTATCCATAAAAGAATTGGCAATAGCATTTGCTATTTCTGCTGCCTTATTTGGATCGCTGTCTTTAATGCTTATTTCGATAATTTCTGTGTTATCTTTAGATGCTACATCCACATTATTTTTTAATTGCTCTACAGTCACAGGCAAATTAAGTTTATCAATTACCGGTTGTAACACTCTCCTGCTTTTAACAATTTCACTATAAGTAGCGGCTAACATTCTACTAATCTGTATATCTTGAACTTGTATTTGACTGTTAATTGCAAGGTTTTGGGACCTGCTAATTATCAAGGAAGTACTTGCCTTATATACAGGAGGGATAACAAAATAAGAAAGTACTCCGCTTAATATCATAGCTAAAAGAGTAATAATTACTATAATTTTCATCCTCTTTGTTATAATCAAAAAAATTTCCCTCAAATCCACTTCTTCTTCCATTTAAAAATCCCCCTTATTTTTATCTTATTTTTATCTTATTTTTACCTTAACTAGTTTACTTCTGTAACTGCCGCTTCTTCTTCAGGTGTCATTAGACTATCAGCAACATTTAATAAATACCTTTTAAAAGGCTCTCTTAAATCTTCTCTTTTTAAAGCATACTCAACAGTTGCCATAAGGTAACCTAACTTATCTCCTACATCGTACCTTTTACCTATAAAATTATAGGCATAAATAGCTTCATAATTTAAAAGAGTTTTTAAGGCATCTGTAAGTTGGATTTCTCCTCCTGCACCCGGCGGTGTATTTTCTAAGATTTCAAATATTCTAGGAGTAATTATATACCTTCCCAGAATGGCTATATTAGAAGGTGCTTCTTCTTTTTTAGGTTTCTCTACTAAGTCATTCACTTTGTATAACCTGTTCTCAATAAAAGTACCACTCACAATGCCATACTTATGTACCTCTTCTTTTGGTACTTCTTGAACTCCAATAATAGTGCAATTATATCTCTCATATTGGTCAATCATCTGCTTTAAAACGGGCACCTCTGCATCCACTACATCATCCCCTAATAACACTGCAAAAGGCTCATTTCCAACAAAAGATTTAGCACAGTAGATAGCATGTCCTAATCCTTTAGGCTCCTTTTGCCTTATATAGTGAATGTTCACCATATTGCTAATATCTTCTACAAGACTTAACAAGCTTTCTTGATTTTTCTTTTTTAATTCCAGTTCCAATTCTATAGACTTATCAAAATGATCTTCTATAGCTCTTTTATTTCTTCCGGTTATTATGAGAATATCTTCAATTCCAGACTGAACCGCTTCCTCAACTATGTACTGTATAGTCGGCTTGTCCACAATTGGAAGCATTTCTTTAGGCTGAGCCTTGGTAACAGGCAAAAATCTAGTACCAAGGCCCGCAGCCGGAATTATCGCTTTTTTTATTTTCATTAACTTTCCCCTCTTCCTTTATTCTCTTTTTATTCAAACTTTACATCAAACTTAGCTAAAGCCTGTGAAAGTTCTTTTTTAATCTTTTCAAGTTTATCCTCTGTCTTCGCTTCACATCTTACAATAAGCTCTGGACCTGTATTAGAAGCTCTAACCAGTCCCCATCCTCCATCAAAAAGCACTCTTGCTCCATCCACATCAATTATTTTATAACCTTTTTCTCTAAAGTACTCAGTTACTCCTTTTACTACATTAAATTTTTTATCATCATCACATTCTAACCTTATCTCAGGCGTTGATGGATATTTGGGAACATCAGCTAAAAGTTCAGACAAGGACTTATCCGTGTTAGAAAGTATTCTTAAAAGTCTTGCAGCAGCATATGCTGCATCGTCAAAGCCATAGTACTCGTCTGCAAAGAACATGTGACCAGACATTTCCCCTGTGAACACCGCATTTATCTCTTTCATTTTAGCTTTTATAAGGGAATGGCCAGTTTTATAAAACAAAGGGTTGCCTCCAAGCTTTTCAATTTCTTCTACTAACGCCTGAGAACATTTTACTTCCACAATTGCATCAGCACCAGGATGCTTTTTTATTATCTCTCTCCAATATAAGATCATTAACATATCTCCCCAGATTATATTACCCTTCTCATCCACAACGCCAATCCTATCGCCATCACCATCAAACGCTATTCCCAAATCGGCTTTTATTCTTTTCACTTCTTCAATCAAATCTTTTAAATTTTCTTCTTTTACTGGATCAGGGAAATGATTAGGAAAAGTAGGATCTGACTCACAATAAAGAGGATAGACTTCACAACCTAAGTTGTATATTACATCCGGATAAAAATATGAACCTGTTCCATTGCCACAGTCCACAACAACTTTTAATTTTCTACTTCCTAATTTAACTTTGTCTTTTATCATGTTAATATAAGAATTAATTGGATAAGCATATTTTACTTCTCCTACGCCCTTTTCAAATTCGTCTTTTTCTGCAATATGGTAAAGTTTTTTAAGTTCTTCTCCATAGATAGTAGAAGGTCCAACCATAACCTTAAAACCGTTGAATTGTGGAGGATTATGGCTTGCAGTAATCATCATTCCCGCTTGAGAATTATATAAAATATTAGAATAGTAGAAAGCTGGAGTTGTCAAAACCCCTACATCCAACACATTGCAACCTGTAGATGTAATTCCTTTAATTAGAGCATCCCTTATAGGTTTAGAAGACAATCTGTTATCTCTACCCACTAATACATCTTTAATCCCTTTTTGCTTAACATACGTCCCAAAAGCTTTACCTATTATCTCAGCAGTCTTTACAGTTAAATCTTCATCCCATACTCCTCTAATATCGTACATTCTAAACATGTTCTCATTTAACTTCATTTACCTAAACCTCCTTATCTGTAAATTTTTATATTAATTTTACAGGCAATTTTACCTTATTGTATCAATATATCACAATCTTTACTTATTACAAGTCAGTCCATATCCTAAAGGATAAAAACCTGGTATTTCTACCGGCAATTTCCCAGAAGGGTTTACTTGACCAAATATTACATCAACGCTAGCTTTTATATTGCACAAATTCCAACCATATTGAGCCAAATAAATTCCTATATTAGAATAGTACATGATGTCATAAGGATTCCGAACCGCAATTCCAATAAAAATTTTATTTTTACCATAATTTACCATTTTTATAATCTGATTATCCCTTTGAGTTATATTATTAGTCGCTAAAATAATTATATCGGCATCATTGATTGCGTTTTTTACTTCTTCTGTTAGATTACTATCGCTATTTAAAATTTTATCAGATATCACTAACGAATTATTATTCCGTGGGTGATATTTTTCAATCTGTGTCACAAAATTATCGACTATGTTTTTATTTCCACCGATAACTAAAATTTTTTTGGAGGAATCACTATCTTTCAAGGGAAGGATTGAACCATCATTTCTAATTAATGTTATAGCCTTTTCTGCTGTTTCTTTTTCTATTTCAAGATGGTTTTGACAACCTACTATCAACTTTGCATTTTTTATCATTTCTTCTACATTGGAAGTAGAAACATTCATTATACCACGTTTATATTTTAAAGCCAATATTCTCTTTACTGACTCATCAATCCTCGATTCGGGAATTTCTCCATTTTTAACCTGCTTTACAAGCTCATTAAAAGCCCCATCTAAATCTACTGGCATAAGAACTATATCTGCACCTGCTTTCACTGCTCTTACTGCAGCATCAACTGGTCCAAAATTATCAGAAATGGCTTTCATGTTCATTGCATCTGTTATAATAACACCTTCAAACCCCAATTCTTTTCTTACAAGTTCAGTCAAAATCTTATGGGAAAGGGTTGCAGGAATAGTTATTTCTCTTTGCGTTCCATCAGGTGCCTTCATAACGACCTTTGTATTATCTAAAGCCGGAAAACTTAAATGAGCAGTCATTATAGCATCTGCCCCTGCTTTTATCGCTTTTTTAAAAGGTTTTAATTCAACTTCATCTAAAGTATACCTATCTTTATCCACCGTTCCTAAACCTAAATGAGAATCAACTGTTACATCTCCATGACCAGGAAAATGCTTTATACAAGAAGCAACGCCCTCTTCTTGTAAGCCTTTCATATATGCAACAGCTAATTTAGCAACTAAATCAGGATCTCCTCCAAATGATCTTATGCCTATTACCGGATTGCGCGGATTTATGTTTACGTCAACTACAGGAGCTAAATCCCAATTTATTCCAACAGCTTTTAATTCACTGCCTATCACTTTGCCATTTTCATAGGCTAATTTTTCAGAAAAAGTAGCTCCAATCGCCATATTGCCAGGCAATTTAGTTCCTTCACTTAATCTATATACTAATCCTCCCTCTTGATCAACACTTATGAATAAAGGAATTTTAGGAGAAAGTTTTTGAATATCATTTATCAATTTAACTGTTTGTTCCACAGTCTGTATATTTTCTGAAAATAAAATAACCCCTCCTAAATGGTAATCTTTTACTATTTTTTCTAATTGAGAATTCATTTCTGTACCAGATATTGCCGGCATTAACATCTGTCCAATTTTCTCTTCTACTGACATATTTCTTGCCAACTCTTCAATTGGATCTTTCCCCTTATTTGATAATTCACTTTCTTTCTTGTTTTCCTTAGATGAAATAAACAAATAAAGGCCTATTAAAAGCACAAAAACCAACAAAAGCCCTATTAACCTAGATTTTTTCATAAATTACCCTCCTAAACTTTTATCAGCACTTTTGGCTGTAGAACAGGTTTTTCTACCACTTCAATAGCTAAATCTACGCTTTTTATTTGCTTTGCAACACTAAGCATAACCTTTGCTCTTTTTTTTCTGACATCTATCTTTTTAATGAGTCCTTCATATCCTTTTAATGGTCCTTCAATTATCTTCACTCTGTCTCCTTCCTTTATTCCTTTGGAAATATCTATTAAATCAGAATTTTTAGTAAGAGACAAAATTAATCGAATTTCTTCTTCCTCCACAGAAGCTGGCCTTTCTCCCTCTTTTAAAAACACACCCTTTTTTAAAATTTCTGATATCCTATAATATAAATTGTCAGTCATTTCAACATTTATGAAGACATACCCCGGAAATAAAGGCTTTATTTTCTCTGCCAGGCGTCCTTTCGCTCTTTCTATAATCTTTCTTTTAGGAATCCAAAATTTTATTTTCTCATGCGCAAAATAACTATCAAAAATGTTTTTTATTCTATTTTCATATCCAGTCCGCGTAAAAATGACATACCATTTCTCCACTCCACTACACCCCACATTTATAATTCTATAGCTTATTTTTAAAAAATTCAACATGAAATTCCAAATTCTATGTAACCAAGCATGTAGATGGAAATTTTAAAAAAACCAATATTGTGTTATATTATAATTATTCGAACAAACCAAGTTCAAAAGGGGGAAATTTGTATGAAAATTTTTATTGCAGATGCTTTTACTGAAAAACCTTTTAGGGGAAACCCTGCAGGTGTAGTATTACTGGAGAAAGGCGATAAAGTGGATGAAACTTTTATGCAAAATCTAGCTGCTGAATTGAGGTACTCTGAAACAGCTTTTATAGAAATGATAAACAGTGAAAATTACCGCATTCGCTTCTTTACCCCTACTTCAGAAGTTGATTTGTGCGGACATGCTACAATTGCTTCTTTTACAGTTTTAAAAGACCTAGCCCTTGTCAAAACAAACAGTATATGCAGGATGCACACATTAGCCGGAGATTTGCCTGTATACGCTGAAGAAGATAAAATTATGTTAGAGCAGGCACTTCCAAAAGTAGGAAAAATATTAGATACTGAAGAAGAACTTTTTAAAATTTCACAAGCTTTAAAGATTGAGACAGAAATGATCGGTGATTCGCAATACGACTTAAAGCCCCAATTAATCTCCACTGGTCTTTGGGACGTAATAGTACCTGTTAAAACAAAAAAGGCCCTCTTTGAAATAAAACCAAATTTCTCTGCTTTAGAAAAATTCACAAAAGAAAAAAACGCTGTAAGCCTTCATGTTTTTACTCTTGATGAAAAAGAGGCTATTGCTAACTGCCGCGACTTTGCGCCTCTTTACGGAATAAATGAAGAAGCAGCTACAGGCACAGCTAATGGTGCTTTGACATATTATCTATATTTACACAAAGTAATTAAAGAATTAGACAAAACCTATCTAATTTATCAAGGAGAAAGTATGGGTAGACCCTCAGAAATATACGTGAAATTGATTAAAAAAGATGAGGGAGTAAAAGTGCTTGTTGGAGGCCCTGCAGTTATCTTAATAAAAGGAATTTGGACACTTTGATAAAAGGCTGCTAATGCAGCCTTTTACATATCCCTCAAGCCTTTTATCCCTCTTTTAACCATTTCAGTCACTATAAAGGTAGCTACATCATCTGCATATTTACCTGGGCCAAATCCCGCATCATATCCCAATTCCTTGGCAAGTTCATGGGTTATTCTAGGACCACCACATATCAAAAGGACCTTATCTCTTATGCCTTCTGCTTCAAGAAGTTCTACAAGATGGGTCAAATTTTTTATGTGAATCTCCTTTTGCGTAACTGTTTGAGAAACCAAAAGAGCATCTGCTTTTAATTCGATAGCTTTTTTGACAAATTCCTCATTAGGAACCTGGCTTCCTAGATTGTGAGCCTCTATCATCTCATACCTCTCAAGTCCGTAATGACCTGCATATCCTTTCATGTTCATAATAGCATCTAGTCCCACTGTATGGGCGTCTGTACCCGTAGTAGCCCCTATTACTACAATTTTTCTTCTTATATGTTTCTTAATATATTCATTAACTTCCTCCATTGTCATCGCCTTTATCTCTAGCTCTTCTATATGAATAGAAGTATAATCTACAGTGTGAATTGAACTACCATATACAACAAAAAAAGTAAAATCTTTGTCCAAAGGAGTATGATACACTACCATTGGATTTTCTAAACCCATCTTCTTCACTAACTGCTTAGCTGCTTCTACAGCTTTCGCCCCATAAGGTACAGGCAAAGTAAAGCTCAACTGAACTTTCCCATCATTCATTGTATCTCCATAAGGCTTAACTCTAGTCAAATCAAGTGTTTTGTCATAATCTTTTCTTTCTGTTGAGTAAAGTCCGCTGCTCATTGCCTATCACCTCTTAGCATAAGGTCTATGAAGGGATTGAAATAGTTTGGATCCTTCTCCACCACTCCTTCTAGACCTCTTCCTCCATTCATTGACCTTTTAATTCCTGCAAACTTACCCTGCTCTAATGTTCTAAAGAGTCCTTCCTTTTCAATTTCTTTTAATAATTCATAAGCCTTAATTAAGACTTCATTAGCTCTTTGCTGAATTATTCCTCCCTCTTTGAAGTATATCTCATCAGCTATATCTGCCATATTGTTAAATATATATCTTGCGCTCTCAATTGACAAAGCCCTATCTGACATAAAAGGAGTGTGAATAGCTTCTGTAAGCATACCCAAAAGGTGTATTTTCTGTTTTGTCATTATGGTCACGATATTGAACATCGCATCCTGTACATGACCTTTAAAAATGTTTCCTGTCATGTACTTTGTAGGAGGCATGTATTTTAATGGTGCCTTCGGGAATATTTCTCTTGCCATCTGTGCCTGTGCAAGTTCATATAAAAATCCATTTTTGATATCAGGATTCATTTCAAAAGCATGGCCCAATCCTATTTGTTCTTCAGGAATTCCTGCCATAAGAGCAAATTGCTCATTTATTAACTGGGATGCTAACACTGTATGGGCTTCTTCATAGGCATCAGAAGTTGTTAAATAATTGTCTTCTCCAGTGTTTATAATAATACCTGCAAACCCGTTTATAATCCTTGAAAAATATTGGTCTATAATTGTTCTCTTCATATTTATATCTCTAAAGAGAATCCCATAAAGAGCATCGTTTAGCATGACATCTAATCTCTCTAAAGCCCCCATAGCAGCAATTTCCGGCATACAAAGGCCAGAACAATAATTGCAAAGCCTTATATACCTTCCCACCTCTTCAGAAACCTCATCTAAAGCCTTTCTCATGAGGCGGAAATTTTCTTGAGTAGCATAAGTACCACCAAAACCTTCAGTAGTAGCTCCATAGGGCACATAGTCTAAAAGACTTTGTCCTGTAGTCCTAATGACTGCAATGACATCTGCACCTTGCCTTGCTGCAGCTTGAGCCTGCACAATGTCTTCATAAATATTGCCTGTCGCTACAATCAAATAAAGAAGTGGCCCTTCTTTATCACCGTACTTTTTTAAGAGTTCTTCTCTTTTTCTCCTGTTTTCTTTTATCTTCTCTACAGTCTTTATTGCAACTTCTTGCACTGCTAGTTTTATTTCAAACAGATCTGCCATTGGTATTTTAGCTAAGTCCAGCTCATTTCTGCCAATTTTTTCAGCTATTTGCTGAGGAGTAAGTCCTGTATAAAGCATAGCATTGCCAATGTATATCGCTGCTCCAAGTGAAAGTCCCCCTCCATTTTTTATATTGTCAACCACAACATTAGGAAGAGGGATTCCCATGTCATCCACACCATCTATTCCTAAAAGCCTACACACTGTCCTTTCAATCGCAACAGTAGTATGGGCATCAATAAATTTTTGTGTATCTATTGCCACATTTCTCGCACATTCTCTTGCCTTATTTACGATATCCCAATTTAAATTGAGCTTGCTTTTCATATATCACTCCTCCTTCTCATAGTATTTTTCAGCAAGTTCTACAACTTCTTCTAGCCCTAATATTTTACAAATATTTAAAGCATCCTTTGGAACTTCACAGAAGGAATCTACCTTCTCCAAACTATAGTCCATATGATCTTGAAGAATTTCTATAGAATTACCTCTATTCATATTAATTTTTTGTTTTAACATTCCAAAATTGACATTTTTAAGCCCAACTACTTGATAATGGACCATATCTTCTTCAACAATTCCTTCATAATGAGTAGATAATAAAGTTATAGAAGAAAAGCCATTTAAATACCGCGAAATAGCTTTTACAATATGCGCACCTTCTTGTGGATTTGTTCCCCTTGCTATCTCATCCAAAGCAATAAATCCTGTCCCTTTTTTTACATCCTCTAATATCTCTTTCAATTTAATTACTTCTGCACCAAAACTACTTAATCCCCTTGAGACAGATTGTAAATCCTCAGAAACAAAATGTACAAAATCTAACATTGGAAAAGAAGCTTCTTCAGCAAACACAAAAAAACCCAACATGCCTAATAAAAGATTTAACGTAATGGTTTTTAATGTTACAGTTTTTCCTCCCATGTTTGCACCTGTTAAAACAGTAGTTCCTTTTTTCAACTCCAGACTTACAGGAGTAAATTTTTTACCTTGAGACTTTAAAATATCTAAAACTTGAGGATTTATCACATTTTTAAAGACAATCTTTATATCATCATTTATGTTAGGTTTTACTCCCCCATATTCTGCTGCCAATTTAGCTTTTGCCATCAGAAAGTCAAAACGTCCTATGGCTTTTATATTCTTCTCTAGTGTATCAGCGTACCCCAACAATTCTTTAGAGAGTTTTTCCTTTATTTCTAATTCTTCCTGTTGTTCTAAAATTACTACCCCTAACCTTTTTTCTTTTAACTCTTCTATTTTCTCTTTTTGCGTCTCCAAAAATATTTGCCTTTCAATTTCCCTTTTTTTCTTTCGTAGCTCTTTCAGCCTTTCAGAATAGTCGTCATATATGTGAAAAGCAGAAATTCTTTTTCTCTGAGGGTCAAGCAAGTCTAAAATAGATTCCGTAGATTTCAATTTTATGTCTTTTATATCAAGTTTTAATCTCTCTACCATAGTGCGCAATTCTTCACTCAAAAGGCAAAATAATTTTATTTCATAAAGTTCTACTTCATCTAAAATTTCACCATTTTTACATCTCTTTATGCTATTTCTTATATCTTTTATTTTGAAGAGAATTTTTAAAATTTTATAAAATAACTCTTTGTCTTTTTCTAAACTTTTCTTCATTGATTCAATATACTCATACTCTTTTAAAAGCTTGCCTTTTTCTTCTCTTTTAAAGGGCTCTATGCTCTTTAACTCCTCTTTCCCATAAGGGGTTATAACCTGTAATTTTGCTATTACATAATTAAACCCTATCTGTTCTCTTCCTTTTTCTGTTAAAAATTTAATACTAATCACCACCTATCACATCAAAAACAGGCAAATTAATTTCTTTTTTTAACTGAGTTAAAAACTCATCTTTATCATAAGAATATCCTAAAGGTGAAATAGGATTTATCATGACACAAATTAAGTTTATGGGTTTTAACACTCTAAAAATTCCTCCACTTTTTTGAAACTTTAAAAATGTCTCCTCCTTTAAAAATAACTTTGTAGCATCTTCCGCTAGAAAAGTTACTCCCTTATATTTATTGGTACTTTTCATAACATCTTCAATTAATCTATCAGTAATTACTCCTTTTATGACCACATGAGTAACATCTTTTAAATTTTCAACAATTTCTTTAGACGAATCTATTGCTGTAGCTATTCTTATACTCTTATAACTTTTGCTCTTGTATATAAATCCCAGTCGAGCAGTATCTAAAATGCTTTCCGCCACTTTTACCACTTCTTGATCTTTCTCCGCCTCAATTGACAAGAGTTTTACAGTAAAAACTGTCTTTTTAACCGTTTCTTCCATATTATAGGATAAAACGGCACCTGTAGACAGTATTGTAGCTTCTGAAACAGAAGGAGAAGCCTGTGTTTTCCTGCTCAATGCTCCATCTATAATGACCTTATCAGAACCTAATTCTAGCAAAAGCTCACAAACTTCTGCAATTTCTTTATTTATAGAAGGCCCCGCCAAATCTACATAGCCATCACTTAAAGCTTTGGCAATTATTACTTCTCCCATTGGAGTATAAAATCCTGTCGTCACAATTATTTCCTTTGTAATATCGCTATTTAACAAAGCCTCTTTTGCCGTAGCTATATAACTCCCTTCTTCTACATAAATCCGCGGCTTTGGAAAAAAACTTACTTGATCATACTCTTCTCCATCTCTTCCTATAGAGGTAAGACCAAGGGTATACTTACCCCTGGCCTTACTCAAAATATGATTTAGCACAGTAGTTTTACCTACATTTTTTGCCATTCCTATTATAGAAATAGTACGGTATTCCTTAATCAATTCAAGAATCTTGCTCATTTGTTCTCCTTCTCTTTTTCCTTTCTAACTCTTCAGGTTCTATTGTAGCAGTTTTATCCCCTTGCATTAATCCTGCAACCCCAGTTATCCTCTGTGGTTCTTCATCACACACACAAGGACCTGGCGTATAATTTTGCGGTTCAATATATGTCGTAATAACTCCCTCATAGTTTCTAAGAACTATTTTATCATGGCTTTGAGATATTACATAATTAGGACCTACTGGAATTTTTCCTCCTCCGCCTGGTGCATCTACCACAAAGGTAGGAACGCAAAATCCTGATGTATGACCTCTCAAAGCCTCAATAATTTCGATTCCCTTTGAAACAGGAGTTCTGAAGTGGGAAAGTCCAAATGACAAATCGCACTGGTAAATGTAATAGGGCCTTACCCTTATTTTCACCAATTCATGAACAAGTTTTTTCATGACATGTGCGCAATCATTTACTCCTCTTAGAAGCACTGTCTGATTCCCAAGAGGTATACCTGCATCTGCCAACATTTCACAAGCTCTTTTAGAATCTTCAGTAATTTCATGTGGATGATTAAAGTGGGTATTTAACCATATTGGATGGTATTTTTTTAGCATATTCACAAGCTCTGGCGTAATCCTTTGTGGCAATACAACGGGTGTAGAAGACCCTATTCTTATTATTTCCACATGAGGTATCTCTCTCAATTTTTTTATAATCTGTTCCAATCTTGAATCAGAAAGAGTTAATGGATCTCCCCCAGATATAAGCACATCTCTGACTTGCGGCGTATTTCTTATATACTCAATCTGCTTTTCTATCTTATCTATTGGAACAGGTGCATCAGTTTGACCTGCAAATCTTCTTCTTGTACAATGTCTACAATACATTGAACACTGGTCAGTAACCAACATCAAAACCCTATCAGGATATCTATGAGTAAGGCCTGGCACCGGCGAATCTACATCTTCACTGAGTGGATCTATTAAATCTTCGGGAGCCCTGTAAAGTTCATCTATTGTAGGTACCGCCCTTTTCCTTATAGGGTCATTTGGGTCATTCGGATCTATCAAAGAAAGATAATAAGGTGTTATGGCCATTCTTAGAGTTTGCAATGTTTTAGAAACCGCTTCTTCTTCCTCTTTTGTCAAAGGTAAATACTTTTTTAGTTCCTCAACTGTTTCGATTCTATTCCTAATTTGCCATTTCCAATCATTCCAATCTTTGTCTGATACATGCCCAAAAAGTTCATATCTTCTATTTACTCTCATTCTTAAAAATCCCCCTATTTTCTAAAATTCAATATTATTTAGCATACATTCCCTCAAAAACTTTTCTTAATTTTTCATTTTCGCGTAATTCTTGCAAAGTAATTTCCGCATGGTCTTTTGTATAACCATTGCCTATTATCATAGTGATGTCTTTTCCAACACCTTCTGCTCCTAAAGCTGCCTTTGTAAAGCTTGTCGCCATGGAGAAGAAATAAGCGATTCCTTCATCTCTCACCGGCAAAATTGTAGCCATCTCTGTATTAGGAATATTGACGCAGTTTATTGCAATATCCACTTCTTTGCCTTTATTTACTCTCAATACCTCGTTCAAAACCTCCAACGGTTTTTGAGCATCTGCTATTATAACTTCATGGCAAATGTCTAATTCTTCTACTTTCCTTTTTGCCTCTTCCCTTCTTACAACACCTATAACTTTACCGGTAGGACCCACTCTCTTTTTTGCCTCATAACAGCAAAGCATGCCTGATTTTCCATTAGCCCCAAGAACCAAAACACTCTGACCTGGTTTTACAAGTTTTGCAGTTTGTGCGGGAGCTCCCGCTACATCTAAAGCAGCTAATGCTAGAGTTTCTTCCATGTCTTCAGGAAGCTTAGCATAAACTCCACTTTCAAAAAGTATAGCTTTACCTTTTATTTCAACTCTATCTATGCCAAGCTTTATAGATAAAATTTCATCTATTCTAAGAGGTGTAAGTGTGAGTGAAACAAGTGTTGCTATCTTATCTCCTACTTTCAAGTCTCTCTTTCTTACCAATGCATCTCCTATTTTTTCAACCCGTCCTATCAGCATTCCGCCTGAACCTGTAACTGGATTTTGCATTTTACCTCTTTCATGGACTATTTCTAAAATTTTAGCTTTTATTCTTTCTACATCTCCACCAGCCTCTTCTTTAAGCTGAGTAAAGCTTGCAGAATCTATGTTTAAAGCTATGACATCTATGAGTATCTCATTATCATAAAGTACACTCATGTCATTAGAAATCTTGTATGCAGCTTGTGGTAAAACTCCTTTTGGTTCAATTACTCTATGGCTTCCATATTTGCATCCCATCATATATAACTCCTCCTACCTTTATTTTGAAAAATTTTGATGTTAATTTTTTTACGTTAATCCCAATATTTTTCTAGCTTCATTAGGAGTGGCAATTTCTCGCCCTAATTCTTTCGCAATTCTTACAACTTTTTCAACTAATTCTCCATTAGATTTTGCCAATACTCCTTTTGCAATGTACACATTGTCTTCAAAGCCAACTCTGACATGACCTCCAGTCAGTATAGCCATTGTAGCAACTGGAAACTCGTATCTTCCTATCCCCGTTGCAGTAAAAGTGCTGCCCTCTGGAATACTTTCTTTTAAAAACAGGAAATCTCTCATTTCTCCCGAAATACCGCCATTTACACCCATGACAAAATTGAAATGCATAGGCGCCTTTATGTAACCCTTTTTCTGAAGTCGTATTGCCATATCAATCATGCCTTTATCAAAGACTTCAAGTTCTGGCTTTATCCCAAGCTCATTCATCTTAAGCGCAAACTCTATTATCATATTTTCAGTATTTACAAATATTTCATCGCCTCCAAAATTTAAAGTACCACAGTCTAAAGAAGCCATTTCCGGCTTTAAGTAGATAGGCTGTAACCTCTCTTCACTAGTCATTCCCACTGCTCCACCAGTTGAAGGTTGAATTATCACATCTGGACATTTTGCTTTAATCGCCTCAATGACTTCCCTAAACCTTTCTTTATCTTGAGTAGGTGTCCCATCATCATAGCGGACGTGCAAGTGAATAATGCTAGCTCCTGCGTTATATGCTGCCTCTGCTTCTCTTACCATCTCTTCTACTGTATAAGGTACATTAGGATTATGCTTTTTTGTCACTTCCGCTCCACATATGGCAGCAGTTATTATCAACTTTTCCACTGCCTATCCCCTCCAATTTATTTTTTATACCTTTGCTTATCCTTTGGAACTACGCATGTACCACTAGCTCTACATACAACGATTGGTTTATCTAAAACTTCTGCCGCCGAATCGCTAATGTCAGGTCTTGCTGTTATGACTTTTCTTGCTTCAAAAACCATTTTCCTTGAAGTATTTCCTACTTGTACTATTTCACCAGTCGCCTCTATAAAATCTCCAGCGTATACTGGTGCCAAAAATTCAACACTATCATACGCTCTAAAAAGTCCTTCATCGCCGTCGTGTCTTATTAAAAGTTCTGTAGCCACATCACCAAAAAGATTTAAAATTCTCGCCCCATCCACTAAGTTTCCTCCATAGTGGGCATCATGCAAACTCATGCGCACCCTTATCATCGCCTTCAAGTAAATCCCCCCCCTTGTATTTTTTTTGAAAAACAAAAGCACTGAAAGATTTTCAGTGCCTAAATAGCCTTTCCCATAAGAAAAGCGCTATTTATGCAATGAAAATCTTTTCACTGCATAAATAGCGCTCCATGGGCTCTCACCCATGACAGTGGTGAACTTTGTGTTCACCCCCAAGGATATACCCAAGAACAAGTATAACCTTTCGGCAGACAAACCTTCGCCACAAGTATTGGAGGTTCTCCTCCTTAACACCTTGTAGGTACCTGTTTGCCTGCTCCTCTATTTATGCTTTTAAAAGTATTAAATTTTTTAAATTAATGTAAAGCTTATCATTTACGCTTATATTATATCACACCATCAATATTTTTGACAATATAGTATAAAAAAAATTTTTTATTAAAATAAACTCTATAAATTAAAGCTTTAAAAAATATCTATAAAAGCATATATCATCTGTTAGTTCTGGGTGAAATGCGGTAGCAAGTAAATTGTTCTGCTGTGCTGCTACAATTTTACCTTGGTGCTTCGCAAGTATTCTGACACCGTTTCCTACATTTTCTATATACGGAGCCCTTATAAAAACCGCCTCTATTTCATTATTAGAAACTGCTGGTATCATAAGCTTTGTTTTAAAACTGTCAAGTTGACTACCATAAGCATTTCTTTTAACTGAAATATCCATTATTCCAAGGTGCACTTTGTCATCATTAACTATATATTTTGCCATAAGTATCATGCCAGCACAAGTGCCCCATATAGGAATTTTCCTCTCATTTAGCTTTAAAATAGCCTCTTTAAGTCCAAAATCTACAATCATTTTCCCTATTGCAGTACTTTCGCCACCCGGTATAATTAATGCATCTAAGCTTAGCAGAGTATTTTTGTCTTTTGCCAAAACAGCTTCTACACCATCTATAAGATTTAATTTTTCAATATGTTCTCTAACAGAGCCTTGAATTGCCAATACTCCAACGCGCAAACTACCATCCCCTTGAAGCATATAAATCTTTTTCATCAAGTTTTCTTATATCAATACTCTGCATGGCTTCTCCCAATCCTTCTGAAACCTCTGCCAATATTTCTGGTTTGTCGTAATAGGTTACAGCTTTTACTATAGCTTCTGCCATCTTTTCGGGATTTTGTGACTTAAATATTCCAGAACCAACAAAAACACCATCTGCACCCAGTTGCATCATAAGTGCCGCGTCTGCCGGTGTGGCAATACCTCCCGCTGCGAAATTTACAACCGGAAGTCTTCCGTGTTGTGCAACATATTTTACAAGGTCATAGGGCGCCTGAAGTTCTTTTGCAGCAGCCATAAGTTCGTCTTCCCTTAAAGTTGTAAGCCTTTTTATTTCGGCATTTATCATCCTCATATGCCTTATAGCCTCTACTACATTTCCAGTCCCTGCCTCACCTTTTGTCCTTATCATAGAAGCACCTTCCCCTATACGCCTTAGTGCTTCTCCAAGGTTTCGCGCACCGCATACAAAAGGCACTTTAAAATCCCATTTGTTTATATGATACATCTCATCTGCAGGGGTTAAAACTTCACTTTCATCAATAAAATCTATCCCAAGTGCCTCTAAAATCTGTGCTTCCACAAAATGCCCAATTCTAACTTTTGCCATAACAGGGATTGATACTGCCGCCTTTATCTCCTTTATTATTTTAGGATCTGACATTCTTGCAACTCCCCCTCTTGCCCTAATATCAGCTGGAACCCTTTCAAGTGCCATGACAGCAACAGCACCTGCTTTCTCCGCAATAATTGCCTGTTCTGGTGTTGTCACATCCATTATGACTCCACCCTTTAGCATTTGGGCTAAATTTTTATTTAGTTCATACCTTTCATTCATTGTTCTACTCCTCCTTACAATTGTCTTGGTATTTGTATGTATCTTAATATCAATTGTATCTATTAAATAATAACAAGTCAATCAGGACATTATAGATACAAAAAAAGAATGCATAATGCATTCTAATCTAAAAGTTCTCTATACAATTTCATTAAACTTTCATTTATATTGTTTAACTCACTTACAATAGGACTTAAATCTTTTGTTATATCTTTACTGTTTATTAACTCTTGAAGTTTATTCAATGCTTTGTCACTTCTCAGTTTCATTTCTTCAATTTTGTTAGTAATCTCCAATTCAAGTTTAGACTTATCCTCAGCCTCTCCTCTTACAAGCTTATCTTCATTAAAATCATAAGTATCATATCTTGAAGGTATTAAAGTCTTTACTCTAATCTCACTTTCTATCTTATCTGCCAGCTCTTCCTGCGCTTCATCTTCCCCGTGTACAATGAATATTTTCCTTGGCTTATCCGTAAATTGAGAAAGCCAATCTAATATACCCTTTTGGTCTGCATGCCCAGAAAAACTTTCAATATATTCTATTTCAGCTTTTACGCTAATATCCTCACCAAATATTTTGACATTTTTTTCTCCTTCCAAAAGTTTACGTCCTAAGGTCCCTTTTGCCTGATACCCCACAAACAAAATCGTGCATTCTGGCCTCCACAAATTGTGTTTTAAATGGTGTTTAATTCGCCCAGCTTCACACATCCCACTGGCTGATATGATTATGACAGGTGTTTTAATTTCATTTAATGCTTTTGATTCTTCTACACTGTGGGTAAAGTGCAAATTAGGAAAGTCGAGGGGTAAATCTCCTCTTTTAATGTATTCCTGAGCTTCACTGTCCAAATATTCAGGATGTTTAGTAAAAACATCTGTTATAGAAGTTGCAAGTGGACTATCTACATAAACAGGTACGTTGTTTAAAAACTCTATTTCGTCTTTGTACAATTCTCTGTTTTTATGTAATTCATATAAAAGTTCTTGAGTCCTTCCAACAGCAAAAGAAGGTATTATGACATTTCCGCCTCTCTTTACGGTTTTTATGATAATCTCCATGAGTTTTTTTGCCCTGTCTCCAATATCTTCATGAAGCCTATTGCCGTATGTGGACTCACACAAAACATAATCCGCACTCTTAATCGGTGTAACTTCTTTTAAAAGAGGAATTTTTTTATTCCCCAAATCCCCTGAAAATACAATTTTAGTTTCTTTACCTTTTTCATTTACCCAAACTTCGATTATAGATGAACCAAGCATATGTCCTCCATCATTAAATCGAACTCTCACATCTTGCGCTGGTTCAATTATTTCTCCATAATCTACTCCATAGAAAATGCTTAAAGAATCTTTCGCCTCATCAGCAGTATAAAGAGATTCTCTCAAAGGCTTATCTGCCCTTTTTCTTTTTCTGTTTTTCCATTCACTTTCCATCTCTTGTATATGCCCACTGTCTGGAAGCATATACCTGCATAAATCCACAGTAGCCTTGGTCGCGTAAATCCTTTTTCTGTATCCCCTCTTGTATAAAAGAGGGATTCTTCCACTGTGATCTATATGGGCATGAGTCAAAAGCACAAAATCAATATCACTTACATCAAAAATAAATTCTTGATAGTTTAGCTCGTCTTCAACTTCTCCCCCTTGAAACATTCCGCAGTCAACAAGAAACTTAGTTTTTTCCGTCTCAACTAAATAGCATGAGCCTGTAACCTCTTTAGCAGCTCCCAAAAAACTTATTTTCACAATAACGTCTCCTTTCATATTTAGGAATAATAATTTTCTTCGATCCATTTACTCTTCCCTATCACCTACAACACTTTTTACCCATTCTTTAACAACATCCATTTGCACTTTTCTAAAATATTCCATGTCCATATATTCTCTTAGAGTTTTAACCTCAAATTCCACCTTTACATCTTCATTTTCTTCAAAAATAAGTTTGCCGTGCTTTATTACTTGATGCCTTAACACTGGATTTGCAGAATTTAATACTACCAAATCTATATCATCTCGTTTAAATATTGAAACCAAATCGCCAATTAAAGCAAGTTTGTCCATAGGATCATATCCATTCCCTAAAAGTACCGCAATATCAAGATCACTATTTTTTGTATTAGTGCCTTTACTATATGAGCCAAAAACATATATCAACTTTATGTCATATTTACCCTTTAAATATTGCAAATTTCTCTTAAATATTTCTTCCACTTCTTTTAAATCTCTCTGAACCACTACAGACACCTCTTTAAGAAGGCATACTTATTACCTTAATTTTACCACTCCCCCTTACCTTCTTCAATCAATTTTATATCATTCATAATATCATCTATTATAAGCTCCTGATACCCTGCTTTTTTTATTATTTTCATCTCCTTTGCCACATCAAAGAGTAAAGGTGATTCAATCTTATTTAGCTTACTAATCCTCACATCATTTATGACTTCATTTGAAAGAGATTTTAAATAATCTTCTACACCGTACCTTAAAAAGTGAAACTTGTCTCTATACCTTTTGTACAATCTATCTGCTATCATAAGCCCCTCTGGGTCAAAATCTCCTGAGTAATATATCTCTGTCCCTTCTTTATAAAGCATGTCCAAGAGCAGGAGAGAAGAAAGTTTTGGCTGGCCATATGTGCATACAAGAGGAAATACTTTGCTTGTAGCATCTATTAAAGATGTAAAAACTGAAGGATTCTCTACAACATACACCTTCTTAGAAGGGCTTATGACCCTCTCAATTTTACTCAAATTTAAAAGAGGAACTTGCAAGACTTGATTGCTTTCATAAGCAGCCTTAAATACTTGATTTTCCGTATCGCCCTCATATGCCAAAAGTCCTGAGAGTGTGACATAATTGGATATTTCATCTATCAAAATGCCAACGTTGTAATAAAGTTCTGATATTTCTTCACTTCCTTTTACTTCATTTAGCCCCATTAAAGTGCATAAAGCGTTTATAAACATACTTCCAGCTTCTGTATTTGAATCAAAATAGTGAGGATTACGTGCAATCTGTGATGAAAACACCGGCAGCCTTTTCTTTTTCCCTTTATAAACAGGCAAATTATTTATAGCATCACATACATACATTATATCTTTTTTTAGCCCATCTCTATCATTTAAATACCTCTGGTTTACTGTTCTTACCCCTACAGCGGTTCCCTCATACAAACTTTTTAGCCAATCAATGCACTTACATTCCTGGTATTTAGAGAAGAGCTCTTTAAAGAACTCTTCTCTTTCTTTTGACAATATTTCCATATCCTCTTTTTTGCTTGTAAGTTTTCCGCCAAAATAGTATTCCAGTATGTCTTTTAGCGTATACTCCTCAAATCGCGTATTTTTTAGCGACTCTTCAAACTTTGCCACATCAATGGATGCAGATTTTTTTGTCCTATAGTCTTTTTTAAAATGGTTTGTAAGTACTTCTTTTTCATCTTCCGTAAGATTATCAAGCTTTACAACGCCTCCAAGACGTCCTAAACTTCTGTACTTTTCCCGTATACCTTCAAAAATCCTCTTGTATCCCTTTTTTTCTTTAAAATATTTAAGTTCTTCTTTATTCATTTACAGCACCCGCCTCAAGAGCGTCAACCTCCTCTTTTTCAGGAAGTATAAGGTGCTTTACCTTTCCATCCCACAAATACTTCATAACCAATACAGCTTTTGCATTTTTGGGCCTTACAAGTTCATAAATTGAAAGCTTGGGAACAGTGTCATAATCTCCCCATAAAACCTGCGAATTCATTATATAATTAAATCTTAAGTCCTCAATCAGTTTAAACATATCCCTTATGTTTGTGTCATCAACTCCTGCAAATGCTTCATCTAGAGATATTATGCGAGGTGCAGTCGGCGATGCTCCCTCATATCTTGAGTAAACCGCGGAAAACAAAGGTATATACATGGCCATCGCTTTTTCTCCGCCGCTCAACTTATTAAAGGCATTATCAGTAAGCTCCTTGCGGCTTTCCCCTTCTTTTCTGTAGTAAAGCTTAAACTCAAACCAATCCCTGTAATCCAATATTTCTTTCATAATCTTGTGAAAAGTTTCTGTATTGTTTTTTTCCTCCATTGCCCTCCTGGCTCTTTCTACTTTTGACCTAAAATGATTTACAACTTTATCGAAGACTTCCTTTTTCAGTATATCAGCATCAGATTTTAAAATGTCTACAAGTTCCTTTGTATCAAGTTCTTCTTCATTGGAAGCAGGAATGCTTCTCCACTCAATAGAGAACTTAAGTCCGCTGGAAGTATCCCTTTCAGACATAAGTTTGTTCATTTTCTTTACCCATTCTTCTGCTTTAAAAATCTTTGCCCTTATCTTAATTCCCACATTGTGCATTATAATCTCTTCAAAAAGAATCTTATCAGTCTCTCTTAAAAGGCTTTCATTCGCCATTATATCCTCTTCAATATTAGAATAAAGTGTATATAATGAAACAACTTTACCATTTATATTTGCCGTAATATTAAGTCTTCTCTGCTTACTCCTTACTTCTTTTATTCTTTCATTGTCTCCCTCATAAACTTCATCAAAGATATTGCCAATTGAAAGCCCATATTCTAAAAGTTCGTTGCGAGTTTCAAAATACACATTTTGAAGTCTCTCTGTAAACTTTTCTCTGTCAAAGCCCGCTTTGTCAAAAAAGGCTTTGTATTCAGAAAGAATGCTTTTACTTAATTTTAACATATCCTCCATTTCAACCTCTTGCTTGACAAAGCCAAGTGCTAATTCCCTTTTTAAACCCTCTTCAACAATATTGTAAATTTCCTCTTTAAGATTAATCTCTTCTTCAATGTTTAAAAGGTCTTTTAAGCTTCTCTGTAGCCGCTCCTCAAGTTTTGCTTTTTCGGCTGATTTATTTGTAATCTCTTTAGGTATTTCCTCCAGCCTTTTTAGGCAAATCTCCAGTTCTTTTTCAATTTCTTCAAGTCCAAGTTCTTTTAATGTCTCTTTTAGCATCTCAATTTTCTTAACAGAACTCTGTATTTTGTTTTCCAGTACGTCTATTTCGTACTTTAAGTTATCAATATCGTATTCTAAATCTTGTTTTTGCTGCAATAACATTTCTTCGTTTGAAATGTGCAAAACATATTTGTTGTATAGTATTTCTGCTTCATTAAGCCCTGAAGCGTATTCTTCCGCATATTCATACGCAGAAGAATAGGTATCAATATCTGGATGTATGTTTATGCCAGATGTCAATTCTCTTACAACAGCTTTCTTTTTCTGAAGGTCCTCAAAACAGTTTTTAACTGTGAAAAGCTGTTCATCCAGTTTATGAGAGGTGTATTCATAATCAGCCTTTGCCGTTTTTAAATATCTATATGCTTCTTCAATGTCTTCTTTCCCGGGAAATGCCGAATATTCGTAATCCAGCCTCTGTATCCTTGATTTTTTTGCATTTATTTCCTCATCGATTGCAGATATTTCAGCTTTTATAGCCTGTATTTCTTCTTGTATAGATTTAATAAGCTCTTCTCTGTAGCGCTTTCTAGACTCACTCCCGATGTACTTTGATTTAACTTTATCCCGCGCTTTCCCTTTTATTACTCCTATTCCATATGTGCCATTTGAATCAATATAGGTTGTCCCGCTTTCTTCGGATACAAATATATTGCTTAAAGCGTCTGAAATATCTTCTGGTGAAACTCCTTCTTCATTGTCAACTACTCTAAAATATTGAGATACATTTAACATCATATTAAAGCTTCCAGGCATAACATATTTATCCGCCATATTGCTGTCCATTTGAAGAGCTTTTTCAAAATATTCTTTGGGGACGATAAGAGCATCCAAAAGCCCCATGTCTTCTATCGCAGCTTCTATATTGCCTCTTGTCTCTTCATCCACATCCTCTTTAAAATCAATCGCCATGTAAAGAGGAATGTAAGGAATTCCAGCTTCTTTAAGCCTTTTTCTGTTGTTTATGACTTGTTCATCTCTTTCAGGCTCAGGATCTTTTTTGTTTTTCCATTCCTCCAATAACTTTTCTTTCTCATGAAGCTGATTTTCTTTTACCTCTCTTTGATTTTCTAATCTTAAAATTTCTTGCTGAATTCCATTTAGTATTTCCTCATAGGGTTTTCTCACAAAAGCCAAAATATCGTCAAATCCTTTATCCTCTCCATACGCCAGTATGACACGGCTTAAGCCTTCCAGTTGGCTACTTAAAAGCTTAAGTTCTGCATTGCCCTGCGACCAACTGTAAACTCTCTCAACGTACTCTCTTTTTTGTTCGTCAAAAAGCCTTTCTGCCTCATTAAGCTTTTTAGCCCTGTCTTCTCTTTCTTTTTTAAGCCTTTCCTGCTCTTTAAGTGCGGCATCATACCTTTTATTTGCTTCTATTTCTTCTCTCAATGCACTCATTGCACGCTTTATTTTATCTTTATGCTTTTTTAATTCATTTTTCCAATAAGTAAAATCAAATTCTTTTCCATACACTTTTTTAAGTTCACTTACAGAAAACTCATGTTCCATGAAATCTATATCCTGTGCAATTGAAGATATATCCTCTAATTTATCCTGTAGTTCTTTATCCAGTTTGTATTTTTGTTCCTCAGTGTTTTTTATCTTTCTTTCTAAACCATAATATTTATCTTGTTTATTACGGAGTTCTTCTTCTTTTTTAGACTTATCCTCCAAATACTGCTTATATCTATTCTCTTCTTCTAATAACTCCTTTTGGGTTCTTTTAGCATCACCACTTGAAAGCTGTTCTTCCTTTTTCTTTAAAGCTTCTCTTTCACTTTCAAGAGAAATGATGTCATTTCCTAAGTTTGCTATTGTACTTCTGTAATTTTCAATATCTTTAGTTAAATTATCGTATTCTTTTTTTGATGCGTATAAATCGCTGTATGCCTTTAGTAAATCCCCAGCCTTTTCATAAAGAATGTATTTGTTATAGTTGTCGTACTCATTTTTAAGCTTTTTTACTGCAGCCATATTCCTGTAAAGAACATCAAGGTGCATCTTAATCTGGTCCATGTTTTCTATGGTTTCTGAAAGAGGCCTCAAATCATCATCTGTGAGAGAAGGCAGTGAAGCTTTCATAATTTCATATATCACAGTAGGCCTGAAGTCTTTGGAAAGCTTTGGACTTCTAAGCTGTATCAGTAGTTTTATGAGCTCGTCGTATTCCTCGATAGAACTAAAGCCAAAAATGTATTTATTGACCATTTCCATGTACTCTTTTTGGCTTTCAACTACTTCTCCGCCTTCACCTATTCTATTCTTAAGTTCTTTTTTGGTAAGTGGGACTTTCACTCTTTTGCCGTCATCGCCTATTTCCATTTTGTATAAAAAGAAGTCGATACCTATACGCCTGCCGTCAAGTATTACAAAGCCCCAAAAGTCCATATTTTGATGCCTTTTTGCCTTTAGTCCCATGCCTATGGTGATGTAACTGTCTTTTTTCTCTCTCTTAAACTCCATGAAAAGATAGCCAGTTCTTTCATCAAGCTCACTTGCCTCTTCTTCTCCAAGAAGATAGTCCTCAAGCTTTCTCGCCCTTGAGCCAAAGGGATCAAGTCTTTCAGGACTTTTGTTGCCATCTAATACTAAAGGTATGAAACTCTGCATTGTCACTGACTTTCCAGAACCATTAGCACCTCTTAAAAGAAGCCTTCCATCTGCAAACTCAAATATTTCATCATCATAATACCAAAAATTAAGAAGTCCAATCCTGTTAATCATCCATCTTTCATTCATTTGTACCTTCTCCTTTTTCAAAATCTGGAGGATATTCTCCCATTAACTTTGCCGCCATAGGCAGTATTTTAATAGAATGCAATTCCTCAACTCTTTTTATCATCTTAAAGCTTTCCATGTTTTCAATGACCTCTTCTATAAGCTGCTTTTCACTCATTTCCCTGTAAGATTTATACCAACCATCACTAAATCTTTCCTTTACTTTAAAAATAATATTTATAAATTCTGCTTCAGTTATATCTATAGTATCGTCAGGATTATAGGTGAGTTTTCCATCTTCAATCATTTGTCTTATAATTTTACTTACCTGCAGCATTATATCAGATATGTTTTTGTTTTTGTCGGGAAAATAGGACTTTAAATATTTGTTGTCATTAAAGAGAACAAAAGCAGAAGTTTTGTGGAGGTGAAGTTTTGCATCAAGATACTCCTCTAAATCTTTCGCTATAGTATTTCTGTAATTTTTTATATACATGAAGTCTTGGTCATCAGGTCCTTCACTATACACAGCGGGTGAAAGAATAAGTTTTCGGTACACCCTGTGTCTTTTCTGTATAACCGCATCTTTGGAGTTTGAAAAATTTAAATCCTCCTGCAAAAAATCCTCAATCTTCATGTCTTCTGTAATTTCTCTGTTAAAAGACCTCAAAAAATACCTTGAAATACCTGTGTTTTCGTAAAGAACTTCAGTATCTTCACTTTCTGAAAACCTCTCGTGGTCACCATCATCTATTTTAATTATACCGATATCTACAGCAAAATTGAGCACCCGCACAAGTGACTTTCTGTGCTGAAAAAGCGTCCAATCTACTTTATCAGGTCCATCATACTGCGCCTCTATGTATTCCGTTATATTAGACAGCACAAACTGGTCTTCTGGTCCTTTATCCTCCAAAAAAGCTAAGAGCAAACACAAAAATGCATAATCCATAGGCATTTGAAATGCATCTATCCCCATCCACTCTTCAACATCTGACGGCACTTTTTCTAACTTAATAATATACGGGTTTATAATCAATCTATATCCCAATTTTTCTTCAACAAAAGGTTTTATTTTATTCTCAGCATCTCTTATTTTGTTGAAATTTTCTCTATCCTCTCTCAGTATCCAAAAATTTTCAAGAAGCATCTGAAGTTCTTCCATATTTTCACCTTCAATCAACAAACTCAATTACAATATCAGGCATGTCAAGAATACCATCCGTGCATTTTAGTATTGCTCTTTCGCCATTCTTTGGCATGTGAAGTCTGTATGTTCTGCCATCTTCTGTCTTTCCTGTAAAGCTATTTCTTGCCATCGCTTTTCCTATCCATTTAAGTATCGTTGCCCTCATAAAAGGTTTTACAACAGGTAAATCCTTTATTCTTATTCTATTGCCAACAATGCAACTTGCTATTATTTCATCTTCTATATTTTTCTGATTGAGATAGTCCATCAGCATCTCCGTCTTGTCAGCACTTTTATCAATAATCGCATTTGTCTTAACAGAATTACTGTAGCTCCTTGTTTTTGGCTTTATAATCACTTTAAAGGGCGGTTCTTCCCATACACTCTGGTTTACACTTTCTGTCTTTCTTTCAAAATCACCCTTTATATGCCTTGTGTAAAAGCAACCGAAAACCGCCGCAGACAAAAGGTGTGCTTCTTTTATATTGCTTGCTTTTGCAAACATTTTAGAAAGAGCAATATATTCATTCTTTCTGCTGGCAGCTTTCATCCTGTTTTCTGCTATTCTCGCCGCATACATTGTTATTTTTCTGATTATTTCGTTTGATATATTAAGAAGCCTTACTGCCTCGCTGTCTTCAAAATTATGTCCCGTAAACCAAAAAGATATGTTATTCCACTTATCCATCAAATCTTCTTTTACTTCCTCTTCATTTAAAACCCTGTCAATTCTTGGGATACTCATTTCATATTGGCATAACTTATCTACAACGGAATTGACAACCTCCGGACTCACCCTTTTCAAAAAGCTCTCTATGGCAACAGAAAATCTCTGAAGGTCTTTTATAAAATCTCTTAAATATTCTATAAGTTTGTCTTTGTAAATTATAAACTGCTCTGACTTCATAAGTTCATCAGCGTTAGAGCTTTGAAGACTTGCAATGTAATCTGTCGCATTGTGATATATATTTTCAAAGTCGGTATTGAGGTCTTCCCACCACCTGTTTATTTCCTGTAAATCCTCTTTTTTCGTCATTTCATTTATCTTTATTAAATTGCGGTAAATCCTTTCAAATAAAGACGGCTGTAGTGACCCACCATAACCGACGATGCTTTCCAGCCTTATGGTCATTCTTTCTATCTCAATAGAATATGGACTTAATTGATACCTGAATTTTTTGTTTTTAAATTCGTCAATCGTAGAAGCTTTACTGGTATCTTGTGTCGCAATAAGGTTTTTCCATTCAGTAAGTGCTTTTAAGTCCTGCTCACATTTTTCCATTGTATAGTCGGAAAACACATCAAATTGACTTACATATTCATATACATCCTCTTTGTACAGCCAATATTTAAATTTCTGGTACTGTTCATAAAAATACCTCATGATGAGGCGATATCGCGAAGCATTTTCCGCAGACAAATATTTTACCTCTTCAATCGGTTTTATCACATTCAAATCAAGTTTATCTTCCATAACACTTCACCTTGCATTTATATTTCATATATATTGTAAACTTAATACTCCATCATTTCAATTTATTTTTTGACCTTTTGAAACAAAAATCCTTATCACTTCCCAAATTTATGGAAATAATAAGGATTTAAAAAATCTTCTCATCATTTTCACTTTTAAGCATTCCATTTTTAAAAAGTGCTTCCATTATAACCCCAATTCTGTCCCTCTATTTCTTGGATAACTATATAAATACTGTCTTTTCCATAGCCCAAAACCTTACTTAAAACATCACAAATCCTTTTTGATATTTCTTCCTTTTGTCCCCTTTGAAGTTTGCCAACAAGCTTTATTTCTACAATGCCACCCTCTTCAAGAGGTTGTCCATGGAAAAATATATCCTCTTCTTCAGTAAATCTTACCATAAGCCAATTTTCACTTTTTCCTGCAACTTCATACATCACATCGACAAATTCTTTCTTTAAAATTTCTTTCTTTTCTGATGCAATCTTTCCTTTTGTAATTAAATTTACAATTGGCATAAATCTCCCTCCTTTCTAATAATAGACCATTATAAATGTTTTTTAAATTCCTCCAATGATATTCCTGCCTGTTCGAGAATACTCTTTAACGTTCCTTTAGCTATCTCATAATGTAACGGTACAATAACTACTTTACCATCTGGGTTCTTAAGCTTTATATGACTGCTCTCAAAATTTTGTCTGGCGGCAGAACTGGATATTTCGATCCCATTATATTGCTACCTCCACTGTTGTTATAAATAGCGGTTTCTCTTCCAGGTCAAGCTCTCCATTTTCATAATACAACTCTAATGCTTCTTTTAGATTATCTAATGCCTCCTCTATAGTTTTCCCCTGAGATGCAACACTGTTTTCAATACATTTTGCTACATACCAATTTTCTTCTTTTTGAATAACTACAGTAAACTTAACTTTCATACTATCACCCCACCAAAATTCTTATTTTAACACAATTAGTATTATTTACCTTACCCACATCCACTACCCTATTTCCCTCCCCTCTTTCTCTATTTCCTTTAACAAAGCCTCCGTAGCATCTCGTTGTGTAACTATACTCACTTTATAAGGCCTTGCAATATTCTCTATCTCAACAAACATTGTCCAGTAATTAAACTTATCATCATCCCAATCATCTACAAAAATATCAATATCCGAAAATTCCCAAAAATCAAATCCCCTTGCCAGTGATCCATACAAGACAACTTTACTCACATTATATTTTTCTTTCAAAAATTTAGCAATCTTATACGCTTTATCTAATGCATCCTTTTTTCGTATTTCTAGCATTTCTTTCTCTTTTTCACTCTTTAACCGCCAATTTTTACGTATTTTCTTTTTCTCTTCATCAGTGATACTCATCTTCCTCACCACACAAAATTCTTTACATATATTCTACCATTTTATAGTATTCATATCAATCACCCAACAAAACTTTGCAAAACACTAGTATACCTCAATTTTTTAATAAAAAAAACAAGGGTATCTCACCGGTCCCCTCTCATAATTTATCATCATTTTCTTATTTTCTTAAATAAATATCTCTACTTTACAAATCATACATTTCTTTTAAGAAACTTCTTAGTTCAACAATCTTTATCCATCTATAAGGATTTAATACAAGCAAATCATCATCACCAGTTATTATATAGTCCGCATTTCCATATACAGCTTCTTCAAGAATCATATTGTCTTTTTCATCTCTACAATCTGTGATTTTTTGATATATAACAGGCTCAACTATTTTCAAAGAAAGCAATTCAATAAGTGCATCAATTTCTGACTTAGAAACATACTTTTTAAACTTAGGTCGATTCAATACTTCTTTTATTTCTAGCAATTGTTCAGCTGACATTATGAGTATATATTCATCGTTAAAAATTTCTTTCATTAAAAATTTTGCATTTTTACTTCCTAGAAAAGCACTAATAAAAATATTTCTATCAATAACTACTTTAATTTTTTTCATATCTTTTCCCTCTAATATACTCTACTTCTTCAGTTATTTCTTCTAATGATATGGGGTATTTTTCGGCTCTTTCATTAGTTTTTTCTAATATATCAAGCAATTTGCTGTTTATCTCGTTTTGCATTTTTTTATAAATGATTTTTTTCTTTGCAAATGATAAATTATCTATCAGATTGAGTATTTCATTCAAATTTGATTTCATTATCACTCACCTCAGCTTTCACTTCAATTAAACTTTCTTAAACAAAATATTTATATCTTTACATTTTAATTTTAACATTTAATTAAAAAAGTATCAATCATCCAACAAAACTTATGAGAAGCATTACATTTAAAACCGTCACTATAATTCCTATAGTCCACAACAATACCTTATAAAGCAATGTATTTGCAAACTTTCCCATTATCTTCTTTGAAGAAGTCAAATAAATGAAGCAAAAAGATTGTAATTGGAAGCTGTACACTCAAAAACATCTGCGAATAAACCAGTCCTTGAAAGGGGCTTTTTACAAAGAATATTATTAGCACTGCAAAAATATATGTAATTCCTACGCCAACTTTTGTATGTGCATCGTGTATATCATATGGTTCTCCATATATCCCCGCAAAAATACTTCCACCTGCCATACCTGCTGTTATAGATGAAGAAATTCCTGCAAAAAGAAGAGCCAAAGCAAAAACCACTGCTGATGCATTTCCCAAAAGAGGTTTTAACATCTGCTGTGCCTGATTAAGCTCAGTTACAGTTACATTATTGGTAAAAAAAGCCGATGCTGCAACAATAATCATAGCACTGTTTATTCCCCAACCTATTATCATAGAAAAGATAGTGTCAAAATACTCATAATTAAGCTGTTTCACTATGACTTTCTCATCTTCTAAATTCCACTGCCTGCTTTGTATTATCTCCGAGTGCAAAAACAAATTGTGTGGCATAACAACAGCACCAAGTACACTCATAATTATAGGCATAGAACCTCCTGGAAATTCTGGTTTCACCCAGCATGAAGCTACCTCTGCCCATTTCACATCAACTAGCGAAAGCTCAAATATAAAAGAAATGCCAATAAGAGATACAAAACCTATAATCCACTTTTCCAACTTTTTATAGGAATTTGTATAAAGCATCCATGAAACAAAAACAACAGTAATCAAACTTCCTATCTTTATAGGTATCTTAAAAAGCATTTGAAGAGCTATCGCGGCACCTAAAATTTCTGCCATCGCCGTCAAAATCGCCGCAAAGACAGCTGAAATAAGAAGTAACCTCGAAGTAAAAGGCTTTAAAAACTTAGTTGCAGCTTCAGACATGCAATAACCTGTAACTATACCCAGATGTGCAGCATTGTGCTGAAGTATAATAAGCATAACAGTAGATAAAGTCACCATCCATAAAAGCTTATAACCGTAAGACGACCCTGCAGCAACATTAGAAGCCCAATTTCCCGGGTCAATAAAGCCAACAGTAACCAGTAACCCAGGACCTATGTATTTGATAAAATCTAAAGCCATAAGTTTAGGGCGATGTTTACCTTTAAATAAATTTTTGACTTTTGTAATCATTTGTTCACCTCATCTTAAAATTTTAATCTGCACCTTTTACAACTGCAAGAGGCACAAATCGAGCAACAGGTATAGTAATTTCTCTTTTCTCAAGAACAGACACAACCTCTTCTACGTCTTTGTAAGCAAGTGGTGACTCATCAGCGATATCTTTATAAGACCGAACATTGTATATTACATCCCCCATAGCCTTTTCAAATTCCTCTTTACTGATTTTTTTAGCCTTATTTCGTGAAAGCCTTCGTCCTGCTCCGTGATTTACAGAATAAAAGGTCTCTGCCGCTTTTTCTGTGCCAACCACCACATAAGAACCCGTACCCATACTACCGGGAATAAGAGCAGGATGCCCAGATTCTTTGTAAAAAGAAGGATTTTGAGGATGTCCTGCTGGTAAAGCCCTTGTGGCTCCTTTTCTGTGGACAAGAAGCCTCTTACCGCCATGTACTTCCCATTTAGCAATATTGTGAGCAACGTCATACACAAGTTGGAACCCCATAGACTCCTCAGATTTTTTCAAAACATCCTCAAAAGCCCTTATCACATCAAACATGATTATCTGCCTGTTTGAAAAAGCAAAGTTCACTGCAGCCGCCATCGCTTTATAGTAATTCTGCCCTTCCTTTGACTTTATAGGAGCAGCTGCAAGTCCCTTTTCAGGAACCTCAATTCCATATTTCTTCGCCGCTTCCCATAAAACCTTTGTATAATCTGTAGCAATCTGATGCCCAAATCCGCGGCTTCCCGTGTGAATCATAATAACAATTTGCCCTTTAAAAAGCCCAAATTGTCTTGCCAATTTTTCATCCAAAATAGAATCAACTCGTTGAATCTCTATAAAGTGATTGCCTCCACCTAAAGTGCCAAGTTGTTCTTCGCCTCTTTCCTGTGCTTCCTTTGATACCGCAGAAAGATCAGCACCTGAAAGTCTACCATTTTCTTCAATATACTCCAGATCTGATTTTTTCCCAAAACCAGCTTTAATAACCGCTTCTACCCCACTGTGCACTACATCATCAAAAATTACCCGTGTAATACCCTTGTGTTTTCCCTTTTTTCCTATTCCTGTAGGAACATAATGTTCAATTCGCTCTATAAGCTTATACAAAAGGTCTTTTGTAAAATAATCTGCTTCAAGGTTGGTTCTCACAAGTCGAACCCCGCAATTGATGTCATACCCTACAGCCCCCGCGGAAATAACCCCTTTTTCTTCTATAGCCATAACTCCGCCTATTGGAAGTCCAAATCCCTCGTGAATATCCGGCATACCTATCACAGGCTCCACAACTCCGGGAAGACTAGCCGCATTTGTAAGCTGCCTCAAAGATTGATCCTCATGCAAAAACTCTTTTAACGCATCATTCACATAAATAACAGCATCCACTCTCATTTTCCCAAACTTAGGAATTCGCCATCTGTTTATCCCGTCTTTTATCACAGTATAACCCTGAATCACCTCTACCCCATTGTTCTCACCCCCATTAATCCTTATAACTTAAAAAGCTATCTCTTATAATCTCCCCATTATTATCCATTCCGTTAGCATTTTACCTTCAATTCCATTATATCATATTTTGACTACCTTTAATTAATCATACCCCATCCTGAGATTTTTTGCATCCCTTTTATAACTTTTTTAAAATTTAAAACAACATGTTAAAATATAATTGTCAATTATTTTTACTGGTTTACAATTTTAAAATAAAGAGGAGTGTACATAGTTATGAAAAATATACTTGACTTGCCAACCCCTTCCTTTCTTGTGGACTTAGATAAATTGGAATCAAACATAAAAGAAATGGCTGAGATGTGCAAAAAGAATGGCAAACAACTGTGGCCTATGGTCAAAACCCATAAAAGCACTTTTATAGCAGAAATACAACAAAATCACGGTGCAAAAGGATTTCTAGTAGGAACAATTGATGAAGCAGAAAAACTAGTAGAAAAAGGTTTTAAAGAAATAATGGTCGCTTATCCTGTTGCCTCAAAAGAAAATATTGAAAGAATAATAAAGCTTGCAAAAAATTCCCACATTATTTTAAGCTTTGATGGAATTGAAGCTGCCACAAAAGTAGAAGAAGCCTGTGAAAAAGTAGATACCTATTTTGATTATCTCATAATAATTGACTCTGGTTTACACCGCTTTGGAGTAGCACCTGAAAAAGCAATTGAACTTGCTGAAAAACTAAAAAAACTAACCTATCTAAAACTTAAGGGAATCGCCACCCATCCAGGCCATGCTTATTCAAAAACTAACATTGAAGAAATAAAAAAAGTAGCACGCGAAGAAATAGAATCGCTCACAAAAGCTGCAACCCTTCTAAAAAAAGAAGGGTATCCCGTTGAGATTGTAGCAACTGGAAGCACTCCTACAGCATCTTTTGTAGTTGGAGATAAAATTATCGATATACTAAGACCCGGAAATTATGTCTTCTACGATGCAATACAAGTGGCTCTAGGAGTCACTACTTTAGAAAAATGTGCTCTTACTGTACTAGCTACAGTAATATCCCATCCCAAGGAAGACTTGTTTATAATAAATGTGGGAAGTAAAGGTTTAGGATTAGATAAAGGAGCTCACGGAAGTTCTTTAATACAGAGCTATGGAATTGTCAAAGGTCATCCTGAACTAATAATAGAAAGCCTTTCTGAAGAAGTTGGAAAAGTAAAAGTCACAGGTAACACTGACATAAAAGTAAGTGGCAAAATTGAAATAATACCAAACCACGCCTGCTCCACTGCCAATATGACAAGTTATCTTATAGGACACAGAAATGGCATAATTGAAAAAGTCATCCCTGTTGATGCTCGAGAAGGTACACAAAATCCCTTGGCTTTATTATAGCTTAAATAAGCAAAAATAAAGGTACCATTTTCGGTACCTTTATTTCATGTATAATTATGGCAATTTATTCCCTGCAGCTCTATATAACTCATACCATTCCTCTCTTGTAAGTTCAATCTCTGATGCTTTGCATATATCTTTCAATCGAGCAGGATTTGTCGTACCCACAATAGGTTGTATCTTTGCAGGATGTCTTAAAATCCACGCAATAGGTATTGCAATACTCGGTACACCTTTTTTAGCAGCAATTTCGTCAATTTTGTCATTAAGTTCTTTAAATTTTTCGTTACCTAAAAAAGTGCCTTCAAAAAATCCATATTGGAAGGGTGACCATGCTTGTATCGTAATATTCTTTAACCTGCAATACTCCAAAACACTGCCATCTCTATCTATAGACTGATCTACTTTCATATTCACATTAAAACCAGAATCTATCATACCTGTATGCATAATACTAAACTGCAATTGGTTTATAATAAGCTTTTGGTTTAAATACTTACTAAGCAGTTCAATCTGCATAGGATTAAAATTGCTCACGCCAAAATTTCTAACTTTGCCACTGCTATGTAGTATTGAAAAAACCTCTGCAACTTCTTCTGGTTCCATCAAAGTATCAGGACGGTGCAATAACAGAACATCTATGTAGTCAGTTTTGAGTCTTTTTAAGCTTCCATCGACAGATTTCAAAATATGCTCCTTTGAAAAATCATAATATCCATGTCTTATGCCACATTTAGTTTGAATAATTATCTTTTCTCTGATATCAGCCTTCTTGCTTATTGCCTCAGCAAATACCTCTTCAGATTTACCTCCTCCATATATATCCGCATGGTCAAAAAAATTGATTCCTTCCTCCAAAGCTGTATCTATAAGTTTTGCTACCTCATCTATCGGCTTATCCGCTATTCTCATGCATCCCAATGCAATTGCCGACGCCTTTATCTCCCCATTGCCAATGTTGATATACTTCAATTTTAAAACCCCCTTAACTTTTTATTTTAACTTCTTCCTTCTTACAAGTTGCGCCTGAATATCTTGAATTATTTTTCTCCATTATGCAAGATTTTACACCTTTCTTTTTTCTCTTACCTTCAATTATAACACTATTTATCTTAATCACAAAAACAAAATATCCTTCCCGATTTCTAAATCAATTATATGAACACTCCTTACCCCCATCAACGCCTTTAAAAAGATACACCCTCCACTTCAAAGTACCTAATTTCTCCCCTCTCAATATCTTCTCTTAAAGCGTCCTTGACTTCTCCTTTTGCAGTAAAGTATATGATTTGCCATCCTGCTCTGGCAATATTTTTGACCATTTCAAGCTGCTTACTAATCTATCTGGATCGGCTTTAATAAAAAATCCTTTTTCATCTTTTAAAAGCTTTTGCCCAAGAACAAGCCTTATGGAAAAGTACAATTGGTCATATCACTTCTCGAAAAATAACTATCAACCAATTCCCCATGATAAAGCAAAATATTTGTCTTGTCAGATATAAGCTTGTCTTTTATGGAACGAAACTTATTAACAATCTCTTCGCCGCTTTTGTCCTCAAAAGGCAGTCCCCATACTCTCAAGTCTTTATATTCAAAAGGTTTATTAAAATCAGTTAAAATAACCACATCTGCGCCAAAATACATGCCCGTTTGATAAGATTCCCTATCATGGTTTCCCGGTAATATTACAATTTTAAAACCATTACCCGAAAAAATCCCTCTCAAACTGTGTCTTAAATTTTCTGCATTAATTCCTGCATCAAATAAATCACCGCTTATCACAAAAAGGTCAATTTTCTCTTTTTTCCCAATTTTAATTAATTCCTCAATCGTTTCCCATCTCTCATCTCCATATTCTCTTAAATGTATGTCCGCAGTGTGGAGTATCTTCATATAATCCCTCCTAACCAAGCTACAAAATCTCTTTAGTATCCCTCCCATACACCCTTACAATCTCATTCTGCAACGGCTTAAAATCAATATTATCCACAAACAAAATACCTTCCACCTCTATTTCACTTTCCGGATTATCAAAAACGTACATGCCTTTTACAGTTCTCTCTTTGATAAAATAAATATATTCCAAAAGCTCCTTTAAACCCTGTATCATGTAATCTCTATCTGTCGTATATTTCACCTCTCCAAGAATAATTTTTACTATCCTTCCTTCATTCTTATTAATAACTTCCACAATTATATCTGGCCTGCCACTCCAAAAAATATTGCTTAAAGCATTATTATCTTCAAAAAGCTTTGCTGCCATCTCGTGAGTACTTTTAACTATTTTTAACTTTCTTCTAAAATACTCATTTTCAATATTTTCTACTTCCTCAAACCCTATTCTAAATATTAGATTGTCAGAACCGGTGCTGTTGTGATAAATATTGTATAACAAATTCCCATCTTCCCAACTGGCTATTTTATTATTAGTACCATCAACGATATACATTTTTTCATTACAAGCGTTATCTCTTAAAATTCTTACAACCCAATATAATTCAAATAAAGTATTTTCATCAGCAATTTCTATAAAAGTCTCCTTAAAAAGTTTTTTAATCTCCTCTTCATCATTAAAATTTATAATTTGCCTGTATTTTCTTAAAAGCTTAGCTGCATCACTATAGAGTTTACTCCTGTTTTTTGCAACATCTTCAATCATCCTATCCATGACATTTATACCTTCAATATTTATCCTGCTCATATAAACATTTTTTTCATATATCTCTTTGACAATCCTGTTTATCTCCTCTCCTTCTACATACCAGTCATAGCTTACAAACCTCTCCATATTGACATCTATAAAAATAATACTATATAAAATTTCAATAAACTTTTTTAAAACTATATTTTCTTTAATATTATAAAGCTTATCTTTCTCATTGCAGGAAAAAAGAGTTTTGTCTTTATAATTTGTATTTAACCGCTGCCTTATAGTCTCTTTCCAATCTATACTGCCTCTAATTTTGTCATGATTTATCTCCTGCGTAAGATTAGTCGAAACTTTTAATTCCCTAATCATCGTAGGAAGATTTAATATATAATCTCTTACTTCAGGTTTCAATAAAAAATGTATCTTTAGCAAATCCTCAATTCTCTCTATATTTAAATTTAACTTATTTAAAAAAGGTATGGGGGATAGCTTGCCGGCCTTTAGATATACTATTAACTCATCTTTAATAGATTCTAATAGCACTTCCTTACTCGTCTTCATCTTGAAATCCCCTAATCACATTTTTATTCCAAAAAAATCACTTATAAACCCATCTAACCTATCCTTTTGTCTGGCAAAATCTCTTATACTGCTTTTATACAATTCCTCTGCAAATTTTCTAATATCATTTTCCATAATACCTTCAAATTGAGGCAAAACGTATAATATCACAGCAGAGGTATAATCTCCTTCTACACTCACATACCTAGCAATATCTTCAATAATAGCAGGTCCAACTATCCTGTATTTATTGATAATATTCCAAACTTCCGCCAGTCCCTCTTTTAAATCCACATTGTTGATGCTTTTATCCTCTATCCCCCATATATTAAGATATTTCGCAACAAGGTCCTTATCAATGTTTTTTGGCACACCAACAGGAATAAAAGCAAATCGCCTCATAAAGGCGTAACTCATTTCATATAGAGAAGTCTTGTCGTAAGTATTCATAGTTCCAATAATGCGAAAATCTTTAGGAATTACATACCCATGTTCTTGTATTTCTATCTCTTCTTCATCATCTTCCTCCGGACGTATGACTATATTCTCTCCAGATTTTGACTTAAAACTCAATATAATTTTGTCTCCTGTCAATGCAGAAAACAATGCACCAAAAGCTTTGTCAATATCAGCTCTGTTTATTTCATCTATAATTAGCCACTTGATATTGTAATTACTATTTTTCTTATTTTTAAAAAGCCGTAAAAATACGCCCTCATCAAAATACAAAGTCCCATCCCTATCAGGTTTATAACCACCAATAGTATCATAAGTAGACCAATCGGACATGGCAGTCACCATTTCGTATTTTACTCCGTAACTTTTACATATTTCTTTAGCCAGTTTGGACTTGCCTGTTCCAGGAGGTCCCACCAATATTATGTGTTTACCTGATTTTAAAGCATTCGATATCCGTTTCGATAACACTTCCGCATCTTCAAAAAACAAACTTGTTATTTTTACTTCTTTTTCAAAATCAATTACTCCTCCAGTGTCTCCACTATCCGTCCCATGGTCATCTCCTATATCATTTATTTTTTTAAACCTATCAAAAACTTCAATAAACTTCTTCACCATTTTCTTATATGTAAAATCATTAGGGTTATCAATGGTTTCTATATCATCGTGTTCTTTGGTGCCTTTCTCTTCAAGAATTTTATTAATATTATCACCTATATATAAACCATACGAAATATTAGAATACTTTTCCGTTTCATCTCCCCCAATTGTAAAAAATAACTGAGCAGCTTCTTTATGTGTTTTTTTCTTTTCGGGATATATCGCAAACCAACATCTACTCCCTCCAAAATTCTGTGGTCCATAAAAATCACTAATATATTTATTTTCTTTAAATTTAAAATTATCAAATATTGATTTGACACTATTGTAAATTTTTCTAATTTCTATATTTACCCTTTCTTTGTATATCTCGTAGTACAATGGAAACAATATTCTAAAGTTATTCCACGACTTTAAGATATCTTCTTTAAACCCGCTTGCAACCTCATTCTTTATATTTTCTAAATCTTCAGCAGTTACCTGTCCATCGTTTATAATTTTTTCACATACTCTAGCTCTAATGCGGTTTACTTTCTCATCTGCCTTGTATCTATCGTACAATGCCTGTAAATATGTTTTATCTAATTTATTTATATAATTTAAAAAAACATTTATATCCTTATTAAAAGAATCCAGTACTTTTGAATGTTTATAAAGATATTTTACACTTACTTTGACATACAACTCCTTATAATTTGTCATACAATAAATGAAATCCTGTGCATCCAGCATATTTGGATTTTTTATGTAACTTTTTTGTTTAAAATAATCAAGTAAAATACTGCAAACCTCATAGTAAATAAAATATTTGGTTGCCACATCCGCTAAAGTCTCACTAATTCCAAAGGAATCCAAAAATTCTTTAAATGCACTGTCTTTGTATAAAGGATATTTCTCTCTATTAAATCCTGCCAATAAATATCCAAAAAGGGGAGTACCAAGCTTAATTGAAGCGTTATAATTTTTCGCAGTATTTACAAATCTCTCTATCCTGTCTTTTAAATCTGCCGATTCTTCATATAAATAATTAAACAATTCAGCTACTTCTACAGCTCTCTTTTCTGCATATTTCAATAAATCATCTAAATTATCTTTATCAACAAAGCTGCCGTTTTGAGGATTTTTGCTCTGAAAGTACTTAACTATTTCAACAATATTTTCAGCAGTAATCCTCTTATCCTTTAAATAATCATTCAGCTCACTTAAACCTTCTTTTTTATATTCTTCACCATAATCCTTAGTCCCTTTAAACTTTAAATATTCCTCAATAGCAATGTCCATATAATTGTCCATAAAAAGTTTTTCTTTTAAATCCTCAATCTTCATCCTAAGATCCCCCTAAAAACACTTAATTAATATGTATACCTTATCTATTCTACAAATTTATTGAAAATCCTTTATATTTCCACAAAAAATAAAGGCACTACTTCTATAATAGTACCTTTATTTCAAGAAGTTATCTAAATTCTCTATTTTATAGCATTATTCATTTCTTACCAATTCCTCAACATTCATTCCTATTCGTAATGTGTCCACATCCTATATATCTTTACAATGTGTTCATCCTCTAAAATTTCATAAATTATTCTGTGCTGAATATTTATTCTTCTTGACAGTTTCCCTTGGAGATCACCTTTTAATTTTTCGTATGGAGGAGGATTTTGATACGGATTTTCTTTTAATATTTTTAAAATTTCTTTTGCTTTTTTGTCAAGTCCACACGCTTCTAATTTTTTTGCATCTTTTAGAGCGTATTTAGAAAATTTTAATTTATATCCCATCCTAAGTCCTTTTCATCCTTCCACTCTTCCAAGGGAATTTTATCCGACTCTATGATGCTTTCTCTTAAATTTGGTACTGACAACAAATATAGCGTTTCTTGAATAGCATTCCAATCTTCTTCGGAAATTAAGACTGCATTCCCTTTTTTAGAAGTTATCTGTATAGGTTCATTACTTACCATTATTTGTTCTAAAATTTTGTATATATTTTGTCTTACCGTTGTTACCGGTATTCTTTTCATAAAAATCACTCCTTTTAAATTAATTATAACGTACGTTTTTATGTACGTCAACAAAAAAATTAAATGAAAGGATGATTGATTAATGTTCCTATCGTAAAGCAAACAAAACGTCCCATGCAATGAGTTTTTCACTACCCTTTATGTTACATTTCTTTGTATCCACACCTACTACATTCCCTTTTATGACATTGCCATTATCATCTTTTTCATAGAGCCTTTCTATAGACGTCCAGCTCCTCACATCATCCCAACCAAAGTCTCCTGGTACGACATAGACATTTTTAGCTTTTTCCATTATGCCGTAAAAATAGGGGGCTTTTAATCATTTTACATTATTTTTACATTGTTTTCACTAACAGATAAGACGCATGAAACGTCCCATTGTCATTCCCCTGTCATTTGGCCTATTTCCCTACGAGATAAGAACTTAAGGACATTTTCTTAATAAATTTTGTAATATAATAAGAAAAAATGAAAATCGTTATAAACGCCACCCCTGTATATATATCAAATAATAAGGATTTACTTGTTTTTAAAAAGTGCATAAGAATGTCCAGTATTAATGGATGTATCAAATATATACCAAAAGAAAGCTTGCCTGTATTTATCATAAAATTACTTATACTAGGATATTTTAATATTCCTACCGATAATACCAGTAAAAATATTGATGCCATTAATGTATATGTATACCAATATAGATTGAATAAATTACTATTTATTATTTTACCTGCAAAAGCATTTAATGATATCCCTATAAAAAAATACCCCGATATCATAGATATTACGAATGTTATAATACCTATAAACTTATATTTTTTAATCCATGATTTTATATTTTCGCCTATATACATGCCAGCTATAATAAATGAAATATATGTTGCAAAAATTACTGATGAATCCTTAAAATGCTTAGATATAAAGCTTTTAAATATAATTATTTCTGCTATTTGAAAAAGTATTATTGCCATAACTACAGTATAAAAATTCTTATTTATTAGTCTATAAATGTAAAGTATTATAGGAAATAAAAGATATAACTGGACTATTATTACTATGAAATACATATGATAAAACATCCCACCAAGCAAGAGGTTTCTCACTGTTAATATTGACCTAAGCGGAATATGATAGAGCATAATTAAGTATGCGCCATAAATAAAAGTCCATGATATGTATGGAAACAAAACATTTTTAAAACGCTTTTTATAGAATACTCTCCAATCATGACTATCGCCATAGTTGTAAATAAGAAGCATAGCAGATGCGAATATAAAAGCAGGTACGGCAAACTGGGCCAGTCTATTGACTATTGCCAGTACAAAATATGATATTGATGTTTTGCTTAATATCACAACTGCACTGCTTGTTGTGTGGATAATCAAAACAGCAATTATAGCTATTCCTTTCAATATATCTATTTCCTTAATCCTTTCTTTGTTCATTATACCACCTCGTCCAAATAATTAAACAACTCAGCTACTTCTACCAGTCTCTTTTTCGCATATTCCAATAAATCATCTAAATTACCCTTATCAATAAAACTCTTACCTTCAAGATTTTTACCCTGAAAGTACTTAACTATTTCAAAAACATTTTCCGCTGTAATTTTTATATTCTTTAAATAGTTATTTATTTCACTTAAAACTTCTCTTTTATACTTTTCAACATAATCCTCAGTTTCTTTAATCTTTAAATATTCCTCTATGGCTATATCCACATAATTATCCATAAAAAATTTCTTCCTTAAATCATTATTTCGCATCCTAATGCCTCTCAAAATCATTTAATCAATAACCTACCTTATTTATTCTATAAATTTATCAAAAATCCTTTTATCTCACAAAAAAATAAAGGCGCCATTTTTCACAGCGCCCTTTATCTCAAAAATCTATCTAAATCCTCTATCTTATCTATATCAAATATATTGTCAACAATATCCATCAACGTTTCCCTGTTTGCACCATCTATTTTCTTTACATATTCTTCAGGAACATTCCCAAATTTCTTCTCTAATAACTTAATAACAGTTACTCCTATTCCCCTCTCCATGCCTTTTTCTATTCCTTTTTCTATTCCTTTTTCTATTCCTTTTT